>JAIEMA010000041.1 GCA_019752535.1 Bacteriovoracaceae bacterium
AGTTAGGACATTCATGGCCAAAGAACTTGTGATCAATCAGACTCACAATGAGTGCCGTATTGCGCTCATTGAGAATGGTGAGATCCTCGACTTCCTGGTGGAGCGCCAAGCGCCTCACCGCAAACACGCAACCGTGGGCGATATCTATTTAGGTAAAGTCTTACGAGTGCTTCCCGGTATGCAATCTGCTTTCATTGATATCGGCCTTGATCGGGCCGCTTTCTTGTATGTGGATGATGCCTACATTCCGACTCTTGAAGAACAAAGAGCGGCGATGGAGAAAGCGCAGACGGGAGAAGCTCCCACGCCAAGAAGATTGGGTGAAGTTATTCCCGATGAACTCTCAAGTCTCACAGAAACCGTGGATATGAAGTTTCGCCCGGATGTGAAAATCCAAGACTTCTTAAATGAGGGCGATGAGATTGTGGTTCAAATTGCAAAAGAGCCGATTTCAACCAAAGGCCCAAGAGTCACTCGTCATATCACGCTTGCGGGTCGCCACATTGTCTATATGCCTTTCATCGAACACACTGGTGTCTCACGCAGAATTGAGAGTGAAGAAGAGAGAAAGCGTCTCAAGGATGTGCTGGATAGTATTCGTCCTGAAGGGTGCGGGATTATCGCTAGAACTGTCGCCGAAGGGCAGAGCTATAAAGTCTTAAAGAATGACTACAATATGCTCGTGAAGCTTTGGAAAGATACGCAAAAAAAATTAGAGAAATCAAAAGCTCCTTGTGAGCTTCATCAAGATCTCACCTTTGTTCAACGTGCACTTCGGGACATCACCGATGAAGATGTTGATCAGATTGTTGTCGATTCTAAACAAGTCATGCGCCAGGTGGATAAATTTACCAAAAATTATCTTCCGAATCTTAAGGCGAAACTTAAAATGCATGACGGAGAGATTCCTGTCTTTGAGCATTTGGGGATTGATCTTGAAATTGAGCGCGCCCTATCAAACCAAGTCTTCTTAAAATCCGGTGGCTCGATCAATATCGATCAAACTGAAGCACTGGTTTCAATCGATGTGAATACTGGAAAATTTGTCGGTAAAAAAACGCTTGAAGAGACGATTGTGAAAACCAATCTGGAAGCGGTTAAAGAGATTGCTTATCAGTTACGAGTGAGAAATTGTGGCGGTATCATCATTATCGATTTCATTGATATGGAAAAGGAAGAGAACCGTCAGGCGGTTTACTCTGCTCTTCTTGAAGCCCTGAAGAAAGATCGCTCAAAAACTAACGTTCTTCCGATTTCTGGTCTTGGTCTGGTCGAGATGACTCGCAAACGCACGAGGGATACTCTTATTCGCACCATGTGTGAGACTTGCCCATATTGTGAAGGAGTGGGGAGAGTAAAGAGTGTAGAAACTGTGAGCTATGAGATCATCCGCGAAGCAGGGAAGACGCTGAAGCGCACGAAGGCGACCAAGGTCACCATTTTTGCGCATCCAGAAGTCTGTGCGAGATTATCGAGTGAAGATTTCGGCATGATTGAAATGATGGAAGAGAGTTACCAGAAAACGCTCTTAATTCGAGCTGACAATAATTATCATATCGAGCAGTATGAGATTTATTCTCATGAGACCAAAGAATAAAAAATCTCAAATTGTTGTTGTCACAAGATAACCGATGTACGCGATATAGGTGATTAATAGAATTGATCCTTCAATTCTATTAATGCGACCTTTTCCTATGAAACCGTAAGCAAATATAAATAATAAAACTGTAAATAAAAACATGACTAAGCCATCCCTGTGGACAATATCTCCCCCAAAAGAGAGAGGTTTTACAGTGCCGGCTATTCCAACTACGGCCAGAGAATTGAACAGGTTTGATCCAATAACATTTCCTAAAGCAATGTCAGGTTCACCTTTTCGAGATGCCACTATCGATGATGCAAGTTCTGGAAGAGATGTTCCAATGGCAACAATTGTAAGCCCAATAGTCGTGTCAGGAATGCCAAGTATCGTCGCAAAGCCAATTGCCCCATATATTAAAACTCTAGAACTGATAATCAGTAAGGCTAGTCCAATCAATAAATAAAAATAGGATTTCTTGATTGATGAATGGTGTAAACTCTGAAGCTCTACATTCATTTCCTGTGAGAAAGAATCGTTTTTATTTTGCATTCCATTTTTAACAGTCCACAAGACGAGAGAAACAAAAAGTAAAATATGGATAATGGCATCAAAACGACTAAGATGATAATCAAGGATGAGAAGTATTGAGATTATTGTCACTACAATTAAAATTGGAATTTCACGTCTTACGATTTGGGAATTGACAGCTATAGGCGATAAAATGGCAGTTACACCTAAGATGAGACCAATATTCGTAATATTTGACCCAACAGCATTGCCCATCGCTATTTCGGAGTTTCCCTGATAGGAGGCCATCATTGAAACAATCAATTCTGGAGCTGAAGTTCCAAATCCAACGATGATCATTCCTATTAATAGGGGTGGCACTCCATAGTACTTAGCCACCCCCGATGAACCATCTACAAATTTATCAGCACTCCAAACAAGAGCGATGAGACCCAATACAACACATAAAACATACATTAACATTTAAAATGAACCTTATAAATTAAGAAACGAGAAGCGCTCTTCCTTCTGGCATGAAACGTCTTGGGACGACGTGCACATTAATTCCTTTGCCTATAGCTAGTTCAACAAGATCATCGAGTATGTCATCATCTTTCGTATTTTTTTGTGATTTATTCAGTTTTGTAAATCCAGTCACCGGGTCTATTTCTCCGAAATAGATATCCTCAAGTGAAACATACAATTTTGAGATCTCTTGATTTATTATTTTTGAGCAAACCATCGTAAGGTCTAGGTCAGAGCTTTTTGCTGTCTTAGAATAATCTGAGACCAAATCAGTGAAATATGAATCAACGTTTTTCAAAAGCCTCATTCTAGATAATGCTATTGCATTCCTTGGATAGCCTGAATTAAGTGAATCTGGCATGTATATGACTGGTAATTTTAAGTCAGCCCAAAACTTTTCATTGCTTAAGGCAGAAGACTCGAGTCCCGTAATCGTTATGAACTTCTCTTTACCATTGCTGGCCTCTATGACATCTCTTTTTATAAATAAGAGGAATTCATTAAGTGTTGATTTAGAAATATTCTCAAACCATAAGCCTCTCTTCTGGGTTGAGGAAGGGATATAGCTTTCAATAATTTCATCTGAGTCGACTGAGATTCTGTATAGAGTGGCTCCACTATTATGAAAGTGCAAAAGCATGTTCTCTTGATGGCTCTCGATACAAGCGACAATGGGTTTTACGTGAAATGATTTTGCGACGATAACTCTTGGCTGCACCTTCATGCTAAGTGGAACAATCTTAATCATTTTGTCGGTATAATAGATGGCAATAGAGTGAGCTCCCGTGATCTTCCACCTCTCCCATAAAGGAGTTTCAAATTTCATTATTGGGTACCCATCTTTCTCTCTTAGCTTGTTGGCAACATCTGTTAGGGTTTTGAAAATAATCGCAAAAGGGACCAGGTTCATTTTCATTGGAATAAATATTGAGGTCAGTGGTGCTTGAGAATTTGCGTACTTTTGAAGTTCTAAGAGGTCATATTGTAGGTTTTTCATTTTGGTCTCCATTTTATCGAATGAGTCTTTCTATATAGTTTTTTTCAATTGATTCTTGATCCCACTGAGGGCCAATACTGTGGTGTCTGCCTTGTTGTTGAGATGGGGGAATTGAAGAGCAAGAGAATATGAAAATAAATAAGGGTAACACCAAATACCTAGACATAAAATTGCCTTTGTTATTTGGTCTTGTTCTTTATACCTAAACCGGGGTTTTAAGCCGTGCTGACGATTTAGGAACTCGTGATGAGTGAACTACTCCCCAATGATTAAATTATAGATGAGTGAAGGAAAATTAATATTCTATAATAAACAGAATGTTCTTCAGTTTTCTTGAAGTGTGATTCTCATAAAAAAAAGCCTCCATCAGGAGGCTTTTTTTATTTCTAAAGTATAAGCGAAAAACTAGCGACCTCTTCCACCACCGATACGACCTGCACCGTTTTGTGCAGCAACTTCATCAATCGTACGGTTTAAGTCCATAATCGAGCGGCGCGCTTCTTCAATCATTCCACGGTCAAGCATACGCTCGGCTTTCTTAAGGCCTCTCTGGATGTCACTAAACTGCATTGAATCCATCGTGATTTGAGTCGGCATTGGAGGATATGGATTGTATTGGATCCCTGCATTTAACAAACACTGGTTAGCTGAACTTGTGTTTCCAGAATTCGCCAAGTCATAACAGATGCTCTCGGTTCCATTCATAAAATCTTTGTTCGCAATAATCGCCACACAAGCAGCTCCATTCGTTGCATTCCAGCTAGCTACGCGTTCACACACGCGAGCTGCACTTGGAACAATATAAGCATCACGAGCATTCTTTAAGGCTTCAACCGCCGCAGACGTGTTTCCAGAGTTTGCAAGATTGTAAGCCACGTTTAATGCTGATTCATCAAATGAAGCATCAAGAGCATTGGCGACACATGCGATAGCATTCGTCGCATTCCATGAAGCCACGCGAGTACAAACGCGTGTGGTGTTGGCATCCATGCGGCGATTCGCTCCAGTCTGCATAACTGAGAGAGAAGCGGATGTATTACCGGTGTTCGCTAAACCATAGGCGACATCAATAACGGCCTGATCAAAGCGTGAGCGAGAAATCACTTGAGCACAGCTTGCACCATTGGTTGAATTCCATGCGCTAATACGACGGCAAACATCAACTGGGCCATTGGCTTGGGCCATTGCAGCTGAAGAAGCGATAAGGGTTAAAGACAAGAGAAGGCGTTTCATAGGGGGCTCCTAGCTAAGATTAAAAAAGTTGATGCAATATATCATTTCTTCTAACTCATTAAAATATAATGAGTAAATCTTATCCGTCGCGCAAACCTTCGAAAACATGGACTTCTATAGGGAGCGATGCTAGATTTCGTGCACATTTATTCGGTTTTCCACTCGCTCATAGCAATTAAGACTATGGGCATAATTATATCCCAGGAGGAACCATGATCTACGAAACGGCGATCGTCGTGAAGCCCGATGCTACGGAAGAAGCTGTTGCTTCGGCCAAAAACATCATCACAGAAACAGTAAAAGAGTTCGGAGGAGAAATCCTTGTGAGCGACGCATGGGGTGTGAAGACATTCGCACAAGCCTTTGAGTCAGGTCTCAGAAAAGGTAATTTCTTTTACTTCATGTATCAGTCTAAAGGGACTGCCAACATGGAACTTGAGCGTAAGCTTCGTATCAACGAAGGTGTTGTTCGCTCAATCATCGTAAAACTTGGTGATGATTCTCAAAAAGATGAAATCGTTAAGAATTACAAAAACCCTAACCACACTCAATCTGCTGCAGCTTCTGCAAACATTGAAGAAGGTGACGAAGGCGGAGACGAGGGCGGCGGTGATAAAGAGAAGCGCATGTATTCAAAGCGCAAGTCTTGTTACTTCTCTGCAATGAAAACTTCTCCAGACTGGAAAGACCCTAAGTCATACGGTTGGTTAGTGAATGAGTTTGGAAAAATTTCTCCAGCTCGTATCACTGGATTAACTCCTAAGTTCCAACGCAAAGCTTGCGATGCTATTAAGCGCGGCCGTGCAATGGGTCTTATCAGTTATACTTCTGGCGATATCGCTAGATAATCTGAGGAACAATGACCACAGAAATCCTTCAACAACCTAAACTCGGAATCTCACGCTGGCTTCTTCTAGGAGCCTCTAGTGTCGTCCTATGTTTAAGTTATTTGATGGCCATCTTTACTCCATTCCCATTGGCGATTGCCACTGTGTTGTATGGACGTATGCGTGGCTATTCATTAATGTTGGCGGGACTTCTGCTTTGTGTCGCTCTTGGAGCTTCTGGAGTTCTAGATTACACTCTTGCTTCATCTTATTTTCTTTTGTCATTTTTCGCTGTTGTTATTTCTGAAACGATGTTGCGTTCATGGAAACCAGTAAGGTCTCTCGTCGCAACTGGAATTGTCTTTTTAGTTTTATTTGCTGGTGGTCTCACTAGTTATGTAAAAGCTGAGAAGAAAACAATTATGGAAATTGCGACAATTGAAGTTTCAAAAGTGATTACGAAGCTTGAAGAAGCAAAAAAAGCAGGAACATTTCAACAAGATCTCTCTGATCTTGGACTTGCAAGACCTGCTGGGGAAATTGCTCAAGAAATCTTGAGAACAATTCCAGGCTATCTTGTGATGGGCGTGTTTTTTATCTTATGGGTGAATACCTATTTAGTTTTAAAAGGACGTCGCCTTCTTCAGCCTGCCGTTACGCATGAGTTTGATGAAAATCATTTGCTCTCATTTAAAGTTCCATTCGCTGGAGCATATGTGGTGGCAATTTCTCTTGCTATGGCCGTTTGGGGAAATCAGCTCATCCCAGTATGGGGTGAGGTCATTGGAATGCTTTTATTGCAAACAATTGGTGTCTTTTATTTCTTCCAAGGTTTTGGAGTTACTCTTAACTTCCTCAACCATTTTCAAATATTAGGATTTCTCCGCACGATCTTCGTGATGGGTGTAGTCTTTTTTATTCCGTGGATGGTGGCGGTGTTGGGAATTTTCGACACTTGGTTTGATTTTAATAACAAATTTAAAAAGAAAGTTTCAAATTAAGGAGCTGTTATGAAGGTTATCCTTCTCGAAAAAGTAAAAAATGTCGGCAATATCGGCCAAATCGTAAGCGTAGCTGAAGGCTTCGCACGTAACTTCCTTCTTCCACGTAAGTTCGCTTTAGTGGCTGATGAGAAAAACTCTAACGTTCTTAAAGATCGCCAAAAAGCGCTTTCTAAGAAAATCGAAGCTGAGCAAGCTGGAGCAAAAGAAATCAAGAAGAAGCTTGATGGCACAACTATTGAGATGATCAAGAAAGTCGGTCAGAACGGAAAACTTTTCGGATCTGTGACTACTCTTGATATCAGCAAAGAGCTTGAGTCAAAAGGCATTCACGTTGAGCGCCGTTTGATCAACATCGAAGGTGCAGTAAAAAGCATGGGAACTTACGATTGTAAGGCCCGCCTTTTTGGTAACGATGTCGTTGCTAACTTTAAACTTAAGATCATGATCGATCCTGTTCAGGCCGAAGAGTTAAAGAAAGCTGCTGCTGAAGCTGCTAAGCGCAACGCTGATAAGAAAGCGGCTAAGATCGCTGCTGAAGCTGCTGCTAAAGCTGCTGAAGAAGCTGCTCTTGCTGCTAACAACGAAGAATAAAATTCTTACAAAAGCTAACGCTTTTAGAAGGCCCCGAAAGGGGCCTTTCTTTTTTTGTTTTGGCACAACGTCCGTTGCTCGTATGCCTCTTGAATGGCAATCTAGATAAATGTCTAACGATAAAATCACCCAAGAACTTCCTCACGATTACACTGCTGAAAAAGCTGTGCTCGGCTCTCTTTTGATTGATAACAGATCTTTTGATGAGATCAGTGATCTTTCACTAAAAGCCGATGATTTCTACCATCCACAATATGGAATGATTTTCGAAGCGATTCGTGATTTGCATGTTGGCACTCAGCCTTTTGATCTAGTGACAGTAAGCTCAAAGCTTAATGACATGGGCAAACTTGAGCGAGTGGGCGGACAGAGTGCGCTGGTTGCTCTTGCTGAAGATGTGCCTTCAGCTGCGAACATTGGAGCTTATGCTAAATCAGTAAAACAGAAAGCTGTCTTAAGAGAAGTGGTGAGAGCGGCTTCGCGAGTGGTCCAAGCGGGAACAAATTTTACTGGGGATGTGGATGATTTCTTAGGTGAGGTGGAATCTAGTTTCTTTAAACTCACGAATCAGGCCAAGAAAAATTCCATGCGCTCTCTTAAAGAGTCTTTGCATGAGAGTTTAAAAGATCTTGAGCGCTCTAATCGCGCCAAGGGTGAAATAACTGGAATGCCGACTGGCTTTCCTTCAATTGATAGAAAACTTTTAGGTCTTCAGCCCGGTCAACTTATCGTTATTGCCGCCCGACCTGGTGTGGGTAAAACATCTCTTGTGCTTAATTGGGCGGTCAATGGCTGCAAGCAATCAGGTCTTCCTGTCGCGATCTATTCGATGGAGATGTTAACCAACGAATTAGGTTTGAGAATTTTATCCAGTGAAGCCAATATCGATTCAAGAAAAATTCGCACAAAAGATTTTGGCCCCCATGACATGAAGAACATGTTCTCGGCCGTGCAACAACTCTCTCGATTACCCATCGTCATCAATGATTCAGGTGCTACCACACTGATTGATATTCGCTCTCAGTGTCGCCGTCTTAAGGCCGAACAAGGTCTTGGCATGATCATCATCGATTACCTTCAACTTATGCAGCCCCATATCCGTAAGCCTTCTCGTGAACAAGAAATTTCGGAAATCTCAAGGGGACTTAAAGAGCTCGCTAAAGAATTGGGCTGTCCCATTATTGCGCTCTCTCAGCTCAATCGTTCTTCAGAATCAAGAACGGATAAACGACCTCAGCTTTCAGACCTTCGCGAATCAGGAGCCATTGAGCAGGATGCCGATATTGTGTGTTTGATTCATCGTCCAGATATGGGTGATCCTAATTCATCGAAGAAAGGAATTGCGACCGTGATCGTCGCCAAAAACCGTGCTGGTGAACCTGGAGATGTGGATCTGGCATGGATTGCATCGCAAACTAAATTCGCTGAGCTCGATTTTCAGCGTCCAGAGGCTTAAAGATGTGGTCCCTTTTCGCTCAAGGGCAGAAAGGGGAGTTCCTCTATTGCTTTAAACCCCATCTTGCACGCCTGCATTACCGTCATCATTCACTTGATCTTTTATCAGGAAGAAAGCTTCCTGGTGGAATTGCTTCTTTTCTTGAATCTCTTCATGAAATTCCTCTGAATGCGACATTTGCGAAACCAAAAGTTTTGCATCTTCTCTATGAGCTTGGTCATTTGTTTCACGGACAAGCGGACTTGGTTCCAGGCCATCTCCCGCTGGCCATTGAGATTGAATATCTTAAGGCCAAAAGAATTAAGCTTGATGATTTGTGGAAGCATGAAGTGAATCCACCGCGATTGAAGTTTTTGCAAGTGCCCACTTGGGATGAATATAAATTGGCTTTTGAAAAGATTCACTCAGAACTTATTTCAGGCAACTGCTATCAAGTGAATCTCACGGCCCCTTTTTATCTTTCTTGGAAAAATGATCACAGACCTTCAGATTTTATACGTCATCTCTGGAGTAAGCCTGAACGCATTAGCGCCTACGCGCACGCCACTTGGCTCTCGACAATGGGAAAACTCCTTCTCAGTAATTCCCCCGAGTGTCTGGTGCAAAGGAAAGTGTGTGAGAGTGGTGTGGAGCTCTACTCCATGCCCATCAAAGGCACGCAGGCGATTCAAAAATCTCCTAAGGCCGCCTGGAATGAACTACGCCAATCAAAAAAAGATTTAGGTGAATTGAATATGATCACTGATCTTATTCGCAACGATCTCTCTCGCGTGGCGAAACCTCAGGCGCAAGTCATCTCAAAACAAAAAGCTCTTCAAGTGCCAGGGCTGATGCATCAGTACTCCATCGTGGGTTGTCCTGTTCCAGAGAGTACAAGTTGGGGGCAAGTCTTAGAGTGTCTCTTTCCAGGTGGCAGTGTGACGGGTGCACCTAAAAAACGTGTGCTTGATATTATTCATGAAGTTGAGACTGAGACTCGTGGACATTATTGTGGTTCCACTTGGCTTGCTTATGGAAAAACTTTGGCGAGTTCTATTAACATTCGTACGGCCGAACTTGATATGGGTCAGAAAGAAATGAAGTATGGGGCCGGTGGGGGAATCACTCTTCAAAGTGATGAGAGTGGTGAGTTCGAAGAGATGCTGCGCAAGAGCGAGAGTTTTCTGTCACCCTTTTTACCCCAAAATATTAGGCCAAGAGTAGTGTAATTCTAAGGGATTATGCCCCTATTATTTTGTACTTCTAACATCATCTTACATAGAGGGTTAGTTGTTTGACTTAGTTTTTAACCCCTAGATACGCTGTCGGCATCTCAGTCATGGAATGACTGGGGTCAACGTTCAAGGAGTTAAGAATGCAACCAGTAAGCCCAGAAGTGGCAAACGAAGTTCAAAAGAAAGTTAGTCTTGAGTCTCTTTCTCAAATGACTGGTTTTCCAGTTGAGCTTATTCAACAAGAGCTTTTCCTCGGTCAAACTCCTGAAGAGGGAGTAAGTCTTGAGGAGCTTCGCTCGGCCATGCTGAATTTTATTGATTCAACGTTACTTAACGACAAAGAATAATCCGACTAAAAAACTTCGACTTCAAAAAAGCCGCGCCAGACGCGGCTTTTTTTATACCTAAAATTCATCTCAATATATTCCGATACTTAAACTAATAAACTTTCTCTGGGACGAATTTTATGGATTTAGCTTCCGTCGTTGGCTTTGCTCTCGCGTTCGTATCGATCATGTGGTCGATCTGGTTGGGTGGATCATTCATCATCTTCGTCGACGTACCCTCAATCGTTCTCATTTTCGGTGGTGTGGCCGCTACAACTATGATCAAGTGGCCGATGGAAGTATTAAAAGATTCGATAAAAATTTATCTCAAAGTTATTTTCGGTTCAGCAGCAAGCCCGAAAGCCATGATTGATGAAATCATCAAGCTCGGTGAGATCGCACGTAGAGAATCAGTGTTCGCACTAGAGAAAGTTCCAGTCGAAGATAAGTTTCTCAAAAAGGCAGTGACTCTTGCAGCCGATAACAGACCACCAGAAATTATTTCATCTGTTTTGGGTCTTGAGATTGCAGCAATGGAAGAGCGACATGGAAAAGGCGCAGATGTGATGGACGGTATCGGAGCCGATGGTCCCGCGATGGGAATGGTCGGAACACTGATGGGTCTGGTGCAGATGTTACAAAACATGTCTGATCCAAGCTCAATCGGTCCCGCTATGGCGGTTGCTCTCCTCACAACATTCTACGGTGCGATTATTGCGAACGTTTTCTGTTTGCCAGTAGCGATTAAGTTAAAAGCTCGCTCAAAAGAAGAATCAGCTCGTATGAATATTATTGTCGCCGGTGTTTTAGGAATTGTCGCCGGAGAAAACCCGCGCACAATCCGTGAAAAATTAGAATCGTTCTTGCCACCAAAAGAGCGAACAGTAGAAGAGAAGAAGGAGTAATCATGTCAAAGTGTCCTCCTTGTAAAGCTGGTGCACCCGCATGGATGGCGTCCTTCGCCGACATGTGTACGCTTCTCTTGACATTTTTCGTTTTGCTTTTATCTTTCGCTAAAACTGAAACTGCAAAATATGAAGCAGCGATGGGATCTGTACGTAATGCATTTGGTGGTAACGTTTTAAAAGCTGGCGAAGTCTTGCGCCCTGGTAAGTCGCCTGATGATGCTCCAACGATGATCGAGTCTGATCAATCTCCGCGTCCGTTTCCTATTGAGTTTCTCACGTCTGAAGGCATGCTGGATAAGCATGAGGTGAACCGTGAGAGTGATACGCAACTTGCGCAAGTCAAACTGATGCTTAAAGAAAATGACCTGGCCCAAGAAGTGGATGTTTATGAAAAACCGGAATCCATTGAAGTTCGACTTAAAGACAAATTTACTTTTAAAGACGGCTCAACAACGATTCAGTCTGCAGATACACAAATCTTTGAGCGCCTAATTACGATGCTTAAAAATAATCCATGGAACTTAATCGTAGAAGGTCATGCTGCTAAGAGTGAGACTAAGGATCCATGGTCACTTTCATCCTTGCGTGCCATTGCTGTCGCACAAGTTCTGATGGCCAGAGGTATATCTCCAGAAAGAGTGACGGTTGTGTTTTACGGCGATTCCCGCCCTCAAATCAACACATCGAATGATCCTAACATAAACGATCGCCGTGTTGATTTCATGATTAGAAAAGCGGATCTGCGCCAAGAAGGGAAGAAGGTCCGTGCAGAATGATTTTATAGATTGGTGCCCATTGGAGGATTATTCCTCTGGTGAGCAGTGTCTAAAAAATGTGTTCAAAATTTCAGGTCAACTCATTAAGAAGCATGCGATCCCTAAGAAGTGGTTAGAGAAGAAAATTGATTCTAAACAAGTCTTAAGTCTTCCACTTAGTCTCATCAATCGAAGCGAAATTTATCCTCTCTATCATGGGCCAAAGGTTTTCATCTTATGTGAAGACCAAAATATTCTTGCCCTTCATAAGCCCACAGGAATCCACACTCATCCCCATGGCTATGAAGAATCTCCCAATATTGTCTCCTGGCTCTGCTCTCAAGGCTTAAGCGCCCTCACGTTGGTGAATAGAGAGAATATGGATCGAGGATGTCTCTATCGCTTAGATGAGGGCACATCTGGTCTCATGCTCTACGCAAAAAACAATGAAACGTATCTCAAGGTGAGAGCTGATTTTGGAAGCTTTTTTAAAAAAAAGAGCTATCTGTGTTTGGTAAAAGGCAACCCAGGTTCAGCAGAAAGTGTAGAGCATTTTTTATCTCCCTTTGGTCCTAAAGGTGCACAGATGAAAGTCTCAAGCAGCGGTCAGCGAGCGAGACTGAGCTATCGCACTCTCAAATGTGAGAATAATATAAGTCTCGTTCAAGTCGATCTCGATTCAGGACTCAGGCATCAGATCAGAGTACAAATGTCTTATTTGGGGTTTCCACTCATTGGTGACACTCTTTATGGTGGCGAGAAAGCTGCGCGTATGTTTCTACACTGCTATCAATATGAGACCATGGATAAGATCTATGAAGATAAAAATCTGGATCTATTTGACAGTGTCTTTAACCTGAACGGTTTGCTTTAAATGATCCATGATCGCTTGAGGTGAATTGAGTGTAGCAAGTTTTGCTACGTATTTTCCTTCAGAGATAGCGTTGATTTCCATTTTCGAATGTTCAAGTTTCACATGAACAATAAAAACTTTTTCTAAAATATCATTCTGGGATCTCTTCGCAAGTTCAACCATGTGATTCGCAAGCTGACGATAAAGTGCCGCTTGAAGCTCTTGTGGCTGAGCCTTGAGTTGAGTTTCATCTATGATGACTTCGAGATTATTGTCGTTACAGCTCAACTTCCAGCTCGCAGGAGACTCTTTTTCAAGCTTCACCAAAGCCGCACGACAGACGGTTGGGTTAAGTTTTTCGTCCCTCATAAGAGGGAATCTGCCCTTGGATTGCAACCAGACGGCAATAAACATTAATAAGCCGATGGCAAAAATAGGTTTTTTCATTAAGAAATTCAGAAACATAGAAGAATTATCTCAGGATTATCGCAAAATGGAACTCAAGTTATTCGCAAAAAGACCGATCAGATAGGTCAAGAAATAAAAAGGTTTTTATGTCAGATAAGGTCTTGAAATTAGATGCGTTAGTGTGGGAGCAACTGGCCAAGTTCGCTCATCTTGAGTCTCAAAAATCATGGGAAAATATAGCCCAAGAGTTAGGGATGTCTCAGACCGAAGGCAGACGCCTGATGGTGGCCATTAAAGATGCTCAAAGTGAACTCCTCACAAGAACTGGCGAAGGCGAAGATGTTTTTCAAGCATGGAACTGGAGTCACTGGTGTCAGCTGACTCATATTTTGGAAGAAATTGTTTCAAGAGAAGAGTCAAAAGATCTTAAGCCACTTATCGTTCCACTTTTAAAGCAGCAGAGACAACATCCGGCCTATCCGGTCTATGTTCAGCTCAGACAGCGCTGGCAAGAGTTAACTCGCTCGCATAAACCTTTCCTCGTCAAAGAGGATAGTGACTTTAAAGAACACAAAACTCAAATCATTGAAGAGGCGATTCTCGCTGACGACACTATATTGGTCGAATGTCTTGGAGGAAAACTTTTAAGTTTAATTCCATGCAAGCTCACTTTCCTTGAGGGAGCGCTGACTTTGATCGCAGAAGAGTCGCATGATCATGGTCTACTCGCTCTTCCATTGAGTGAAATTGGAAATATTAAACGCGCCAATAAAACGAAAAAAGCTCGCGCGAATGTGCATGAGGTTTCAGAGTTTATTGCTGCGCTTCGTTCGATGTCTGAGAGTGAAATGCGTCTTGTCTTAAAAATTAAAAATCCTGAAAAATTCAATTTAATGCCCGACTATCACTTTCTTGGAAAACCCTGTCTTGTGACTAACGCAGAAGGTGAATTAATCTGGGCTGCCTGGGTCGAGCCTTGTGATGAGCTCTATTCTTGGATTTTTGAGATGGATCAACATGTAGAAATACTTGAACCCAGTGAATTCATCTTAGATTACGCTGCATTCTGTGAGGAAAAATCCCGAAAAATGGCGTAGTGTAGGTGCATGTCTAAAAAACGTCCATCGCTCCTTCACTGGCTCTCCTTTCTTCCGGCCCTCGCTTATTGGTGGCTAGAGGAAACTCAACCTTTAGAGATTGCTCTTGGTGTGGGTATGGGCCTCGCTCTTCTCGAAATTGTCATCGAAAAAATTTACAGCGGCAAAATCCACACACTCACGCGTTTAAATTTCGGCATCATTATCATGTTAGGTTTTGTTTCAGTTTTTGCGAAAGAAGGCGTCTGGTTTAAATTGCAACCCACGATAACGGGTTATGTGTGTGCGACGTGGCTCACTCTCAATCAGGTGAAGGGAAACACAATGATTCTTGAAGCCATGGAGGAGATGGGTCGACCGTGGCCATTTCCAAAAGAATGGATCAGAGATTTTGAAAAACATATTATTGGATTTTGCTACGGTTATGGAACTTTCATGGCTTATTGGGCGATTTGGGGAACCACTTCTCAATGGGCTTTTTGGAAGACCGGAGGTCAGTACATGACGTTTGGAGTTTTCATGACCCTTGAGTTTATTTGGCTTCGAAGAAAAATGAAAAAGGCCGTGAAATGAAAAAAAATATTGCCGTATTTTGTGGAGCGAGACTTGGCGTGAGGCACTCTCGCAGAGAATCTGCTGAGGAGCTTATGCAAGCCTTTCACAAAGAGGGTTGGGGTCTTGTTTACGGCGGTGGGAAAGTGGGAATCATGGGAGTGCTTGCCGATGAAATGCTGAGACTCGGTGGAGAGGTGGTCGGTGTGATTCCTCGACGTTTAATGGAGTGGGAAGTCGGGCATACGGGTCTTAAAGATCTGCGTATCGTTGAAGATATGCATACCCGAAAGCGCATGATGTATGAATCTTCTGATGCCTTTGTGATTCTTCCTGGTGGCATCGGGACGATGGATGAATTTTTTGAAATCTTAACTTGGAAGCAGTTAGGTGAGCATAAAAAACCGATCATTCTTTTTAATCATGAAGCTTACTACGATGGACTTCTTCAGTGGTTTTCCAGAGCTGTTGAAGAAGGCTATTACACACAAGATCAGATGGAATTGTTTCATGTAGAAACTACGCAAAATGGATTGACCCAATTCCTTAAAGAGAGCTGGAAGTGAGACTAGAGCTTTGTGATCATACTGATCCCAAAATCGCTCAAGAGATCGTTGAGATTGTAAAAAAATATTATCCCGATACTGCTTGGCCTTTAACTTTAGAGAAACTTCTTCAGAGTAAAGTGAAATACTATTTCGCTTTTGATGGTGATAAAAAAATTGGCATGAGTGGTATAGATTTTAAAACTCCAACCTTGGCAGAGACTGTGAAAACAGTCGTCTTTAAAGAATTTAGAGGTCAAGGTCTTGGAGAGAAACTCTCTCAAGCGATTGAAGATGAGTGCCGCTCTCAAGGTGTAAAAAAAGTCATGTCGACTATCTATACTTTTAATCATGTCATGGTTGCGATCAAATTAAAGCAAGGCTATCGCATTGAAGGACTTCATCCTGATCACGAGAAAGAGGGATTTCATGAGTATAGTCTTGGGAAAAAATTGTGATGTGGCCATTTTCAAGTAAACCAGAAAAATATCTTAATACTTTTGCCATCCATGAAGTTGAATGGCTCGCCTGTAGCATTTCTTCCACACAGTACTTAGACTTTCTTCCTAATATCCGCTTTGAAGTGAGAAATTCCCATCACTCTCTTTTGGCTTCATGGGGCTTAAAGCAAAAAGAGTGTCGCTGGGATATTTGGCAGGAGACTCAACATCAAAAAGGTCAAACCTCTTTGATAAAGCCCAAAGTCTTTGATCCTTTTTTTCTTTTTACTCATCTCTGTTTTGAATCTTCATTTGAGAATTTGAAAAGTTCAGCTCTTTCCGGAAATAGTGGAGTGACTACTCCAGACCTCACGCAAGAAGGAAGGGCCCTTCAGTGGCTTCAGACAAGTTTTAAAGTTTTAACTGGAGCTCTTGAAAAGTGTGAGAAGAATACGGATCAATTAATCCAAGCTTCTTTTTATCTGGGAAGAAAAACTTCAAATGAGCCGATGCTTTTTCGCGCTGTTATTTTCAATTTAGATATTACCGCCCTCTTTGATGAAGACGGTGCTCTTGGTGTGATTGTTTTTGATGATAAGAATTTAGGCGCGGGCTCAAGTCGCACGCCAGCGCTTGAGGCGAAGTTTAAGGCCCTAAAGCCTCCAGTCCTTGATGAGTTCATTCGCCTCACCCATAGCTGCATGAAGGCCACGGAAGCTCGCTATTTGGTCTCTAAGTCCTAGTAATTTCAAGACTTATCTAGAATCTGCCTCTTGCCGCTAAGCCTCTTTATTGGTAAACCTGCCTGCTATGGAACAAAACGCTTCTGAGACAAATTCTATTCGCGTCGGCGATCTTGATTTTCCTCCAAGAAAAGTCTGGATGAAAACCTACGGCTGTCAGATGAATTATCACGACAGTGAGCGCATGCTCTCTCATCTTGAGAAGCTCAATTTCACTGCCACTGATGATCAAGGAGAAGCTGATCTCGTTTTGTTCAACACCTGTGCGATCAGGGATCTGGCCAATCAAAAGTTTTACTCTCATCTTGGAGAAACAAAGCCTTTGATTCAAAAGAAAGACGTCATCGTCGCAGCTGCAGGCTGTATCGCTCAAACTGAAGGCAAAGATCTCATTAAAAAATATAAGCAACTCAATTTTGCTTTCGGAACTGATGTGATTGACAACATCGGTGAGATGGTTTATCGCGCCTATGCGGGAGATAAGCCATTTTCTGTCACGACTTGGGATCGTTCAGAGAATTATTCTATTGAGACAAAAATTACTCACGGCTCACCACAAGCCTTTGTGAATATCATTAAAGGTTGCGATAAATTTTGCAGCTATTGCATTGTCCCTTTCACAAGAGGTCGTGAGAAGTCGCGTCGCTTGGATGAAGTGGTCAAAGATGTAAAACGCTTGGTGGAGTTTTCAGGCATTCAAGAAGTCACTCTATTAGGTCAAAACGTAAATTCATACGGAAAAGATAATGGTGAATCACTCGCTCAACTTCTTGGTGAGCTAGATAAAATCGAAGGTCTTGAACTTGTGAGATACACCACAAGTCATCCTTATGATGTCTCTGATGAGCTCGTTGCGGCTCATGGCACTTTAAAGAAGCTGGCGAATCATCTTCATCTTCCAGTTCAGTCGGGATCAAACACTGTTCTTCAAAGAATGTTGCGCGAGTATTCTGTAGAGCACTATTTGGGGCTTATTGAGAAAATGCGTCAGGCCAATCCTCAAATGGTGATCACTTCTGACATCATTGCAGGTTTTCCTAATGAGACAGAAGAAGAGCATCAAGCCACACTCGAATTGCTCAAAAAAGCCAAGTTTGATTTCGTTTATGCCTACGCTTATTCTGCTCGCAAAGGAACAAAAGCGGCTAGAGGCGAAGATGTCCTCACAGATGACATTCGTGGAAGAAGACTTCGTGAAGTGATGGATGTTCAAGAGGACGTTCAAGCTGAAGTGAGAAAAGGCATGGAAGGCAAAACCTATCGCATGCTGGTTGTTGAGAAGGGCTCATTTAAAGGTGAAACAAAGTGGACGGGACGCACGTCTTGTAATCGCTTAGTCCACTTCACTCCAAGTGATGAGACAGATTATCTTTGGCACTGGGTGGATGTAGAAGTTCTCACGACCACAGCTTTTTCATGCCAAGGAAAACTTGTCGCTGATTTTGGTAAGAACAACGGCCGTGCTTAAACCCATTTATTTTATCTGTGGCTGGATTTTTTTCTGCTTAGGGATTGTGGGAGCTTTTTTACCTATTCTTCCCACTACTCCTTTTTTGCTGCTTGCCGCTTTTTGTTTTAATAAATCTTCTCCTCGCTTCCATTCTTGGCTTCTTAGCATGCCTGTTTTTGGTGCAGCCATTCAAGACTGGAACTTACGCCGCGTGATCCGTCCCAAGGCGAAGATTCTTTGTGTCAGCATGATCATCCTGAGCTTGATGGTGATCTGGCGAAGTGCGAACATTAATATCTACGTTCAAAGTTGTGTCAGTTTGATTTTGGTTTCTGTCGCGAGTTTCGTGGCCACTCGCAAGATGACTTGAAACTTTAATGTGTCCGATCCAAGTGTTCATCACTTTATCCCAAAAAACTAAGTACAAAGAATAGTTCCCTCGATGCTTGAGATGATGTTGTCCATGAGTTGAAGGATGGTTGAACCATTTGAATGGCACTTTGTTGAGAGTTTCTCTTGAAAAGATGTCATGGCCAAGATGCCCATGAATATTCAGCAGAATACTCAGCATATTAAAGAGAGGTGGAATACTCCAATGCATAGGGAAAATCATTATCGCTGAAATGAAAATAAAGGATTCAACAAAGGCTTCAGCGACATTGAACGAGAGTGCAGCCCATGGAGTAGGGTAGACTGATTGATGATGAATCGAATGAAAATTTTTGTAGAGTTTTGGATGATGCATGAGTCGATGAGTCCAGTAGAACCAAGTATCATGCCAAAAAAAGAGAATAACAAAGCTTGAGGCAAACCAGAAGTAACTGTGTTGATGGATGTCCCAATAGATTTTTGAGATCGCTAATTCTTTTCCTACGGTGACAAGAGCTAAAGTGGGAATCAAAAAAATGATTCCACTTTTAAGGGAGTGAGCAATTTCTCTTGAAATTTCTTTAAAACCTTGAGGTTTTGGAGAATGTCTTCTGAGGTTGAGATACCTTTTGAATACCCATTGAATAGCAAGCCATCCGAGTCCGGCAGCTAAAAAGTAGCGAGTCGTATTCATGGCCCACTGTGTGAGCATAAATCGAGTTATTCCCCATTCTGCGACCAAATCCATGGACAACCTCCTGGTTTCTCTGTCTTAATAATACGAGTAAAAGCTCATATTCTGAAACTCGCATTCTTTAGGAGTTGTTTATGGTGAAAAAAAAAGTCAGTCATTCCAAGAACAAAGCGCCCAAACAGGCGCGCTCAAAAGATACCGTTGAAACTATTTTGAAAGCGGCTACTCGCATTCTTGGGAAAGAGGGTCCTGAGGGACTCAATACAAATTTGATAGCAAAAGTTGCCGGTGTCTCGGTGGGATCGCTTTATCAATATTTCAGAAATAAAGAATCAGTCATTCATGAACTCTTGCTTAGAATTCTTGATGGGGGACTAGAGAGCTCACTTAAAGTTCTAGATGAAGACATTGAACCCGAGGCGATGATTAAGAAATTAGTTGATGTGACTTTGACATCTCTTGATAAGCAAGGCCCATGGGCCCTTTATGTTTTAGAAGCAGCCCCTAAGCTTTTAGGCACAAAAAGATTCCAGCAAGTCGATGAGATGCTGATTCCAAAAGTTTTAAATAAAGCACGAGAAAAGGGGATAAAACTCAGACCCGTCAATCCTGAGATGGCCCTCTTCCTTTGCATTCAAGTCATTCGTGTTTCTGGATGGAGTCTTGTGAAGGATAAAGGCCAAAAGATGAATCGTGAGGTCATAGCGAGAGAGTTGACTGATTTGCTTTGCCGCTACCTTTTGCCGGATACGAATTAAGAGATGTTTTGAGTTAAAATGGAGTCATGAGATGGATTTTCATGATGCTCCTCTTCTGCCAGTCTGCGCTGGCGAGTTATGTAGAACTGAGTGCCAATTACTGGCAGTCACGCCAGATTTATGGACAAAGTGAAGAGTCTTCCAATTTATCACAAACGTATTCTGGCGCGTGGGCTTGGTACTTGTGGCAGTTTACCGGCTTTGAGTTTTCGGCCCAAAGACAGAGAAACTTGATCACTGACAATGAGCCCTCTACCGTTTCCGGGGGCGATATTATTGTGAGCTCTCGAAATGAAGTCGTCACTGACACGTTCTCAATTGGAATAAAGCAGTCTCTGGCAACAAGTAAATCGCGAATCATACCTGCTTTAACTCTTGGCTACGCCAAACAGATCATTAATAGCAGTACTCGTTATGTCGTTGATCAAAGTGGGACCGTTTCAAAATATACACTTGAGTCTAAAGAGCAAAATGTGGATTCTTGTTTCTTGGGCGCCTCGCTTAGATTAAGATTGACTGAGTTTTCGGGAATAACTTCAAGCTTTAAGTCAATTATGGCCAATTGTAATACGGCGAAGTTCTCTAACAACACCCAGGTGACGGCCGGACTTTCATGGATTTTTTAAAAATATTTTTTCTTCTTGTAATCATCTCTGGCTGTGGCACAACAAAGTACGTTGTGAAACAGGGATGGGGACAGCTATCTCTGCAGTGGAGTGGTATTCCTAATGAAAAAGTTTTAAACGATCCAAAAATTTCGGAAGACATTAAATTTAAAATTCGTCTTATCGAAGACGCTAAAGCTTTTTTCACCCATTATTTTGAACACAAGTCTCAAGGCATCTACACCAAGACTGTCTTCTTGG
Organism: Bacteriovoracaceae bacterium; assembly: GCA_019752535.1. Taxonomy (GTDB): domain Bacteria; phylum Bdellovibrionota; class Bacteriovoracia; order Bacteriovoracales; family Bacteriovoracaceae; genus UBA6144. Next base: position 20,701 of record JAIEMA010000041.1, read on the forward strand.
ATGAGAAGGCCGTGAGCTATCTTGTGATAGCCTCAAAACCCGATGACGTTGAAGCGTTTGAACACAGCTTTCCTTTTGTAGGCTCATTTCCTTACTTAGGCTTTTTTTCTAAAAGTGATGCCAAAGATTTCAAAGAAGATTTAGAAGAGGACGGTCTGGTGACTTACGTTCGTCCAGTGTTGGCTTACTCCACCCTGGGTTACTTTGAAGATCGTATCCTTTCATCTTTTTTTGAATATGAAGAAGTGGAGCTCGTTGAGCTTGTTTTTCATGAAATGTTTCACACTCTCTTCTTTGCAAAAAATGAAGTGGAGCTAAATGAAAATCTCGCTAGCTATTTTGCCCATGATCTTTTAGATGAGTACTACAAGGATAGCCCAAAGCTTAAAAAATATCGTGAAGATGAATTGAGTCGTGAGGTATTACATAAGAAACTTGTAAGATATGCCCAGGAATTGAAAGAAGAGTTCAAAAAAATGAAACCTAATCTAAGTGCTCAAAGGGCCAATGAGCATACCAGACGTTTTGTGCATGAACTTTTAATTCCTGCCATTAATGAGGCCTGTGCCTCTCAGGGGTGGGAAGGAGAGGCTTGCCCTAACCAAGAAGAGAAGTGGAATCAGGCTCGACTGGCCGCTCTGCTGACTTATGAGGAAGAACAAGATTTTTTAAGAGAGCTTTCAGACAAAAAATCTTTGTCACTGCGCGCGTTTTTTCAGCAGATTGAATCATGGTACGCTTCCTGGAAGAAGGGTAAGCAAAAAGACGATTTTACAACTTATTTGCGTCAGCAACTTTAATCATGAAACATTTTTTCTACATAGATCCACTTGAAAAACTGAACACAAAAAAAGACTCCACCCTTATGTTGGCCCTAACCATGCAGCAAATGGGAATGGATTGTTTCTTAATTTTCGAGAAAGACCTCTCATGGGGCAATTCGGCCACAAAACTCAAAACTTTTCGCTTCGATGGTGAGTTTAACGGAGCGTATTTAAAAACGTTCTCATTAAAGGAAGAGATTTTACAAACTCCAACTCAATCAGATGTCATTCACATGCGCCTTGATCCACCTTTTGATGGCCGCTACTTGCGCTACCTCTGGATTCTCGATCAATGGGAAAGGATGGGAGTTAAAGTGGTGAACCGTCCACGCGGGATTATGCAGTTTAATGAAAAGCTCCTGGCCTACCAGCAAACGGGCTCAGTCAGCAGCTGGGTGGGCGAGGATGTGTCGAGTTTTAAAAGTTTTGTCGAGCTTCTTAAAAAAGAGAAAGTTCAAGAAATCGTATTAAAGCCCCTGGACCTCTACTCTGGTATTGGCGTGGAGAAATGGTCGATTGATCATGCTGATCTTGATAAACGCTTTAAGGCGAAGGCTTTAGAGCTTCAAGGACCTATTGTGGCCCAAGCTTTCATGCCTGAAGTTTTAAAAGGTGAGATTCGCGCTCTTTATTTTAAGGGGCAGCATATTGGAAGCATTCTTAAAAAGCCCAAGGCCGGTGAGTTTATCTCCAACATCGCTCAAGGCGCAGCTTTTGAGGCCATTGAACTCTCTTCAACACTTCAGAAAAAATGTGAAGCAATTTGTGCAACCTTAACGCTTGAGGGTGTCGATTGGGTGGCATTCGATATTCTGGGCGAGACGCCGACAGAAGTGAATATAACATGTCCGGGATTGTTAGTTGAAGTCAGCCACGCTCACGGAAAAAATCTCGCGAGCGTGATTGCAAAAATGATCTAGAAGTCTTGGGTGACGTCTGTGGCAAGTTCAACTTGTACACCCCAGCAGCCTGTGTTGGGATGAGCTGAAACCGGACAGTAAGTTGCATTTGTTCCGCCATACCACTGACATGAACTATCTGAGTTCACGTTCTCGACAACGATTGCATGACCAACAATATTTCCACCAGTGTTTCTTCCTGGGTTTTGACCCAAGCTCCAATCAAGGACAGGAGAATAATTATTTCGTGAAATTTGCGAAATGGTTTTTCTACCGTATGTAGAGCCCAAAGAATAAACACCACTATTGAGATAGATGTCGCGGATACCGACTTGAAGAGTGAGTTTGTTGTACGTCGGCTGCTGGCTCTTTGGATAATTTCTTCCATAACAAGTACGAATACCACTGTTGTTACTCGTGATCACAAAAGCTTCAGAGACGGGATCAAGAACTTTGACTTTCACTTTGAAGCGTTGATCGGAAGCAAAAATTCCCGAGTTGTTTGAAGTTAGTGCGACGAAGTCACCCATGGTGTAAGCCGTGCTGCCTTGATTTGTATCAATGTCACCAGGAACCACACCGATTGACCAAGATTGGCCACCGGCCATAATGGCTTTAAATGAATAAACGTTGGCCGAAGGTCCACCTGTTGTTGTGCCACCAGTTGATCCAGTTGTTCCGCTAGTCGTCGTGCCACCTGTTGTTCCAGACGTTGTTGTGCCACCTGTGGTTGAGCCACCTGCAGTGGATCCGACTGTGAAGCCTACTGGGCTGCTGCTACTCGATCCCGATGAAGAGGTCTTTTCTTGGCAAGCCGCAAGGATCGCAAGAAGAGTAAAAGGGAGTACCAGTTTCGACATAAAATGTTTCATAAGCATGGCCTTTCAAAAATGCTTGAAGGTTTTTTAAACCTAATTCATCGAACTTATCGGATAAAGCCCGCTCAAACTTGATCGTGGCTTCTGGATATTGTGCTAAGTTGTTGTATTTCGTAGAGAAAGGTAAATAAAATCAGCTCTTTACCTCGCCCCACGGCCGTTGCTATGATTGATTCGTGCTAAAGAAGGACCTTTTCACTCTTATTCAACTCTTGCTGCCACGTTGCCACTCCTTGGCGATGTGTTTGCTCCCTGACGACTTGCAGGCCCAACAGCTTGTCATTGATGCGTTCACGCAAACCCTCTTAAAAGAAAAACAGGTTTGGCTCATGAAAGAGTGGGCAGGCGAAGATAAAAAATCTCAAATGCAAATGCGTAAGCAGTTTTTAAAATCGATGTTTAAATCGATTATTAATCTCGGCATCAAGCGCTCGACTCAAATTGCGACTCCCTATGAAGGCAGAGAATTTAAAGAGTTCTATCACATGGACCCTTTAACTCGAGCTGTGGCTTGGTTGCGCTTTCAGCAAGGCTGGCCTTTAGATGAGATCGAAAAAGGCTTGGGACTCAAGAGACACCAGGTAATTGAGAAAATTCATAATTCACGCTTTTTACTAATGGGCCAACCTCCCCATTGGATGCCGTCGAATAAAGAGGCACAAGTATGATTGATCACGAACATTTCGCTAGAAAGGTTCCGGCTTACTTTGATGGAACTCTAAGAGACTCAGAGAAAACTGAATTTGAAGCGTACGTAGGAACTCATCCGGAGTTTGCTCAATACTTTAGACAAAAAGAAGCCGAACAAAATACTTTAAAGCTCAGGGTCCCTGATGCTTTGTTGGAAGCTTCGGAGACAGAGTCTCTTGAAGGTGAAATTAAAGAAATTATCGGTAATTTATTTGTCGAAGACGATGCTCGTCTCACGAAGAAAGTCAGCAACTGGCTCAAAGAGCGTCTTTAAGTATTATTCACAGTAAATGTATAGAACACGACGAATTCGCCATCGCGATTGCGAAGAATTTTAGGCGGATTAGGTAGGGTCAACATTGATTTCAAGATGTCTTCAAACATCGCTTGAAGTTTATCGGCTTGAGTCCAACGAAGCATTTTAATTTGTTTAATATTGCCATCAGAATCAAATGTCACTCTGCCAGTCATCACGTGCTTGCCTTCGGGCATGAGCATTTGGAGAGAATATTTTTTCTCGTAGTCTCGCACATTAAGCATGATTGAATTGACGTATTTCTCCATCATTCTTTTTTGGAAGCCATAGAACATGAGCTCAAACTCATTGAGTTCATCCATCGCCACACCCTCAGGCACCTCCACTTGCATATTCATCAAACTTTTTGAAAGTGTAGGAGAGCCTGCAAGAGAGGAAGCTCCACCACTTTGAGTGCGAGCGGCTACTTGCTTCACCGGCTCTTGTCTCATCATGAGTTGATCAAGAGCTTTTGGTCTCATTGAGGGTTTATAGGGATTGGTTTGTGAGGCTTGCTTTTGAGTGACAGGAGGAAACTTCTTCGGAAGCGCTTTTACTTGTTTGTCAGTCACGGGTTGGAAAAAATCGTTTTGAGCTTTTTCCGCTTTCGTTTTGCTGATCAAAACTCGATCTTTGAGTTTTGAGTTTTTCTCACCCACAGTACGTATAGTTCTGAGGTCTTTAATTTTAAAAGTATGATCGTGGTATTCTTTGATTTCTTCTAACGGTTTTTGCCAATTGAAGTGAGCTAAAAGTGTGAATAAATGAAGAGCGATAACAGCTAGGGCAAGCGCTGCTAAGGGGAGATCGACCGAGACTGTGAGACGACGATCTTGCACGAATCCTCCAGACGGGGAAAGATTACCAAATTCGCTGGGTAATGGGCAATCTCTCGGTAAGCTAAACTCTAGAAATAAGGGGAAACCGAGTAAGAAAGACAGGTTTTGCCCCGCTTGACGCTCAAGAAGTCTCATTGAGAGAATAGAGCTGCCTTCTGGATGAGGGCGTAAACGATGATAAGGATGTTATCTCTATGAAAAAATTACACTCACTCCCACTTGAAAAGATTCTGCTTTTTTGTGGGTTTTCACTCGCTTTAACACTTGCAGGTTTCTGGCAGTATCAACATAACGTCGGTGAATCAGAAAAAATCTCTCGTGTGCAAAATGGTGTGAGCACATGTTTTAGTCGTGTCACTCAATCTTTCACGGCTGCCATGATTAAAGAATTTACTTCTCCTTATTTGAAGCGCGATTTTATGGCGCTCTCAGATGAGTGTCTGCGTGAAGGAACTAAAGCTTCTGGTCTAGAAGTAGCGACACTTCCAAAAGCTGGGGCCACATTTAATGATTTGATCTCTGAAGTTTATTGGTTTCATGAAAAAGTGGTGAAGGTTCTTGGAAGTGTGAATGTTGTTCCACAAAACCAAGCGCCAATGCAGGCCATTTCTGAGAAGTATGCCAAAGTTGAAGGGTTGAAGCTTGATCTTCAAGACCAACTTGATTTGATTGTCTCTCAGTACCGTGAAGCTCGCTTAAGAGATGAAGTTTTAGTGGGATGTGCTTTTTTACTTTTCATTGCTTCGTTAGGAGTCTTAGGTTTAAAAGAGGCAAGCCTTCTTAACCATAAACGCTCAATGGAGAAACAAGCTCTCTCTCTGCTTAATGCTGGCCACTCACAAGTGGGAGCGATGGTAGATCAATTAGTACAAAAGGCTTTGACTGGACAAGGGATGCCAATCTCTTCACAAGTCTTCTCTGATTATCATTCAAATATTCTTGAGCAGCTCTCCTACAGAAAGCCTGATCTTGTTATTCCTGAAATAGCCCAAGAGCCAGTGGCTGAGATGAGAGTAGAAAATAAAGTGGAAGCTTCAAAAGAAGTGATCATTCCAGAAATTGATGCCCGAAAAATTCTGACCTCTCAAGCCATCAGACTGAAGGCTGAGATGGAAGTTCAAGAGGCAATGATTCAAGCCGATGCAGAAATGCTCGCCCAATTAGTGCAAGCTTTTGGTCAACGTTTTGCTAGCGGTAAAGTTAAACTGATTGGTAAGCGTGAAAATGATACCTATCGCATTTGCATCGTTGGCAGTGAAGTTTGCTTTAATGCCTCAGAGTTGAATTATACTTCGAAATCAGATGCATCTATGGATGGTGTCGATGTGAATCTCATTATCGCGATGGATATTATTCGTGAAAACTCAATCAATGCTGAAATTAAAAATCAAAAAGACACAAATGGAGTTTTGATTGGCTCTTCAGTAGAAATTACTCTGCCAATGAATCCAAATAGAACTTTGGTAAATATTGTTAGAGGGAAGAAGAAAGATTTAGCTAAGGCGCTAAGCCCAGCTCAATTCAATTAAGGAAATTCTAAAACAAACGTGACGGGGCCATCGTTTAAAAGTTCAACTTTCATCTCGGCCCCGAAGCGACCTTCTTGAACTTTCAGATCCTGCGCCTTTAATAATTTATTGAATTCAGACCACATCAAACGCGCTTCACCTGGGTGAAGCGAGTTCTCAAAGCTTGGTCTATGTCCTCCATCTCCCGTCCAGCTCAATGTGAATTGAGAGACCGAAAGGACTTCACCATTAATTTGCGAAACATTGAGATTCATCTTTCCAGCTTCATCATTAAAGCAGCGAAGCTTGGCGATCCGTTCTGTGGCCCGGGGAAGAATGTCGCGAGTGTCACCCTGCTCAAAACAGATAAAGAGAAGTAAACCATTTTTGATGGCGCCGATCGTTTCATTATCGACTGAGACTTTTGCCCAATGAACTCGTTGAATGACAAGTTTCATTACTGCTCCAAGATGAGCTGCTGGCGAAAACTTTCTTCAAGAAACTTACTCGTTTCAGAAAGTAGAGTTCCAAAGATTTTGTGTTGAGCTCTGGCCTGCTGAACTAAATTCTTCACTTCACTCAAAGCAGGGAGCCTGATCGCCTTAAGAACCATACCTAGCGGACGTCCATGGCACATTTGTAAAATGAATTGGCCGAAAAGAAGTAATTCTTCCTCAGAGTGGAGTCTTAATACTGCTTTTTTATCGTTAAATATTTCTAGGAACCAAGTCTTAAGATCACCCTCAACTTGCGCCCGGAGCTCAATCTTAGTGACAGGTGAGTTTAAATCAATGGCCTCAAGACTTTGAATGAACTCAACATAAACATCCGGATGGGCGGGCTGAAGAAGTGGGTAAGCCTTAAGTGCGCCTAGTGACTCCTGAAGAGACGGATTTTCGAAATTCACTTTTGAGCTTAAGCGAGAATCACTCAACTGAGTTGTCAGCTGCTCAAGTGTTTGTTCAAACTCAACAAGGCTACTTAAAACGTCACAAGCATAGCGAGGGAACAATCCATTGCCCGTCTGGCAGAACATATTTAAGCGTTCTTGGAGTTCTTGAGGGTGAGTCGCAATAAGTTTCTCCGCATTCCATCTGAACATCTCAAGAGTACTCTTAAGGCTTTCAGGAAGGAATTCTCCACGAGAGAACCACTTAGGAACTAACATTTTAGAGAGTTGGCCCTTTACCTTTGTCGTCGAACCATTAAAGGTGAGGTTCACAATTTGTCTGCCAACAGCTGATTCAAAATATTTTCTCAAAACATTGGGATCCATTCCATTATGTTTTGGAGCAATCAGGAAGTATTGGCACAGAGATGAGCCATTCTCGTAGTAAATAGAACGTAAAGTGCTCACTGGGTGAATGCTTAAGCGAGTGTCTCCCTGCTGTCGCAAGTCCACCATTAAGAAGGTGGCGCCTTCGCGACGAAGACCAATTCCCATAGCATTAGAAGCTTGCCACTCTTCTGGATCAAGATGTCTTAATTCAAAAACAGTATCCAGTGGGATACAGCTTGAAATCAGTGCTTTAAAAAACTTTGGATGCGTCACTCTTGATTGATCTTCATTCATTGAGTGAATCAAGTGACCATCAAGGATTGCATCTTGGAAAAATTCTAATCTAAATCCTCGACCCCATTCCTGCTGCCACATCGCTGGAGTGTCTTCAAGGTGAGAGAGATAAAAACCGCGGAGGAGTTCTGTAATATCAGAGAACTCATGGAAGGACTCCATATCGGCCGTAAAACGGAAATAGGAAACAGATTCTTTTTGATCAAGGCTTGGTGCTTTTGAGCGACGTCTAAAAGCATACAGCCAGCTTCCTAATTCACCTTTGCCTTTCACGCCATCCATTTCAAAGACAGCTTTTAGCTCTAAGTTTTGAAGCACGCCTTGAAGTCTTTCACGCTGGCTTGGAGCAAACAAACTTTTACTCGCAAGAACGAACAGCCATCCACCCGTTTTCAGAGTTTCAAGCTGCTCATCTAATTGCCCCATCATCCAATGATAAGGATTATTTTTTGGAAGGTGAGTCAGGTTTAAAACAGTTCGATCATAGGTCGAAGTAGAGAATGGAGTTTCAAGACCTAGGAGTCCACGCTGGGGAGTTGCACTTTTTCTATTTTGAAAATGGCAGCTCATGATCTTACTGATGAAATTGACTGGCTCTTGATTTTGACTGTCAGAAATTTCTGCCAAGAAAGTCATGAATTGAAGCTCATTGAGCATCTTCATAAACAGACCAGACTCAAATTCTTTGCCTTTAAAATCCGGGCAGAGAACTTGATCCCATTTCAGATGCTTATTGTTGTACTGGGCCAGCCAGTGAGAGAGCGCCAATGATTCCATATAATCACCGCTGTATTTGCAGCTGATGATTTCAAGTTCATCTGGAGTATGAAATTTATTATGTATTTCAGGCTCACGGCTCTCGGCCCAAAGAGGCAAGTTGATGAGTAATGAATTAAGGAATAAACCGAAATTTAAATGTGAGAGAGCATGAGAATAAACTTTGCCCGTCTGATCATCTTGTACTCTTGGAGAGGTGATTTTTACTAATTCGGTGATAGAGATTTTTCCCGCATTCTCCATCCAATCATCAAGAGCTGCTGTGAATTCTTCACCGGGGCGATACCAGCTGAAGACGTTTGATTCAAGCACTTGAGATTTGAGTTCACGTTTGGTGCCCACTTGAAATATTTGCGACAACCAGTGATTCGGGTTTCTGGCTTCTTTACTTGTGGCCGTGAGCCCAGTTTGTTTGGCCAGCACACTGATAAAGCGCATTTTAAAGAGAGTGATGACGGCCACTCTTGAAGCAAAGATATCAAGAAACTTACTCAGAGCTGCGGGCTGCTCAGAGGCCTCAAGGTGAGTAAGAGTCCAGAAGCTCGTGAGATCATCCAACTCTGGGCAGTGCATTCCACGATCTTTGGCATAGGCCAAAAATTCAGAATAAATGCGCATCTTTAGTGAGCGGTTAAATTGCTGAGTCTTTAAAAGTTTTAAGACATCTAATTGGATGCGTTGCTCTAATCTAAGGTATCCACCTGATATTTTTGAAGGAAGTGAATCCCCACGCCATCCTTGGGTAAGAAACTTCTCGGGGCTGAAATCCGTGCAGGCCGTATCGGCAGGAGATTTCATCAAAGTTTTAGGGCCATTATTAAAAGTGGGGAATTTGCTCTTTGACTTGAGGGCTTTGCTCTTAATGGAGTCCGCTAACCGGCTTGCCGGAGTAGGTTCTTCGATTTTTTCTGTTCCACTCACCAACCAGTGGCCAGCGAGAAAGGGCTTATGATTCAAAAGCGGTCCTCAATGAAAATCATTGAAATTTCAATATTTTAGGAAGGGCTATTAGAAATGGAGTGAATTCGTTTGTCATGAAAAAAAACCTCTCATTTCCTGATATTTGAAACGCTAAAGCTTTGAAGTTGCATGACCGATAAGTCAGAACAGTTATAGGGCTAGGCCCTTAAACAAAATATTTTTGCGTCAAAGCAGGAGATCCCTATGGAAAAGGGTTTTAACGATCAAGAACTAGCAGACATCATGAGTGAGATTGAGAGTCTCGAGAAAGAGTATGCTGATGAAGATCAAGAAGTCGATCACACTGAGCCTGAAGTTCTTCAGAAGTTGGCCGAAGCGCCAGTCGAGAAGACGGTACTCCCTACTAATCATGAAGAGAAGGTTGTTCCTATGAAAAAGCCAGCCCCTGAAGCCAAAGTCCATGCACACGCACCGGCCAATCTCACTTTCCAAGTCACTGGTCAGATGACAGTCAATCTTGGATTTGAAGTGAATGGTCAGTCAGTTCTTCTCGCCATTTCAGAAGATGGACTTGTCATCGAAACTGAATCGGGTGCGAAATTTACTCTTCCATTAAATAAAGAAGCAGCTAAGAAAGCTGCTTAATGTCCCTCTCTCTTCTGGGAGGACGGGCCCGCGGCTTTGTCCTCCAATCACCTCCGGATAATATTACTCGTCCTACCGGTGTTCTATTAAAGCGCAAACTTTTTGACTGGCGACAGAATTGGGAAGGACTCAATTTTGTCGATCTGTGTGCTGGTTCAGGAAGCATGGGTCTTGAGGCACTCTCTCGCGGAGCTCAAAACGTTTGGCTCAATGAAATGAGCAAAGTTTCTTATCGAGTGCTAGAAAAAAATGTCAAAAATTGGCACGATAAACAAGGTCTTGATGAAGGCCAACAGTTGCACTTAAGCCAGTTGGATTTTCGCTCTTTCCTTGAGCGTTTGCGCTCCAATCCGTCAGTTGAAAATGAGCAAACAGTTCTTTTTTTTGACCCCCCTTGGGAGCAACATTCTTTGTATGAGGATTTTTGGAAAAGAGTCAGTGGTTTCCCTGGAGAGCTGTGGGTGGAGAGTGATGATCAAAAAGGTGTGCGCCTAGTCGAGCAGAAAAAGCACTTGAGTAGCCTCGTCAAGGAGGTCACCCATGGTCAACATTGGGTGCTAGTAGGAAGGGCTTTGCCGCGCTAAACTTAAATCAGACTTAAACAAGGACTTGCTTGTGAGAACCGCCATCTATGCCGGGACGTTTGATCCATTTACTAATGGTCATTTAGACATTGTTCAAAGAGCGATCGGTCTATTTGATGAGATTACTTTGCTTGTGGCCGTTTCGCCCACCAAGAAGCCGACACTTTCTCAAGAGAAGCGGGTTGAAATTCTGAACCAACTTTTTAAGTCTGAGAAAAAAATTAAAGTGGATTGCTGGGACGGACTAGTTGTTGATTACGCTCGCAAAAATAATATTCCCTTCATCGTGCGTGGTTTACGACCGACTGGAGATTTTGAAGTCGAGTTTCAGATGGCTTCAATGAATCGCAAAATAAATTCTAATCTAGATACCGTCTTTTTGATGACCAGTGAAAAGCTGTATTATATTTCTTCATCATTGGTGAAAGAAGTTTGGCAGCACGGTGGAGATATTTCAGCTTTCGTTCCTTCTATTGTTTTAGAAGAGTTGAATAAAATTAAAGGGAAATGATTTCATGCTACTAAGTTCAAGAGTTAAAGGCGTCTCTGATAGTATCACTCAGCAGCTTAACGAAAAGGCTCAGAACCTCGCTGAAGAGGGACAAATTATTTATAATTTGTCGGCCGGTCAGTTGCCGATTAAGCCGCCGCAAGAATTTATTGAAAAAATTCAACAACAACTCAATTTCTTAAAGAGCTATCAGTATTCCCCTGTGACCGGTATCCCAGAGTTAAAAAAGAAAATTCTTTCTCAGCATTTTGAAAAAAGAAAAATCGAAGGTGAGGGATTGGATGTGATTGTCTCGAATGGATCGAAGCAATCAATTTATATTGCATTAGGTGCCATCTTAGATCCAGGTGATGAAGTTATTTTACTGGCTCCCTACTGGGTGAGTTATCCCGAGATGATAAAATTTTGGGGCGGCATTCCCGTTCCAGTGAAAAGTAATGTCTACGATGCCTTTAGTCCGGTGCTTGAAGATATCGCCAAAGTCATCACCCCAAGAACGAAAGCCATTATTATTAACAGCCCTAATAATCCGGCCGGCATTCATTATCCAGAAAAATGGATGAAGGCTTTTGCGGCTTTAATGAAAGAGCATTCTGAAGTTTGGCTGCTCTCTGACGAAGTTTACAGTGATCTCAGCTATTTTGATCCTGAGCCCACCTATTTCTATCAGCACGAGCCTTCTCTCATTGAGAGAACAATGTCTTTTGGTGCGATTTCAAAATCCCTGGCCGCCACAGGATTAAGACTCGGATGGACGATTGCACCTAAGAGTGCTGTCTCGGCCATGGGCAAAATCCAAGGTCAAACCACTTCAGGGGCGAGCGCTCTCATCCAAAGAGCACTTGTGGATTTTGATTTCTCTCAATTGGGAAGATTTTTAGAACCAGTTAAAGTTCATCTTCGTCGTTCGGCCAATATGATTCGTGAAAAACTTCGCGCTTCTGATTTACCTAATCTTTGGTACCAATCTCACTCGGCATTTTACTTCATGCTGGATTTCTCTCGGACCCCGATGTTTGCTCGATTTGCAGGGGAGCATCCAGAGAATGATTATTCTAAGGAAATTTGTCAGGAAATCCTTGAGACTCTTGGTATTGCCCTGGTCCCTGGAACAGATTTCGGTCTACCTAATTCCGCAAGGATGAGTCTCACGATGGAAGAGGTTCCCTTTCAAGAAGCCATCAACAAACTTGTGACCTATCTCATCACTCCATAAGAGGCAGTTTTCGCCAGGATAGGGGACGGCGCACCAGCGATTTACAATAAGAGCTGGAGTTGTCTTCTATGAATCGATACTTGCTCCAAATACTCAGTCTCTTGGGATGTCTTATCCTGGTGTCGTGCTCTGCCTCGAAAGACGAAAAAGTCGTCGATGCTATTGATTCTGCTCTCTACCATCTCTCGCAAGGAACTCCAGATTGTCAAAAAGCGATCGATGCTTTGGAAGATGTGGGAAGACAAAACTCTAATCCACGCTACATTCAAACTCTTGCGAGCGCTTATGCCTGTCGAGGTGGATTTAGTGAATTACAATTCTTTCATGAAATTAGCTCAGTTGATTCATCCAATTTTTTAAAGTCGATAGCAACTCTCACGACTTCATCACAGGGCAGTGCTGACAGTGATGAGTTTACTGATCTTCAAACAGCGATCGATCTTATTCTTTACAGCGGCTCCCGCACGACACCTTCTGCTGATGAGACAAAAAATGTTTTTGGCAATCGCCATGGAACAAATTTAAATCTGCAAGCTCTCTACATGATTATCGTTCAGCTCGGCCGTTACGTGAGCTGGTATGGAAATACAGATGCGACTGGAGCGAAGGGTGCAGGAGGCAATGGAAACACCTGCTTCTTTGATTACTCGCCTGTCCCTTTGGCCCTTGCCACGAGCTATGGCGGAGCGAATGCCTGTACCGCTGGAAACACGGGCAGTGACTCACTTGATTATGTCTTAGCGACAACAGCTGTGGCGAAGACAAGACTTTGTTATGGGGCGATGCTGGTGAATAACTTAGTGGATATTCTCGCCAATACCACTCTTTCAAGTAACACTTCGATTGGAGATATCTCAACTCTCTATACAGACATCCAGCCTTATATCACGAGTGCTTCTTTGCTGGATCCTGGCATGCCAGCTTTCATAGCCACTCTCTCTCAATCTGATTGTGAAACCAGTGTCACGGCCAGTGACAGTGTGGTGCAACTTTATTTTGCCTCCATCTTTGAAGGAGGCTTGCCTTGAGGTTTGCTCTTCTTCTGTGGCTTATGACTTTCTCCGCTCTCGCTTTTGAAGCACCTGTGGGTGTGCGCTCTCCGAGAGGACTACTTATGGGAGATGCCTGGACGGCCGTGAATAATGATGAGTACACACTTTTTTATAATCCGGCTTCACTTGGTAGACACTCTCATGATTTAACCATGTATCCCTTCAATCCCCAGATTAATGGGCCCAATGTCCTAAGCGATTTGAAAAAGTTTCAAGACATGCCAAGTACTCCGACTGGAGTGGCCGATGTCATCATGGATTATCCCGTCCACTTAGGGACAAGTCTTGTGCCGGGTGTGAAACTTTTTAATTTTGGATTTAGCTATATTGCGAGCGAATCAGCGGATCTCCTTTTAAGAAATAAAATTCACCCTACACTCGATGTGGATTACAGATCTGATAGAGGATTTGCCACTGGCTTTGCCATACCTCTGGGGCCTGGAAGAATAAGTGGCAAGAGCATTTCTGGGACTCAGACGAATCTAGGAGTTGGAGCGAAGTATATCAAGCGAAGAGGTCTCTACGATTCTTATGCTTTAACGGGCACAGACTTGTTGGATTATATCAATTCCAACTCTGACACTAACGACATCATCAATCAGCTTGGATTAGTGCAAGGGGATGCTTGGGGTTTTGATGCGGGAGTTGAGCATGTCGTGAGAGAAGGTCCCAATCAATGGGTGTTTGGTTTAGCTGCTCTTGATATTGGTGGAACGAAATTTAATGTTGCGAGTAATCCCAATAAAAAAGTTGTCGCCAACAATAAAGACCAGGTCAATCTTGGAGCGGCATGGTTATACCGCACAGCACTTTTTCGCGGCACTTTTTCTCTCGATATTCGTGGGCTCACTCAAGAGATGGAGATGTTAGAACGTTTAAGAACGGGTTTTGAAATTGGTATCCCTGGAATTAGTTTTCTTGGAGGGATTAACTCCGGTTATTACTCCTACGGTCTCGGTTTAGACTTAGGTGTCATGAAACTAACAGCTGGATTCTATGGTTTAGAGGTCGGTGGGGCCTATAATCGCACCCAGAGTAAAAGATTTGTCATATATCTGAGTTTATTCGACTTTTCATTTGATGCCTGAGCATTCTATCATTTGGGCAAGGAACCAACGGACGGTTTCTTTTTATGCCCAGGAGTGCTTTTGAACAAGACTTTCATTCTGGACACCAACGTCCTTTTACTCGATCCAAGTGCTATCAATAAATTCGGCCCTCAAAACAAAGTCTTCATTCCGCTGACGGTTGTTGAAGAGCTGGATAAATTCAAAAAAGATCAAAACGAAATCGGGCGAAACGCTCGCTACTTCGCCAGACTCATCGATGGATTAAGAAGCAAGGGCTCCTTAATGCAAGGGGTGGCCTTAGAGAATGGTGGCACACTTGTAATCAGTGTGGTCAAAGATCGCCGAGTCGCTCAGGGTGAGGGCTTAAATCCTCTCGTAAATGATAATCTTATCCTCGCTAGTGCTGTCGCTTTAAAAGATGCCGGCGAGAGCGTCACTCTTATTACCAAAGACATCAATCTTCGCTTGAAGAGTGATGCAGTAGGAGTGAAGGCGGAAGATTACGAAACAACTGATATCTCAATTGATGAACTCTATTCTGGTCAGCGTACTGTAGAGATGGATCTAGAGAAGATTGAAGTTTTTGAAAAAGAGCGCTTCCTAAAAATTGAGCCAGGTGAAATCGTGAGCGTTTATCCAAATGAATATCTCATTTTGGTTGATCGCAATAATCCTTTCAAGAAAGCTCTGGGCCGCTACCACTTTAGAAAAGGTGGAATTGTTCCTCTCATTAAGCCCAAAGAAGGGGTATGGGGGATTCATCCAAAAAACATCGAGCAACAATTTGCACTGGATGCGCTTTTAAACAACGAAATCAATTTGGTTTCTCTTGTGGGTAAAGCGGGAACAGGTAAAACGCTCTTAGCGATCGCTGCAGGTCTTGAGTGTGCGATTACAAAACAAAATTACAGCCGTGTGCTGGTTTCTCGCCCTATCGTTCCTATGGGACGTGATCTTGGCTTCTTGCCAGGTGATATCAACGAGAAGCTCGGTCCGTGGATGCAGCCGATTTTCGATAACATTGATTTCCTTTTCGGTAATCAGCGCGCACGTAACGAGATGACTACTTGGGATGAGCTTATCAATCAAGGTCTCTTGCATGTTGAGCCTTTAACATACATCCGTGGTCGCTCTCTACCGGGTCAATTCATGATTGTGGATGAAGCTCAAAACTTAACTCCACATGAAATTAAAACCATCATCACTCGCGCAGGCGAAGGAACTAAGATCGTTCTCACTGGCGACAGTGAGCAGATTGATAATCCTTATCTTGATTCAATCAACAATGGCCTTGTGTATTGTATCGATAGACTAAAGGGTGAAGACATTGTGGCCCACTCGAAACTTCAAGTTGGCGAGCGCTCTCCGCTCTCTGAGATTGCCTCGAAGTTGCTATGATCACTGAGCGCGGGTATCAAAGAGCGCATTTGCGTGCTCCTTACAAAGAGCCTGTGCTTTTCGGTGATGAGGGATTTGTTCATAAAGGCCGCTCTCTGAATATTTCGGAGGGCGGATTGCTCCTCGATCAAGTTCCAAGTTTTCCGGCCAATGAAGCCGTGCCTCTTATGATTCATTTGCCTAATTATCCCTATTTCAAAAATTTCTCACTTTTAAAGATGCAGACTTTTGCCAAAGACATTTTTCCTACCAAAGTCATTAGAGTTCAAGGTCAGATGGTGAGAAGAATAGGCAATACCTCAAACGTAGATGACATTTTTAAACCAAGATTTGGTATTAAGTTTATTAATCTGGGTGGGCATGAGCAAAAAATGATCGGTGATTATGTTTCAGTGTTTGCGAGTAATTTGATCTACCTGCAAATGCTCATTGATTCATGGAATACGGATGAAGATATCCGTCTCAAGACCCGCGCACTGGCGGATTTATTGGGCTATGAAGAAATTGAAAAATTAGCTGAACTGAGACATCAAGTCATGCACGATTACCGCTCGCTTCAGTGGCTCTAGAGAGTATCGTTAAATACCGCACATTCTTTTTTGGCGATGGGATTCTTGAAAGTGCGACCTTCAAAGATTACGACTTTGCAGTGTTTTTCTGAATACTGCTTTTTGGGTTTATTAATATCGCTATCTTTTTTGACTCCTGTTTCTCCGAAGTTACATTCAATCTTCGCTTCAGCAACAAGTTCGCGAGTGATCTTATTTAAAATTTGAACATGATAAGTTTCCAGATAATAAGCCCAGTAACCCACAAAGCGAGCAGCCTTAAAATACTGTGAATCGGTGAGTGAGATTTGAGGATCAAGATTTCCCATTCCCGGCATTTCTTTTTTGAGAACTTCCATATTTTCTTGAGTTCCCCAAAGACATAAAGCTCCTCTTCCAAAATTGTTTGAAAGATCTTCTAGATTTTTTGATTGAACAGCGAATTGAGAGTTGATCAACACACTCATGGGATTGTCTTTGTAGCCATACATGTCTTGCATGCAACCAACGAGGCTTAAAAGGAGAGTGAGCAGGACAAATTTCATGGGCTAAAACCTTTCGAATAAAAGTTCGAGCCCATTATGCCTTGAAAATAAGTTCTACAGGTCTAAGCTTGTAAAAACTTCATACGGGATCAGGATGAGTCAGTGATGACAATCTCTGGATCGCCGCTTGGAAGTTTTCATCGGCCCTGGCCGCTAGTTCCCCAACTAGTAACTGGACCTTAAGAGAATACTCATTGCCGTAATTTTGCTCTGAAAACTCCTCTAGAAGGTACTGAGCTTCGCTTTCAAGCTGAGTGATACTCTCTAGACTCTTCAGGTAGCCTTTATACTCAGCAGCTGTACGCTCTTTGTCTCTCTTCTCTCTCTGGGCTGCTAAATCAATTACCGTGGCCCCAGTGTTTCCTATAATGTCCATTTCCCCTCTCTTTGCTGAAAGTGGCATCCTTGCCGCTTTCTTTTAAAAATCCCCCAACCACTTGTTGAGCAAGCCTGATGCCAGACATTGCCGGATAAACAGTGGTGTTCTGAGACTTATAGAGAGTGCGTCTCAGAAGCTCAAGAAGACCCTGAGGGTGTCCGGCTAAGTTGTAAAAAATACTGTGATTCTGTGCGAAAAACGAGAAGAAAAAGACCCATTCTTACGCATTCTTTCATTGGGACAGAGAGTCAATTTGGCCCAAATAGCATAAAAAAAGGCCCCATTTCTGGGGCCTAATTGTGTCCGAATGAAAAGATCAGGTATTACGCGTTCTTTTTGAACCAAGATTTTGATCCAGCAGTATCTGGCTTCATCGTATCTGCGCCTTTCTTCCAGTTAGCAGGGCAAACTTCACCAGACTTCGCTGTGAACTGATAAGCCTCTACCAAGCGAAGAGTCTCATCTACGCTACGACCGACTGAAAGGTTATTGATTGTAGAGTGTTGAATCACGTCTTTGTCATCGATGATGAACAAACCGCGAAGAGCAACTTCTTCGCCAACAAGAACTTCATAGTCACGAGCGACTTTCTTGTTAAGATCAGCAATGATTGGGAATTTTACTTCGCCAAGGCCGCCATCTTTACGGTCTTGCTTCGTCCAAGCAAGGTGAGAGAAATAGCTATCGACTGAACAAGCGATTAACTCACAGCCGATTGATTTAAATTTTTCTGCTGCATCAGAGTAAGCAATGATTTCAGTAGGGCATACGAAAGTGAAATCGAGTGGGTAGAAAAATAAAACTTTCCACTTTCCTTTGTAATCATCGAGAGAAATTGTTTTATTTTCTCCGTTAACAAGAGCTGGTGCTTTGAAATATGGAGCTGGATTTCCTACTAAACGAGCCATGATGATCTCCTTGCGGTGAGTTGTATTAAATGAGTCAAGTGCCCAAGAGACTAGGCCCGTACCCAGGGAAATTCAAGACAATCTGCTTCCACCCGGCAATCTTGTCTAACTAATAAAGATCATTTCCCTGGAAATGATTTCCGGTTAAATTTAAGCTCAAGATTTAAGACGTAACAGCCGAAAAGTCCGAACATCTTAGTCAATCAATATTGAAGAAAGGATCTCGCATGGATATCAAGGCATACATACCAAACCCCATCGTTATTGAACAAACGGCAAGAGGTGAGCGCCAATATGATATCTACTCACGACTTTTGCTCGATAGAATTGTTTTCTTGGGCACAGAAGTGAACGATACAGTGGCCAATCTTTTAGTCGCGCAGTTTTTATTTTTAGAACAAAGTGATTCGGAAGCTCCGATTCATTTTTATATCAACTCACCAGGTGGATCGGTCTACGCCGGCCTTGGTATCTACGATATCATGCAACACGTAGCTTGCCCGGTGTACACCTACTGTGTGGGCATGGCCGCTTCAATGGGATCAATCCTTCTGCAAGCCGGTGAGCCCGGTCATCGCTACTCAATGCCTCATTCACGCATCATGATTCACCAACCTTTGGGTGGAGCTCGTGGACAAGCGTCTGATATTGAAATTCAAGCCAAAGAAGTCCTGGATCTGAAGCGCCAGCTCTATGAAATCTATGTGAAACATACTGGTAAAAAATATGACGTGGTTGAGAAAGCCTGTGACCGTGACAATTATTTAAGTCCGTCTCAAGCTAAAGAATTTGGTTTGATTGATAACATCATTGATCCCAAGGGCAAGACGAAGAAAGAAGCATAATAATTTGAGTTCTAAAGATAGTGAACTTTTAGATTGAAGGAATGACATGACCACGAAGGATAAAACAGGCGGAACAAATTACGGCGCTCTAAACTGTAATTTCTGTGGAAAAACTCAGAAAGAAGTCAAAAAGCTTATTGCTGGACCTGGTGTCTATATCTGTGATGAGTGTATTGAACTTTGTAATGATATTATCTACGAAGATTCGGTTAAAACCGTCACCAAAACGGCCGTGGATAATGTGCCTAAGCCGCATGAAATTAAGCTTCACCTTGATAATTATGTGATCGGCCAAGATCGCGCGAAAAAAATTATCTCGGTTGCCGTTCATAATCACTATAAGAGAATTTCTCATCGCCCTTCTGGTCGTGATGGAGATGAAGTTGAACTCGCGAAATCAAACATTCTCCTTGCAGGACCTACTGGTTCAGGTAAGACACTGATTGCTCAATCGCTTGCAAAATACTTAAACGTACCTTTCGCGATTGCTGATGCCACGACTCTGACTGAAGCGGGTTATGTGGGTGAGGACGTTGAGAACATTATCTTGGCTCTTCTTCAAAGCTGTGACTTTGATGTTGAGCGCGCTCAGCGCGGTATCGTTTACGTGGATGAGATCGATAAGATTGCTCGTAAGTCTGAGAACCCATCCATCACTCGCGATGTGAGTGGTGAAGGCGTTCAGCAAGCCCTCTTGAAATTGATGGAAGGCTCAGTCTCAAACGTTCCACCTAAGGGCGGAAGAAAGCATCCTCAACAGGAATACATTCAAGTTGATACACGCAACATCCTCTTCATTGTGGCCGGTGCGTTCGTGGGTCTCGATAAAATTATCGAGCAGCGTATGACTAAAAATAAAGCTGTGGGTCTCACAAAGAAAGAGAACACTGAGAAGAAAACTTTCGTGGAATCCCTCGGTGGAATTGAGCCTGGGGATCTTGTGCGCTTTGGACTCATTCCAGAGTTCATCGGCCGTCTTCCAGTCAACGCTATGCTTGAAGAACTTGATGAAGAAGCCTTGATGCAAATTTTAACGGCGCCAAAAAATGCGATCGTGAAGCAGTATCAAAAATTATTTGAATTTGACGGCATCGAGCTTGAATTTGAAGAAGACGCTCTTCGTGAAGTGGCGAAAACAGCTTTGAAGCGTAAAACAGGTGCTCGCGGCCTTCGTGCCATCTTAGAGCAAGTGATGTTGGATGTGATGTATGACCTTCCAAATAATGAGAAGGTTGCTAAATGTGTGATCACTAAAGATTCAATCATCGGTGAAGGGAAGCCTCACTTGATTGAAGGTGAGCGCAAAAAGCGCGGCGAAGGGAAGTCGACGGTTAAGACAGCCAAAAAAATAGAGAATGCTTCTTAATTAAAAAACCCGCCGAAAGGCGGGTTTTTTGTTTTAATTCATAAATGAACTTATTCAATAGCCTTATTACTTCTCGCTAGAATCAAAGTGAGAAGACGATTACTTTCCCATGTTAAAAAAACTGGAGGAAAGTATGAGTGATGACTTTAGAATTGATGTTCCTTTTGAAGCGAAACCACCTCGATTAAAGGATCTCATTAACAACCATGTTATGGGTGATGTTTGGGTAAGAGATACTCCCTTTGGGCCAGTGACGGATTCATTAAAAATTGCTGAAAAATTCGAGATTGAACATAAAAATGTGATCCGTGCGATCAAGAAATGCAAGTTGGAGCTAGGAACACAGCTCAGATTTGAGCTGTGTAAAAACATAATAGAAAACAGTTACTTAGGTGGTCCCAAAGGTCGAGAAACAAAGCGAATCAAATACGACATTACAGAGTTTGGTCTAACCTTATTACTGCTTTATATTAATACACCCAAAGCCAGACTCATTTCTGCTGAGATTCTCTATCGATTTTTTGTTCTCAAAAGCTATTTGTCAGAAATGAGTGAAAATCAGATAGGTGCAATCAGAGGGCATTATCGCAAAAAGGTGAAATAAGAAATTAATAGCAGGATTACTAGAAGTAAGTCCTACTCTTGAGCAGGACTTACTTGATGAGTTAGGCAACTTTAAACAATTCCAAAATTTTTATCCACACAAGTCCTGGATCAATATCCACTCGACGAAGGTACAGAGGGATCTTCTCTCCTGGCATTCTCAGTTTGTTGTCACGGATTTTACGGATAAGAATCTCAGTTCCATCTCCCTCAAATGAGAGATTACTCTTTTGCTTCCACGCCCATGCAGGAGCGACAACAGCAAAAGCAAAACCTCTAAACTGATCATTGGCCGCAATTACGCTATCGCCAGATGTTCCTTCCCATGTGCGAGCATAGAAAGAGAGATGAGAGCGAGGGATGTTGGCACGTGAGCCAGAGATTTTATTTCCTTTAAAGATTTTAAGCTTTGCAATCTCACTGCCCGCTTCAACAATTCCCTTCACACCATTAGTGCGGTTGATTTTCACCACTGGAATTGGCGAGCCCTTAACCAGTCGAGTGACTTCACTAATCGCAGCGGCGCCATCAGCAATGATAAGCTTTGGCGATCCAGACTTGAGAGCAGCACTGATCAGCGCTTCACGATAAGTGGCCGTGCTCTTTAAGACTTCCTGCCAGTCACTGGCCGTGGCTTGATCCATGCCGAAAGGAACGGTTTTAAGCACAAGATACTTATCAGAGACTCCTAAATCATTCATGAGACCTTGAAGATACTGGCCTCGTTCACCCGTTAGAGCACGAGCTGTAATCAAATCATCATATCCGATTGGATCGGCAATAATGAGGACTTCAGGATTCTTAAAAGTTCCACGGTAGTGACCAAAGTCTCCAATATCTGGATGCGTTTTCACGTAGTAAGCATCGATACCATTTTTTGAAAAACTCATACCCGGCTTAGTTTTGTAGACTTCTTTAAGATCGAGATTCTCTTTCATGAGTCTCGCAAATTCCTCGCCTGGGCCTTGATCAAACGTGTAGCGAAGAGCAAGACTTCTTGGGCGAGTGGTGAAGAGCTCTTCATTTGAGAATGCTTGAGCAGGAGTCGCCTCTGTCATCTCTTTAATCTTTGCCATATCAAAACGGGCACGGTCTCTCGTTCCGAAAACAATGACGTGATTATTGCCACTCATGCGAGAAGCGGTTGAGACCGGAACCATACGCGTACCTGGAGTTCCGAAGTCATAATACTCTGGGCCAATGTCCGCACGAGAGTATTTATAAGCTTCACCACGAGAGAAATTGTTTTTCATGTCAGGATCTGCTGGAATCTTCCAGCCCGCTTCAACGTAAGGCTGAAGAACCTTAAGTTTCTTGCCCACAGCTTCAGAGGCTTGCGAGTTCGTCATCATACTGAGACTTGTCGGATGGGGAAGTTCCACCACTAAAACATCTTGAGAGATGCGAGTTCCATCATTGAGCGGTAGAGCTTTAAGTGAGCGAGTGATCTTGTTATTAATTTTAATTTCATCAAGCTCAAATCCCCCAAGTTGTGCGGGGTGAAGGATACCATTCTTAAGAGGGCCACCCTTAGAGAAAACCATCTTTGAAATGTAAGTGGCTTCGTTATCCTTTAAATCTTTCTTTGCTGCTGCTTGATCAGCTTCATTGGTGTAATCAACTTTTCTTCCCATCACTTCTTGATAAAGGTCTCTGCCTTGATCATTCAAAAGAGCAGGGTATTCAAAATTTCCGCCAGCATACTCAATGCTGATCTCTGGAACTTGAATGCTTTTGATTTGCTTACTCAAGCGAGTGCCGACTTCAGCACCCTTTGATTCGATAAAAGTGGCGATCGCGTCGTTAGCGGCTCCACCGAAAGTTACGATGAGTTTCAGTGAGTCGCGGTTATTGCGAATGATCCAATCGATAAGATTGTTTCTCCATTTGGCGGCCGGAGAGTCTTGATCATGGCTAATGAGCCAAAAGCTGTTATCTAAGAGACGAGCGAATGAGATGCGGGCCTCACCTGCAGATTTTAAAACATAAGGCGTATCAAACGCTCCGTACTGACCTTTGATCGTGAAGGCATAAGTATTAATGAAAGCCGCGCCTTCATTCACACCAAAGTAAGCGGCAAGATCTTGCGCGCGTCCACCAAAACCTGCCGTGGCTGGACGACCAGCGGCTTCTGCAATGTGGGTGGCATCTTGACCGATGAAGAGAATCTTCACGGAGTTGGCTTTCTGTAACATTCTCCACGGCACGGGGCCAAAGGCCGGACGGAATTTTTGCTCTCCCATAATTTGCTCAGACATCGCTGGCATATTAGGAATCGCGGCCGTGAGATCAATCAGCTCTTTTCCCATCTTTGTTTTTGGATCAGGCCCCGCATCATAAGACCATCTAGGCATGGCGGCCCAAGTGGATTGAGAAATGAGGGCTAAAACTAGGGCTAACTTTTTCATACAAAATCCTGGGAAACGGTGACGTTATGACTATTTAATGTGGTGCTCATCTCACACAATCTTGCAGGGGTGGAGAGGGCCTTGAAATTATTACAAATAAGATTTAGTTGAGAGAAAGAGTTACCTAGTAGGTCTTTATATTATTTCAATGATTTATACGTGTTTAAATAAAAATACAGCGAGGTTGAAATTGCCTCCCTTTTTTTTCTACCAATATTTCCCATCTACATGGGAGAATCTTATTAAGGTTCTCTACAGCTTAAGAGAACAGCATGTGGCGCAGGAGGTGCTATGTCCGACAAGAAGTCAGAAGCCAGTAACAGCTTTCCACTCTTACCTTTGAGGGATGTCATTATCTTTCCTCATATGGTTGTTCCTCTCTTCGTAGGACGCGAGAAATCCATCGCTGCTCTCGAGAAGGCAGCCAAAGCCGGTAACGAACTCTTCCTCGTCACACAAAAAGACGCTTCAGTTCTTAATCCTGAACGCGAAGACGTGTATGACATCGGAACAGTCGTTAGCATCATCCAAATGCTTCGCCTCCCGGATAACACTGTTAAGGTGTTAATCGAAGGTAAGTATCGTGC
The DNA here is from genome assembly GCA_019752535.1 of Bacteriovoracaceae bacterium. GTDB lineage: Bacteria > Bdellovibrionota > Bacteriovoracia > Bacteriovoracales > Bacteriovoracaceae > UBA6144. Next base: position 44,570 of record JAIEMA010000041.1, read on the forward strand.
ACGCATTGATAACTTCAAATGTCTTGATGAAGGATACTTTGTTGATGTCTCTAAGTGTGGTGATGTCCTCGATAATGAAGTTGAAACTGAAGCGAGCATGCGTTCAGTGAAAAACATCTTCGAGCAGTACGTAAAACTTAATAAGCGCATTCCGCCTGAGTTGCTCATGAGCATCTCAAGCATCAATGATCCAAGCCGTCTTGCGGACATCATCGTAGCTCACCTCACTATGAAGATTCCTGAGAAGCAAGAGATCTTGAATGCCACAAATGTTGATACTCGCTTGCAACTTCTTTTAGAGAAGATGCAGGGTGAAATCGAAATCATTAACGTTGAAAAGCGCATCCGTTCTCGAGTGAAGACTCAGATGGAGAAGTCTCAGAAAGAGTACTATTTGAATGAGCAGATGAATGCCATCCAAAAAGAACTTGGCAACAAAGACGACAAGTCTGATATCTCTGAGATGGAAGACAAGCTTAAAGCGAAGATGATGCCTGATGAGGCTAAAGAGAAGACGGCTAAAGAGATCAGAAAACTCAAGAGCATGTCTCCGATGTCAGCTGAAGCAGCGGTTGTACGTAATTACGTCGACTGGATGCTCTCACTTCCATGGGGCGAGTTCTCTGAAGATGATAACTCAGTCACAAAAGCCAAAGAGATCCTTGATGAGGACCACTTCGGATTAAATGATGTGAAAGAGCGTATCGTCGAATATCTTGCTGTTCGCTCACTCACTAAGAATGACACTCGCGGCACTTTATTGTGTCTTGCTGGTCCTCCAGGTGTGGGTAAAACATCAATCGCGACTTCACTTGCAACCTCTCTAGGTCGCAAATTCGTCCGCATCTCCCTTGGTGGCGTGCGTGATGAAGCTGAAATCCGCGGTCACCGTCGTACCTACGTCGGAGCGATGCCAGGAAAAATTATTCAAGCTTTAAAGAAAGCCGGAACATCAAATCCAGTGATCCTTTTGGATGAGATCGATAAGATGTCTTCTGACTTCCGAGGCGATCCAGCAGCAGCGATGCTTGAAGTGTTGGATCCAGCTCAGAATAAGAATTTTGGTGATCACTATATCGAATCTGAATATGACCTCTCAAAAGTCATGTTCATCATGACGGCTAACGATATCGGCCAGATCCCGGGCCCTCTTCGTGACCGTATGGAAATGATTCATATTGCTGGTTACACGCCTGACGAGAAAATGCAGATTGCGAAGAAGTATCTTCTTCCAAAAGCTGTCGAGAGCCACGGCCTTAAGGATTATCCAGTGACTGTTGCTGATAAGACTTTAAGCCAAGTTGTTCGCGGCTATACTCGTGAAGCCGGTGTACGTGAACTTGAGCGCCAAATGAACACTATCGCTCGTAAGATTGCAACTGAGGTTGTGACGACTGATGTGAAAGAAGGCCGCAAGTTTACAATTAATGAGAAGAACCTTGAAACATACTTAGGCCCAGTGAAGTATGACAAAAACGTCCGTGAGGAACTTCCTCAGGTCGGTCTTGTGAATGGTCTTGCATGGACATCTGTCGGCGGCGATATGTTGAATATCGAAGTCGTGACTGTTCCAGGCAATGGCAAAATCCAAGTGACTGGTAAGCTTGGCGAAGTTATGCAGGAATCGGCGAAAGCTGCTTACTCATATGTTCGCTCAATCTCTAATCGCTTAGGGATTGATCACGAGTGGTACAACAAGAATGATATCCATATTCACGTTCCAGATGGCGCGACTCCAAAAGACGGTCCATCAGCGGGTGTGACGATGGCGACGGCCCTGACTTCTGCTATCGCAAATATCCCGGTTCGACAGGACGTAGCGATGACGGGTGAGATCAGCCTTCGCGGAAGAGTGCTTCCGATCGGTGGATTAAAAGAGAAGATCTTGGCCGCTAAACAGGCCGGCATCACAACTGTGATCTGCCCTGAGAAAAACCGCAAAGATCTTGGAAAAATCCCTGATGAGATTAAAGATGGAATCGAAATCCACTGCGTCTCAGAAGCGGAAGAAGTTCTTCGCATCGCCTTGAACCTTTCTAAGCCAGAAGAGTTCATGAAAACGAGAGCGCTTAAAGTGCTTGAGGGTGATGGAGCTTTAGAAGTCGCAAACTAAAAAAAAGAAAAGGCCCCGAAAGGGGCCTTTTTTGATTTCAGCAAGTTAGAATCTAATTGTTAGTAAATTTATTTTAATCAAAGACCGATAAAAAATTATGATCGGAGCTCTTACTCTTCTCATTAGCTTTTACGGTTATGCGGATGGAATTAAAAGTCCTATCCGTAAAACCTGTGAAAATCCACCTGCACCTGTAAGCCGTGCAAGAGACTTAATCAATAATTGCAATTCAATTCTTTATAATCATCAATCAGCAGAAACAACAACTTTAGCTCATAATGTGATCGATATTCTCAATCGCTTCAAAGATGATCCGGAATTTAGAATTGAAAAAGACAAAGAATTACTCTTGGCGATCGGTAAGCTAACAGATGCGATTGATGGATCAAATGTAGAAAGATTCAAACCAAGGAATCAGCTTTCAAATGATATCAAAGAGCTCGCTTTGAATTTTCAATCGCAGTCCTCTAGAGCCGCAAATCCTGAGAGCTATTACAAATCAATCAAGCAAGTAATCTCTCAAACGAGTCAAGGTGAGAGGCTTATTAATTGCTTTGAAAAAAATCCAGATAAAGGAATTAAAGGGTTTGAAGTTAAATTTATTAATAACAACACTCGAAGCCCTGGAAATGATCAGGCAGCTTATCTCGATTATGTGACTGACAAAAGTGATCCTCAGAAAAGAGTCAATCTTGTGATGAATATAGACTATAGAACAAATCCGATAGCTGCGATTTCAATGGTTGCACACGAGATGCAACATGCCTGTAATGGAGCGAAGGTATGTGGACCTTTGAAGCAGTGTGAAGAAGAAGAAATTTGTGATGAACTTGATTACACCATTATGGCCGATGAACTTATTGGGCATAAAGTGGAGTCAGACGTTTTTGATGAACTGGCTCTTAGTGCTCCAGAAGTGATGTGTAACTATAACTATGTCTCTAGTGGCAAGGTGCAAAACCTTGCGGAATACATGACTTCTTTGTATGAAAACTATCATTCTGGCGATCTCATTAAGCAACTTGCTCCAAGCTATATACGAGCTCAGCTTTGGCCAAGAGATCTCGTTTATAAAAATGTAGGTGGCTCAGTGGAGATAAATCCAAAACTCTCAGAGGCAATTAAAAGAGCTGGTGATCCGGATCAAAAAATTAAATAAACAACTTTAAAAGAAAAGGCCCCGAAAGGGGCCTTTTTTATTTTAGATCATCAAATCAATCAGGGCATTGGCGATAATTTTCTGCTCTAAGTTCGCACTTCCTCCCACTTCCGATTCCACTTGAACTCTCAGTTCTGCATCTTGAGAGAGATCCGTGAGATAACTTCTCCACTCGGGCTGCTGAATATCTTGAATCTTTAAAATACGACCTGCTTCAAGATCGCTAAAGACTTGAGGCAGCTCATCTCTTAAAAGATCTTCTTGGGCGACTCCGCGATGAAGGGCCATGGTATGACGACTGAGTCCCATGGCTCCATAAACCATGGCATAGGCGCCAGCGCCTACTAAAGAGTATCCAACGATATAGGAAGCCACGGCCGCTCCACCACCGGCCAAAGGGGCCACGGCCGTGGAAACGAGGCCATAATAGATTGTGGGGACACCGGCCGCTGAAGTGATGACTCTTCTTGCGGTTTGGGCCTTAAGGGGCAGACTGATCACTAAACCAAGCACTAGGGCAGTTAAAATTGATCGCATGAAACCTCCATTTTGAAGGCCCGAGCTTACCTTTTAAAACCTAATTAAGAAGGAAGCCTGTCGTTTTTACACACTCGCCCCATCATTTTCCATACTTAGGTTAATCTCTGAAGAATTTATTAATCGATATGGAGTCGAATTTTATGAAAAAGCGTTTATTGACGTCAGTCCTTTTATTTTCTCTTTCTCCTTCAATGGTGTTGGCCCAAAGCCTTCCCGATGAAGTCGATCATGTGCGCTACCAGAGCGTATTGCAGAATCTTCAAGGTCAACTCTCAGACGCTCGCGCATACGTGGCGAAACTTCAACAAGAGCAAGCCACTCTTCGCCAAGACATTGAGCGCATGTCTCTTGATCGCCGCCAACTACCAGCAAGAAATGAGGAGTTAAGTCGCAATATTCAAAATCGCCAGGCGCAAATTGCGGGTCTTGAAAATGAAATCCGCTCGCTTTCAGTCACTGTTGATCGCATCGCCCAGGACTTGGGTAAACTTGAAGCTCAATTGAATCAAATGCGCCAAAGCTGGAGCCAAGAAGAGAATCGTCGTATCGCCATTACAAATCAATTCAATGCTGTCACTCAAGACCTTCGCCGTTTACAAGCTCAACTTGACCGTGAGGTCGGTGAAGAACGTGAATCAATGGCGCTTCTAGATCGCCTCACAAGAGAGATCAACGCTCTTCAGGGTCGCCGTCAAGATTTGGCGAACCAGCACCGTGATCGTCAGGCCCAAAACCAAGCCGACCAAAGAGATCTTCCAGCTGTTCGCCGTCAGGCCGATCAGTTCAATGCCCAACTTCAAACGGCTAGCACACAGCTCGCTCCAGCTGAACAAGCGTTGACTCAAATCCAAGCTGATTTGAGAGCGAAAGAAGCTGAACTCGCGCAAGCCAACGCTTCCATTGCTCCTTTCCAAAAGAAAGTGGATGCGGCCGCGAGTGATCTTAAATCAAGTTCAGACGCTCTCGCCGCTCTTCAGAAATCATCAAGTGATGCTCAAGCTAATATTACAAGCATGGAGCAGAGAAAAGCTTCAGCTGGCACACAGATGACGAACCTTCAAAACGTGCGCTCATCTCAGAACTCTCAAGTGCTCGCCGCTCAAGCTGACCTTGATGCAAAGAATCTTGCGGCGTCTCAAGCGACTCAAAAACTTCAAATCACTCAACAAGCTCTTGAAGCAGCAAGAACTGAATTAAGAGAAGCGGCTCAGCGCGGGGATCGCGCAGCGATGGCGCAGATTTCTCAAAAAATGAGAAACCTTGAGACTGTTTTAAGACGTGATCAAGAAGAGGCGTCGGCTGCTGGTCAAGTTGCGCTTCAAGCTCGTACAGTTCTAGAGCAAAAAACGGCGGCTTTAGCTGCCACTGATACTCAAATCTCAAATCTTCAAGCTTTCTTGAATACTGTTGATGCTGATATTCAAAAAGAGAAAGACAAGATTGCGAGCAACGCCTCTCAAATCGAAACCCGCAAAAATGAAGTGGCTCAAAAAACACAAACGCTTAAAGCGGCTCAAGGTGAACTGGCGGCCGTCTCAGGGGATCGTGACCGTTTGGTTCCAGTCGTCAATCAATTGCGCGCCCAAGCGGCTCAAGCTCAGGCCAACAGAGATCGCATCGCAGGTGATGTTCAGCGTCTGCGTGATCAAGCCGCTCAGGCCAATGCAAGAGTCAATGATATTCAATCTTCAATTGCAACATTCCAGCAGGATATGCAGCGCTTAGAAAATCAAGCCGCTCTTGTGGGTCGTGATATTCAAGTCAAATCTCAGGAAGCTGACCGCGAGCAACGCTTGCTCGCTCGCATCCGCCAAGACCGCATTACTATTCAACAGCAAGTGGGATCTTTGCAGCAAAATGCGGATCAAATCTCTCGTGACCTTGATCAACAAGAGCGCACCACACGTGCCCTTGAAGCGGCCCTTCGCCAAAAAGAGACGGAGAGAAATCAATTGGCCGGCTACCTCTCTGATAATCGCAGAAGCCTTGATCAAAACATTCAAAATCAAAATGCTCAGCAAACAGCGATGCAAAATGAGCAAGCTGAGCTTCAAAGAAATACGGAGCGTCTAGCGAACATCGATCGTGATTTCACAGTCGCTCAAAGCCGAATCTCTCAAGTGATGCAGGAGATCCCGACTGTTAATAATCAGATCTCTGCTTTAAGCACTCAGGTCTCTGGAGCTGACTCTCAATACCGTCAGCGTTTGGGTCTCTACAATAAGTACTTGGGCGAAGCTCAAGGCTTGGGCGCAAGTCGCGGAACGGGCATTGGTTCAACGGATGGTCAAAAAGCGGGTGTGACTCTGGCCAATACAACGGCTACAAAACTAGGTGTTCCAAGTGGATCTGAAGAAGGTCGCTTTGAAGCCCTTTTAAGAGGCTTAGTTCGCGGTGAGATCGCTGGCTTCAACACCGGTAGAGATCAGGGTCTAGCAAGCGCTGCAGACGCTTCTCGAGGCACTCAGGAAGGCACGGCCGCTGGCACACGTGAAGCTCGTGACTATGCTGAGCAGGTCTTAAAGCCACGCTACTATAACAATGAATTCACTCGTCGCTTAAATGATCCGGATATTAGAGATGAAGTCGTCTTGAAGCTCGCTTCAATTGCGAAGTCTCTCTTTGGTGAAGAAGGCCAGAAGAATCAAAAAGCTCTTCTTGCTGATATCCCTGTTGTTTCTTCTCAAGAGATGGCGCTCTCTCAATCGATTCAAACTTCTCTTGATGAGAGAATCACCTCTGCCATTAAAGAGCTCGCACGCTTAAGAGATGAGCAAACTCGCTTGGGTAATGCTCAAGCCGTCTACCTCTCTCCAGGAAACGTTGTCGCTCCAGTTGAGAGCAAAAACTGTGATGATGTCTACAAGAGAGTGGCCGATTTCGTGGCTGCTTGCCAGGCCTCATTTAAGAGTGAGTATACGGATAAATACGTAGCGGCTCATAAGTCGAATTTCATGAGCAATTATGCTCAGTCATTCCAATCTGTCATCGCTCGCGAAAAAGAAGCGGTTATTCAGCGTGACTTTGCAGCGAACTACAAAGAAGGCGAGGCGGTGGCTCGTGCTGTTGGTCTTGCAGTCGGCAAACAAGAGGTTTACCAAGCTCGTTTTGCGGAAGCACGCACTCAAGCTTATCAGACGACTTTGGCTTCTGAAGATGCTCGCGTGAAAACCTCTGCCACTTCAATGGTGGATGAATTATTCGCTGCTAACGGTGTGCCGGTTTTAAGTGAAGATCCACGTTTGAGCAGTAAGGATCGCTTCGGTATCTCTCCAGGGGCGGCTGTGTCGATGGATGTTGTGTTGAAGAATGCGGGCGCACAGGCCACGGCTGAAGGCGGAGTGAAGGTCAGAATCCTTGAGATCTCTCCGATTCTTAACTCTCAAAGAACTCTTGCTCCATTGAAGTCTCTTCCGGCAAGAAAACTGGTTCGCACGCAAGCTGATTTCGGCTTGAAAGTTTCTGATCAAGCGGAGCCAGGCCAGAAGGTTCGCGTCGTCGCAGAACTCACTTACCCAGGTAATGACTATGCCGCGAGCCGTGTTCAAAAAGTGGAGATGCAAGAAGTGCTAGGATTGAATCCTAGTGCGACAGTTGATGTGAGCTTTGATGCAAACCCTACGGTTTCAGGCTTTTTGGGAATTACTAAAACTCATGATGTCGGTGTGAACCTAGGTGCTCTTTATAAGGGTCTCGATAAGGGTTATGACGTGACTCTTGAGGAAGTGGGATCAAACTTTGTGAGCTTTAAAGATAAAGATGACACAACTAAAGTCTTGGGTCAGGGGCAAAGTGAGAAAGCTGTTTTGAGCTACAAGCTTTCTAAGTCAGCTCGTGGGAAAGATGTCGTGTTAAAAGTTGTTGTGCGCTATGCCGGACAAGTTCTTGAAGAAAGAACCCTCAACATCAAGCCTCAGTAAACAAAGCTTCCATAATTCGTTAAGCGGGACCCAAGAGGTCCCGCTTTTTTATTGACCTAATGAGCGAAGACTTTTAAATTGTGGTTCTTCTTTTATTAGAGGGCGTTTAGCTCAGCTGGGAGAGCGCTACCCTTACAAGGTAGATGTCGGCGGTTCGATCCCGTCAACGCCCACCAAATTCCACACACTTCACTGACTTCTGCCACTTTTTAGTGGGTCTAAAGTCACTATTTTAAGACGATCTTAATACAAAAAGCCAAAAATATTAATAACTTGCACGTTAGCTAAACGATTATTAAGATCATTCTCCGTATGCGTTTTATAATGATCTGACGAAAGGCAGTTTATTAATGAAAAGATTTGTATCCATAATCGAAGATGAACAGGAGATCGGCGAGAGCTTGTCGATGTTCTTGCGTTCAAAAAAATTCGATGTGAAACATTATCTTAGCGCCGAAGACTTTTTCTCTGATCGCTCAGCGGAACCCCAAGCAATTTATTTAGTGGATTGGAATCTTCCTGGAATTAAGGGAATTGATATTATTAAGACCATTCGAAAGCGCGACAAGCTCTCTCCCATCTTTATGCTTTCGGCTTACAGCAAGAACCAAGAAATTGTAGAAGGTCTTAAGGCCGGTGCGGATGATTATCTCACTAAGCCTTTTGACTTTGATGCTCTGGCCGTTCGGATTGAGAATGCCTGGACAAAAATCAGCGGGATTGAAGGCGATCTCGTCTCTCATGGACTCAGACTTATTCCTGAGGCTCACTCGGTGATGAAAAATGGAGTCACCGTCAGTCTTACGGCCCGCGAGTATGTGATCTTCGCAAGGCTTTATAACACCGCCGATACCGTCAATAGAGAAGAGTTGATTAAAGAGTTTGATCAGAGTGAAAAGATGACGGTTCGAAATATTGATGTGCACATTTTCTTTCTAAGAAAAAAACTCGCCAAAATTGATATGGCCGTCACAACGGTGTGGGGCAAGGGGTATAAGCTTCTGACTGAGTCCACTGCGGCAGTGGAAGCTTAAAACAACATCCTTAACCCAAGCTCAAATCTTCCCACTTTAGGTACGTTTCTTCCTGCCACCGTTTGTTGAACATTCACATAGACCGAAGCAGGCAGAATAAATTTCTTTTTTAAGAACGGCTGAATCGATGAAAGTGTGGCCGTCATTCTTGCCACGTGCTCAACGCGATCGGAGTTATAAGCTAAATACTCATTAGCATCACCGTAGACTGAATCATAGCGAGAGGACATTTGATAATTTAACAAATACGACGGTGTAAGTGAGAACCAATCATTAAAAGAGTATGTGGCCGAAAGTGAGTAGTTTATCTTATCGCCATATTTCACATTGAAACTTCCACTTTGATCTGAGAGTTGAAAGTCTCTACTCATTGGCACTCTTAAAGTTTTCGTTGCTGGGGCTTGATAGGTATAGCGAAATGTAGTGCCCATAGAAAACTTATCAGTGAATAAGTAGCCAGTCGCACCTTCAGCAAATCCATCCCACTGCCCATCACCAAAGCCGATATCTTGCAAGAGATCGGGATCATCTTCGCGACCAGTAGGAGCAACAACTCCGCCAGTGAGGGCCACACCCCAAGTTCCTTCATCAATTAAGCGATACACAGTCCCAAGTTCAATGTCGCCGTAACCTTGACCCTGCCACGTGCCGATTTCGTCATACTTAAAAGTATTCACGACTACAGATTGAAGAAGGTTTCCGGTTGCTCCGGGAAGAGCGCCTGTAATATTTGAGAGAGTGCTATCAATATCACCTTGACCAGATTGTTGAACTTGATCGGCCACTTGCTGGGCATTTGAGGCTTGCTTCTGCTGATACTTCATGTTCACTGTGGCCGTGTAGTAAGGAACGATTCCATAGACGGTCAATTTATCGTTGATCCCAAAACCGCCGCCAAAGCCATTGACCTGAACTTGAGCTTCAGCAGAAAGATTAAATTCACCGAAAGTCAGCTGATCATAGGCCTGAGGGTTAATGGCCCGTAACTGTTCGAAATAAAGAGCCGCTGCCGAACCTACTGATTCTAGGGTTTTAGCATTGGCATTGATGTCATAAGAGAGAGGGGTAACGGCTTGGGATTGGTTATAAGCAGCGTCGATCTTAGTGGTGTTCACATTACGGTACTCAAAGAGGCGAACCCCTTTAGGAAGCGTTCTCCACACCTGAGCGTAAGAGCTCGAAATCATGAGAGTAGAGCTTAAAATGAGCCACCCGATTAAACGCATAGTTAATGAACCTCAGTCTGGTTGATGAATCGATTTTAAGGTCAGAAAGCGCGGAGTAGGAAAAAAGGTGAGGGTTCGTGTAAAAAACACACGGTCGCCTCTATTGCTCAAAAAAACTCGTATGATGACAGCATGAAAATCATCTTCATCATCCTTCTTCTAGGTGTGGCCAGCTCTTGTGGTCAGAAATCTAAAGTGACTCCTCTCTTTAAGGCTATTCCTCTTAAAGAGTCACACGGTGATGGACAGTATGCCGTCTTTACAGTGAAGCTTCCTCTCTCTGATCAATCGATTGAAGTTTATAATTCTCCGATCGATCCCAACTCAGGACTCTCAAAAGTTCCACTCTTAGGTGATGTTTTAAGAATGCTCACTCAGGCCACTTTTAATATGGGCGCCAGCCTTGGTCTGGGAAAATCGCGCATCTCAATTAATCAGCCGATACCAGATTTGAACAGCCCCTACTTAAAATCACTCGTAGTTAAAAGAGTCTTCTTTCATATCGATCAGAAAAATATTTTAGAAGAAGCCCGTCCTCCTGGGATCTGGGGAAGATTCCGCAATCTTCTTCGCGGTCGAACGGCCTTGGATTTTAGTTTTATCCGTGAATTAAAAATTCGCTTAAAGATGGATAAAGAAGAAGGAGAGCCCGTAGACTTTACTCCAACAATCACTACTGATGATCAAGTCAATGAGAAGCCTGAAGCCAATGCCCTCCCGGATGAATTTGAGCCTATTGAATTATTGCACTATCGTCGTAAATACCGTTCACAAGTTTTAAGAAACTCAGAGCGTGGATCGATGTTTGTCATTTACACTCAAACACCTGTCCAGGTTCGTGCCTTTTTGAGACGTGATCCTGAACTCGCGGCCCTCATTAAAGAAATCGTGATTGTGAACAAATCAATTGTTTTAGAACTTACTGGTAAGCAGCTTGAGTCAGAAAAGTTTTTTCAATTGCTTGAAAAATACGAGAAAGAGATGGAGCAAAGTGGAATCACAAAAATTAACGATTGTGACGATGACACGTGTATGGATGTGAGAGTAAATGATCAAAATATGCTGCCTATTCTTTTGCAAGGCAACAAACTTAAAATCGAAACCATTATCGATTCCTCAAAAGTTCCGCCTAAGTCGTTTCAGCTTAAAGGATTTGTCGAATTTGAAGTGAAGTTAGACGTGCCGCTCTAATTGCGAATCATTTGCATTTGCGCTTTTCTTAGATTAATCTTCCGGCATGTGGATTTTTATTTTATTACAATCTTTGTGTCTGGCCCAAACCTATCAGCTCAATCAAATTGATGTGCATGATACCCCGAGCTCTCTCTACCAATTCATTCCAAGCTCCTCCGTACTTAAAGGAGATGAGCTTCAAAGAAAACGCGAAACTTCTCTAGGTGATACTCTTCAAAAGGAAGCCGGCGTTTCAAGTTCAAGCTTTGGCCCCGGAGCCGCAAGGCCCGTCCTGCGCGGTTTAGATGGTGATAGAATTCGAGTTCTCCAAAACGGTTTAGGCTCCATGGATGCCTCTGCTCAAAGTGTGGATCACGGTGTGCCGGTTGATATGCTTAACACCGATCAAATTGATATTGTGAGAGGCCCCATGTCTCTTCTCTACGGCGCCTCTGCCGTGGGCGGGATAGTGAATATCACCAATCAAAGAATTCATAGCTCATTTGAAGAGGGAGCTCTCTCTCAAATCGATCTGCGCCATGAGAGTGCTTATGGGGGTGGTGCAAGTGCTGCTCGTCTGGATTGGGGAAAAAATAATTGGATGACTCACTTTGATGGATCTTTCAGAGATATGGGAGATCAGCGCATTTCTGGAGGAGATCGTTTAAAAAATACTCAAGTCCAGCAGGAAACGGTAAGTGGGGGCTTTTCGAAAATTTTAAAGCGCGGCTACGTGGGCTTAAGTCTCAATCATTTTGGCTCTCAATACGGATCTGTCGCAGAAGAGAGTGTGAGAATACATTTGAGACAAAATCGTTATGAGCTTGCGGGTGAATATAAGTTTGATGAAATGTTTTTTGATAAAATTCGTTTCCGATCCGCCCAGGCGATGTACCGCCATGATGAATTTGAAGGGAAGACCGTCGGCACAGTATTTAAAAATGAAGGCAATGAAAGTCGCCTGGAAGTCATTCGCTCTAGAGGAGACTGGAATCATGTCATGGGCGTTCACTCACAGCTTTTCTCTTTCTCAGCTCAAGGGGATGAAGCCTATCTTCCCACAACATTTAATGAACACTTCTCTCTTTTTACATATCACCAAAAAAAGTTAGACACCTCCACCTTCGATTTCGGGGGAAGAGTGGAAAATTCACTTGTAGATAAGAAATCATCCCAAGGCTTTGGTGAAAAAACGGATAGAGGATTTACAGGTCTCTCTGCGTCGGCTGGCTACAAAAAAAATTGGAATGAGAATTCTGTGGCCCTCACAGGAAGTTACACAGAGAGAGCACCAACCTTCCAAGAATTATTCTCTAATGGAGGGCATGTGGCCACAGGCACATTTGAGAGAGGAGATAAGAATCTTAAAAAAGAAAAATCTCGCTCAGTGGAACTCACGTTTGCTCGCAAAACGAGTGATTGGGATGGAAGGCTTTCAAGCTACATCCAGGATTTTGAAAATTATATTGCTCTGGCCCCGACTGGTTCTGTTGATAGTGGTACTGGTTTTGACATTTATGATTACGAATCGGATGCAGCAAGAATATATGGGATGGAGACTGAAAATACTTTCAAACTGAATCCCAATTGGAATCTCGTCGCTAAAGGTGACTGGGTGAGGGGAAAAAATCTTAAAACTGGAAAGAATCTTCCACGTCTCTCACCAGCAAGAGTGAGTATGGGATTAGAGTGGAGTCGAGAGAATTGGACTTTAGATACAGAGCTGCAACATGCTTTTGAGCAACAACACATCAATCCTAACGAATCACGAACAGCTCAATACGATTTATTAAGCCTAGGTGCTCAGCGTGTGTTTGTCTTAGCGCAAATGAGTGTGACTGGCTTTTTACGTCTGAAAAATATTTTTGATGATCGTGCGAGGAATCACGTCTCGACAGTAAAAAACATCGCTCCTATGGCCGGGAGAAATATTGTTCTGGGAATGAACGCCGCTTGGTAGTTTAGGGAGGAGTGAGAGCGATTTCAATTCCATACTTCGCTCCCTCTTCGTTCATGATGTGCTGAATTTCTTTAAAACTATACATCACACCGATCACGCTTATTTTTGTGTTCACAAGATCAATCTTGCAGGCATTGGTGCATTGGCAATCGCTTGAGTAAACCTCAAACACTTTGATAGGCGTTTTGTTTTTAAGCTCTGAGTACCAAGAGAGGAAATCTGCAATCTTTTCGCGAAGTTTTTTGGCCAACTCAACACCAGAGTCTTTCTGAAGGTTATAGGTAAAGAGGCTCGTGTTTCGGGCCTTGCCATTAAAACTTAACTTAACCACTCCATTGGAGCGCAGTTTTAAGGTGTTTTGAAAACAAGTTGGGCAATACATGAGATGATTATAGCGGAAAGACTGGCGCGCCACCAAGGGATTTACTATTATCAAATCACCTAGGAGATTTGAGTTATGCAAAATGAATATCGTGACATTACAGGTCATGGCGGTCTTAAGCTAAAGGCATTGGTAAAGGAAAACGGAGCGCCGCTTTGGCTAATCGTCACGCATGGACTAGGTGAGCATTTTGGTAGACACCAACATTTCCTTAAACTCTTTGCCGGGCAATTTAATATTCTTATGTATGACTTAAGAGGTCATGGACGCTCAGAAGGTGAGAGAACCAATGTCGGTGAGTTTTCAGATTTTAGAAAAGATCTGCAATGTGTGGTTGAGTATTTAAAAACTGAATTTAACATGAAGCGCTTCATGGTCTTTGGGCACTCAATGGGCGGACTGATCACTGCTGATTGGATTCAAAATGAAGCGAGAAGTGATCTTTATCCAGAGAAAGTTTTTTTAAGCTCTCCGCCGGTAGGGGCTCCTGGTATTTTAGGACCGATCTTTGGCAATGCTCCTTTAATGCTTTTAGGTGGCTTGGCGAATTTACCGATGACTATTCCGCTCAAAGGAATTTTAGATTTAAATCGCCTCTCTCATGATCCGCGTGTGCTGCAAAATTATTTAAATGATGAGTATGTTGAATTGAAAGTTCATACCCATCTCTTCTTTCAATTATTAAAAACTTCCAGAGATGTGTTTTGCCGGCCCTTGAGAGTTTCTTGTCCTTTATATGCTTCAATCGGAACAGAAGATGGTCTAGTGAATGCATCGATGTTGATTAAGTATTTTACGACAATTGAAAAGAACACCAACCTCCTTAAAGTGGAGGGCGGCTATCATGAACTTCATAATGAAATTGAAAAATACCGCCAACCTTACTTCGAATTTTTACGTCACTCTTTAGTCGGCAAAGCGGAATAACCCATCGCCTTGAGTCTTTCGGCAAGTGGTGGATGAGAGTAATTCCAAGCAGCGTAAATGGGATCCACCACTAGAGTTCCGGCGTTACCACGATAAAGTTCCAGCAATGCATCGCCAAGATCTTGAGCAGATGTATGATTGACAGCATATTGGTCCGC
>JAIEMA010000029.1 GCA_019752535.1 Bacteriovoracaceae bacterium
GAGGCCGCCGGCAATCGTGTGCTTCTCGAGAATGACAACTTTTTTGCCAAACATCGCAAGACGAATTCCCGCGGCCAGACCTGACATGCCGGCCCCGACGATAATGGCGTCATGGGCCTGCATAAATTATTGCATCTTTGGAGTAAGGTAGCTCACGCAAGAAGCCATCGTCGCAAGCTTCGGGTAATCCTCAGCAGGCACTTCAACCTTATGACGTTTTCTGAGTTCCATTACGATATCGAGGAAGTCCATTGAATCAAGATCAAGCTGCTCACGAAGGCTTAACTCATCCTTGATTGTTCCAAGATCTTCATCTGGAGCAATATCAGAAATAATATCAAGAACCACGTTGCGAACTTCTTCAGTAGTCATCGGTTTCTCCTTACTCAAACTTTTTAACAATTAATGCGGAATTGATACCCAACATCCCAAATGAGTTGTTGAGAATATTTTTAACTTTAACTTCTTTAGGCTTATCCAAAACGAGATTAGGAATCGCGCAATCAGGATCAAGTTCAGTCACATTGATGCCAGGATGAACCATACCATCGACAAGCGAAGGAATGTTTCCAGCTAGCTCTAGTGATCCGGCCGCTCCCATTGAGTGACCGATATGACCCTTCGTGAAATTTACAAATGTTTTATTCGACTCTGCAAACGCCACACGTACGGCCTGTGACTCAGAGATATCACCAGCACCGGTGCCAGTCGCATGCATGTTCACAATATCAATATCAGAAGGCTGCATACCAGCCTTACGAAGAGCGAGATGCATACACTGGACTTGGCGATCAGGATTTGGATTTACAAAATCTGAAGCATCAGAGTTCACGGCATAGCCCGCGATTTCAGCGATGATAGTGGCACCACGTTTTTGGGCATCTTCTAAACGCTCGAGCACATAAATCGCTCCACCTTCAGAGATCGCAATTCCATTTCTATTTTTATCCAGAGGCTTTGAAGATTTTGTTGGGTCTTCATTTTGAGCCAGGGCCCCTTGAGCGGCAAAAGCGGCATAAATACCAAACGTCTGAGGAGATTCAGAAACGCCGCCACAGAGAGCGACATCAACTTCACCTAAAATAAGTTGTTGAGCACCAGCAATGATACCGACGTTTCCACCTGCACAGGCTGCACCTAGAGTGTAGTGAGGGCCGGTGATTCCAAGATTCAACGTCACTTCGCCAGCAGGATTATTGGCGACTGTTCTTGGATTGTGATGAGGTGACCACAACTTCCAATCAAGGTTGTTCTGGTGCATTTCAAAAATTTCGTTTTCTGTTTCAACGTTGCCGTGTTCAGTGATGCCTAAGAAAACACCTACGCGTGATTTATCAATTGTTTCCCAATTAAGTCCCGCGCGATTTTTTGCTTCATTCGCACACCAAATAGAAATACTTCCCGCGCGAGTTCCACGACGGCGCATTTTTTTTGATTGATATTTAAATTCATCGAAGTCACAAAGGCCTGCGACTTGTTTTCCCATGTAGCGAATTTCGGTGTGACGTAAGCCAGACTTGCCCGATAAAAGGGCTTCTCTAAAAGTTTCTAAATCATTACCGTTCGGGGCCGTAAGGCCAATTCCGGTGATGACGATGCGCTGCTGCCCTGCCATATAAAAACCCTCTTCGCTAAAGCTCTAAAATGACTACCGCTACAGAGCGAAATCGTCTAGCAAACAATTAAGTTTCTCTAACGTAAATGACAATGCACACAAACGAATTACCCCTGCTATAGTGAAGCACTAATTACGCTAAACGGGAGAGCCCCATGGAAAATTTGATTGTTATCTCAAAAGTAAAAAAATTCATTAAAGAGAAGTCGGAGTTCAACACTTCAGCTGGTTTTTTCGAGCCTTTAAACCAGGACGTCGTAAAAAGCTGCCGCGATGCTGTCGCTCATGCTCAGAAACTTGGTCGTAAGACTGTGATGGGAAAAGACTTTAACCTCTATATCGAAGGCTCTGACGTTCCAGAGGCTTTGGTTGTGACAAGCAAAGTCAAAAAATTGATTAAAGATGAAGCCGGTCTTTCAACTTCTTCTCAAGCGATTGAGCAACTTACTGTAAGAGTTCAAACGATTTGCTTGAAAGCTATTGAAAACGCGAAGTCTGATAAGCGTAAAACGGTGATGGATCGCGATTTCACGGCCCCTACTCTCGCTTAATCACTCTCAGGGAGCAGGCTTAAGGCTTGCTCCCTTCTTTTTTGTTCCTGTAAACGGCACCAAAATTAAGTAACTCACCAAACAAGAAACCACAGTATAAATCACTGGAGCCTCGGCTTCGAAGACGAAGTGAGAGAAAAACCACACAATCACACTTGTACACATCGCAACAATTGCATTGATGTGATTGCCCCACTGAGAGAAAAGCGCAAAACAAACCATCACCAAAATGGTGGGGCCACCTAAACTCGAGGCCGTCTCCACCATATCCGTCACTGACTCAGAACTAAAAGTCATCGCATAAGCACAAATTCCTGAAAGCATCACAAAGGATCGCGCGAGGAACACTTTACGTTTTTCTGGAAGATTTGGATAAAACGGATAAACCAGATTGTGGGTAATCAAAGCTGAGACGGCCAAAAGAGTGGAATCCACAGTCGATAAAATGGCCGCAACCAGCGCCCCAATAAATAAAATATAGAGAAAAATCGGCAAATGAGTTTTAGCGAGCATAGGCATGATGCTGTCTGTTTCTAAAATATTGGGATGATAAACATGACCAAGTAATCCCACCGTAATGGGTGCAATTCCAATCAACATATAAATTCCCGCCGCTCTCCAAGCAGAATTCACAGCGACACTGGCCGATTTAGAAGCCGAAACGCGTGAGACAAGTTCTTGGCTCATGAGTGATCCAAGGATGGGAACAAGCCACGTTTCCCATCGGGAGAGCCAGCTGCCCTCTTCTAATTTTAAAAACTCAAGATGCTCCACTTTTACAGCTGCAATGGCGGCAGAAACACCACCGACATCATTAATCATGACGATCATTAAAATAAAGAGTCCGATAATAATGGCAATGCCTTGAATCAGATCATTGTAGGCATCGGCCAAGAGACCACCAAACATTGTGTAAATAATCACCACGACGGCCGCGACTGTGACAGCAAGGGCCACACTATAGTCTGTCGTCACATGAATAATTTGTCCGAATGCACGAATCTGGGCGCCGGCCCAAACGATACTGGAAGGAATCATGATGATCGCTGCCATTTTTTCGGCCGTAGGAGAAAATCTTTTTCTAAACAGATCAGGAAGCGTAGTGATTTGTTTATTCCAAAGCACTCGCGCAAAAAACATCGCCATCAGCATGATACAAATGGTGTAGCCAAACGGATCGGCATGCGTGCCACTTAAACCATTTCTAAAAACTTTCCCCGAAGTCCCGATACAAGACTCGGCCCCAAACCAAGTGGCAAAGATTGAAAATGTGCCGAGCACAGGGCCGAGGCTTCTGCCTGCTAAGAAATAGTCGTCATCGCTTTTAATTTTTTTAGAAACGACATAGCCCACATAGAGCATAATGAGAACATAAACAGCAATTCCAAAAATTTCAAAATTCATGTTCCTCCTAAGGGCGAAGTGCATAGGCCACAGCAAGGCCCAAGAAGTTACCAACCGCAAAGCCTACAAGTCCAGTAGTGATGCCAGAAACCATGAGCCAGCGATTTTTCATGAGATCACAAAAAGGCGCAATAAAAGCTGGCCCGTAAATTCCGGCCACCGATGTAATGATCGCCGTATCACGGTCAATGCCAACGACCTTGCAAATTGTAAAATGCAAAGCCATTGATGACAAAATAATTAATGCTGTAAACCAGAGCCAAGGACCACTGGCGGCACTCATCATTTGATCAATATTGGCCATGGAACCAATCGAGGCACAAAAGACGAGAAGCAGATAGTGACCCGTTTCACTCGCGCCAATGGTATTTCGCATTTTGGGAATAAAACTTAGTCCAATGGCCACCGTTGAAATGGAGAGAATAATTGTCGCGGCTTCAAGCTTTTGCCAAAGAAGCATTGAGACACCCACACCAATCAGGGCCATGAATGCGGCGTAACTTGAAGCCTGGGCAGAAAGTTTAATTTTTTCCATTTTACTGGACTTAAGCCACTTGTCTTGAGCTTCATGCCAAGGCGTGTGAAACTCATCTGGAAGATTTGATTGATCGAAGGGCTTAAGCCACCAGGTGAGAAAACGTAAACCAATGGTCATCAAAACCAGCAGCATAATTCCGCCAAGAATCATGTCGGCCGTATTTAAAATAAGAAAAGTTTCATTTTTTATTTCGAGTGCTTTTCCAATCGCCGTAAGATTTGCTGTGCCACCTGTATAAACACCCACCAACATTCCGGCCGCCTTCCAGGCCTCAGGGTCGACGTGAGAGAACGTTTTCCCGACGAGATAAGACATGAGGGTCACGCTCAAACAAACAATAAAAAACGAGATCACAGTTGAGCGTGCAAGCTTGAGCCACCCCATAAAATCGGTTGGAAGAAGCAGCAAAGGGATGGCCAAAAGCACACAAGCTTCAGTGAGAGAATTCACGAAAGGATGATGGGCCGCACCAGGTAAATTTCCCAAAAATAAACCCAAGAGGTAACAATTGACGACAGTGCCAGTCCACTTTAGTGGTTTAAAGCGCTTTTCGAGTCGCAAAAGCAGCCAAGGCCCCAAAAGAAGCAGTGGAAGAAGGAGATAATACATTCTCCTATGGCATCAAGAGTAGGAAGGGTTGTAAAGTATTAAGCGAGTTGAGAGGATAAGTTATGGAAAATTTTTTGCGCCTTTTTGTCATTCCCTCTCCATTTGGAATGGACTGGGAATCTCCTGCGAGCTTGGCCCGCACGGCCGCTTTAAATAAATTCTGCTTTAAGCCGCGCTTCATGGGGCATGTGAATGTGGAACTTGTGGGCCCCGATATTCAAGAGCTCACTGGAATGCGCGCCAAAAAGCTTGATGCCGTTCCAAGAGTTCTTCTCAAGGGCCAGGGTTTTGGCGTTCTCTATCACAGCTTTGAAGGTCAACTTGAAGAGCGAGCTCACTTGGTGCCAGAACTAAAGATTCGCGCTCAAGAGAAGCGTTTGAGTTTTTGGCAGGCGAAACTCACTGAAGCTCAATTGATTCGCTTAAAGACTTATCTTGATGAGTATCGAGCTGAAAATGTGGGTCAGTATTATGGCCTCCATAATCGCCCTTTGCATGGTGAAGGCGCGGGCTGTTCAGCTTTCGGGGTGAGTTTTCTTGAAGTCGCTGGTCTTTTAAATGATGAATTAAAAGCGGCCTGGAGCAATCAAGTGCGTATTCCTCTCTCTCTTTCTGGGGCCCCTTTAATGGATCAGAAAGTTCCCATCACAAAAATACTCACACAGGCCCATCGCTGGGCGATGAGTGATGAAGACCATAAACTCATGACCTACTGGGATCCTGATCGTATGCATCGCTGGCTTGTGGAAAACGCGACTCCCAATACCACTTGGATGGGTGCGCCTGGAGTGGTGATTGATGCCACCGAAACGGCAATACCTGAAAAAGAAATTTGGAATGAAAGGAAGCCGAAAAACTATGACGGCAGCCCTCGCCGCTAGAAGATTGACTGAGACCTGCTAGAGCTGTCCTTCTTTTTTCTCAAAGACTTCTTCTTCAATGAGGACATCTTTTTTAAAAATAGATTTTTTTAAGAGCTTGCCTTTGTTGTCGTAATACTTGCACTCACCATCAAGCTCGCCATATTCATTATAAGTTTCAACCGACAGAGGCTCACCATTTTCAGAATATCGATTGATCACTCCCGCAGGAACGGTCCATGACCAATCACTTTGGCCACAAGTATAGACACCTGACTCTGCGACTTTCCCATTCTCGAAATAGACTGTTCGATGAGAGAAAGAGCGTCCATTCTTCTCAAAAATTTCAGCTTCTGTTTTGCGCTTATTCATTACTCACCAACAGCTAAACCTTCACCTCGTGGATCACTCACACCCACCCATTGCTCACCCACTCTTTGAATAGCTTGAATTTGGCATCCTAATTTTTGACGATCCACTTTATGGCCTTTGGCCTTAAGAGCGCTCATTGTGGAATCTGCTAAGAAGGGGCTCTCCACTCTTAATTCTTCAGGCTGCCATTGGTGATGAATGCGAGTCGCGGCCACAGCTTCATAGAGAGGAAGTCTAAACTCAAGAACGTTTAAAATTGTTTGAGTCACACAGGAAATAATTCTGGTTCCACTAGGCGTTCCAAGAGCGAGAAAGGGCTTATTGTCTTTAAGCACAATGGTAGGGCTCATGCTGGAGAGCGGTCTCTTTCTAGGTTGCACTAAGTTTTTATCCCCACCAATTGCGCCAAAGAGATTGGAGGCGCCAACGGCTTGTGCGAAATCATCCATCTCATTATTTAAAACAATCCCAGTTCCACGGGCCACAAGTCCACTTCCAAACCAGCCATTAATGGTTTGGGTAGAAACCACAATGTTTTCATCTTTATCGGCCAGCGTGAAATGAGTCGTCTCAGTTGCACCATCCGGAAGTTTAGCGAGCGGAAATTCACTTGAAGCCACGGCCTTTGAAGTGAAATATTTTTGCATGCTTTGAGCATAAGACTTTGAGGATAACTTATCTGAAGGAATCGGATTAAAATCGGGATCGCCCATATACTTGGCCCGATCGGCAAAACTGATTTGCATGGCCGTGGCAATACGATGAATCGACTCTGGGTCCTGGGCACCATATTGCGCCAGATTTTGTTGCTCTAAAAGATTGAGAATCTCTACCACATGAGTTCCTCCAGATGAGGGAGGTGGCATCGAAATAATTTTATAGCCATGATAGCTGCCTTGAACGGCTTTTCTCTCTTTCGAGCGATAATCCGAGAGATCTTTCAGGCTCATCAGTCCGCCATCTTTTTTTACCGTCTCAACAATACTTTTTGCGATTCGGCCTTGATAAAAACCGTTCACACCTTTTTTTGCAATGTCTCTCAGAGTTTGGGCGAGATCAGTCTGCTTTAACATGTACCCGACAGCAGGAACTTCTCCCTTCTCATTAAAGAAAATTTTCGCCGCATCGGGATCAGCTTTAAGGCGAGGGGATTCTTCTTTAATGGCATCCACCAAGTGTGGATAAACCGCCAGACCTTCTTCAGCTAAACGTATCGCTGGTTCGAGAGTTTTATTCCAAGGCAATCTTCCAAAGCGTCTATGTATATCCCAAAGTCCGCGCACCAATCCGGGAACAGCGACAGCATAGGGGCCATAGATAGACTTCATTGGATCGACAGATCCATCGGCCTTAAGAAACATTTTCGGATGACCTTTATAAGGAGCGACTTCGCGGAAATCAAAAACATGAGTGCGGCCTGTTCGTTTTTCAAAGTATATGAGAAATCCACCGCCACCGATGCCAGTGGATTGAGGACGTTCTACTGAGATTGCAAAAGAAACGGCAACAGCAGCATCAATAATATTTCCCCCAAGCTTGAACATTTCAAGCCCGGCCTGAGAAGAGACAGTGCCTTGAGAGGTGATCATCATGCCCGATGACTTAGCTTCATGTTGAGAGCGCTCGTGACCTGGAAGTAAGGGCGCGAGGCGAAGTTTAGTTTTTTGAGGACCGCCACAAGCAGATAAGATGACTAAAAAAATCAGGTAGCGCACAGAAACTCCTTGTCATGATAGGCTTTAAGCGAACACGATAAATTTGATGATGTCTAGGAGCTATCATGTCACTTCATCCTGAATGGAAACAAAATCCCAACTCTCTTGAGAGAGCGTGGAAATTGAAAAATTTTCGCCAGGCCCTCACCTTCGTCAATTCCATAGGGGCAGTGAGCGAAGAAATGAAGCATCATCCCGATATTGAATTCGGCTGGGGCTACGTGCGGTTAAAGATTACGACCCATGACATCGGAGGAAAGTTGAGTGAAAAAGATTTTTTGTTGGCCGAAAAGATTGACCAATTACCACAATAAATCTTTGCTGAGCTGCCTTAAAAATTGTTTCTGCTCTTGAGTTTTACCCAACAAATAACTTTGGGCCGGATCGATCAAGCAACCTTCAAGGGCCTGTCTTCCTAAGAGCATTCTAAACTTCATATCTCGACGATTAGCGAGCGTGACTTCGATCTCTTTTTCAACGTCACCAAGGGCTAAGATGAGGGAAATCACAAATCTCTCTTCTCCCTCCCCTCCTGAATTTTTCACACTTCTTTTATCCACGAGGGGAGCGACAATATCCCTTCCTAGAGCCAAAGATCGCTGCACAGGCATTAAAATAAAACGCACATGCGGCACACCTTCAATCGTGCAAGGTTCGGGGTCAAGGGCATGCAAGCTTGAAGTCTTCGCACCTGTATCGATTTTTGCTTTAATCGCCGGTAGCCCCATTTCAGGAATACCAACCCACTCACGCCAACCTAATTTCATTTTTTTCATCCCCAAAGTATAGGACCAAAATAAGGAAAAAGCTGCATCCCAATAATGATTTGTTGCAGCCTTTTCGCGCCACGATACAATAGATTAAACAGGATGTTTGTCCCCTAATTAAGACATGAGGTCTTCATGAAATTATCCCTTCTTCTCTCTATTATCCTTTTATCAGGATGTGCCCAGCTGAAGCGTCGCTCAATTGCCAGCAGTGACTCTAAAAAGCTTATGGACACCACAGAGATCGAATGGTCAGCACTCGAAAAAATGGATGAAGAAGGCGAAAACACCCATGCACTGGTTGATACCGATGCCAGTGATTCAGAAATTGCGAAGGCCCAAGGCGGCAGCCCTGATGACACGGAAGCTGTTGAAGAGAGTAAATCTTCTAGACCCTTCCTTAAGCAAGTTCGCACTAAGCGTGTAAAGTTTTGGGTCGACTACTTCACAGTGAAGCAACGTGATCGCTTCCAGCGTTTTTTAGATAACGCTTCTATGTATAAGCCCATCGTGGAGAAGATTTTAGAGAATGAAGGTGTGCCAAAAGAATTGTTCTATGTCGGCCTAATCGAATCGGGCTATTACCTTGGAGCTCATTCAAGAGCTAAAGCTGTTGGCCCTTGGCAGTTTATCAGAGGCACGGCCAAGAGATACAACCTTACAATGAATAATGATATTGATGAGCGCCGTGATATTTTTAAAGCGACACAAGCAGCGGCTCAATACTTCAGAGATCTTCACAACATTTTCTCCTCTTGGGAGCTCGCTCTTGCGGCTTATAACTCTGGTGAATATGGTGTGATTAGAAGAATTACAAAATATAAGACGAGAGATTATTATGAACTCTCACACAAACAGCAGCTGCCATCTGAAACCATTAACTATGTGCCAAAAGTGATTGCGGCCATGTATGTAGTGAATAATGCCGAAAAATATGGCTTCCGCTTAAATTCAGCGGCCGCTCAATTTTGGCAGAAAACTAAAATGATCGATGCTCCTAAGGGTAAGAGTCTCTCTTATCTCTCTAAGCGCGTGGGAATTTCTTCCACACTTCTCGCAAAACTTAATCCTGAATTGAGAGCGGGAAAAACGCCTCGCTCATTCCCTGGGACCTACCAAATTCGCATTCCTGCTGACAAGCACACCGAGTGGATGGAAACGTATGTCGCTGATGCGCCGACTGAGAGTTCACGTGTAAAAGAAGTAGAAGTTTTAAGAGAAAAAATTCTGAATCCCCCTCCTTATGTAGCACCAGTGGCGATGGTTAAGAAGAAAATTAAAATCCATCGCACTCGCCGAGGCGATACACTTTCAAGTATTGCAGCTCATCACAACATGAGTCTTCGTGACTTGGCCCAAATGAATGGTCTCACGACCCGCAGCCGCATCAAAATTGGACAGAAGATTCGTCTTGAAAAATCTAGTCGCAAAATCGCAAGCACTTCAGCGACAAAGAGCAAAAAAGTCGCCAAGGTTAAGCCCATTGTTTATCGCTTGAAATCTGGGGAAACACTCACTGATGTGGCGACTTGGTTTAACACCTCTGTCACCGCACTTAAGAGAGAGAACCACATTAATCGTGGAAGAAATCTTCATGTCGGCCATAAGATCAGAATCCCAGAGACAAAGCGTGGGACGTACACTGTTAAGCGTGGCGACTATCTTCTCAAGATTGCTGAGAAGTTTAATCTTAATCAAACAGCTCTCATGAAGCTTAATGATTTAAAGCGCGCCAGACTCTTTCCTGGTCAGCGCCTAGTGGTTAATCTCGAATAAATTCTGGATCAAAAAATTTAAAAATGGCTTTAAGTGGTAAGTGATCTGAAGCCGGGGCATGCGCCCCGCTTACCACTTCTGTACTGATCAGAGGCCATTTTTCATTATAAAAAATATAATCCAATCTTCGATCAGGTTTTACTGAAGGAAAAGTAAACCAGCTCTCTTCTTTTTGGAGATAGAAAGTGGGATCGACGACTTCTTTTAATCCCATTAAAGTGGCTTGCTTATAAGTATGATCGCCCTCGTAATTGTCGGCAGGATTCGAGAAATTCGAGCGCTTCATGGCCCCTTCAGGGAGCATGTTGAAATCTCCGGCCACGAAATCAATTTTGCTATTTTTAACTAATTTTACCAGCTCTTTGACTTGGGCCATCTTCGCTTCTTTATCAAAAGCTTCAAGATGCAAATTAATCAGAGTGAATTCCCTACTTTCAACTTTAAAGGTCACTTCTTGAAAATAGCGATAGAGATAAAACATATTATACCACCAAGCTTTTGAAGCCGGCTTGGCGAGAAGATGAATTTTATTTTTTATTATCGGAAAACGCGAAAGGATCGCTCCGCCATTAGAAATTTTTCCAAATTGACGAGCTATGGGCCAGTAGGGAAAAGGCACATAGTTGGTGCGCCAAGATTCGGCTTTCGCCTGATAGGAGAGTCCCGTTTTTTCAGCTAAAAATTTCAATTGATCGATATAATGAGAGCGAGAAGAGCCAAAATCAATTTCTTGCAGAAGGACAACATCTGCTCCTGAATGCTTGATCGCATCGGCCATCATCTCGAGATGGTGCTCATAAAAAGCTTTATCATTTTTTACATACTCAGCTGTTCCCTCAGAACCCATGCCATGGCCCCAGGCCATATTCCAGGTCAGGATACTGAGCGTGGTTGGATGCTCAAATGCCTTTGGATTTTTAACCTCTTCAATCTCACCGTCTACGACTTTTGCTCCTAAATCCCATGGATAGGAAGCCCACAAAAAGAATAAAATAATCGGGGAGATCAAACTTAAAAATATAATCATCCATGCCTTCATTTTTGAGCTATTCCTTGAACAAAGACTTGTTCTACACGCCCTGGGAAGGTCACACCCACAAACGGCCCATGGCCGACTTTGGTGCGCAAATCTTTGGCTTCTAATTTATAAGGTGATTTCAAATTCAAAACTGTCACATTGGCCATGAAGCCAGAGCGCAAGAAACCAAAACCAAGTCCTAGCTTTTTAAACGGTGGATAATGAGCACTCAACTCATTTAAGAATTGATTCACAAAAGCCCCAGGATTCTCAGCACACATCAAAGCAATCCGCTCAGGTGTAAACTTTTGATCCACCAATAGCCACGTGACAAAAGCGCCATAGCTATCAAGGCCTGTGAGCCCCGAGGTACCTTTCTCTTTTTCTTCTTTGGAATGAGGCGCGTGATCAGTGGCAAGAAATTCAATCTCACCTCTTTTCGCCGCTTCCAGCAAAGTGTGACGATCATATTCAAAGCGAATCGGAGGATTCATTTGAAAAAATCCGCGCTCAACATCTGAGAGTTGATCTTGCGAAAAATAAAGATGCTGAGGAGTGACCTCGCATTGAACCTTTACACCTCTAGCACGGGCCTGATTGATCATTTTCAAGCCTTCGCCTGAGCTATAGTGGCAAAGCTTTCCTTGGAGATTATATTTTTCAATCAAGCGCAGGGCCGTCTTTGTCGCTAAAATTTCACATTCCACAGGACGTCTCTCATGATGAGTCGCTTCTGTTTTATGCTTCTCTAATTCAACGGGATCTTCACAATGAAAGCTCACCCATTGAGAGCGATAATGGGAGAGCACCTCATCAAGCTCTTGATCATTTTTAAAAAATAACTCTCCAATCGAAGGACCCATATAAGCCTTGTAGGGAACCTTAAGCTTAAGAGGTCTCGTCTGAGGGCCGATGCCTGCGTAAAGGAGAAAAGAGACAAGAGATTTTTCAGTGAGTTTTAACTTCGCCAGATAGCTTTCATCATCAATGGGCGGGATGGGATTATTGGGCATATCACACACATGAGTAACTCCCCCATTAATTGCCGCGAGTCCTGCAGATTGAAAATCCTCTTTATAAAGATGCTTTTGAGACACATCTTCTCGAGCGTGAATATGAATATCTCCCATACCCGCAAACGCCAGGCAGTCATCATTAAAATAAAAGTCAATTTTATCTTGAGGAATTGAGAGATCACCAAAAGCGTGAATCAATCCTGTCTGTTCATTGAATTGAAGCTGCTGTCTTTTGACTTGCGATGAAGTCGCAAAAACGGCGCTGATGCTCTTCATGTCTGCCCTCTGCGAACAGTCGTAGGACTTCCTTGCTGGGTTGGCATAGTGGTCATTTCATCAATACAGACATGCCTTGGCTGCTCGAGCATAAAGACAATTTGACGAGCTATATCTTCAGGCGTGAGGGGTTGCATGTTTTGATAAACAGCATCGGCCGCGGCCTGATCCCCTTTGAATCTCACGACAGAAAATTCACTCTCCACCATGCCGGGGGAAATTTGCATGACTCTCAAATTTCTGCCACAGGTCTCTTCACGTAAAACTTTTGTAAAGGCCCAAAGAGCATGCTTAGAGGCACAATAAACGGCTCCACCTGGATAAGTCAGATGCCCGGCAATGGAGCAGATATTTAAAATATCTCCCCCACCTTGATTGAGCATAGGATTAAGAAGAGCGTGAGTAAGATTAAATACTGCCTCCACATTCACACTCATCATTTTTTGCCAATCCTGGGGATCACTCTTCTCTACAGGATCACGCCCAAGAGCAAGGCCTGCATTGTTAATGAGAACATCAAAATTTTCTCCCCACTTAGCTTTAAGCGTTGAGATGAAGTTTTTATCTGTGACGTCGATGGCTAAATAATGGGCCGATAAAGACTGAGCAAGTTTTGATAAGCGATCTTCACGCCTGGCGATTAAAAAAAGCTCTGCTCCTCGCTCAAAAAGCGCGCGGGCCGTGGCTTCACCAATGCCGGAACTTGCTCCGGTCAGAAGGATTTTTTTATTTTTTAATGACATGGGAAAAGTCTAACAAAGAGCGATAAAGTTAGGCCAGTTCAATGACCTAGAACATTAATTGACCAGGCATTCAAAGTACCGGTCACAGAATCAGAGTAGCCATCAATTATTTTTACAGTCCACGTTGTGCCGAAAATGCCTGAGCCACTTTCTCCATAAAAGGCATTCGTCGTGAGAACAACATCCAGATCTGAATCAGGTGAATAACCTGAAGCATAAGGGACAAAGAGTGCATTATTAATGTTTAAGAGAATACTTTTTGTGCCATTGGGAGAAGTGAGCTCAACCCCAATTTCACCAGAATGAGCGTGGGTGATCTGAACCTTAATCTGGACAGATTCAATGGTTTTGGTCGCAAGACTTGGAAGATTCAAGGATCTTGTCACTCCATTGGGATCAGCATCGGGAATGGCCACGCTTAATCCTGTTTCTCCAAAACCGGCATCATCAAAATCAGGATTCGATTCAAACCAATTCACTGAAACTGGAACATAGCTTGGATCGGCGGCCATAGTGACAGCGGCCGTGGCATTGACGCGCCCGAACCCATACCAATTGTGATACGGATGACCAGCTGCATTCGTGACCCAGCCCTGTTCATACTCATGGCCAGCTAAGCGTAGTGAAGCTTGATAATGATTTGTCGCTGCTGCCGCTGGCTGCACCTGATCGGCCGTCACGGCCAAAATATGCTTCACATCTCTCCACGTGAGATTAGGATTGGCAGAAAGCATCAACGCCACCACACCTGCCGTGTTGGGAGAAGCGGAAGAAGTCCCATTCATCGTTGAAGTGTAATCGCAGGTCGGGTTGTAAGTGAGAAAAGTGGAATTAGTCGTCGAGAATCTTTCAAAAAAATTATAACTGAAAAGGGTACCCGCAACGGTTGAGTAGCCTTGAGAGCAACTGGTGAGATCCGTTGTGACAATCGCTGGATCATCATCGCCATCTTCACCGCCGGGAGCACTCACCCACAAGTTTGATCCTGCATTTGAATAGCTAGACGCCACACCATTCGCTTCGACGGCCCCCACTAAAATAAAAAAAAGTGAATTATTATCAAGCGGTATATTGGCATTCTGAGGAGCACAGACCGTTCCTAACGGGGAGACCGTTCCACAAAACGAATCGTACTCATTACCAGCGGCCTTAATATAAATTTGACCTAAACCTGATCGGCCATTTTTCACACGATCACGTAAATGGGCCATATAGAGTGAATCCGTTTCAAAATCGAAATTCGCTCCAGAGCCGTAGCTGTAATTAAAAATATCAAAATCACCGCTCGCCTGAGAGATCATCATACTGGTGGTTTGCTGACTTTCAATAAATTGAAAAGTCGCCACACGTGCTTTAGGGGCCACTCCAGTGCCCCCTAAATTATTCCAGCCCTGAGCAGCGATAATACCCGTGACGGCCGTTCCGTGAGCTTCACCAAAAGTGGATGGAGCCCCGAGGTAGCCATTGGAGCTTGATCCTGTTTTATAATTTCTGTGTCCTGCTGAAATAAGATTATTCACTAAATCAGGATGGGATGTATCTAAGCCAGAATCAGAGACGGCCACACGAACACCTTGACCAAAATAGCCGGCCTGCCATGCCCCAAGCACACTCATATCCTCGCCAGCTGTTCCCGTGTTGCCACTAAAAAAATTGACGCCATCATTTTCTAAATGCCACTGGAAGGGACGAAGTAAGTCACCTTTCACAATCAAAGTTAATTGCGCAGTCACATCTGTGGTCGCAGCTTTTGAAGCAGTGACAATTAATCCATTCAATGTTGCCGACGAGACAGTCGGAATACCAGAAATCACAGCGGTGGTTCCGACAATCGAAGCCGTCAGTCCTGCTGGAAGTGCTGTTGAAGTTGAAACACTCCAGCCCCCACCAGTTAATCCACTCATGACCGTGTAGGAGTAAGAGAGACCCATGAAGGCGTACTGAACGCTTGAAGAGGAAGTTGGAAAATTCCACCCAGGAGTCGTGCTTCCTGCTCCAGATCCCCCAGTAGTGCTTGAACTATCAGAGCCGCCAGTGGAAGTAGAATTAGCAGGCGCAGGTTTTGAAGTGGGCTGACAGCTCACTAAAACCAGGGTTATGGATAGTAAAATGGCCTTAAACAAAAAGCGCCTCCACAAGAGACTCATCGGTCAAAAAGGCTAGAAATTTTAGAGACTTATTGGGCGAATCGGGCCTGGGATAAAATCTCCCATTCAAGCTTTTTAAAAAGGCCTGTCGACTGGAGACAAGTCCTTAATTCTTCATGATTCTCTTCACTCGACTTGATCAAATAGCCTCTAATCGAGGGATAGGACTCTTTGATCTCACAGGGACATTGAGAGCTAAATTGTGAACTTTGAGAGAGCTGATTTGATCCTTGGGCCTTGAGAATTCCCGTAAAAATTCCCACTAATTTGTTATCTTCCCTCTCTACCAGCTGTAACCCCTCCACTCCACGAGGAAGATCACCTGAGGCAATAATCACAAAACCCGCGCGCCTTGAGATCACAGGAATATCTCTCACTCGAGAATCATTACTATCGACGGCGACGGCCCCATCAAGCCATCTCCATAAACGTCCATTTTGTGAAAATCCTGGTGTATTCACAGAGGGAGAAATGATCTGGCGGTCAATGTTTAAAGTAGAAGCCCTGAAGTTATCTCTTCGCGATTCTTTTGTGACAGAAGGTCGATCAGTGAGCGCTACTTGAGCTGGCGCACGTTGAGATGAAAGGGGCTGAGGTTTTATTTCAGCAACATTGGCCGGTGCAGGTTTTTTCTGGAAGAAAAAAAAGAATCCTAGGGCCAAAATGAGAGTGAGAAAAATCCACCATCTCTTCATGCCTCTATCATACCCTGGCCAGAGATGAATTTTAGTTGAGCTTTTCTTTCAGGAAATTCATGCCCCCTGAAACGGCAGAACCGGCCCAAATAAACGTATTTATGTGCCCCATTTTTTTCACTAAGTGCAAACGGGCCTCTTTATTAAAACGCCTAAGCAAATTTTGCATATGACTAGACTGAACGGCTTCCACCAAGCGATCAGGAATACCGTGATAGAGGAACATATCTGGGGCCCAATCTCCTAGATGATTCACCGGAGAGGCCTCAAAATACTCTTGAGGTCTCTCGTCTCTAAATCCATCCAACAAATGAGTGATGATGGGTGAATAAGGATACCAAGATAAATCAAATGGGGCACCACCGGCGACCACAGCTTTAAGCGCCATTGATTGCTTCTCCTTTCCTTGAAGAAGGGCCCACTGAGTGATGAGGTGTCCTCCAGCGGAATAGCCCCAGCCCCCTAAGCGAGAAGGATCGAAAAGATATTTTTGATTTTGATTTTTAAACCAATCAATAGCAAGAGTGAGATCATCTATTTGCGCTGGATAGCGATGGGCCGGTGCAAACCGATAGGATGTATTAAGAACAACAAATCCATGAGACGCAAGATACTGAGCGATGCCGCCCATGTCTTCTTTAGATCTTCCCCCCCATGAGCCTCCGTGAACAAGCACCACAGCGGGATAAATTTTCTCATCTCGGGGTCTAAATATCGACGCCTTAAGTCCGGGCGCAAACTCAGCTTCCTCGTGAGAAAAAGCAAGAGGCCCCAAAGGGAGCCTCAAGCATTTTCTTAAGAGTGTGTGATAGTGATTAGCCATTCAATTTTCTTAAAACATAGTGAAGGATGCCTGAGTTCTTGTAGTACTCAAGCTCATTGGCCGTATCAATTCGTGATTGGAATTGAGTTTTGACCACTTCACCATTGCTACGCTTGATTTCTGCGTGAATAAGCGCCTTAGGTCCCATGCTCGAGATGCCAGTAAGGCTTACCGTTTCACTGCCATCAAGGTTAAGGGATTTGCGAGTTTGGCCATTTATAAACATCAACGGGATCACGCCCATGCCAATCAAGTTTGAGCGGTGAATGCGCTCGAAGCTTTCAGAGATCACGGCCTTAATGCCCAGAAGACGAGTCCCCTTGGCGGCCCAGTCACGGCTTGATCCGGTTCCATACTCTTTACCAGCAAAAATCACTAATGGAGTGTTGGCCTTCTTATACTCTTGAGCTGCTTCATAAATTGAAGTCTCTGCTCCCGTTGTGACAAGAGTGGTGAATCCACCCTCTTTGCCAGATTTGACCATTTCATTTTTTAGGCGAATGTTAGCAAACGTTCCGCGAGTCATGACTTCATCATGACCGCGACGAGCACCAAATTGGTTAAAGTCAGCTTGCTTCACTCCGCGAGAGACAAGGTATTTTCCTGCCTCAGTGTCGGCCTTAAATGAACCGGCCGGTGAGATGTGATCAGTGGTGATTGAATCTCCAAGGAGAGCGAGGACTCTTGCCCCAGTGATGTCTGCAATCGCTGTAGGATCTTTCTTCATTCCCACAAAGTAAGGAGGATTATTGATGTAAGTTGATTCTTTATCCCAAGCAAAAGTCTCTCCCGTAGGAGCATTAATTTTTTGCCAGTTTTCATCACCTTTAAACACGTCCGCATAGCGAGACTTAAACATCGCTGGAGTGATGGCCTTACTCATGGCCTCTGCAATTTCATTTGAAGTAGGCCAGATGTCTTTCAAATAGACATCTTTGCCATTCTTATCTTTGCCGATCACATCTTTTGAAAGATTAATTTTTGTATTTCCCGCAATGGCGTAGGCCACAACCAATGGAGGTGAGGCAAGATAGTTAGCCTTCGTATCCGGAGAGACGCGACCTTCGAAATTTCTGTTTCCAGAAATCACTGAACTCGCACAAATATTTCCCTCTTTAATGGCTTTAGAGAATTGAGCCTTAAGCGGACCAGAGTTTCCAATACAGCTCGTGCAACCATAGCCCACAAGATTGAAGCCCACTTGATTAAGTTCCGTCTGAAGACCAGCGGCCTCTAAATAATCAGTGACCACTTGAGAGCCGGGAGCAAGAGAGGTCTTGACCCATGGCTTTGCCTTAAGGCCTAAAGCATTGGCCTTCTTCGCGACAAGTCCTGCACCGATCATGACTGATGGATTTGAGGTATTCGTGCATGAAGTGATCGCAGCGATCATGACATCACCATGAGTGATCGTGAATGACTCACCTTCGACAGCTTGTTTTTTATTAGCGTCATCAGCAAGAACTTTAAAATCACCCACAAGAGCTGTGTTAAATCCATCGGCCAGATCACTTAAGGCCACGCGATCTTGAGGACGCTTAGGTCCGGCCAGACTTGGGACAACCGTTGAGAGATCCAGTTCTAGCGTGTCAGTGAAGACGGGAGTTTTTGAATCATCTCTCCAGAAGCCCTGCTCTTTAGCGTAGGCTTCCACTAATTGCACACGCGCTTCATCACGACCTGTGAAGCGAAGATAATCAATTGTCTTTTCATCTACTGGGAAGAAGCCACAAGTCGCACCATACTCAGGCGCCATGTTAGCAATTGTCGCGCGATCTGCAAGAGAGAGATCCTTTAAACCAGGGCCGAAGAATTCAACAAACTTATCCACCACACCTTTTTTACGAAGCATGTTCGTGACAGTGAGAACCACGTCCGTAGCTGTTACACCTTCTTTAGCACGTCCTATCAATTTGAAGCCAATGACTTCAGGAATCAGCATCGTCACCGCCTGACCCAACATCGCCGCTTCCGCTTCAATGCCGCCCACACCCCATCCAAGGACAGAGAGACCGTTGACCATTGTCGTGTGAGAGTCAGTGCCCACACAGGTGTCACAGTAAGCGATCTCTTTGCCGTCTTCTGTTTTTGTCCACACCGTTTGAGCGATGTATTCAAGATTCACTTGGTGACAGATGCCTGTGCCAGGAGGAACAACGCGGAAATTTTTAAAACTTTTTTGTCCCCACTTAAGAAACTTGTATCTCTCGCCATTTCTCTCATACTCAAGAGCCTTGTTCTGCTCGAAAGATTCTTTCGTGGCATAGTTATCAACGATCAAAGAGTGATCAATCACAAGATCAACTGGAACAAGTGGATTAATTTTTTGAGGATCTCCACCTACGGCTTTCATGGCATCTCTCATGGCCGCGAGATCGACGACTGCAGGAACGCCGGTGAAGTCTTGCATGAGAACACGAGCAGGATAGTAATTAATTTCACGAGTGGATTTTTTTTCTTTCGTCCACTGACCCATGGCTTTGATGTCATCAGCATAAACAGTGAAGTCATCTTCATTACGAAGAAGATTTTCCATCAACACTTTAAGTGAGTAAGGAAGGTTATCAACATCACCCACACCAGCGGCTTGAGCGGCCTTCAGTGAAAAGTAATCATAAGATTTACCATTCACGTTTAGAGTTTTACGGGTTTTAAAAGAATCTTTTCTTTGCGTCACAATAAGCCTCTCTTTGAAATGAATTCCAAGAGAGTTTATCACCATAGAGGTAATGACTCAAAGAGTTCTATTGGAGAAGTGAGACAAACTCATATTGTGGAGCGAAAGTCTCAGGTGGGATCCACTCACCTTGTGAACTGTTAAGCTCAGCGGCTAATTCTGGGTATTGATTTCTGGAAGCCGAAAGCGTTCCTTTACCAATAAGTAAAACCGATGTCGGAGATGTTTTTCCACCACTCGTTTCTAACGTCACAACATAAAGACTAACATAGGGCGTCTTTTCAAGTGCAGTAATGAAGTCCGGCTGAGCGACGGCAAAATAGGATGTGTATTCCAATCTTTTATCAGGAGAAAACTTACTAATCCATCCATTAAGCGCTGGCTCATCACTAGGAGGCGCTTGCAAGAAAACAAACGCGATGGCCCCACGATCAATGGCTCCCTCATTCCTTCTCGTCTTCCATGGGAAATGTCGGCACAAGCGAGCGGCATTCATTGAAGAGCAAGTCCCTTCCGTTTTAACTTTTTCAAAAAGGCCGGGAATATCAAGGCTAGAAACGTCAAGAGCACTGGCCAGGCCAGTGCTCAAGAGGATGAGAGAAAAAAATTTAAGTAGACCAGAGGCCATTACAGGCAGCCCCTCACCGTTGCACGAGTAGCGCAGTCACGACAGACTTGTAAGTTCCATAAATTCACTCCCGAAGGGTTTTGAGAACTTACAGAAACCACCGAGCTGATTGGCATCGCACAAGTTGGTGTAGAAGGAGACGGTGCAGTCGCAATATTTCTTGCACAGTTATCAAGTTGTAACGGAAATCTCTTTTGAACGTAATTTGATAAAATAGTTCCCTGAGAAGTTGCATTTCCAGCAGCTGCTTTTGGCTTCTTCACAAAAGTCACAACCAAATCATAACTTGCACCATTAAAGAGCTGACCCGTGTATTCAAGATACATACCGTTAATAATCGTAGAATTTCTGGTGTCACTGGCAGCAATAGATGAAACAGCTAACCTTGGGTCTACTTTTAAATTACCGTTCGCATCTAAGGTCTTGATACCGGAGAGCAAGGTTTTTGCTCCCGCACCAGAAGTTGCTCCCATCACTGTGGCAGAGCAGTTCTCCTTATTATTGAGAGCTTGTTGGATCTGATTCACTAAGGAAGTGATATCAGCCTTCTTCTCCATATTAGTAGATTCTTTAGTCATGTTTTTACCAAGCATCATCACACTGACCATAATGACGGAGAGGATTGAGACCGCCACCATTATCTCTATAAGTGAGAAGCCCGATTGATTGAGTCGCTTCATAAAACATTGCCCCCTGATAAAATAATTATAAGGCTAGATTTCAAAAAGCGAGCGGTTAATCTTTCAGTTATTTTATTTTTCTTTGCCCAATACTGAATGGTTTCGATCAAGTAGCTGTGGAATCAATAATCTTTCTGAAGAAAAAAGAG
This sequence comes from Bacteriovoracaceae bacterium, assembly GCA_019752535.1. Classification (GTDB taxonomy): domain Bacteria; phylum Bdellovibrionota; class Bacteriovoracia; order Bacteriovoracales; family Bacteriovoracaceae; genus UBA6144. The sequence continues at coordinate 21,060 of JAIEMA010000029.1, forward strand.
GGCCACTGCCAACAAAAAACCGCCTTTTTTTGTTGGTGATGCAATTCTTTTCAATACTAAGTGTCTGGATTTGCATAAGAACAAAGAGAACCATTGAAATCTCTGCGCCAAATTAATGAAATGGCCTATAATTTAATTAACAAAATTTATGTCACGCCCAGGAGGCTACATGAAATACGTCCTTATATTATTGACTCTCACTCTTTCAGCTCAAGCTTTTGCAGTCGCAGGACTTAAATATGCTGCTGGTACGGTGAACTCACTAGTCAGTTTTAATGCTGCTGGAAACTGTCTTATTAATGGATTTGAAATCAAATCTGGTGATACGAGCAATCCAACGAATACGAAAGAAATTGGCTGGCAGCTCTGCTTAGCTGCTGGAACTTATTCAACAACTGGATTCTCAGTTATTACTGGAGGCTCTTACCCAGGTGCCTGGAGAGCTTCAACTGAGGTTGACGTCGCCTCAAAATGCACAATTCAATATGTTGGACAACCAGGGGCTAAAGCGACATGTAATGATGCTGTTTCATGCTCGGCCATGTCACCTCCTACTTGTTAAAATTCTCACTTATGTCCATGCCTGAATCATCCGATAAGCAGGCATGGACAATCAAAATCTCACCCGCGAAAAACACTTAGATCATTTAGTTAGAGTCGTTCCTCTTTTAAGCCTCGCTTATGGCATTCAGAGTTATCTGATGATGAGTTATGCCAAAGGTGGATCCACGGGAACTCTTGTCATGTTTCTCGGAGTCTCCCTAGCACTCAGTGTAATGGGCTTAGTGACTTATGATTATCGCCATAAAGTCACTTGGAACGGAAATCAGTTCAGCGTTAAGGCGCCTTGGTCTTTTGGTTTCAAAACAATAGAAAAAGATAAAGTCGCCGAAATTGAAATCATTGGTGCACCAGAAGAATTTCAAACAGTCATTGTGAAACTTAAAAATAAGCAGCGTCTGGTTTTTTATTTTGTCGATAATGGTCATGAATTTAAAGCTTCAATGGAAGAGAAAATCATGGATCAAAAGTATGCGGCTTAGTTTACTCATTTCTCTTCTTCTCAGTTTTAACTGTTTTGCGGCAGGTAAAGTGACCTTCATTAAAGGTGAAGTCACGTCAATGAGACTGACCGGCAAACATCAAAAACCCATCCCACTTAAATTAGGCTCACCGATTAAAAGTGGGAGATCCTACTATACGAATGATCTCTCTCAGGTCGTGATTAAACTTCCCGATCAAACATGGGTCAGAGTGGGTGCAGATTCAAAATTTGAACTTCGAGAAGAAAAAGACCACTTTGAAGTCGTGCTTTACACGGGCTCCCTTCGAGTTTTATTTTCTCCTCAAATCCTGAACTCAAAAACGAAAAAATTGATTGTAAAAACGGAAGACGCATTGGTTGAGACCAACTCTGCAAAATTCACTGTCACCTACATGCCACTGTTTCAGCACACCTCCGTCTATGTGGATAAAGGCGCCGCTCTTCTCTCACCTCTTAAAAGTGCCGAGACACAAATTCCTGTGAATATTTATTCGGGTGAGTTTAGCGAGTTAATAAAAAATGAGCCGCCGAAAGAAGCAGAAAAGATGACGGAGCGTCAGCAGTTCATGCTGAAGAATTTAATGTTCGCTCAACTTAAAGAGAAGAAGAAAGACCTCTAGAAATTCAGAGGTCTATTATCCGTGGCGGCCAGTGCCGCTTCTTTAATCGCTTCAGCATAAGTCGGATGGGCATGAGACATGCGTGAAATATCTTCCGCGCTTGCTCTAAACTCCATCGCCACCACCGCTTCAGCAATCAAGTCCGCACATCTAGGCCCAATCATATGAATGCCCAAGACTTCATCGGTTGTTTTATCCGCTAAAATTTTAACGAATCCATCTTTCTCATCACTCGCGCGAGCACGACCTAAGGCCATGACGGGGAACTTACCCACTTTGTAAGCGATACCCTTCTGCTTGAGCTCTTGCTCTGTCGCGCCCACTGCAGCGACTTCAGGCCATGTGTAAACCACTCCAGGAATGAGATTGTAATTAATGTGGGGCTTTTGGCCGGCCATGATCTCCGCAACGTACACGCCTTCTTCTTCCGCTTTGTGCGCGAGCATCGCTCCACGAACCACATCACCAATAGCATAAATGCCCGGGACATTTGTTTGAAGGTGTTCATCCACCGGAATGCGCCCTCTCTCATCAGCTTTAAGTCCAGCAGCTTCAAGATTAAGTGCATCTGTATAAGGTCTGCGTCCCACGGCCATGAGAACATAGTCACCTTCAAGTGTGACTTCAGCTCCCCCCTCTTTCGCTGTGGCAGAGACAGTGACTTTGTCATTTTTACGAGTCACTGTTTTCACGCCATGAGAGAGATAAAACTCAACTCCATCGCGCTTTAATACTTTTTGTAGCTCTTTTCCAAGATCTAAATCCATCATCCCAATCAAATTATCGGCATATTCCACCACAGAGACTTTCGCTCCTAGGCGGCGAAAGACTGACCCCATCTCAAGACCAATGACTCCTCCGCCAATCACGATAAGATGCTTCGGCACCTCTTGAAGCTTTAAGGCTTCAGTAGAGGTAATGATGCGCTCTTTATCAATCGTGACACCTGGAAGAGTTGAAGGTTTTGATCCGGTAGCAATGATAATTTTATTTCCCGTGATCTGCTTTTCACCTTCATCACCTTTAATACTCACAGTCGTTTTATTCACAAAACTTCCATGACCGTAGAAGACGGTGATTTTATTTTTTTTCATGAGTCCTGCGACACCCACGGTGATGCCTTTAACAACCTTTTGAACACGCTCGGCCATTTTGGGAACGGAGAGTTCAATTTTCCCGACACCAATGCCGTGATTCTCGAAACTATGCACGGCCTCATGGTATCTCTCAGAAGAATCCAGCCAAGCTTTTGAAGGAATGCATCCCACATTTAAGCAGGTCCCACCCAAAGTTTTATAGCGCTCAATGATCGCAACCTTCATCCCAAGCTGAGAGGCACGAATAGCCGCAATATAGCCACCGGGGCCTGAGCCAATAACAACTAAATCAAAATTTTCCATAAAGGCCCCTTAGAGGTCGAGTAACATTTTCGAAGGATCTTCCACCATCTCTTTGACGGCTTTCAAAAAGCCCACTGATTCACGGCCATCGACGATGCGATGATCATAAGAGAGAGCGATATACATCACAGGGCGAATGACCACTTGTCCATTCACCGCCACAGGACGCTCAACAATATTGTGCATTCCTAAAATAGCAGACTGAGGGATGTTAATGATCGGAGTCGACATCATCGATCCAAACACACCACCGTTCGTGATGGTAAATGTTCCACCAGTCATTTCTTCAATCGTGAGTTTTCCATCACGCGCGCGAGTCGCAAGTTGCAAAATCTTGCTTTCAATTTGCGCCAACGACATGCTTTCTGCATTTCTCACGACTGGAACCACCAGTCCCTTAGGAGTAGAAACCGCCACACCGATATCAGCGTAGTTATGATAGATAATATCTGTGCCATCGATCTGGGCATTCACGGCCGGATACATTTTAGCGGCCTGACAAGCCGCTTTAGTAAAGATCGACATAAAGCCCAAGCCCACGCCGTGCTTCTCTTTGAATGCGTCCTTATATTTTTTGCGCAGATCCATCACTACAGACATATCTACTTCATTGAATGTCGTGAGCATGGCCGTGGTATTTTTAGCTTCGACTAAACGGCGAGCAATAGTCTTTCTGAGATTACTCATCTTCTCACGTTTTACGTCACGTCCAAAAGATTGAGAAATCGTCTCTTTCACCAGTTGGGCCATTGAACTTGATTCTGATTTCGGCTGCGCCGAAAGAGCATCTGATTTAGTAATGCGTCCATCTTTGCCAGAACCAGCAACACCAGAGGCATCCATTCCCTTTTCAGCAAGAATTTTTGCAGCCGCAGGACTTGGATAATTCTTATCTCCACCAGAGCTTGCTGGAGCAGAAACGGGAGCCGCAGCTTCAACTTTAGGAGCAGAAGCGGCTACTGGAGCGCTGGCAGCGGCCGTTTGCGTCTCATCGACTTCAGCGACTTTGGCGCCAATCGCAACAGTTGTGCCTTCTGGAGTGAGAATTTTTAATTTGCCCGCTTTAGGGGCCGAGATCTCAAGAGTGGCCTTGTCAGACTCAATTGAGCAGATGGCTTCATCCATCTTCACCATATCTCCATCTTTCTTTAACCAAGCGGCGATGGTGACTTCAGCAATTGATTCGCCAACAGCAGGAACTTTTACATCAACCATAACATATCCCTCTTAAATTGATTCCACTGGAGCAGCACCGAAGGCCGTGTCCATAAGTTTTAATTGTTCTTGAGCGTGCACACTGGCATAACCTGTCGCAGGACTTGCAGATGATTTTCTTGCAATCAATTTAAAATCATCAAACTGCTTGTAGCGGCGAAGGAACGTGAAGGCCCCCATATTTTTTGGCTCTTCTTGAACCCACACTTTTTCCGCATTCGCATATTTCTTCACAAGAGCAAGACTTTGCTCTTCAGGCATTGGATACAATTGTTCAAGACGAACAACCGCTACATCCTTGCGTCCGTCTTTCACTTGACGGGCCTTGAGATCGTAGTAGACCTTACCGGTACAAACGAGAAGTCTCTTCACGTCACTGGCCTTCACATCACTGTCATCAATAATTTCTTGGAAGTGCCCATCAGTGAGATCTTTAACCGTTGAAACACAATCCGGATGACGAAGAAGTGATTTTGGAGTGAAGATCACAAGTGGTTTTCTAAACTCCCACTTCATCTGACGGCGAAGGATATGGAAAATATTTGCCGGAGTCGTGAGATTGGCGACGACCATGTTCCACTCAGCGGCCAATTGCAAGAATCTCTCGGGACGAGCATTCGAATGTTCAGGCCCTTGGCCTTCATAACCATGAGGAAGGAATAACGTAACCCCAGATTGACGCTGCCACTTAGACTCTCCAGAAGAGATGAACTGATCGATGATGGTTTGAGCGCCATTGGCAAAATCACCAAACTGAGCTTCCCAAATATTAAGACTCGAAGGCGCGCCTAGGCTGTAGCCATACTCAAACCCTAAAACCGCATATTCTGAAAGTAGCGAGTTATAAATTCTGTACTGCCCCTGCTTATCACCCAAGTGCTGCAAGAAGAGATGTCTTAAATTTGAATTCTCATCTACCACTCCCGCATGACGGTGAGAGAACGTTCCACGAATACAATCCTGACCCGACATGCGAACACTCACTCCCTCTTGAAGAAGGGAGCCATAGGCCAACAATTCCCCAAGCGCCCAATCGAGCTTGCTGTCGGCATAATTCTTTTGGCGGTCAACGAGAAGCTTTGAGATTTTATCAATCGGCTTAAAGCCATCAGGAACAGTAGTTAGAGTATGGAGAACTTTATCAAGTAGCTCTTTTTTAACTTTTGTCTCCGGTGAGTAGTCAAAATCTTTTGGAGTAGAACGTCTAAACGCCTTCCACTCTTCTTCTGGTTTTTGATATTGATAAGGCAGAGGCTTCTGTTTCACTGAATTGAAGCGATCTTGCAGAAGATTTTTAAACTCTTCTTCCATGTGAACGGCCAGCTGAGCTTCAATCTGATGACCTTCAATAAGCTTTTCTTTATAAACTTCACGAGGGTTATTGTGCTTCCCAATTAACTTATAGAGAGAGGGTTGAGTGAACTTTGGCTCATCAGATTCGTTGTGTCCGTGCTTGCGGTAACAAACCATATCGACAAAAATATCTGTTTTAAATTTTGCTCTAAATTCACAGGCAAGCTCCATCGCAAACACAACAGCTTCAGCGTCATCACCATTCACATGGATCACAGGAGCTTCAAGTGTACGGGCCACACTGGTGCAATAGATCGAGCTTCGAGCATCATCAAAATCAGTGGTGAATCCGACTTGATTATTAATCACAAAGTGCAAAGCCCCATCGACGCTGTAGCCTTTAAGACCTGACATCTGAACTGTTTCATAAACAATCCCTTGTCCAGCGACCGCGGCATCACCGTGGAGGATGACGGCCAAAACTTTCGAGCGATCTTCTTTGTAGAGATTGTCAGCTTGAGCGCGAGAGTAACCAAGGGCTACGGCTGCCACGGCTTCAAGGTGAGAAGGGTTAGGCATCAGTTTCAAGTACACACCCTTGCCTGCTGGAGTTTGCACCTTTGAGCTGTAGCCCAAGTGGTACTTCACATCTCCATCACCCATCGTGAGATCGGGCTTAGCTGTGCCTTCAAATTCATTAAAAATGTATTCGTAAGTTTTACCTAAAATATTGGCGAGAACGTTTAATCGTCCACGGTGGGCCATACCGATGATGACTTCTTCCACTCCAAAGCTCGCCGAAGCATTGATCGCAGCATCTAGAGCCGGGATGGTATTTTCTCCACCCTCAAGTGAGAATCTTTTCTGACCGACATATTTTGTATGCAAGAAGTTCTCAAATGCGACCGCTTCATTGAGCTTTTTGAGAATTCTTTTTTTCTTTTCAATGCCGATATCGCGAGATGTTTTCTCAAACTTCTCTTGGAACCAATGCTTGATTTCAACATTATTGATATGAGTGAACTCAACACCAATAGGCCCACAATAAAGCGAGTTCAAAGTCGCAAGAATTTCTTTAAGACTCGCCCCCGGCTTTCCAAGTAAATCCCCACAAGCAAAGCGTGAATCGAGATCCTTTTCACTCAATCCATAGTCAGAGAGATCAAGTTTGGCGTGACGGTTTTTTCTCTCACGAATGGGATTTGTTTTAGAGAGTAAATGCCCGCGTGCTCTGAAAGCATTAATGAGCCTGAAGACTTTAAGCTCTTGAGTGAGGACTCCAGCATCGACAGACCCACTCTCCGATGGAGATTGCGCAGTCGCATAGTCAAAGCCACGAAAGAACTGCTTCCAGGATTCTTCAACGCTGTTTGGATCTTTTAAATAATCAGAATAAAGAGAATCCACATAGGCATTATCAGAGGAAGAGACATAGGAGAAATCTTGATTTGGTTTCATGCTTGAATCCATTAGAGAGTTATAAGTGGACTTATTATAAGGCCCAAAGAGAGAGACGAGAACGATAAATTCCTGAAAAAATCACGACTTACCTGCACAAAAGAGGCCCAACCATTAACAATGTGTGTTATTTTTACCCTCTCGCCCTCAAAATCATCAAAATAAGCGATTATGCCCCCCTTATGAGAACACTTTTAACGCTTGTTGCCACATTTTGTATCTTTGCGTCGTCCGCTTTTGCCCAAAAGATGGACTACCACGAGATGCTCTCTAGCCCTGAGTATCAAGAGGCGAGCGAGCTTTTAGAAAATGCCCAGTTCAATAAAGGAGCTGGCGATAATGTTTTAAAATTTTTGGCCGAAAATCCCTTGATAAGAAATTTTCTTTTGCAAAAGATGCTGAACGTTCGTTGCGAAAGATATTTAAGCCTATTTGAAGAGACACAATGTTCGATGGCCCTTTGGAGCATGATTGGCGATTTAGATTTTGACGTCAAAATCACTCAAGGCGGACAAGGGAGCAATTGGAGACCGAAGTCTTTTATTTTTGTGGCCTTTAAAGAGCAGCTCATCTCTCTTCTTAACAACGAGCGCACCTCACTTTTCCTTGAAAACATTCTCCTCAAGATGAGCTCTTGGAGAGCTGATCCAAATAAGAATCCATTTAATCTTTGGGATTCGGCCGTGAGCTTTTATAAGAGCGAGAAAATCGCAGCGATGGTGCTTGCCATCTTATTTCAAGACACCTCTGTCTCGCAGTCTCATATGGAATACCTCCATAAAGAAAACGTGAGAGGAAATGCTTATTTTGTGAAGAACATTAATCTCTTAAGCACCTCCCTCACTTTCTTAAGTGATATCCAGAGATCTGATAATGCTGGATTCAATAAAGCCGTGTATCCGAAGAGTCTTGCTGGTCAATTCAACAGCAACCTTTATCATTTTTATGTCCCTTACTTCCTAGGGATTCGCTTGATGATTGATGGTCACACTTCCAAATACTCGACCATTGCTCCTTCAATTCTCTCTTCCACTTATGAATTCATCACGACTAAAGAAGATATGACTTATATCTATTCAGATCCTGAGAGAATTACGAATGACTGGAAATTAAAAGATATCCACTCAGGCTATATCGGGGCGAGATGGGGTGCAGGACTTAAAGCGGGAGCGCCTTCGCTCTCAAAACTTAAAGCTCAATTCTCGCTTTCGACAAAAAATGGCATGGAGTTGATGTTTAATTCTCTCTAAATCACTTGATGCAAGAAAGAAGAGAGAGTCATTAAAACTTTCTCTGGAATCTCATGGCCTCCTCTAAAAGGAGCCCAAATGCCATCCCATCCCTTCTCTTTTAAAAGCGCATTCAAATCTTTGGCTTGAGAGAGTGAGAGCAGTGGATCTTGATCCCCATGAGATTGAAAAAACGGAACAGCGGCAGTGCTCTTGGCACTCAGGAGTCCCTCTTTATCAAGAAGAGTTCCAGAAAGGATGACGAGAGCTTGAGGAGTCAGTTGAGCGGCCAGATGAGTGGCCATCATCGCGCCCTGTGAGAAGCCGCCAATCACCACTTTTTTATGTTTCTTTTGAAGCTCACTCACCTCTAGCTTCATCAGTTCTAGAGAGCTCGTAAATTCAGCAGGTTTTTTATCAGCAAACGCGCGCGGGCGATTTTCTCTCATCGCACGGTCAAGCTCTTCCATATCAATCGGAAACCACGCCCTGCCTTCCCACATGCCACCAAACGGAACTCGCACAGGGCCATTAGGAAAATACCAATGCCACTTCCCTTCTGGATCAAGATAGCGATGCAGCGGGGCCAGATCATTCATGTCTGCACCATAGCCGTGAAGTAAAATAATCGCATCCTGACTTGAGCCAGGAATATGAGTGTGCTCGATTTTCATGTGGTTTATTTTCTTTTCTTTGCTAAGAAGTCGGCAAGTGCTTTTTGAATCGCCATCAATTCAGGCTTCATATCTGGGTGCTTTGTGTTCACTCTGACGAGTAATTGTTGAATTTGGTGTTGAAGAAGTTTTGCGTCAGAGAGCATTTCGGCCATAAAGACAGATTTCTCTTGGGCCACGGCCACTTGAACCTTAGCTTCAAATTTCGTCTCATCAATCATTTGGGCCAGACCCGCTAGATCCAGACCTTCTATTTCAGGAGCTAATTGAAGCGCGTTTGCTCCACTTACCACTGGTGTTGACTTCGCTGCGGCTTGTCCCGCGGCTTGTGATTTCGCTTGTGCAATCTTCGCTCTCACATCATCAAGTTTTTTAACTTGTGCCCCTTGAGCTTGCGCTTGTGCAGGAGTGGGTGTGGCCTCGACTTTTGCTTGTGGATTTATTTTTGGCGCAGAGGAATCCGCTGCCGCTGTTGCGGCTGGTTTAGCAGTCGGAGTCGGAGTCGGAGCAGGTTTCTCAGCAGCGCCACCAAATTCTAAATCGACGTCTTGTGTGACGGCTTCGGTGCGCTTCTTCGTTTGCTCTTCTTCGTCCTCAAATTCGAGGTCCAAATCTTCCAATGGCATAGGTTCTTTAAATCCCTAGCTTCTTGTCGGTCATTCATAAGAAAATATTGAGTTTCTGCCCATAATTGTCGGAATAGCTTAAGTTCTTTCGCAAATTGCCGATAATACAGGAAAGAAAATAGATTTCGGAGGCCTACATGTCAGGTGATGAAGACGATAAAGCTACGGTTGTTATCGACATAAACGCCCTAAAAAAAGAGAAAGAGAACAAAGAGAAGCAAATCTCTGAGCTCGCCAGTGAACTAGAATTCAATGCTGAAGGCTCTGGAGAAGTGATCTCTGCGCCTAGAGCGGCCACTGTTCCTATTCTACTTTTTGATTTTGGGACAAAAATTTTCGATCAATTTAAAAGCTCAATTCCAAGTCGCTATGGATGCACGACTATTCCTACATTGCCCGAACTCAATGGGCATTTAAAGAAGAAGTCTCCTCTGGTTTTGGTCTTTGCCTTTGACTCAAACCCTAAAGCTATCAATCAACTTTGTGCTCAATTGAAAACGAAGTTCAAGCATGTTCACACTGTGATTATTGCTAAAAATCTCTCTCCAGAAAAAGTGAAACTTCATCAAAGCTCTCCCGCTGGAGCAGCTGCCTATATCAAGTCTCCTTTCACTGAATCAGATTTCAGTAAAGCGCTTGATCCTTTGATATCCAAAATTGCGAGTTAAAAATAAAAGGGCCGAAGAAAGGTTAAAATTTTTCGGCCCTTTTTTGCGTCTGGGAGGGTTCAATCGATAAAATCTTATCGATTTACGCTTCCCCATCCTAAAAGGCCCCTCTCTTAAGCGTCAACAGAGTGAATGTGTTTATTTTCAAACACAATGTCCCAATCAAGTCCTTGGGAGTATTGACGTCATGAAGCTAAACTTGAAATGATCGGGGCATGATTAAAATCCTCCTCCTAATTCAATTTATTTTATTTAGCCCAAACCTCCTGGCCAACCCTGATTGGTCAAAAGATATGGAGCTTCCGGGCGGAAATGCGAAAAAAACCCCGTTTAATCGCAGTAACATCTATGAACTTGATCCCTCAGAATTGAACAAAACGGTAGAGCAGGGTCGCAAGCACGTCTTCCATTACCCGGTTGAAGTCACCGAACTCGCTATTCCCTACAAAGCACTCCGTGACTTTTTAACTTCAAATCCCAACTCTCCTCTGAAGAGATGGCTCTACACACTTTCAAAAAAAGCCGCTCGTATTGAAACTGAACAAGACCTCATGGACTGGCTTGGCATCAATTCATTTCCTCAAACTCAAAATGAAAGAGGCCCAGGACCTTGGCCTGAAGTGAGTCCAGGGGAACATGATTTAGGAATGGGCGCGACACTTCTGGATATGGAAGGTGCAGAAGCACTCACCTTCAGCTGTGCCGCTTGCCACACGGCCGATCTCTTTGGAAAAAAAGTGGTGGGACTTACCAATCGCTTTCCAAGGGCCAATGAATTTTTTCGAATCGGAAAGAAGCTTCTTCCTTTTGCTCATCCCTCGCTTTTTAAAATGATGACAAACGCCTCAGAGGCGGAAGTGAATATCCTTAAAAGATCTCGTTATGCAGTGAAATTCGTAGGCGCTAAAAAACCACAAGTCTTGGGTCTTGATACCAGTTTGGCCCAAGTGGCGCTTTCACTTTCAAGACGTGGCCTAGATGAGTACGCCGAACGTTTGGCCGAAACCGCGAACTTCCCTCGTCCCAATGCTCTTGATAAGAAAGTTGCCGACTCAAAGCCGGCCGTCTGGTGGAATGCCAAGTATAAAACTCGCTGGCTCTCTGATGGCTCAATTGTTCAAGGCAACCCGATTCACACGAATTTCTTATGGAATGAAATCGGTCGAGGAGTGGATCTTCACTCTCTTGAATCCTGGCTGAATAAAAATTCTCATGTCATCAAAGAGCTCACCGCCACTGTGTTTGCGACTGAAGCCCCTCTCTATTTAGACTTCCTTCCGGAAGACACATTGAATGAAGCACTTGCAATATCTGGGGAAGAAGTTTTTGAAGTCAACTGTTCAAGCTGTCATGGCCATTATGAGAAAGCTTGGAATCTTCCGATGGCCCAAGTGTTGCCGCTAAAAGAGAGAATCAAAACCACTCAAGTTTGGTATCACAAAAAAACTCCTGTCTATGACGTTGGCACTGATCCAAGTCGCCATGAAGGCATGCAATACTTTGCTGAAGCGTTAAACAAACTCAAAATCTCGCGCTCAATCAACACAATCGTTGAGCCACAAAAGGGTTATGTGCCCCCTCCACTAGTAGGAATTTGGGCCCGCTGGCCATATTTCCATAACAATTCCGCTCCTAATCTTTGTGCCGTTCTCACTCGCTCACAAGATCGCCCAAAAGTTTATATCGCTGGAGCTCCGATTGATCCGCGCACCGATTATGATCCTGACTGTGCCGGCTACCCCGTGGGCGAGAAAACCCCAGAGTCATGGAAAAACAAAAAAGAATTTATTTTTGATACTTCAAGAGAAGGAATGCATAACTCTGGTCATGATGAAAAAATCTTTCTTAAAAATGGCCAAGAAGTCATGACCAAAGATGAGAAGAGGGCCTTAATCGAATTCTTAAAAACGCTCTAGTCGACAACCACTCTAAAGAGCCCAGAGAGGAAATCTGCTCCCTTTGGGCCTTCAGTTGAGAGATACTTGAGATTTGTGACAAAAGAATTATCCATCACAATCGCCTTAAGACCAGCGAGACTTGCCACCCAAATCTCTCCCGTTCTCCTTCCCGTTTGATCAATAAAGATCACATAAAACCAAACTCTCTCCGGTGTGATCCCGGCCCACACACCTTGCTTACTTCTCGAAAGAAAGAGCGCAATGATATCTCGAGGATCAAGGACTTCAGGAATCTGTTGAGTGATGGAGTCATTCCACTTAAGACTTTGACCAAACTCAGTGAGGACTTGAGTTTTTGAGAGCTGTGGTAACACAAGAATAATAGATGAAGGGGATACGACAGCTCCTGAAAGAGGATAGCCCCCGTAAGGAAGACCTAAGTCTTGGCAGAAAGCGCGCTCGACATCAGAGTTACATTTTTGATCAGAGAAGGAATTGGCCGCAGTGGAGACGCCCGTGACTTCAGGGATCTCAAAAGAGAGCTGACTTAAATCAATCTTAGGCTTTTCAACGACTGCAGTGACCACATCCTGAGAAACTTGCGGCGCATCATCACTTTTTGTTAAGAACCAAAGCCCAAGTGTTCCCCCAACCGCAATCACAATCGCCAACGTTTTTAGACTCTGAGATCCCTTTTCATCCTCTTTTGAAGCCTTTTTCCCAGGCTTCTCTGCAATATTACGTGGAGCGGAGATTTTTGTTGAAGTCTGAGTGCCTGAAGAACTCATCGGCTTTGGCGCTGAGGCTTGAGCAGGCTTGGCTTTTGGCGCAGAGCTTTCAGCTTGCTTCGGCAAAGACTTGGCAAAATCAAATCCATCACTCGCTTCATCATCAGAGAGCAGGGCCAAGGTGACATAAAAGCCCATCTTTACAGGAAAAAAGGAAGTGAAGCTTGCCCGCTGACCGGGAACCATACGCTCTTCATTAATGAAAGAGCCGTTAGTGCTGCCCTGATCAACGACAAAATACTGATCATTCTCTGCAATGATTTGAAGATGCTTTCGAGAAATCCCATCTGCCTCAATCGTAACGTCACAATCTTGACCGCTGCCTAAGATCGTTTTGTCTTTTGTGAGCTTATGATAGATAGGCTCTTGGCCTTCAACGGTAATTTCTATTTTCATTAAGTCTAATTATAAACATTCGTAGATTGAGAACAACTTAAAACTGCTTTGCGTTAGCTCATTTTTAAAACTCATTTTCCAATTCGTGCCCCTATACTTTATTTTTTAAAAACAAAAGGAATCTTGAGTAGCCTCTTGCGGGGCTCATATACTTGCGTTAAAGTTGACTCAACTACCCAACATGAACACAAACTCACAAGAGCCAGTTTTCATGCTGGTTAACTAAAAAAATTGTCTCGTATTAAACGGGTTTGAAACACAAAGGAGTTACCCATGTTCAAGTATTCTCTTCTCGCAGTTGCTCTTATTTTCGTTGCTGTTGCTTGTAACAAGAAAGAAGCTGCTACTGAAACTGCAGCTGCACCAGAAGCTGTTGAAGCTGCTCCAGTAGAAGCTGCTCCAGCAGAAGCTGCTCCAGCAGAAGCTGCTCCAGCAGAAGCTGCTCCAGCTGAAGCTGCTCCAGCAGAAGAAGCATCTCACTAAGATCTTCCAAGATCCCGAGATCTTTCATAGGGTCAGCTTCGGCTGGCCCTTTTTTTTGTCGACTCCTTAACTCAAGTTTATTCTGATTTCATTCTACCGATACGTCTAAAATGCGCTGGTTTACTTTCCTGATCTCTCTCTTTTCATTCTCCCTTCTGGCTTCGCCAGAATGGATAAATAAATCCTCAATCGATGAATGGGAAAAGATCGCTCTTCAAGAGATCGATAAATATAAAAAAGAAAATCCGGAAAAAGAATTTCTCCTCTACCTCACTGCTGCAAGAGAGTTAAGGGCCTATGGGCTCAACGAGAAATCTAAAAATTATTATCAGAAAGCTTATGATCACCCTTCGAAAGGTGACAAAAGTGAAGCTGTCATTGAACTTGTTTCTTTAAATAAAGATTCAAACTTGGAATTAAAAAAATCTCTCGTGATCGCTCGCCAGTGGTTTAAAAATAATCCCAGAAAACTTTCAAGACAAATTGATAAATGGCTTGAAATGATGGAGGGCTACTCCATCGGCAAAACCCCTTACCAAGAGCAAGGCTATCAAGGCATCTGGGGATTTGAATCTCGAGTAACTGAACTGATGAAAGAAGGCAAATCACAAGAAGCTTTCGCGCTGCTGGGACCTAGAGATTTAAAAAATGCCGACATCAATCAAAAAGTCCGCCAAGACCTGTTAGCGGCCTTAAGCTTAGGAAGAAAATCTCCGCCCTTGTGGTGCGAATCGACGCTTGAGAAATATCCAAACTCCTATACGTGGACGATGCGCCTATGTCGCTATCTTCATGACTGGAAGAAAGAGAAAAAATCCAAAGAGACTCTGCAAACCATCCGAGAGCAGCTCAAGAAAGAATCACCAGAGAGAGTTTACTGGTCCGATCTTTTGGAGAAGCTATGAGGATCATTTTCATTCTTCTCATGCTCATCTCTTTTACAAGCTGTGATCAAACAGGTCTTGGTATCGCAAGTGGTGTGAAAAATTTCTTTATGACTCCAGTCAATGCAGTTAAAGGAATTTTTACCAATAAAGCTTACGAGAGGAAAAAAGAAGCCACACTTAAAGAAAAAGAGACTGTCGATGTTGGAGAGAAGCGCTACTGCGCCGATAGCGACGGAGCTCCTCTCAGTGAAGATCAATTAAAAAACTTAGGCGATCTCAGTGATCAAGTTCGCTCAGTCGCCTGTCAATGTCAGCCCTGGGGAGACTGTCCTAAAAATATTTGTTCCTGCCAGGCCCTCTGTCCGCAAGGTTTTGATATCTTCCGCCACCCGGCCGACATGACTCCAAAAAAAATATCTGAAAATCAATACAACGGACTTGCCTTTAGAAACTGGAATGTCCCAAGCCAGCATGAAGCGACTCAAGGCTATTGCTGGGGCCATGCTCGCATGACATCTCAATTTAATCGTCTCTCTTTTTTTAAACCAGACTCTACTGCTCCCCACGATCTTTCTTCATCTGATGAGAGTGAACAAAATAAAGCGGTCGATTTTTATAAAGAGCTGATTGATAAAGTCGCCGACAATGAAGCTGTCGATATTCCAGGTTTTAAAAATTTATTTGAATTCTCCTCCCATCCAGCTTTGCAATCGTATATCGCTGACAAGGTGGCCAAAGGTTGGGCCGACCAGGCCATGAGCTGGCAAGGGCTAAGCACCACTCTTAGTGGCGGGCAAAAGTCCAACCAAGTTTATCAAGAACTCTTCAATGATGTGAAAGAGCGTATTGATATGAATATGCAACCCACGATTGTATTCACGGAGCGAGGCTCTCCCTTTATGACTCATGCTGTTCTTGTTTCGCACTATGAAATTCAGAGCAATGGGCAAATGAAACTGTGTCTACGTGATAATAATCACGACGAGAGCAATGCTGCAAAATGCGAAGACAATATGACCATCGATCCCAATAAAGGGCTCATCTACTCTCCCTCTTTTTGGGGTGAGATTGGGGGAATAAAAGTGGCGCATAATGAGAACGCAGACGCCAATTCCCAGAGTGAATCGCTTCGAAAAAAATGCCAATCTGAAAAAGGTTGTGCGAACGAATAGAGAACGTCAAAATACTCTAGAGAAAGGGAGATTTTGATGTCTAAAAAACTACTGATTTTATTTGGCGGCAGCTCTGAAGAGAGACTTGTTTCTGTGGCTTCGGCCCAAAATCTTGCCACTCATCTTCCTGAAGCTGAATTAGTTTTTATTTCTCCATCTGGAAGCATCACTCCTGTTTCTCCCACTGAACTTGCAAGACATGCTAACCCGTTCACCACTCAGTTCATTCCTTCTGCTTCCCCTGTGGCCGGCCGAATTGAGAGCGCTCTCTCTCTTTATAAAGACTACACTTTCATCCTGGCCCTGCATGGAACCGAGGGTGAGGATGGCTCACTTCAAAAGATTTTAGAAACTCACAAAATCAGCTACACCGGCACCAATTCAAAAGCCTCGGCAGCGGCGTTCGATAAAAAGAAAACCAAAGATGTCGCGCAAACGATTCATCTCCCATTAACGGCAGATTTACTGCTCTCAAATCCTGGCTCTCAAGAGGATCAAAAAAAGCTCCGAGATTTTTTTAAAAGTTATAAAAAAATTGTCTTAAAACCTGTCGCCAATGGCTCAAGTGTGGGCCTCTTCATTATTGAAGAAGAGAAACAGCTAAATGAAGCGATGGCAAAATTCACGGCCGCCACTGGCACTTACTTAGCAGAATGTTTCCTTGAAGGCCGAGAAATCACTGTTGGTGTAAGAGAGCATCTCGATGGTCATCTCTCTGCCCTTCCCTGCTCAGAGGTGAGAGTCAATAAAGGCAGACAATTTGATTACGAAGGAAAATATCTCGGCAGCGGTGTTCAAGAACTAACACCTGCTCCCATTTCTCCAGAAGTGGCGACTGAATGTCAGCGCCTAGCGATGGCGATTCATAAGGCGATTGGATGTGAAGGATACTCACGAACAGATATGATTTTAACTGACAGGGGACCCGTTCTCCTTGAGATCAATACACTTCCCGGCTTATCAAAAGCCTCTTTCATTCCTCAACAGTTAGTGGCCAATGGTGAAAATTTAAAAAGTTTCTTTCTTGAACAAGTGCAATTGGCAGAGAAGAGACTAGCTAAGAATTGATTTACCTAGCATGACACCAATGATTCCCAATATCACTTGGCCCCCAATATTAAAGGCCAAATGGCCGTATTGAGATTTTTCTAAAAGTTGCATGTTTTCAAGACTAAATGTCGAAAAGGTGGTGAAGGCACCAAGCAGCCCTGTCGTGAGAAACAGCAGGACGGATGAGGAGAGTTGAGGTTTTCCAATTTGCCCCACAATCAATCCCATGAGAAAAGATCCCAATACATTAATGGCAAAGAGGCTGACGCTAGGAGAAACAGGCAAGAGACGAGTCATTCCCCATCTTAAAATCGCCCCTACCGCTCCTCCGAAACCGACCCATAAAATATCCATAAATTCCTTTTAAAAATAGCCTATTATAGGAGCGCTGCTCCTGGCCATAGTGAGCTTGAATCAGCAAGATATTCTTCCAAGGAGTCATCATGGGACGTAAGTGGAATAACATTAAAATGAAAAAAGCCGCCTCAGATAAGGCGCGCTCTGCAAGTTACACAAAAATTCTTCGCGAAGTCACTATGGCCGTACGCCGCTCAGGTGCAGAGCCAGAATCAAACTTTGGACTCAAAATTGCTCTCGTGAAAGCGAAAGAAAACAACGTCCCACGCGACAACGTTGAACGTGCCATTAAGAAAGGTCTTGGTGAGGGCGGAGAGAATTATGAAGAGATCTCCTACGAAGCGTACGCTCTAGACGGTGTGGCGGTTTATATTGATGCGGCCACTGATAACCCAACACGAACAATTGGAAATATTCGCTCCTACTTCAATCGTTGGGGTGGGGCCATCGGAACTCAAGGCTGCTTACAGTTTGTTTTTGAGCGCAAGGCCGTCTTCACAGTCAAAGCAGATGGTCTTGATGTCGATGAACTCACCATGGAGCTCATCGATGCGGGTTGTGAAGATATTGAATCAGAAGATGGATACTTAACGATTAAGGGTCCTGTCGAATCTTACGGTGATCTTCATAAAAAAATTGAATCCATGGGAATCAAGATCGAAGAATCTGGTCTTGAGCGCCTTCCTCTCAACACGAAAGCTGTGACTAATAAAGAGAGCTACGCCAATATTTTGCGCTTGCTTGAAATTCTTGATGAAGATGATGATATCCAAAAGGTTTATCACAACATGGAATTCAACGAAGCTTTTGACGCCTGAAAGCTTTAATTTTCTTTTTTCTTTTAATCCCTTCCGCCTTCGCACTCCCACTCTATGAGTTGGGAGTCGGAGCGGGAACGGGCTATCTTCCTGACTACCCGGCCGCAGGCCAAGGCAGAGTTCGCACACTGGCCCTCCCCAACTTTCGCTATCGCGGAAAAGTCTTACGTGCAGATGAGGACAGTGGTGTTCGAGCGAGAATATTTGAAAATGAAAATGTTGATTTCGATTTAAGTTTTGGTGGAGCCTTCCCAGTCAACGCCGGTGATAACCGCGCTCGAAAGGACATGGCCCCACTCAATTGGCTTGTGGAATTTGGGCCCAGACTTTTTGTCATTCTCTATAACAATCCTAAAAAAGCTCGCTTACGTTTTGGCCTTCCGATGAGAGCGGTTTATTCAACAGATGGAAAATCGGCCACCTATCGCGGAATTGTCACTGTTCCAGGTTTTTTAGGTGAGCTCTTTCACTCCCCTTGTGACCGCTGCAGAATGATTGCGGCGATCGGCCCCACATTCGCCTCTGAGGGAGTGGGAGATTATTTTTACCAAGTCGATCAAAAAGATGTCACGGCCAATCGTCCCTTCTACGACGCTAAGCCAGGTTACATGGGCACAGACTTCACGGCCGGGTTGTCATATACCCAGGCCCAGTGGGAGATATTCATCGGCGGCAGAGCCTCCACTTATGCGGGTGCAGTCAATGAGAGGAGTCCGCTCTTTATACGCCGAGAAAACGTTGCAGGCTTTATCGCTGTAGGATGGCTCTTCTACTCCTCAAAAGAAGAAGCTAAGCAGTAGGGAGAAATTGTATGGGTGTTGTCGGAATAATTTTATCACTCTCTGGTCTGATGTATTTTGCTTATCGTGGCATGAACGTCCTTATTCTCGCTCCTCTGATGGCGCTTCTCGCCTGCTTGTTTCACGCAGACACTCCAATGCTCGCAACTCTTACTCAAGTGTATATGCCGGCCGTAGGTGGATACATTATTAAGTATCTTCCACTCTTTATGCTCGGATCCATTTTTGGAAAACTCATGAGTGAGTCGGGAAGTGCAGATAAGATAGCTCAGTTTGTGTCTGGAAAACTTGGCCCTCGCCACGCAATTCTAGCCGTCATCAGTTCATGTGCGGTTCTCACCTATGGAGGAGTCTCCCTGTTTGTTGTGGCTTTCTGTATGGAGCCGCTCGCAGTGTCTCTGTTCCGTGAAGCCAAACTTCCTCGTCGCTTTATTCCCGGGGCGATAGCAGTGGGAGCTTTCACTTTCACCATGACTGCCCTTCCAGGGACTCCCTCTATTCAAAATGCTATCCCCATGCCTTTTTTTGGCACTGATACATTTGCAGCTCCCATCCTAGGTCTTATCGCGAGTCTAATCATGGGTGGTTTTGGAACTTGGTGGATGATTTCTCGCAGTCAGAAAGCGGTGAACAAAGGTGAAACTTTTGTAGAAAAAGAAAAACATGAATTCATCAAACAAGATAATCTTCCCTCGGTCCTCACCTCTTTTGCTCCTCTTTTGATTGTTTTTATTTTTAACTATGCCTTTAGCCGTCATATCTTTCCGGCCATGAATCATGACTACCTCGCCGAAAAGCTTTATGGAGAAATCACACTTGATAAAGTTATTGGGACATGGGCCCTAGTTGCTGCTTTAGTGATTGGAATTCTTGCGATCTTCACACTTCATTTTAAACGCTTCGCCTCCCCTCTTCAGGCGCTTAATAAAGGCACCTTAGATTGCATGCTGCCTGTGTTTAACACTGCCTCAGAAGTGGGCTACGGAAATACCATTGCTGTATTGAGCTCTTTTGCTCTCATTAAATCTGGCGTGCTCTCTCTTTCTGGTTCAAATCCATTGGTGTCTGAAGCCATTGCAGTCAATGTACTCGCAGGAATCACAGGTTCTGCTTCTGGAGGACTAAGTATTGCTTTGGGTGCACTTGGAAAAACTTATCTAGAACTCGCACAAACTGCAGGGATCTCTCCTGAGCTGCTACATCGGGTTGGCTCTATCGCTTCGGGTGGCTTTGATACACTTCCTCATAATGGAGCGGTGATTACACTGCTGGCCATTTGTGGGATGGATCATAAAAGATCATATTTTGATATTTTTATGGTCGCTGTCGTCTTTCCGTTCGCAGCGACCATTGCTGTCGTTGGACTAGGAACAATGTTTGGGAGCTTCTAGCGAAGCTCCTTAACGAGATCGTCTCCAAGAGAGGGCTGCTCTTCGATACCTTTTCCAAACCAAATGCACCAAGTGGCATTCATGACTTCGGCCCCAGAGGCTTCAAATTTTGAGTTTCCAGAGACCATTGTGATTTTTTGATCAGCAGCCGTGTAGTTAATACTGATGCGGTCTTCTTTATTGAAATCACCATTAAAGGCCTTCACCATTTGATCGGTAATTTCTTTATTTTTAAAGCCACAATTCTCATAGGCTTCAACTAAAGATGTGGTGATTTTCTTTGCATCCACAGAACGCATAAAAATTAATTCTAAGGCTTTATCAACATTGGCTTCTTGAATTGCTTTACGAGTTTTTTCAGTAGGGATTGTTTGGATAAAACTTTTAATTTTATAAACATCAACTTTAACAAATAAGATTTTCTTTTGACGAATGCCCTCACCGGTTTTAACCATGGGCTCTGCAAAAACAACAGAAGAGATGAGTGCAAGACTCAGGAATAAGTATTTCATAAAAACCTCCAAGGTGTTTATGAGTATACTACAGTCCCATTCCCCATCCACCAGAGATATTAAATGCCTCACCAGTTATGGTCGACGCGTTATCTGATGCTAAGAAGAGAACAAACTGAGCAACTTGATCAGGATGAGTAAGTTTTTTGATCTGCTGATCTTTTAAAAAAACTCGCTCCAACACTTCTTGTTCGCTGAGCTTATTGAGCTCCATTTGAGACTTCACTTGATCACGCATGAGAGGTGTATCAACAAAACCTGGGCAAATGGTATTCACAGTAATATTAAAAGGCGCGCCTTCAATGGCCGCCACTTTTGCAAGGCCTAAAACTCCATGCTTAGCGGCGACATAAGCAGACTTAAAAGGGCTCGCAAGTTTTCCATGAACAGAGCTGATATTAATCACACGCCCTGAATTCAGTTTTTTCATCATGGGCCAAAGATTTTTTGTACAAAGAAATGTTCCAGTGAGCATCACTCCAATCAATTGCTGCCACTTCTCAATTGGGAATTCATCTAAAGGGGCCATGAACTGAAGGCCAGAGTTATTGATCAGGATACCCACATCACCCACCAGAGCATGAGTGTCTTGAGCGGCCTTAATGACGGCCGCTTCACTTGAGACATCACAGAAGACATGCGGGATGCGGGGATCAGCCTCTAGTGGAGCGCGAAGATCCCAATTCACCACTTTATGACCAGCTTCACTTAATGCGATCGCAATCGCTCGTCCAATTCCACTTGAAGCTCCTGTGACAACTGCTGCTGCTTTCATAAATCACCACTAAATTTTTTAAAGTTTAATTTTTTACTTCTCCATAATTCAATCACTCGAGCGATCATGCGCATCTGAGGCCCATCTTTTGTATGATAAAGAGGACCCGTATAACCCCACCAATCCCAGCAGCCGCGAGGATTGCCGAGAAAAAAGTTTCTGACAGCTTGAGGATAGAGAATCACCACTTTGTTGGATTCGGCCCAGGCGTTGTAGCCAGTGTTCATGACATAATCCATGCCGACATCATCAATCGTTTGACGGCAGCCGTGAAACGCCACATGCAGCTGGCAGTTCGACTCTTTGGACTCACACTCAACAGGGACATAGGCAAAACCCGTTTTCGCAAGCGAGAGCACAGCAGGATCAAGGCCATGAGCTTGAGGAAAGCTGAAGACACGAGAAGAGTTTGCAGCTTTTTTATTTTTAAGAGGGCCGATTAAATGATTAAGCATCTCCCCGGCAATATCACGAGCGCAGTTTGAGATATAAGGGGGGCTTGATGGATCCTCACAAGGGTTACCAAAATTAAGCGTCGGAAAGGCATGTCCTACAGAGAGCGAGTTTTCAAATTTCAAATCATTCGCTTTCACTCCCCATTTTTTATAAAGCGAAGCCAAGCGCTGACTCATCACTGGAAGAACCGTGCGATCAGCAGTTCCAGAGAGAATATAAACTTTTGATTTCGAAAGATTTTTTAACTCATCAATCCGTCCGTCACTTTCTCTGCGAAGTGCTTCATCGATTGAGTCTTCCGTGCGAGGAGCGCCACCGGCCGTATCCATACATGTGTTGAGGGCCGTGTTCACGTTTCCACGGGCACACCAAAAGGGGCCGCCGGCCAAAATTCCAGCACCAGAAATTTCCGATGAATAAGCGACATGAAGTTGATGTGCGAAATAGGCACCTGAGGAGAGACCAGAGACAGTGACTTGCGCCATTGAGGGAAAAGCCACCAAAAGAAGAGCATAAAAAATGTTTTTCATGCTCTCAGTCATACCAGTGACGTCACTTAAATTGGAAGGGCTTAGTCCTTAAAAAGATTCAACATTCCATTCAAAATCGCGAACAGTTGTGTTTCCTGCAAAGTCAGAAGCCTTTAAAATCAACTTGTGACGACCCGATGCAACAGGAAGCTTAAATTGAAAACCAAGATCGATCACTGGACGTCGGCAGCTGTAATCTCCGCAGGCCATGGATGGAACATAAAAATCATCCACAAGCGCCTCTTCATTTGCTCCACCTGGAAGAGATTCAAACAGCCACACCACATGAGGAGCCGCTCCATCAATTTCAATTTCAATAGAGTGGGGAGGCACTATAAATTTATCATGATGAACCAGATCACTGATTTCAGCGTAAATGGAGTACTCACCTCGCACAGTTTGACCCGAGAGCTCACGGCTATTTTTCAATAGCCCGATACGATTAATCACGGGCACTGAAGTATCTTGCAGTGGAAGAAGGAACAGAAATGGTGAGAGAAATTTTTTTTGGCCATCTAATATATTAAGATGGATGTGATGGTAGCGCTCACCAAAACTAGTGATAGGCCACTTCACCACTTCACCAATTTTGCTTCCGGCCTCAATTCTTGCGCCGGTTTTAAATGCACTCAGCACTTCTTGAGTCATACTGTTGCGATCAACATGGTGATACTGCCAGAGAAATCCTTGGTCATCTAAAATGGCGATCTCCCAATAGAGAGGGCCGCCCATATAATTTTCAATATTCACCACTTTTCCGGCCGCCGACGCCAAGACACTCTCTCCAGCATTCGCACGAATATCGAGTCCATGATGGAAGTAAGGAGCCCCGCTCCCGTAGTTTTGGTAAGAAGCATTGGTGTGACCAATAGAGAGAACGTTAACAGGCCATGAGTGCTGTCCCGCATTCGATTTATTTTCAAGTCGACCAAAAGCTTTCTCGTAATAAGCCGGCGTGCTTAAGCGATGTAAATGAGGGTCTTGAGCGTGAAGGTTGAGACTTAGAAGCATTGTTATAAAAATAATCATGAAGAAAGCATGACCTGAGACGAGTCATTCTGACAAACTTTGGCTAAAGTCATTTATGTCTAAATTTTTATTCATATTGATCTTTTTTATCTCAGGGTGTGGTCTTCAACGTCTTGCCGTGAGTCAACTCGATCAACTTATTGAAATCCAGACGGCCTCAAAACTCGATCTCTATTGGAAACAGAAAGAAGCCCTTGAGAGAGATATCAATCTTTTTCTTAAAGAGCAGCAGAAGCAATCGGGCGAAACTTTGGTCTTGGTAAAAAAAATTGATCCCACTCAAACGCAGGAGTTTGACCAATGGTGGAACACTCTTGCCTCAACTTATCAACGGGTGGCCGAAGAATACTCAAAAATTCTTGCAAAGTACTTGGCCCTAATAGATTCCAAGCAGAAAAAGAATTTCATTTCAAAAATCAACGAGGAAAATGAAGAGCTAAGAGAAAAAAGTGATCACTTGCGAGTCGACCAGCTAGAAGAAAGAATCACATTCTTTTTTGGTGATATCAATCCCCAACAAAAAGAAGCCATCAATAAATATTTTCCCATTTGGAAGAAGCGAAATCTAGAGCGCATAAATAGAAGAGTCAAATTGGCAGAAGAGCTGAGTAAGCCACAAACGGAGAAGAGCTATTTTGAGCTTTTTCAAAACTATCAAACAGAAAGTTTAAAAGACCCCACTCCCATCATTCATTTCTTAAAATCAATTTGCCAGCCTCTCAACGCGGATCAAATCAAGTTTTTTTTAGAGAAAAAAAAGCAAGGAGTTGAACTGATCGAGGCCTTTCAACAGGCTCACTACTAATTGGTTTCAATCCTTTCAAAATTTCTTGTGCGACCAAGATCAGTGTCCGGATGGATGAAGAAAGAAATTCGACCAATCTCTCGACCATCAGTGGTCTCAACCCCCACTCTCCAGTCACCATCGGTATAGTTGGACTTCGAGGCAAAACCTCTGTAGCCGGCTTCACGACCGCCCGTCACACGAAGAGGAATTTTGTCAGTGGTCTGCCACTGACCTTCAGAGACATTAAATTTCTGCCAATGAAGAATAACCGTGTCATCAAAGCGAGCGGGAGAGAAAATTTTTGCAAACAAAAAGATTTTATCACCACCACGGGCCGCAAAATCTTGATCTCCCCTATTCCAAGGCTTCCACCAAGGGTTTTCGTGATAAAGAACGTAATTCCCATTCTCTTTTTTGATGTTGTGATAAACACCCATTTCTTGAACGGCCAGTGGGACTGGAGGAATCCACCCAATGAGGTAAAAGAGAAAGAATAAAACAATCACCAATGCCCCAGGGGCCAGAAGTCGCTTCATTAAAAGTGAGCTATCGTTGAGCTTTTTCAAGAGGTAGCGGTGCCATTGCTAAAGAATCAAAGAGGTCATTGCTGTTGTTAACAAGAAAGGAATCCAACCCACAAAACCAAGAAGAGTGGGAATCAAAAGACTAAAAAAAGAAAACAAGCAAATGACATAAAGAGCAATTTTTGTATTCACTCCACTCGACTGAACATTCTTCAACTCATTGGCGACCATTACCAACATCAGGAGGGCCACAAAAACGATAGAGTTGAAAATCGAGGCACTTTTTAAAAAGAATAGAGAATAGACACTGAGCAGACTTCCTAGAAGGAAATGGGTTATGGCACTTCGATAATCCCAAATTTTCTGAAGCTTAGGCGGAATGGGAGAGCTAATCAATTCAGCACTCAAGATTATTCCAATCAAAACAAGATAAACAATTTGCTGGGTTATAGAGAAGAGATCATCCACTCCAGAGAGTGTAAATATATCAAAGATAAACCCGCCCAAAAAAAACGCCATGTCCACGCGCAATTCATTGGCTTCATAATAATTAAACAGACGCTCTTTCAGATTACTCATCCCAGGCCTTAGATAGTTTTAACTACCTTCATTGTGCGAAGAATGAGCCAAGATGTCATGACGCCAATGAGATTCCAGGCCAGATAAAAGGTCGGTCCCTCATTCATGCCCTCAAATCTTCCAAGATGCTTTATTCCCATTAAGACAATAAAAAAAATGAAAGCGGCCGGTGCCACTAAAAGGAATTGATGCCTCCAAACCCATCGCCATTGGGCCATGGAGAGAAAGGCGCTAGCTGCCAATGTTCCGGCCCCCACAAACACAGCTCCACAATAAGCCCCACAGGCGAAAGCTCCATACGGCATCACCCACCCCGAGATACCATGTCCTCCTCCAATTGGGCCCACACCAAACTGAGGACAAATGAGCAAGGTGACTAAGGCTCCCAAGGTCATGAGAAAATAAAAGTATAAAAGGGTCTTCGCTGGACGCAATTCGACTTCAGCGTATTCCATGATATTTTTGGTCAAATGGGGAGGAGTGTGTGTATTCATGTCAGCTCCTTTCTTAAAACTTGCAAGGCACGAGAGAGCTTTTGTCTTAAAGACGCCTCTTTGGTGCCATATTTCTGAGACATCTCTTGATAACTCAGTCCCGATAAATAATGCTCTTTAAGCATTGTTTTTGATTCGTCTGAAATCCCTTCAAGCCATTGGTCTATCTCTACTTTCTCATTTTCTGCCCAATCACTTAACTCTTCAGTCTTTTGAATTTTACTTTTTCTAAACTCATCAATAAAAAGATTTCTCGCCATCACAAAAAACCAGGCCAAAAAAGGTTGCCCATTCCATTGATCACGTCTCTCTAGAAGGCGCGAAAAACATTCTTGAAAAAGATCTTCTGCATACTTTGGACTTCTGGCTTGAAAATAATTGTAGAGACGACTTTGATGACGTTCATACAATAATTCAAAAGCACTTAAATCATTGAGCTGAAGTTTTCTCATCAGCTCTTCATCACTTTCATTGTTTTTATCCATAGAGGAATTTTGGCAGGACAAAAGTAAAAATAACACCAAAAAGGTTAATTCCTACTGCCCCCCAATAGACAATTCCACTCCACTTTTTTGTTCTCTCACAAGCTTCTCTGGCTTCAATCGGGCATGGCTGATTCGCACTCCAGCGCCTAATAAAAAACGTTACCGTGAGCATGATTAAACTAGACCCAAAGAGCCAAGCCTTATGCTCTGAGAGCCACACGAGCTGAGGGAACTGACCGATCAAACCCACTAAGGTTGCACCCATTCCTAAGGCCACAAGGAGTGAGGGGATCGCACAACAAATCAGTGTTCCAAAACTTGTGAACAATGAAAGCCAAGCTGAAAGCCAGCTTACTTTATTTTCTTTCAACTTTTGTGATGGCATAACCAGACTCCTCAATCAGTTTTTTTATCGCTTCGTCGCTAACAGGATTCTTTTCATTTGTCGTAAAAGTCACTAATTTGTGATCGAGATCGACTTTAATTTCATCAACTTTTAAAGCATTCAGTTTTTTTGTGATGCCTTGTGCGCACATCGAACAAACCATTCCATTCACACCGACAGTCACTTTGTCTGCGAAGGCAGAAAAACTCATTATCATCAAACCCATAAGCATCATTTTTTTCATAACAGCTCCTTAAATATGAATCATCCAGTTAAAAAAGGCATCACCCTTAAGTGATGCACCCATCTCCCATAAAACATTCTTATAAAAGAATCGAAGCATGGGAGTAATTTTTGTTTCTTTCGAAGTGATGGGATCGTACCACGTTTGCAGCATCACCCAGGATTGAAGACTGTCAAAATCAGCAATGATAGGTGAGTAACCAATACGAGAGACCCAAATTCCTGCATCAAAATCAGGTGAACCAATTTGAGTGTACTTTGAGGAAATAAAATATTCACGCGACTCCCAATCGGCTTCTACACCGCCGAGCCAACCGAGACGATTATCATTCACATCATCATGAGCGCGTCCCAAACCTGAGACGAGATAAATATTTCCCTGAGAACCAGGACCATTGTAGCGATAAGCTAAATGATTAAGTCGAGCGAGTTCCAGCTGTTTTTCCTCTCCCTTGGGACTCTCCAGTCTCAGATATTCAGCACCCACGGCCCATTTTGGAGTGTAGGAATAGAATGCACCCAACTCAGTAAAGTCATGCATCGTCATGCTTGAGAGCATGATGCCATCTTTATAAATAACCGGATGGGCCCAGGCAAAAAGAGGAAGAAACAATAAAACTAACCATCGCATAAGTAGCTCCTTTGACTCTTAAACGGATCAGCAGTCATTTGTGACAAGAGGTAAAAAAAAAGTCACAATCTTTTTATGATCTCTTTACTTGAGCTTATAAAAATATGGACTTACGTCGCTCTTCATAGCTTTGGAGGCCCAGCAGGCCAGATCGCTGTCATTCATAAAAAAATGGTAGAAGAAAAGAAGCTGATTAGCGAATCGCAGTTTCTTGAAGCCTTGAATTTTTGCATGCTTTTACCCGGGCCAGAAGCTCAACAATTAGCCACCTATCTGGGTTGGAAAATGCGTGGGACTATTGGAGGGCTCATTGCCGGAGGACTATTTATTATCCCAGGAGTCCTCTCCATTTTAGGACTCTCCTATCTCTATCTCTTTGGCCATGAGTCTGTGGTCGTGGCCGGAATCTTTTATGGCATAAAACCGGCCATCATTGTGATTGTGATGAGTGCTCTTTATAAAATTGCAAAAAAATCACTCATCCGAAAATCACACTTCATCATCGCCCTCTTCTCACTGCTCGCTCTTGGATGGCTGAATGCTCCCTTTCCTCTTGTGATTGCGACGGCGGCTTTTATCGGGATCTTTCAAGCAAGAATCAATGGAGTTCAATCCGTTCCGTCTCAAAGTGCCTTCCCCTCAACACTTAAAACTTTAAAGACACTCCTTCTTTGGCTGTGTGTGTGGCTCGTTCCTTTGCTCTTGTTGGCCATTCTCTCTGGCCCAGATTCTGGCTTCACACAAATGGGAATCTTCTTTAGCAAAATGTCTCTCGTCACTTTTGGGGGCGCTTATGCGGCCCTAAGTTATATTTCACAGCAAGCCGTCCAGATCCATGAATGGCTCACTCCCACTCAGATGCTTGATGGCTTGGGCCTTGCAGAAACAACTCCAGGACCTCTTATCATCGTGGTTCAATTTATCGGCTTTATGGGGGCTCATCAATTTGCAGGGATCGACTCTCCCTACCTCGCACCATTTATAGGTTCAATGATTGCCAGTTGGATGACTTTTGCTCCGTGCTTTTTATGGATTTTCGTGGGAGCTCCTTATGTCGAGTTTCTCTCTCGAATTCAGTCTTGGAAATCTGCGCTTCAGTCAATCTCTGCCGCTGTCGTAGGAGTCATTGCGCAGCTCTCTCTATGGTTTATGATTCAAGTCATATACCCAAATAACGAATGGGATTATGCTGCTTTTATTATTTTGTTATTAAGTTTGGGTCTTCAATTGAAATTAAAACTTCAAATGACAACGATACTCTTTATCTGCAGTATTGCTGGAATCGTTGCTGTGCACCTCTAGGAGAATTCATGTTCACTTTATTCTTTTTTATTTTTTCATTAAATGCCCAAACTTTAAAACTTGAGGCCATGCCTTTAGTTGAAGAACTTAAAGTCTCATTAATGGGCAATCTCAAAAAAGAACTCGCCCATGGGAGTGTCCATGCGATTGAATTTTGCCAATTGAATGCTCAAACGCTCACTCAAGCCAAAGCGAAAAAATATCATATCCAAAGAACATCTCACCGATTGCGTAACCCAAAAAACAGCGCCCCAGAACTTAAAAGCTATTTAGATAAATTTGCAGGCACTCAAAAAGGAGCACTTCCAATGGATGTCCCTGTGATGTTTAAAGACAAGGAAGGTAAAGAAAACTGGATTGCTCCGATATACACCGATGTCATGTGTTTACAATGTCATGGAGAGCACATCGCAAAAGAGACTCAAGCAGCGCTTAAAGTGAAATACCCCCAGGATCAAGCCATAGGCTTTAAGAAGGGCGAATTCAGAGGTTTCTTTTGGATCAAAGAGAAATAACCGATAAGAATTTTATGAAAAAACTCATTTTTTTTATCGCTCTTTTCACTCAGACCACACTCCTCGCTTCGCCTCCAGAGGTGAGACTTGCGGAAGCGCTTAAGCCCAAGCCTTGCAATGGCAGCTGCGTACAAGATGCACAAGAAGTGGCACCCACAATTAAAAAAGCTGAAGTCAAAGTCACTCTTCCCTGCTCTGCTGAAGAGAAGCTCCCACTGACAAAAAAAGAAGAAGAGAAAATTCAGTTTTATGAGCCCGCCAATCCTGAAGGGGCTTATCCTTTAAGTTCAAGCGGATTTATTTTGCGCTCACGCACCTCTAAAGATGACCCAACCAAACAAGATGTGACATTAAAATTCAGACCCCCTACGGGAGATTTAAAAGTTGATCCTGTCATTTTTGAGAAACTTAAATCCAGATCGGATCAGGCGGAAGCGGCCAATCCTGACTCTCCGGGCTTGGAAATGAAATGTGAAGCTGACGTGGCTTTTGGCTTAAAAGCTAATAAGCGAACTGATTCATGCTCACTGACTACGACAACGAATGATCTCACCAGTGACCATGAACTCTTTAGTGACATGTTTGCAGCCTTTGCACCCAAGTTACCAAAACCGAAACTCGCTGATTACAAAACTTTTGAAATAGCCAGCACAAGCTGGAAGTTGGATATGACTAAAGTAGCCTCTAACTTTGCCTCTAAAAAGATTTCGGTTGAGAAATGGATTGTGAATGGTGTTTGTATTCTTGAAGCATCGACCAAGACAAACGTAGACAAGATTGATGCGGCCATGAAAGATTTAAGCGATGGTTTTAAAAGCCTTGGGATTCATTTTGAAAATGAAGTCCAAGGTCAAAAAACCAAGAAAGCCTTTGAAGCTGCGCCACAAGGTTGGAGTCGCGAGCAGAAATAAGCAGCTACCACTTGATCAATTTGTAGCGCATCTTCCAGAGAAAACACTGATAAGAATTGTTTGAAGTGAGATGCCCGCCGTATTCATTTTCAAGTGACTCGAGGCTCACGGGAATATGATAAACATAGTTATTGATCAATGCAGTGATATCTAAATTTGAATTCTTTTGAATACTCTTCACAAAATCTTCAGTCGTAATAGTTTTAAATCTATTTTCAACAAAAAACTTTTTTAGCGCTTGCTTTAAACTAGTGCCCTTAAGGCTTAAGAGATAATCAATATAAGCCATCAGCTGACCGCCTTGCTTATACGAATCTGAATCCGTCTTACGCTCATAGACTGAGTGAGCGCCAAGCTCTCCTCCATCAAAACACATCGCATTGACTCTGGGATAACCATAGTCATGCCATTTAGCGATGGCCTCATCTAACCACCCAGAGTTTCCATTGGCCGGAAAAACGCCTTTGGCAAAATAAGAGTGAAGCATTTCATGATCAAGGGCGAAGTAAGAAGTACGTGTCGCCCCTGGATACTCCATGCCGCCACTTTGTGATTGATAGCCCACAAAACTTTCATGCGGCCATGGCCCAAAATCACGCTCGTATGTGTAAAACATCTTCGCAATTTTCTTACTAAAGAGAGTCGCAGAATTTTTCTTATCCGAGTAAGAAGTCACAGGAATGGTTCTTCCATCCATCGACTCTAGATTAAAATATTGAATTTTTTTTGTTTTTGCTGGGAACAGATGCAAGTAGGGAGAAGAAGCCGTATAGAATGAGGGAAAACTCACCGACCAAAGGCCCTCGCCTAATGGATTCACTTCACCGTTTGAGAAGACACGATAATCCGATGAATTAAGTTCAGGGAACTTTAAAGTCACTCTGAGCTTAAATTGATCGAATTCAAAATTGGTTGGCAGGTAGAGTTCTAAGAAATGACGATCGACTAAATCAAGATACCAAAAACCAAACTCTAGGCCTTGATTGCTGGATACATTTTCAGTAAAACGATGTTTTAAAGTCAGATCATAGAATCCAGGGGGTAAACTCGCCTCAACTCTTCTCACCTTTGAGACAGATCCCGGCAATTCAATTTCACTCACTTCAACAGGAAATCCATCGATAAACGATTCATCAGGAGAAGAAACTAAATCAAAAAGCGGTCTTCCAAATTCAAGTTGAATAAAGCGGACTTTACTGGTCACTTGAATTTCACATTGAGATTGATTGGCCACACAATTCGCGTCGACAAGACTTAAAACCGAAGAGACCGACTGAAAATCAACGTAAATCGATTTTTGATTATTGTATTCAAAAGCCGGAGGCGCCTGAACTAATCCTGCAAAAACTGAAGTGACTGAAAAAAAGAAAATTAAGCTTAAGATTTTCATACCTTAAGCTTAACCCAGATAGATTTCTCGTCAATATGGGAAGCCCCCAGACCCTTAGCGTCAAACATCTAAAAACAACTGAGCTCATCCCCAGCAAGCTTCACATAACCACCAATTCCATCAAGTACTGAGTTTTGAATCTCAAGCAACTCAGAGCTGCCAGAGACTGTATAGAGAGTTACGTCTGGAATCGATTGTCCATGGATACGATTTATCAAAAGTGCTCTAGGCATACTTCCACCGACACTGACACGCACTTGCTTGAGCTCTTTATTGGCGATCACAAGAAGCATCATATTGCCTGTGCCACGAATGCTATCGCAACTGACAGTTTCATACTGAGCGAAGGCTTGAGAAAAAGATAAAGTAAGGATTGAAGCCAAAAGAAATTTCATAAAACCTCCATCTATTTTAAAGTCGGGCTTCTTATAGCACAAAAAAATAGATGGAGATCAAGATTGTAAAGTTTACAAGCGTTTAGGTCCCAAAATAACCGATGGTCACCATGAGGATTTCAGAGTTCTTAGAGTCTAAAATATAAAGAATCTGCCAGCTGCCATCTTCATCAGCATGGCCGCTTCCAAGAATTTTAAGGTTTTTATCCGCTTTCACTTTCTTTAATCCAGCGGCTAGAGTCTTGCGAGCAGAAGCAAACTGAGTCTCATAATCACTTTCAATATTTGAGACGGCTTCAAGAACATACTCAACCATTACCTCAATCGAGGCATTATCAAATACATCATGATTGTCATCACTATTGGCGCCACCACGAACATAGCTTAACTGTTTAATTGTCTTCTCATCAGTCTCGGAAGATTTGCGAGAGAATGAAAGCATATCAATCGAGCTGGCCTTTCCAAAAGTCGCTTCATCCTTAACGACTGACTCCACCATCAAAGCAAAACTCTGGGCTGCGCTGGATTTCATTTTTTTGATTCCAGTAAATTTCGCAGCAAATGTCTGAGTTGAAATTAAAATTGAAAAAACTAAAACAAACGTTTTCATTAGTTCCCCTTAAGTTTAAATCGCCTTGCAAGATACGGGTAGAATTAACATAAATTCATCAACATTATAGGGTGATGGCACCGCTCCTGGAGTAGAGCTATCCATTCCTGAATTTGAGTATTCAACCTTTCCACTGATTTCTTGGATGAGACCTAATTTAAGTTTATCAAATTCGCCATCCGCAAAAATGATCTCCATCCAATTGTCACACTCATTCGAGAAAACAAGAGGCTTCTCTTCGATGGCCATATTTCCGCCATCAAAATTTGGAATCTCAGGAAACTGCTCTTCAATCCCTATGAGATCAAACTCCTTACTAATCTCTATATCTGCTTGAGTCTCAACCACACACTTCACATCTTTCGCCAGAGCGAGGTGAGTGAATAGCAATGAGAGAATAATAAGTGATTTCATAACTTGATCACACAAGTCGTAGGTGCGTTTGGATAAACAACTCTTGAGCAGAAAACTTTACCAGAAGGTGAAGTCTCTGTACTAGACCCTAGAGGTCTTGGCCCATTTTCAATATGAGAGAAGGCCATCGCCCCTTTAAGAAGCTTAGCCGTTTCACCTGTTAACGTGAGGACGTCATTCTTCAGGCTCATCTCACCCTTTTTTGTCACCAGTGTGATGCCATAGCTTAAAGTGATTCCAGACTGAACTTTTGCAGAGATCAATTTGCTTTTATAAAGTGTCGATCCGCCCACGCGATTAGGAGTTGAAAGCATATCAAAGACATCCGCTCCATTATCAAGCTTGAAACCCTTTTGATGAGCCTTGGCCACAATTGAAAAGATCTCAGAGCCCACCCCTCTCATAACTCCACTGATTTCAGCTTTATTTTTTGCAGCCGATAATGTGGCAGAGTCCGCGAGCGCAGATCCCATGATTGAGAGACCTAATAAGATAGTAAAAAATTTCATAGAAACCTCCAAAACGGTAGAATTTTGGGGAATCTACAAATAGGCCAAGGGGGATGTAACGAGGGAATATAGGAGTATGTAAAACTTGCTCGACTGAAGTCACCAGCACATCTTAAGCTTGTATTTAAAATGTGCTGGTATCAACTACTTAACTTTGTTCTTCGCTTTCTCTTTCTTTCTGTCCTGCTTCTCTTTTGTCGTGAGTTTTACTTTGCCTTTCTTCTCACTGCTCTGACCTTTATCTCCGCGGGCCATAAATTCTCCTTAGTCTGCGTTTAGGAACCTTACCTGAGCCTAGCACGACCTTTAGACGAATAGTCATTTATGTACTAAAACCTCTTTGGATGCATTATTACAAAGCCACAATTCAATATGACGGAACGGGATACTCTGGTTTTCAGTGGCAAAAAGACTGCCAAACGATCCAAAATGACATCAATCAAGCCGTCACCCAAGCAGTAGAAGGTCAAATTTCAACGACCGCGGCCTCAAGAACAGATTCTGGCGTTCATGCCCGCATGCAACTGGTTCGAATAACTTCTGAGGCTCCAATTGATTGCATCTCCCTTTTAGAGAGCTTTAAAAAAACTCTCCCGTCCCAAATCCGATGCCTCGCTCTTGAAGAATGTCCTCGCGAATTTCATCCCATTCGTCTGACGCAATCAAAAGAGTACCGCTACCTTTTCACAAACAAGAGAAACGTCTCAGAGAAAGACTCACGCTTTGTGGCCAATATTTTTAATCCACTGGATATAAATTTGATGAAGTCGTGCGCTCAAAAGCTTCAGGGCCGACATGATTTTTGTAATTTTTATTCTTTGGGCAGTAACGTTAA
This sequence comes from Bacteriovoracaceae bacterium, assembly GCA_019752535.1. Lineage (GTDB taxonomy): Bacteria > Bdellovibrionota > Bacteriovoracia > Bacteriovoracales > Bacteriovoracaceae > UBA6144. Next base: position 55,639 of record JAIEMA010000029.1, read on the forward strand.
AACGACGATAAGGGAGGTGACCCTCTGTGAGCTCACTGAAATAAATCCCCACACACTTTTTAATGAAGACGAGATTTTTAAATTCCCCCAAGATCTAGAGGCATGTTTTCAATTCAAGATAGAAGCCGACGGTTTCCTTAAGCAAATGATCCGGCATATCGTTCGAGGCCTTTGGATGGTAGGGAGTGGTCGAATGACCCAAGAGGACTTTCTTCACCTTCTTGAGATCCCAAAAGTTGAGAAACAACTCTGGCGAGTTGCGCCATCGAACGGGTTGTTTTTGTATCAAATCAACTATTCACAATCTATTGGCGCATAGCTTCTTCGCAGGGCCGAATATTTTCTCGTAAACCTCAAATTTTGTGACACAATTATTTGGGATTTTATGAGTAAAACTAAAATAATCTACTGCCTTGATAGCGACACTGAGTACCTTAAACTCATCGTTAAGTTTATTGAATCATCCCCCTATGAAGTAAAATGTTTTGAAAAGAAAGAACCTTTCTTTGAAGCTCTTAATTCCAATTACCCGGACTGTATCCTTTTAGGATTAGACAAGGGTGATGATTCCATGACCCATTTTTTAAAGAAACGGCTTAATGATAAAGTATTAAGAAGCATACCTATTATTGCGATCTCTGAAGAAAAGGGTCGCTCCGTTGTTTCTGAAGTCATGACCTATGAAGTATTTGATTACTTAGTAAAGCCAATCAATTCCTACTTATTGATTATGGCCTTGAGAAAACTTTTTCATGAAACCAAAGACAAGGTCGTTAAGTTTCCAGATGAAACAAACAGTGTTGTATTGTTTCCTGCAGAAATCCAACTCAACAAAGACAAAACGTTTACTCTTTACTCAAGTGTGAAGATAACGAAGACTGAAAGTTTTAATCTACAAGTCCCAGCTCTTACAGCAAGCGTTGAGCAGGAAAAATCATTTCTTTGCGAGAGACCATCTACTTTTTCAAAGACAGAGAACAATTTTGTCACGAGCTTCACGATCCGAGATAAAAAAGGTGCATCAACAGCTGCAGCACAACCTACGCCAAAGAAGCCTCAGAGCAAACCTCGCGTGATTCATCTTGATGATGATGTCGATTTTCATATTCTGATAAAGAAGATTGTAGAAGATAAGCTCAATTACATTTATGAAAGTTTTGATAACTGCAAAGAGATGCTGCTGGCTTCTAAGCAAACGCCTCCCTCTGCATATATTGTAGATTTAAATCTCCATGAGGGAGCAGGAGTAGGATACACAGTCGTTAAAGCCCTCAGAAACACCATTGCTGGGAACACACCTATCTTAATTTTGTCTGGAAGCAACAATCCTTCTGAGATTACATATGGCCTTGAGATTGGTGCTGATGACTATTTAACCAAGCCCGTCGATGTAAAACTCTTTATGACCAAGATGATGCAACTGATAGAGCACACCTCCCCCACTGGAGAGACTCAAAAAACACAAAACAAAGACAACACCGGAACGATTGAAATCCCACTTAAAGCCCAAACCATGGATGAGGGTTACATTTACTTTCAGTCTCCCTACTTTATCCTTAAAGAGACTCGATTCAGCATCAAGAGCCGTTTGGTCCAGGACATCTTCTCCGTTGAGGAAATGGTATTTGTCACACATGACTGCAATCTTGATATTGCCACGAGCACATACACGATCAAGGCGATTGCGAAGGATTCAAACGAGCAGTATTTTGCTCAAATGCGAAAAGAATTTATTTTGCATTGTAACTGTCATTGGATCTGGTGTATTTGTGGCATCTTTCCTTGGCAACGAACAAATGGCTTTGGCAAGTGGATTATTTTCTAAAGAAATTGACGAACCATCAAT
>JAIEMA010000031.1 GCA_019752535.1 Bacteriovoracaceae bacterium
AGTGCAACACTCATGGAAACAAACGCGATAGGAGTTTTCTCATTTATGAAAACCAATGAACTCGTCAACGAACATTTTAGATTCGAACTACAACACGTGGATAAAAACTGCGGTGCCCGCGCCGGTGTGATTCACACTCCTCACGGCAAAATTGAAACACCCGTTTTTATGCCAGTGGGAACTCATGGAGCGATCAAAGCGCTTCAGCCTAAAGAGCTCGTCGATATGAATATCGAGATCATGCTCTCGAACACCTATCATTTGCATCTCACACCAGGATCTGAGTTGATCGCTAAGGCCGGTGGTCTTCATAAATTCATGGCCTGGGATCGTCCCATTCTTACCGACTCAGGTGGTTTTCAAGTTTTCTCTCTTCAGAAAAATGCCATCAACGAAGAAGGAGCCTTTTTTAGAGATGCAGACGGCAAAGATATCAAACTCACTCCAGAGATCTCCATCGGCGTTCAGCAAAACTTAGGCTCAGACATCATGATGGCCTTTGATGAATGTATTCCCTTTCCTGCGACTGAGAAATATGTGGAAAACTCTATTGCCCGCACACACCGCTGGCTGGATCGCTCCATTGAAGCGTGGACAAATCCTAAGCAGGCCCTCTTTGGCATTATTCAAGGGGGAGTTTATGAGAAGTATCGAGACGTGTGTCTTGAAGAAGTCGTCAAACGTAATCTTCCTGGCTACGCCATTGGTGGCGTCTCGGTGGGTGAAGGCCCTGAGCATATGGAAGCCATCGTAAAATATACAGCTCCTAAGATGCCTACTAATAAACCTCGCTATGTGATGGGCGTGGGTCTTCCAGAAGATCTCTTGATGATCTGGGAGAATGGTATTGATATGAGTGACTGTATCATTCCAACTAAATTTGCACGCGGTGGAACGCTCTTCACCAATCGCGGAAAGATCCGTATTGATCACAAAAACTATCGCCGCGACTTTTATCCCATCGAGCCAAATTTAAAAGACTATGTGAATACGAATTTCACTCGTGCTTACATTAAGCATCTTTTTGATTCCAATGAAATATTAGGTCAGATCCTTGCGACGGCCCACAACATCGCATTTTATAAATCGATGGCCGTGAGAGCCAGGGAAGCGATCCTTGAAGACCGCTTCCTTGAATTTAAAGCTGAATTTATGTCGGGCTACAAAAAGTAATTAATCCACAAAGACAGATCGCTTCACATTCCCAAGGACTCTTTTACTTGGGAAGTCTGCCTTCTGTTTAATCGAGACCACGTCAACCTTAAGAGTTGTACCTGCTAGAACGTCTTTCCAACTTAAATCAACGATCTGAGACCATTGTTTGTTCAAACATTCCTCACGCGCTTTTTTGTTTTGTAAGCGCTGAAGTAGAGTCGATGTGGGAAACTTCACAGAACAAGCCTTAGCCGCCACTAATCCCTTCTCTTCAAGAACGTTTAAGAAAGAATTCATGACGTGCTCTTCTACCATTCCCTGCTGAGATTCTAGCCACTCATTGAATTTTTGTGACTTTAAAACATTGCTGCAAGCTTGTGAGACAAGATCATCAAACACCACGGCTGGATCATGGTAGCGAAGGTTGCCAGGTAAATCGCTTCGGGCTTGCTTGTCGCAATCTTTCCTCACCTGCTCTCCAAGACCCGTGATCCAAGAGAAGCTCGAAGAGAGATTTTCTTCGATTGTATTGGCAGCAAGAATCTTTTTGATTTCTAAAGCTTCCGACTCAAGGGCCTGAAAATAGTATCTATTAATCTCTTTGGTATAAATAGGTATCGCGAGATCAAAAAGCAATTTCGACTCTCTTTCATCATGAACACCGATCGCTTCAAAAGACATTCTTGAGACGAGGCTTTTCACTTCATCCGGGATCCCAAAACTGATGCAATTAAATTGCGAAGAAACCATCCATGCCTCACCGACACTAAATGGACCTGGAATCGGTGGCACCTGATTTGACCAAAACTGAGAAGAGCAATCTTTCCATAACTGCTTGGCCGATTCATTCAAGATTGAAGACTGCGTAAAGATAAAGTCTTGGTGAACTTTAATCATTTCGCTTTTCACGGCTTCAAACTTATTTGCGTCTACAAACATTTTGCGAAGATCATCTTTCATCGACTGCGCATTAATAATATCTTTTGGGATAAGCTCATCGATAAGATTTGAAATACCTAACTCGTAGCATGACTTTTCATCCAAATCACCATAACACTCTGTCATGAGTCGCAATGGAGCAGCTCTTTCTGAAAGATTTTTATAAAAGGCATTTAGCTTCTTATAATATTCCTGATTCTCTCTTGCCGCTTTTAAATGATTCACCATTTGCGAAGTAATAGAGGCTTCGATAGAGCGTTTAAAATCAGCCAGTGAGCTTGTGGATTTTAAGGTCTCGCACCCATCGACGTGATTAAGCTTCGCTTCCACAACGGCTTGGTTGGCGATTTGCCCCACTCGCTCTTTAAGACATTTTCTGACTTCAATTGAAACATTAAAAGGGAAGAGATCTGCAGCTAGCGGCGATACCGATGGAGAAGCGATTGGATTTTGATCACACTCGACGGCACTCTTAAAGATGGTTGAAGCCAAAAGTGGATTCACATCCTCTTTAAATTGTTCAATCAAACCCGATCCATTGAATTCGTTTTTTTCAAAAACTTTCTCTTGGATGAGATTATAAATATCTGAAGGAATTTTTCTTTTAGTAAGATCCCCTTCGTAGCGATAATAAGCCGTAGTATCCGCAAAATGTTCTGCTGGGCTTGTCTTGGCGTAGCTTCGGACAAACTGCTCATCTTTGAGTGAACTGCTCCACTCGCGGACCATCTTTCCGCTGCCTTGATCGACGTACTCTTTAATTGACCAGCCGCCTTTCTCTTTCCATTCTCCGTTTTGAGAATAGTACGTATTTCTCTGCTGCCTTCCCCATTCATAATCAATTTGATGACCCATCTCATGAGTGGCACCTTCATAGATAAAGCCACTGTCTTTCGAGTTGTAGGCAAAACTTAAGCAACCATCATTGAGAAGAATATAACCTGTCGACCATGCTAAACCACAGGTCATAGGCCCCATATCTTCAATGGTCGATTTTCTTGGAATGCGCTGGATTTCCGTTAATTGGGGAAGAGACTTATAAGGAGTACTTAAAGCATGACTCATTCTCCAGAATGCATAAAGTTCATCACGAGAATAGAGATAGTCTTTGAGCTCATAACTCTTTTCATTGTAAATGCCAGCAGTAGGACTCTTTTGATCGTAAACTTTATTTTTAAAAGTCAGGATGCTTCCCATCTTTAAATACCAAAGATAAGTCGTCCATCCCTCAAGACCATCAGAGCTTTGATACACTTTATTCACCACACATGGAGCATCACTGCAGTCAGAATAATTAAATAAATCTGGACGATTTAAATCTCCGATCTTCTCTGTCATGGCTTGAAGAAATTTGGCTTGCCCTAAGGGAAGCTTTGAGAGATCCAGGTGTTTCCATTTTCCAGTGATTTTTTTAGCCGAAGAGAGTTGACCTTCATAATAGAGAGCCTCTCGCTTCACTTCTTCTATTTTAAACAGATCACTTCGACAGCTCGCATTTGCATCAGCTGCAGGGAAGCGATCGGCGACAAATCTCTCGCGCCCCTTGAGCCAAACTTCGGTCACTATTTTTTTAGGCTGCGAGCACCCAACAAAGAGTATCGCTAATACAAGTGAGATTTTATTCATGGGCTTGCTCCACGATGCGAGTCACTTGATCGGAATTAGGATCATATATCACGCTAACTCCAGTTTTTTCACACTTGAGTTCTTTTTCAGGTCTTAAATGATTGTCTAATTTCTTGAGTTCTTGAAAACTGGTCTGACAGTTTTTAAATTTGTGGCGCCAATAAAGAAGTGACGTTTCATCATTCACTGGCTTTCTAAAGCCAGCGACAACTAAGTCATTTTCTATTTGGAATTTTTGATCCTCTTCATAAACCAAAACGGAGAGATCACTTTTTGCGACGGGCTTCTCTGTACTTTCAGGCTCCCCCTTCATTTCAATTAAACCAGCTTTAGTGGTCTTACCAAATTGAACTGATTGCTTAGGCGCTCCACAGGCGGATGCTAAAACAATGAGCACGACGAAAGATGACTTAAAATACATAGGCCCCTCCGATACAGCTTATCGGTAGGGGCCTATGATTGATTGACTAATAAACTCGACTTACCAGTTATCTCAACGACTTAGTTCACAAAGGGCTTGTAGATCTTGTTAAGTCCAGAGAGTCTGCCTTCAAAAGTCTCTGCCTTTCCTTTGATCCACATGAAGTCTGGACGAGTCTCAGAGATCCATGATCCACCGATCACGTTTCCGGCCGCATCGATCTCAAGATTGTACTCGTAGTAGCGAGTGGTAAATGTTTGCTCTGGAGTCGTTGTTACTGGATCCATCGACATGAATCCTCCCTCTTCCTTCGCATCTTCAGGGCGAAGAAGATTGAGCTCCTCACCATAAGTCATATCCATCTTAATGCGAACAATTCTTGCTGCTCCAATAGCCGCTTCTTGAGGAGTGGGAAGTCTTTCATCCATAATTTGAGATGAATATTCACCTACTGGCTGATTCCAAACATCATTGAAGCGATCAACGTCAGCAACAAATCCACGGTCCTGAAGACCAATCATGTTGGCAAGTGCCATATGGAATGCTCCAGCGTTCACGTCAGAGCACTCAGGTGCATTGGCCTGACTAGGCTTTGGTGGAGTTTGAACTCTATCTTCAGGGTAAGCTTCCCCTGGTACTTTACCATCAGCTCCACAACGAGCACCAATACGAGCATATGTTTTAGTCTTATGAACTTCAGCATAGTAGTAATCAAGAAGTCCCTTCACATCTGAAGATCCAAACGGAACAGTAATTCCATCTTTGTTTTCAACATTCACACGGGCCGGTTCAGGATGATTCACAGCTGCGATAGACCAGCCATGGCAAATGCCTTCCCACCAAAGATCAGTCGGCTTATTTTGACCTAAGACTTTTTTTGTTAATGAATATTTGTAGTCACCCATAAAGATGTCATACTTTTCAGTAGGAGAAAGTTTCTCCAACTCAGTCACATCCATTTTTTCGATTTCAGCTTTTGAGTACATCTTGTATTTAAAGATTTCCGGATTGGGCTCATTATTCCAACGGTAAGCAATACCGCCAAGATTGGCCGGCCAGAAAGTATCAGACCAAATAAAGTGTGGGTTTGATAATTTCGCTTTAAGAGGAAGTGAACTGAACTTCGCTGTAAAAGCTTTTCCCGTCACTCGGGCGAATTTATTTGGATCATTTGTCTTGTCCCATTTCGCAGCATAAGCACTTGAAACAGTCGCGAGTAAGAGGGCAGGTACGATTAAAGTACGCATGGTAAACTCCTTAAATTGATAAAGCGTCCCTTCTCTACCCTAGATCAGGATTTTGCAGGGGAAGAATGCTTAAAAGGAGTAAATTTTTCAGTAAAACAGCAACGTTTTATACGTTTTCAATCGCAAAACTAATAGCTTGCGTGAGCTTCTCCAGGTCTTCAAGGGTGATGTTATGGAACATGGAGATCCTTAATTGGTTTCTTCCAAGCTTCCTGTAGCCATCTATATCCCTAGCTATTTTTTGAGACCAGAGCATTTTTGTGAGGTCATCAACTTTAAACTCTTCATCCACATCAATCGTGGCCACCGCGGTGGAGCGATATTGCTTCTCTTTAATAAAGGCGGAAAGATATTCTTTCCCTTGGGCCCACTGATACACCATTTTTGATTTCTCGAGCGCCATCTTCTCTACTTGAGAGAAGCCAAGCTTATTTAAGAGTTTCATCTGCTCATTCACTAAAAATAAAGTCGCAATCGCCGGTGTGTTATAGGTTTGATGATTGCGCGAATTTTCTATTGCATGACTCCACTTCAGTGACTCTGGAATGAAGCGAGACTTATCGGCTCCAATTCGAAGAGCTCTCTCGATAGCCTTAGGTGACATGATACAAATAAAAAGCCCCCCATCAGAGGCGAGTACTTTTTGAGGAGAGAAATAAAACATATCGACGCGACTAAAATCAATGCCGATTTGTCCTGCCCCCGAAGTGGCATCCACACTCATGATGGTTTGTTGATTTTTTAAAACTGGCACTTCACTCAGCATCACGCCTGTTGAAGTCTCATTAAGAGTACAGGCGATAAAATCATGACGGTCAATTTCAACGGGATTAATTCCTTGTCCGTATTCAACTTTTGTCTGATGAGTTTTGATCCATGGAATAAGCGAGTGGGCCTTATACCATTTTTCAGAAAACTCTCCGCAAGTAAAATGGCTAGAGGATTTCTCAACCATGCCAAGGCCTATCATATCCCAGAGCATGGTCGCTCCACCGTTACCGAGCACCACTTCATATCCAGCAGGAAGATTAAAATACGTCTTCATGCCTTCTTGAATTTCTTTGACCACATTTTTCACTGCATCTTTGCGATGACTGGTTCCCATTATCTCTTTGCCGCTTTGTGCGAGCGCTTCAAGATGCTTAATGGGAATGAGAGAGGGACCTGAACCGAAGCGAGGGTCAGAGGGACGAAGATGGTCGGGAATTTTAATTTTTGAAAACATGTCCATTCCTGGTTTAGATCTCTCCAATATATTGCCATTTAAGAGATGATATTGGGATACTTTCCCTTAGTTAAAAGGGACAAACATGAAGTTTGGATTTATAAAACTGCTTCTCGCATTCACGGTATTCATGTCTCTCCCTCTGACCCACGCGGCCGACAGTTTAACTCAGTCACTTAAAAACATTGGCTTTCATGGCGGCTCACTTACAGAATTCGTGGGTGCCACTCAAGTTGATGCCAATGGCAAAACCGAAACCTTTCATTTTAATCCGATGATCGGATTTTCAACTGAAGTTGAGATGGTGACCGACTGGCATTTGATCCCAGAATTTAACTGGGTGCTTCCACGAGATGCAGGTGATGGCATTTCAAAAAATTTATTCATGATCCGTGGAGATGTCGGTTGGCGCTATTCAGATTACTGGAGACTGCGCATGGGGACTTCAATCATGGTGAATAATATCCGTGGCTCAGGCGGAACAAAAAGTATGAATAATGGCAGTGGCTCATCTGATTTTTATATTCCGGCCGAGAGTAAGACAGCTTACAACAACACACTCGATCTTGGTGTTGAGGCATTGCTGGATGATTTCGGCTTTCGCTTTCAAACTTATATCTACTCTCCTCTTCGCTCAGACAGACGTCAGTATAGTTACTCACTCACCATGAGCTACTACTACGACATGGAGAAAAAATGAAATACCTCCTCTTATTCTTTATTCCCTCACTCTCCTTTGCTTTCACTTTGAATAATTCAATTGGAGCGAGATACAAAAAAGATAAAGTAAGTGTGCGTGTGGCCAGTAACACCAACTGCACGACAGCTGGCACAACAATTGATGAGCTTGAAGGCTTTATCCAACCGGCGATAAAAGATTTTTGGAATACAGTTCCCACTTCAAGACTTATTCTTGAAGATGGTGGAACTTATGAAAGCTCAGATAATTTATTCAATACCGGTGAACTTTGCTTAAATGCTGGATGCGCCTCAGCTGTTCCCAATGTCACAGATATCGTTATCGCGTGCAACACCAACGCAACTAATTTTCCGGGGGCGAGCTCTCTTTTAGCTTTGACTCTACCTAACGTGATCTCTGGAAAAGATATTAAGGGCTCTGTCGTTTTAATTAATAATACAAATGGCTCTTTCGGCGCACTTACTAAAAATCAAAAAATCGCTGTGCTCTCTCATGAAATAGGTCATGCCATCGGCCTGGGTCACAGTGAGAAGAAAGAAGCTCTCATGTACTACTCAGTCGTTCCAAAAAGATCGGCCCTCGGTCAAGATGATGTAGACGGCGTCTCTTATCTCTATCCTGTTCAAGGCGATATCTATGGTCTTGGCTGCTTCCTTAATACAATTGCGATTGTGAATAAGAATGATGACTCTGATAATGAGGGCGGTGGACCTGGACCTTTTTGGCCCACCGCTTTCTTAGGATTAATTCTAGGTTTAAGTCTTAAGAAATTTAAACGATCGACTTAAGAGAGTTTCCTCTCTTCGCACATTCAGCTTCATACACAGCAAGTTGCTGCTTCTCTTCATCATTCATGAGAGCTTCATCGATTAAATTATAATCAAACCCTACATTCGTGAGGGATTTAAAACATAAGTAACCAGCAAACTCAGGATGCTTCTCAACGACAGCAATATTTTCTAAGCGCACACCTGCAAAACCTGGAATGTAAATTCCCGGCTCAATTGAAACCACTTGGCCAAGCTTCATTGGGAGCTGAGAGATAAGAGAGAGTCTCACGCCGTCTTCATGCACGTGAATGCCGACACCATGACCAGTGCCGTGAGCATAGTTGTAGCCATGTTTCATCAAAGGCGCGCGACAGATACCATCGAGCACGTTGCCTTTAGTGCCTTCAAGAAAGACGGAATTGAGACAAGCCAGAAGCCCTTTAAGTACAAGTGTGTACATTTTTTTGTATTCAGGATTGGCTTTTCCTGTGGGTGAAGAAAAGAATGTGCGCGTGGTATCAGTGGCAAATCCACCTTCAAAGTAGCCACCAGAGTCGAGAAGAATCATGTCATCAGCTTTAATCACCACTTCATCTGAAGGATTTCCGTAGTGAATGATTGAGCCATTCGGGCCCACGCCCGCGATTGTTCCAAAGCTTAACTCTTTAGATCCTTGCTCTACATACTTCACTTCTGTTTGTTTCCAAAGATCCAGCTCCGTTAAGCGCTTCCCCTCTTTGATAGAGGTTTTAAGCCACTTAATTGTATTGAAAATAGCCTTATCACTTCTCTTGAAACTTGCTTCCATCTCACGAATTTCAGCCGGCTCTTTAATTGACATCCAAGGAATTAATCCTGTTGGCTTCTCTTTCAAACGCTCTGGATGCATGACTGATAAAAGCATGTTGAAATCAGCGCAATTAAGCATGCCAGTATCAAACATCACTTCTTCAAGGTGCAAAGTATTTTGGAGTCGAGCCAGCTCCTTGGAAATTTCAGTCGTCGCCACTTTAATCCACTCAACTCCATCCGCTTTTAAGGCTTGAGCCGAGATTGGAGTCTCCGGAGTCACGAAAACATAAACTTTCTGTTTCGTGGCCAAAGCCTTGGCCCTAAAGCTTGAAAGATTAGGAAGCTGGTAACCTCTACAATTGGTAATCCAGGCTATTTGGTCCAGGGCCGCAAGATACATACCCTGCTTTTCATTTTCAAAAATCGCACTAGTTTTCTCTAGCGTGTCTCTCCCGCGATGGGAGCGTTCCACAAATTGGATCTCTTTGGGGGCCGGAAGAGTTGCGAATTCAACAATGCTCGCGAGTTCATTTTTTGTGTAGCACTCAGATTGAGCGACTTTTTCAAGACGCTTTAAAAAACCTAACGACGCCCTATCGGCCTCGAGCCCCACTTTTTTCATGTTTAAAGATTTCACGTCTTCAAAAAGGGCTTGAGTAATTCCAGTCGATGCATCGCATTTCACAACCTGCACAACATCTGTCGACACTTCGAGGTCAGCTTGCTCATGATAGCGACCATCCACATACAAGCGAGCTTTCCCTGAGACTGGAACCAGCAGCTCAGATGTTGAGCCGGTGAAACCACTGAAATAATAGCGATGACAGTCCTCTAGAGGAACATATTCGTTTAGATAAACATCAAAAGTAGAGACATAAAAGCCGTCAAGATTTTGCTCTGACATGAACTTCTGGAGTTTCGCTATATTTTGCTTAATAGTTTGGGGCGACAGAGTGAGGTTTTTCTTCATAGTATTATCCTTGTTGTGCGACTAAAAAAATACCTCGCTCAAGACTCGAAGGAAAGACTATTTATGCAACCGAAACCGCCTGTTCATTATGGTGATTATCTACAACTTGGTAAAATCCTTGACGCTCAATTACCAGAGTCTTCTAAACGTGGACAAATGGCGCATGACGAGATGCTCTTTATTATTATTCACCAGACCTATGAACTTTGGTTTAAACAGATCTTGCATGAAATTGATTCTGTTCGCGCTATTTTAAAACTCGTTCCCATGCCTTCGACGGCCCTGGCCACCATTGTTGGGCGCCTGCAAAGAGTCACCGAAATCCAGCGCATTTTAGTTGAACAAATTCGAGTCATCGAAACGATGACGACTCTTGATTTTCTTGATTTCAGAGACGATCTCATTCCGGCTTCAGGTTTTCAAAGTTTACAATTTAAATTACTAGAGACGGCTTTGGGTGTGCGTGCTACGCACCGTCTGGAAATTGAAAAACAATTTTTTCAATCACGCCTTAAACCCGAAGAGCGCTCAACACTCGAATCGGCTTCACAAGAAACTTCACTATTTGATCTTTTACAAGCTTGGCTAGAGAGAATGCCCTTTTCTCAATTTGCTGAATGGGATTTCTGGTCTCAGTACGCCACGAAAGTGGAACAAATGCTTCATCGAGATGAGCAATTGATTACCAACAATCCTAATCTTGATGAAAAAGTTCGCAAGATGGAACTCTCGAATCTTAATACGACTCGTGAAACATTTCTCACTGTGCTGGATGCTTCGAGATGGGAGAAAGCGAGAAAAGAGGGCAAAGTTCGACTCTCACAAACCGCAACTCTAAATGCCATTTTTATTCAACTCTATCGAGATTGGCCTGTCATGCAAGTGCCAAAGCAAATCCTGAACCTCACGATCGAAATTGATGAGTTGATGACCACTTGGAGATATCGCCACGCCATCATGGTTCAAAGAATTCTTGGCACAAAAATCGGAACAGGCGGATCAGCAGGAAGTGATTACTTAAAGCAAACGACTGAGAGAAATCGCGTTTTTACTGATTTTTTTAATCTTTCAACATTTTTAATTCCAAGACATGAAATCCCAGCTCTGCCAGACTTCATGCAAATCGAAATGGGCTTCTCTTATGACGGACACAAACTTTAAGTCTCTCTATTCACGATTCTTAAATGCCAATCCCAATGAGCTTCATTTTGCAGCCCACTCTCATCACTTTTGGCCAGACGTTTCCCGAGAGGGACAAATGCTTGCCTGGGATGATGCTGCTCGCTTAAATGACAATAAGTGGGAGCACATTTTTGCTCATGTCATTCCTAAAGTTCAGTATCATATCGCTCGTCTTCTCAACTTAAAAAATCCGCAGATGATTGCCCTCGCTTCTAATACTCATGAACTTTTAGTGCGCGTTTTCTCTGAGCTTCTTCTGCGCCCAAAGTTAAAAGTCTTAACAACGGACTCAGAGTTTCATTCATTTGGACGCCAACTCAAGCGCTGGGAAGAAGTTCATTCACAGATGACTGTGACTCGTCTCTCGCCTGATCTCATTCTCAAGGATCGCCAAACTTTTATTGACCAATTAAAATCAGAAATCAAAATTTGCGATGTCGTTTACTTAAGCCAAGTTTTCTTTAACTCCGGACTTTGCCTCACTCCTTTAGAGCTTGAAGAAATTGTAAAGTCAGCACCTCAAGAAGTGATCATCATGATCGATGGCTATCATGGATTCGGTGCGATTGAGACGAATCTGCAAAACCTTGAAGGTCGCATTTTCTATTTGGGTGGTGGATATAAATATATGCAAGCTGGCGAAGGCGTGGGCTTCATGGTGGTGCCAGAGGGATCATGGCGCCCAGTCTATACCGGCTGGTTTGCTGAATATGCTCATCTTTCTGCTCCTTCAAAAAATGCTGTAGGTTACTCTCGAGATGGAATGGCATTTTGGGGAGCGACTATGGATCCCTCAGGATGGTATCGCTTCAATGCCATATGGGATCAGTTTGAAAAATTAAAAATTTCTATAAATGATATTCATCATCACGTGCGCAAACTTCAGTTATCTTTCATAGACAAAAAGATGCCACTTCTGAGTTCCCTAAAACCTCTTTACAGCCCTTCTCTCCCTCACCACGGCCATTTCCTCACACTTGAAGCTTCTGACGCCACTGAAGCCCAAAGCCTTCGCGTGGAGCTCTTAAGAAGAGACGTGTACATAGATCAAAGGGGGGCAAGATTGAGATTCGGCTTCGGTCTCTATCATTCACTTGAAGATATTCAGGATCTAAGTACTCGACTTTTTTAGTTTATTCGGGTCTTGAAAAAAGCTTTGAAAATCCTCTAAAGTTCTTAAAAATCATGCCGATAGAGTCTCTAGTGTACAACAAAACACATTGAGGCGGTCAGACATTATGGGCATCAAATTCGGCAGTGTAATCCTAACAATTCTCTTTCTCTTCATTGCCAAGATTTCTTTTGAAGCCTCTACCGATACTGTGAACTCTGGAAGAACTCCTGCAAGCGTCAGCGCTGTCAATTCAGTCGATGAAGATTACAAAATTCATATGCAAGGTCAGCACAGCAAAAACTAAGAAAGAATTTTTCTCGCCTTCTCTTTAAACTGCACACCGCGGTCGACATAATTTTTAAATTGATCAAATGAAGGATGAGCTGGTGAGAAAACCAAGCTACCTTTTATTTTCGATTCTTTTGCCACGTGAAAGAGTTTTTCAATATCACCCACCACTTCCACTTTAAAATCCTGACCTAATTCTGAGGCCAACCTTTGCGCTGTCATCCCAATGGTGAATATTTTTGTGACTTTATTTTTAAAAGGTAAAAGATCTTTTAAAAATGAATCTGACTCTGATCGAAGTTTCCCACCCATCACAAGATAGAGTTCTTCTTTTTTTTCAAAAGCACTTAGTGCCGTCTTCGTCGCTTCGGCATTAGTACTTTTAGCGTCGTTATAAACTTTAAGTCCACTGAACTCTCCGACAAACTCGAGACGATGCTCGACTCCTGGAAAAGTATTGATGAATCCCTGAAAAATTTGATCAAGATTTATGATCCCTAAAAGGCTTAACGTTTTCCACGCGCAATAATAATTCGCCCGATTATGCTCTCCAACCAAAACGCCTTTAGAGAAATCAAAACGCTTTAAAAAATCAGCATCAAGCTTATTTTTTGAAAATAAAATTCTTGGTATTGATAGTTTTGCAGTCTCTTCAACCAGGAAGTCTGACTCTTCTCCAATGATGAGCTGATCTTGATCAGTCATATTCATCAAAAGTCGAAATTTCGCCAGGCCATAATCTTTTATCCCATCATACCTTTCAGAATGATTAAGCGTAAGATTCAAGATAAGGGCGATTTTAGGATGAAACTCTCTGATCGTTTCTAGCTGGAAGCTAGAAACTTCAATCACAGCGTAATCATACTTTTCATTCGAGAGGGCCATCTCACAATAGGGAGTCCCAATATTGCCGCCACAAAATACTTTTTTGCCACAAAGCTTTAGGGCTTCATAGATCATAGTCGTGGTTGTGGTTTTACCGTTAGTTCCCGTGATTGCAATAATTGGCGTTTCACGACAGAACCAATAGGCCAACTCAATTTCTGAAATCAGAGGGACTTTCTTTGCATGAGCTAAATCCAGCACACTATGTGTGGTCGCAATCCCCGGAGAGATGACGATAAGATCCATTTTGGCGAAGATCTCACTCGCTTGATTTTGGGGGTGCATATAACAAGGCTCAAGGACACGATCGAGGCCATCTTTAGTTTTCCAAGACTCAATTTCACCATCATTGATCGCGTGAGTTTCAATCCCAATGGCTTGAAGTACCTTCACTGCTGCCACTCCAGACTTCCCCATCCCGAAAACAGCTACTTTATTGATCTTTTCTAACTCGATTGGCCGCTTCATTTATGTTATATCCTCTGACTATGAATCACGCGCCCCGCTATGAGGCCCTGGTCAATTTTTTAATATCCTACCAGGACATTTGGCGAAACGAAATCATGCTTCTTTATCCAAGGCCCCTGGCGCCTTACCCTCTCGCATGGATTGAAGAGCTCGAAGCCATAAATGCCCCAGAGGTGAACTGGAATCTTTTAATGGGTAAAGGCTGGGATAAACTCTCCCCAGATCTGTCCCGATTTCATCAAGAATTAACTGAGCTCTCTCTCTTTCCAAAGGCAAAACCCACCGCAGCTTTCCCCACTCGCTCGCAGTCTTGGATTCATATCATCCCAAAGAAGCAACATGAGATTGAAAGGCTTGCTCCTCATATTTATGATTTTATGCAATCTGCGAAACTTAAAAAGATTGTCGATATCGGTGGCGGTCAAGGACATCTTGCCCAATCCATGGCCCATCATTATGAGCTCGATGTCACAAGTCTTGATATGGATGAGAGCCTTCAGACCTTGGGTCTGCGATGGCAAGAGTTCAAATGGCCTGAATCAAAACATCCGGTGACTTTTAGAAAACATAAAATCACAAGACAGGATGAAGAGTTCGCAAGACTTCTAGACTCTTCGACATTAACGACCGGGCTTCACACTTGCGGAGGCCTAGCTGTTGCTCACCTTGAAGCGAGCCTTCTCGCTAGAGCCCATGTCTTAAATATGCCTTGCTGCTATCACAAACTTGAACTTCAAGATTGTAACCTCTCACAGAATGCGAAACAGAAGCCCCTCGCATGGGAGCAGTTCTCTCTCACACTCGCATCTGGTGCTCACAGAAAAGTGACTCTAAATGATGTGGAATTCAGAAACCAAGTGAAACGTTATCGCTATACTTTGCATTTCTTCTTGGTTCAAGAGTTTGGCATGCATGAGCAGGTGAAGCTTGGAAACTGTGAAGAAAAATTGTACTATGGCCCATTTGCTGACTACTGCCGCGCTCAACTCGCCATTTTAAATCTAGAAACTCAATTGAGTGACGAAAGTCTTGAATCATTTTTCCAGACCAAACAGCATCAAGAACTGATTTCAAAGATGTTAGCGGCAGGTGTGATAAGAGAGTCTTTTGGAAGAGCACTTGAAGCAGCCGTTATTACCGATCGAGCGCTTTGGCTTGAAGAGCAAAACTATAAAGCGAGTATCTATGAAATCTTCAATCCTGAGATTTCTCCGCGCAATATCGTACTTGAAGCCAAACCGATCTAGAAATTAAATCCGATCATGAATTCAGGAATAAAGACTCCGCTATTATCAGTGTGTTTCGATTCAAGCATTTTAAGATACGAGACACCCAGTCCAAGCATAAAGCGAGGGTTTGTGTAAAAGTTGAAGCCCAAATCAAACTGAAGATAATTAAAAGTAATATTTCCCAATGAGTTCTTAATATCAATTGCGAGCTGATCATTGTTATCACTCGAGAGATCAGCCTTGCCCCATTTGACGTGATTGAATCTTGAAAACAAGAATGTCTCAAATCCACCTTTACGCCAACTCACGATCGGCCCCGCATAGGCTCCTGATGAATTCACAATTCCATTACCTGCAAAACCACCACCAGAAGCGGCAAGAGAGAAACCCTCATCTTGATTAATGAAAGCGTATTTTCCAAACGCAGAATAAACTGGCCCAAATTGAAGTTCTAAACTCGCACCGAGATCAATATTGTCACTCACCCCTCGCTCATAAGTCACACCCGCGACTGGAACATAAGGAGAAGCCTGAATACGATTATTACCGCTTCCAAGAGTCTTAGCTGATCGAGTGGTCATCATAGGAGCTAGAGAGCACGCACCAGTCAACATCAACAAAGTGAGAAAAAGAAATTTAGTCATGATAAAACCTATTAGTTTAAATGGAAAACTTCGCGCATTTCTTGATGCAAGAGATTCATCTTTTGATCGATCTGTGGATGATTCACATCCTTTGGATCAAGAAGATAATTCTCAGGCCCCATAGGGCGAATCATGAGCTTCGTCTGCCAAGTATTATCATGGGCCATGTTGACGTCTTGGCGATACATGTAGCGATCAAGCACATCACGTGGAATGAAGTCTTGAATCGAATTGAAGTAATGATCGTTATAAATCTTCTTCCCGTTATCGAGACGAGTGTAGCCACGGACAACATAATCAATATAAGCCACATCACACTCAAAAGCGTTGAACATATATTCAAGGGCTCTCAGTGGAATAATTTCGCCACAAGTCGCGACATCAATATCGACTCTGAATGTGCAAATCCCTTCAGGATCTGAAGCATCGGGATAAGTATGAGTCGTAATGTGCGATTTATCTAAGTGCATTTTGGCTGATGCAGTCGTGTTAGCCGAAGTGTCATCCCACTTGCCGCCCTTCACATCACTCATCAAAGTCATTGTTGAGGCACCAACGGGATCATAGTTTTGAATGCTTTCATTTAAAATATTGGCATCAATGATGCGGCAAATTTCACGAGCAATGTCGCGAATCTTTTCAGCCGAGTACTTTTGATCAATATATTGGATGTATTCCTGGCGCTGTTGTTCATTCATCGCGATGTTAAAATCGTAAAGATTAAAACTCAGAATTTTCGTCAAATTATTAAAGCCCGAAAGCTTCACTTTCTCGTTCAAAGTGACCATCGCAAGCGCTCCTAAACATATGTGTTTTCAGCGGAATTTATAAGAGAGGGGGGGGGTAAAAGGCAAGACGAAAGAGAGAGATGAGGGGAATCTTTACATTCCCCTCACGCTTAAAACTTATATAAGGCCCATTGATTTAACAGAATCACGCTCTGAGCGTAATTCTTCAAGAGTGGCCTTGAACTTCTCTTGGCCAAATTCATTATGCTTAATGCCTTCAACGACTTTCACTTTTCCGCCTTCTACACGAATTGGGAAAGAGAAAATGAGGCCTTTATCAACGCCATACTCACCGTTCGATGAGAGGCACATTGAATAGGTTTGTCCGGCCGGTGTCTCAGTTGTGAGTCTTCTGACACCATCAACGACAGCATTAGCCGCTGAAGCTGCAGAACTGGCGCCACGAGCTTTAATAATAGCAGCTCCACGTTGTTGAACAGTCTTTAAGAAATCACCCTTAAGCCACTCATGATCTTTAATCACGTCAGTCACAGCTTTTCCGTCAATTTTAGCATTGAAGAAATCTGGATATTGAGTCGCAGAGTGGTTACCCCAGATTGTCATATTCGAGATTGATGTGACAGGGACTGAAGCTTTTTGAGCGATTTGTGTCACCGCACGATTCTCATCCAAAGATGTCATCGCAAAGAAGCGATCAGCTGGAATGCCTTTGGCGTTATTCATGGCAATTAAGCAGTTTGTGTTACATGGATTTCCGACAACAAAAACGCGTACATCGCTGGCCGCATTCTTTTCGACAGCATTACCTTGAGCCGTAAAAATTCCACCGTTGATCTTCAAGAGATCTGCTCTCTCCATTCCATCTTTTCTTGGAACAGATCCGACACAGATAACCCAATTGGCATCTTTGAACGCGACGTTCACGTCAGAAGACATGACGATGTTTCTCAAAAGAGGGAAAGCGCAGTCTTCAAGCTCCATCGCTACACCTTTAAGTGCAGGAAGAGCATGCTCAAGCTCAAGCAATTGAAGTTCAACTTCCGTTTCAGGACCAAACATCTGGCCTGAAGCAATTCTGAACAAAAGGGCATAGCCAATTTGACCAGCGGCACCTGTAACAGCAACTTTAACGCGTTTTTTAGACATGCAGTCCTCCAAGGATGAATTTCCTAAGCATTATACGAGACGTGCACAGCGTTGAGTAAGAGATTTATACTGGCCTAACCTGCACAAGCTCATTAGCATCGATTAATCATTATGCGTGACTCAAATAACAATAACAGAAACCGACGCCCTAGAAGACCTTCTGGCAACGGTGGGCCTCAAAACCCTAACCAACAACAGCAACAACCTCCGAGAAGGGGTCCTGGGCCATCTAATGGCCAAGGCAATCGCAATGCGGCCCCCTTCAGAAGATCTAGACGCCGTCGCTCAGGTAGACCTCTCTCCCCTGCTCAAGTCGTCCAGAAATATTTAAACCTTTTGGAGCTTCATTTAAACAATCGCCGTAAATACTACGAGCATTTTAATCGTGAAGACGGAAGACACCGCAGACGTTTGGAAAAGAATTTCTTCTCCACTATTGAGCAATTAAGACGTTTTGAAGAAAGACTTGATCCACGCCAAAAAGAAGCTCTCTTAAACCATGTTGAGAGATACCGCTTAGATTTAACTTACTCTGGTAATCATGATCTTGCGCCTCAAGCTGATCCAGTCCCATTTGAGGGTGAATTTGAAGACCCTCATTTTACAGAAGACCAGAAAGAAGCCTTCAGGGCCTATGCCGAGGATCGTGAAGAGACTTCGGGCTGCTTCGCCGATTACGAAGCTTACAAAGCCTCAAAATAAAAAAGGCTCCGTGAGGAGCCTTTTTTTATACTTCATTTATAATTTAAAATTAAATACCGTCTGTGCCAGTAGCAGAGAGTTCAGCGGCCAGGGCCGACTTCGCAAGATCAGTTGCCGTTGATGAAACATCTTTATCTTTCTTAGAGGCTTTTTGATTGTAGAGGTAGTTATTAAGCGTCTCTTCTTGATCTCTAAGGATTGCGTTCTTCAATTCCTCAGAAGGAATATCTAGAACTTCTGAAACACGCTTCAACATTTTTAAAGGAATATTACAGAGAGCGCGTTCAACGTTAGAAATAAATTGGCCATTCTTATAGCCAAGAAGATGAGAGAGTTCAGATTGAGAGTAGCCCTTTGGATGATTCATGCGACGAGTACGAATTAATTGAGCAATATTTTTAAAACAGCGCATGGCCACTCCTGGAAAATCTTAAATATCTGTGAAGACCGATTGTAACTATTTTTTCTAGAATGTCATTCAACATCCAAAAAAAAATGGTAGGACCATCTTAACCTGATTCGAGTTTTTTTTATCACTAGGAAAATTTTGAATGAAGATTATTTCGTGGAACGTCAACGGCATCAGATCTATATATAAGAAAGGATTTCTTGAATGGTTCACTACGGCATCTCCTGATATCTTATGTCTACAGGAGACCAGAGCTTCGCGTGAGCAATTTCCGCTGAACATGGAAAACTTACCTGACTTTGAACTGCATAGCGCCGAAGCTGATAAAAAAGGTTATTCCGGTGTCGCCACTTTGAGTCGACACAAACTACTTGACACCAAAAAATTAGATAACAAAGTGTTTGACAGTGAAGGAAGAACACTTATTCACGATTGTGGAAAATTTTACTTGCTGAATTGCTATTTTCCCAATGGACAACGTGATCATTCTCGCGTCCCTTACAAACTTGATTTTTGTCAAAGTATCAAAAAGAAAATATCAACTTTAAAAAAAATAAAACCAGTCATCATCACCGGTGATTTCAATACGGCCCACTTCCCTATTGATTTAGCGAACCCAAAATCAAATAAAAACACAACTGGATTTCTAGAAATCGAGCGGCAGTGGCATGATGAATTTATTAAAGATGGGATGGTTGATATTTACCGGACTTTAAATCCACAAACAGAAGGCGCATATACGTGGTGGAGTAATCGTCCAGGATGTAGAGAAAAAAACATCGGATGGCGAATTGATTATTTCTTTGTGACTGAAGATCTTATGCCCGCCATAAAAGATGCTCAAATCCATGCTGATGTCTTAGGCTCAGACCATTGTCCAATTGAATTAGATATTAACTTAAAGAAATTATAGCTTACTTGATGGCTTGTCCTCGCCAGTAGGTGGCCACAATCAGCTTATCAAAGAGTGATCGAGACTTCGTAGAGGTGATCAATTTCTTTAACACCCCTTCCGCATCTTTAAATTTTCCAGCGGGACGCTTAATAATCACAAAGTTTGCTTCTTTACCGGCCACCAAATTCCCCACTCTCTCACTTACGCCTAAGATTTCTGCTCCCGCAAGAGTGGAGCGATAAAGCCCCTTCGTATAAGTCGCTTTGCTTCTTCCGGCTCTTTGGTGCTGCTGTACAAATGAGCGAATCACATCCAACATCGAGAGGAATGGTCCTCCGCCGATATCACTCCCAAGCGCCCAAGGGATGCCATATTTTTCAATTTTTTTGAAATCAAAAAGGCCAGAGCCAAGACCCAACTCTCTTTTTGGCGCATTTGAAGTAGGACAATGGACAAGATTGGTTTTTGTTTTCTTTAAAAGTTTCAACTCGGTTGGGCTTAAATGAATAGCATGCCCCATAAGCGAGCGAGAACCTAGCATTCCTACCTTGTGATAAATCTCTGTATAAGACTTCACATTCTTAAATCCGACTTGATCCTTGTAGAGTTCCATCACGAATTTAATTTCAGCAGGCGTCTCACTTAAGTGGGTTTGCTTAAAAATCTTTCTTTTGTTGGCTTCTTTAGAAGTCACACTCATCGTGTGCGCATCAGTCGCAATCGCAAAACGAGGAGTGAGCACATAACGATGCTTGTACATCTTCATTCCGCGGATGGCAGACTTCACGGCCACTTTCTCTTCTTGCTTTAAATTTTTTGGAGACTGCATCGTCATGAGGACATTCCCAATCAAGACATCGCCCTTCACTTCATTCATGGCATAATCAAGAGCATGATCATGAACAGAGCTGTAACAGGCGCCCCCAAGAGTTCCATAGCGTGCAAGCTTTTGAAAAAAAACTTTGGCTTTCTGTTTGGCAAATTTCTTATTAGAAAACTTCGCTTCAGTTGGAAAAGTGTACTTCTCTAACCACTGCAAGAGAGAGTCTTTAGGCATCAAGCGCACATCATCTTGCACCCAATGAAAGTGCATATCAAAAAATGCAGGAACAATAACGCTATTAGGGAATTCAAAGAGATTCGATCTGCCAAACTCTTCAACATAGCGAGAGCAGGCTTCAAGATACGGAAGGATTTCACAGATAACTGAAGAGCCATCTCTCTTTTGCTCTACGATCAAGACCCCATCCTCCCAAAACTCACAATCGAGATCATTTAAGGGGTTGAGGATCGAAGCTCTATAAAATGTTAGTTTACGCATTGCCACAATCAGAATTCCTTTTTACTGGGAGCCTTCACCCAGCTAAGGTACTCCCATGAGATTTATATTACTAGCTCTCTTCGCCCAATTTTTCCTCTTAAACTCGAATGCAGGCATCGACCCCATTACAGACTTTGCAGTCAGCAAAATTGTGGTGCTCAATGTCGATGCAACGATCAATCCCGCTGTGGCTAAATACATTCAAACCGAAGTGGATTCTCTCTCAAATAGCCCAGAGTCACTGATGGTTTTGAAGATCAACACCCCAGGAGGCTTGGTCACAACGACTAAAGACATTATCACCACAATTGGTAAGTCTTCCGTGCCTGTTATCATTTGGGTGGCGCCAGAGGGGGCTTCGGCAACAAGTGCAGGAGCCATTATCGCAAGTGCAGCTCACGGCTTAGTCATGAGCCCTGGCAGTAATATTGGCGCAGCCACTCCTATCGGTCTTGGTGGAGACATAAAAGAATCAGATGGAAGATCGAAAGCCATCAACGACATCACTGCCCTTGTTCGCTCATTGAGCCAAACTCGAGCGCGCAACGCTGAAGCCTTTGCCTCCATGATTTCTTCTGCGGCTTCTTATACTTCTCAAGAAGCGGCCCAGAGAGGAATCATTGATGGGATTGTGAATAATCTTGATGACATCAGAAAGCTCTATCATGACAAAGCAATCATTCTAAATGGGCAGAAGAGATTATTGAAATTTTCTCCTATTATTGAAACGGTTGAGCGTCCAATGGATACGGGACTTACGCTTCTTAATATTTTTGCAAATCCATCTGTCGCCTATATACTTTTTATCCTTGGGGCAGGACTCATATACTTTGAACTTCAAGCCCCGGGCGGCTATATCGCGGGTGGAATTGGTCTCACCTCTTTAATTGTCTCTGGCATTGCATTTCAAGTCTTACCACTTAACTTAGGCGCTGCCGCTCTACTCATTACAGGAGTCGTCCTTCTCGTGCTTGAAATCTATGTGACTAGCTATGGACTTCTCTCAGTCGCAGCTTTAATCAGTCTCTTCTTTGGTTCTGTGTTTCTCTTTCACCATGAAAACGGATGGATGACAGTGCAATACTCGCTTATCTATTCCACCATTGGTTCACTTGCACTTTTTATTGGATTACTGGCTTGGTATTTCGCCAAACACAAAGTGAAAAAAGAAAACTTTTTCACACACTCAAATCAAGAAGGCGTGGTGGTGCGCGAGCTCTCCTTCCAAGAGAATACATATTTCTATCAAATAAAAATTGGTGGGGAGATCTGGAAAGCACGCTCTGAAACAAAACTCATGATGGGAGATGCCGTTAAAGTCATTTCTCAAAGTGATACAAACTTAGAATTAATTATTAGTAAGTCTTAAAAGGAGTCTTTTATGGGCGAATATATTGGTTTTTTACCCTTTATTTTTATTTTGGGTGGTCTACTCTTCAGTACATTTAAAATTCTAAATGAATATGAGCGTGGAGTGGTTTTTAGACTTGGTAAATTTGCTGGCATTAGAGGCCCAGGACTTATCATTTTAATTCCTGGTGTTGAAAAGATGGTGAAGGTTGACCTTCGTCTCGTCACGATGGATGTCCCGGCACAAGATATTATCACTAAAGATAACGTGACTCTCAAAGTGAATGCTGTTGTTTACTTCAGAGTCTCCGAGCCAGGAAAAGCGATCATCAGCGTTGAGAACTACTACAATGCGACCGCTCAGATTTCTCAAACCACACTCCGTTCAGTCATCGGTCAATACGAGCTTGATGAAATGCTTGCTCACAGAGATAAGATCAATACCCGTCTTCAAGAGATTCTTGATGAATTAACAGAGCCATGGGGAATTAAGGTCACAAACGTTGAAGTAAAAGCGATTGATCTTCCAATCGAAATGCAAAGAGCGATGGCGAAGCAAGCAGAGGCAGAACGAGAGAAGAGAGCAAAAATTATTTCTGCAGAAGGTGAATTACTTGCTTCTCAGAAACTTTCAGAAGCAGCAGCTGTGTTGGGATCTCAAAAAGAAGGTATTACACTTAGATATCTTGAAACCATGAGAGAGATCGCTACGAATGGTGGAAACACGACTACGTTCTTCCCACTACCAATCGATATTATTACGAAATTGATGAAATAGGACGACAGTTCCAAATTTCTATATTTGCCGTCTCAAATCCTTTAAGGGTCTGTGACGGCAACATCTGCCAGTGAAGTGTTTCCGCAAACGTAGAATCTTGAATCTCTAATTGCCGCTTCATCTCACCTGTAACGACAATTGAATTCAATGGTGATTTTCCGTTCATTCTATTCGCTAAATTAATTACCATACCGAGTGCGGTGTAAGTTTTTATCGTATCATCGTTTCCGTAGAAGCCGACAGAAGCCTCACCGCAGGCCATACCAATACGATATTCAAATGGGCCGCCCCATAGCTCATCATAGATGGCCGACTTCTCTTCAAGCAGAGCGCACACTTCAAGGGCACACTCAATCGATCGCTTGACGTGATCATCTTGTCGAAGAGGTGCATTCGTAAAGCCGATCACTCCATCCCCAACAAACTTATCAATCGTCATGTCGTGCTTATTCATCACTCCCATTACATCAGCGATAAAGAGTGTAATAATCTTCTGAGTGGCTTCTGCTGGCATCTCCAAAACTTTATGAGTCGAATCTTTTATATCAATAAACAGCACACTGATTTCTCTTAGAATTTGTGGGCCAGAAAGATCCACCACACCTTGCTCAATACATTCAATTAAGCGTGGACTAAACTGACGACTCAATCCACGTAATCGAGTCGCTTCTTCTGTTTTGTTTTTGATAATTAAATTTCTATTTTCAAGTTCATCATTAAGCTTTACACGTGAAGAATATTCATCGCGCTCTAATCGATTATAAAACCAACGGCCAACCGACCCCGAAATGGAAATAGCAATGAGAAAAATATATTGAAGAAAAATTTGAAGATACCCTGTTTGGACATAATACCAAATGGTGAAAGCCCCAAAGATAAGAAGAATATAAAGCGAGATCAAAGCGTAATAGAAGCGAGAAAAAGAAAAGCCAGTGGATAATGCGGTAAGAATAATTCCAAGCCCACCCCAATAAGAAGAAGAGTGATCACTAATACAAAAGACCATCCACACGATCGCACTAGATCCAACGATAAATGGGATTGAACAGATCAATTGCATTTGATCAAAATTATCATTATTTAATTTTTTAACGAAATAGCGGCTAACAAGAATGGAGATCACAACAACGATTCGAAGAATCCAAAAAGTTCGAGCATGTTGAGGATAAAAAAGACTATCGCAAATCGCAAAAAGCATAAAGAGAGCAACAGCGTAGAGGGATGCGGCTCCTCTAAAAAACTTTGCTAAGTTCTCCGAACTTTCTTGCTGCTTGCTTTTCATTTAACAGAGACTCTTACCAAGAAGGTAAGCCGAGCTGCTTATGTTGTTTTTCAACCTTATCGATTGATTTTTGTTCATTCTGAATAACTTCAGTTTCAGTGGCTTCTACTGAGGCGGGAAAGCGGCCCGTTTGCTTGAGGGAGACACCGTCTTTCTTGATCTCTTGTTTAATGCCTTCTCGAATAGCGGCATTAAATAATCCTGCGTCTGACTTAGCTAAGGCTGCGCCAGCACAAAAAAGAGCGAACAAAAATGACATGAATTTCATAAACGGCCTCCTTGCCAGACTTATCGGCAAGGAGACTGAATACTTGAGTTTTTTTAGCGGACGACAGTTCTTTTTTGAGCTGAGAGCTCTTTTTTACGAATACGGATGTTCTTAGGTGTCACTTCTACCCACTCATCATCATCGATCCAATCCAATGCCCACTCGAGTGTTCTCTGTGGGATAGGTGGAAGGATGACGTTTTCATCCTTACCTGCTGTACGAACTGAGGAGAGATGTTTTTCGCGGCAAACGTTGATGTTCAAATCGTTCGGACGAGTATGCTCGCCAACGACCATTCCTTCGTAAACTTCTTCTGTAGGCTTAACAAACTGCTTACCAGAGGCAAGAAGATTGAAGAGAGCGTAAGGAGTTGTTTTACCAGCACGGTCAGAAACGAGTGCACCGTTGGTGCGCCCAAGCATCTTGCCCACATGGGCACGATAGCCAAGGAAGTATGAAGACATGAGTCCCTGGCCTTTTGTGTCGGTCAAGAAGACGGAGCGATAACCAATCAATCCGCGTGATGGAATTTCAAACTCCATACGTGTACGACCGTCACCGTAGTTCATCATATTGGCCATCATTCCTTTACGGACTGCAAGCTTCTCAGTGATGGCTCCTGTTGATTCATTTGGCACATCAAGAACTAAACGCTCATACGGCTCTTCAAGTTGGCCATCCACTTCGCGCATAATAACTTGAGGACGAGCAATCATAAGCTCGAAGCCTTGACGGCGAATCTCTTCAAACACAACGGCAATCTGTAACTCTCCACGAGCTTTCATTGTGAAAACTTTTGGATCATCCGTTGGAGAGAATTTCAAAGATACGTTTGTACGAACAGCGGCAAGTAGGAATTCTTCCAAGCGGCGACTTGTGAGGTACTCACCTTCACGACCAGACATTGGAGAAGTTGAAACTGAAACCTGAACAGAAACCGTTGGCGGTTCAACTTCAATACGTGGCAATGCGACTGGAGCTGATGGATCAGTGATTGTGTCACCGATATCACAAGTTTCAAATCCAGAGATAATCACGATCTCTCCAGCTTCAGCTGATTCGACTGAAGACATACCAAGACCATCGAAAATTTGAACGCCAGTGATTTTGAACGCTTTAGGTTTTGTGCCTTCACGTCCAACCCACATCGCCTGTTTTCCGTTATTGATCACACCGCGCTGGATACGACCAACCATCAAAGCACCCAAGTAATTTGAGTATGAAAGATTAGTGACAAGAAGCTGAAGAGGGCCTGTCTTATCAAAACTAGTTTCTGGGTAGTAATCACTTGTAAAGAAATCAAGCAAAGGCTTCATATCACCTTCGCGACGATTCTTATCTGTAGAAGCATAACCGTTACGACCAGAGCCGTAGTAGAATGGGATATCCAAATCCACATCTTTATCAATTTGCGCCACGATCTCTAAAAGAAGATCTTCCACTTCGCCACGAACTTCATCGATACGCTCATCTTGGCGGTCGACTTTATTAATGAAAACACCAATTTTAATTCCACGCTCAAGAGCTTTTGTAAGCACAAAGCGAGTTTGAGGAAGAGGACCTTCTGAAGCATCAACCAGGAGAAGAACTCCATCCACCATCATCAAAGATCTTTCCACTTCACCACCAAAATCGGCGTGACCTGGAGTATCAAGTAGATTGATTTTTGTGTCGTTCCAACGGAAGGCACAGTTTTTAGCACGAATAGTGATTCCGCGCTCTCTTTCGAGCTCACCAGAATCCATCATTCTCTCTGTAGTCTGCTCATGAGCAGAAAAGAGGCCAGATTGCTTAAGTAATTCATCAACGAGCGTTGTTTTACCGTGATCGACGTGCGCCACGACAGCGATGTTCTTTAATTTCATGTAGTTTTACCCTTTGGAAAGTGCGGGTAATATAGCTTAAAGAGACACAGGAGGCAAAAGATTTTCCTGAGTTAAGATTGCGTAAGCAACTCTCACTCCATCGACCGCTGCTGACGTAATTCCCCCAGCATAGCCCGCTCCTTCGCCACAGGGATACAATCCGCCATGGGATGAGGACAATAAAGTTTCTCGGTTTCGCACAATCGTGAGTGGTGATGAGGTTCTCGTTTCGGGTGCTAGAAGCAGGGCATTCTCTTTCGTGAAGCCTGGCAGAGTCTTTTCAAATTGCTCTAATCCTTGGGCTAAATGCTTTGAGATCTCATCTGGGAAAAAATCTCGAAGATCGGCTTTAAAAATCTGTGAGGGACAAGATGTTTTTGGAAGAGAATTCGAATCCAGCCTTCCATTGAGAAATTCTCTAATCGTAAGACTTGGGATCTCGCGACCAGTGGCATGTTTTTGACTGGATTGAAAAGCGAGTTTTTCAATATTGTGCTGAAACCTCAGGCCGGCCATCATATCTTTTTCAGCTAATTTTGAAGTTTTCACAGTCACAACCAGGGCCGCATTGGACCAATAAGAATTTCTCGCAAAATTCGACATTCCATTAACGACTAATCCATCTTTTTCTGTGCCCGAAGAAAGAACATAGCCCCCCGGACACATACAGAAACTATAAACTCCCACGTCTGCCGTATGATCATGCCAACTTAAGCGATAGCGAGCGGCTCCCAGTTCAGGAGCTTCACACCACTGGCCATGCTGAATTTTATCAATGTGACGTCGAGTGTGTTCAATACGAACACCGACTGCAAAGTCTTTAGTTTTAAGTTCTACTCCCGATTCATGAAGATGTTGATACATCTCTTGAGCGGAGTGACCGGCAGCAAGGACGACATGATCAGAATATATTTTTTCTCCATCACGAAGCTCAACTCCCACCACTTGCTTGTCGCGATAAATGAGTTTCTCCACGCAAGTGTTGTAGCGCATCTCAGAGCCTCGGGCCTGAAGCCATCCTGAGACTTGCGAGATGATTTGGCGGATTTTGTTTGAGCCTAGATGGGGGTTGGAAATATACGAAACTTCTTCTGGCGCCCCAAACTCAACAAGTTTTCTCATCACATACGGAATATGGCTCGACTTGACTCTCGTGATGAGTTTTCCATCACTATAAAGGCCTGCTCCCCCCTCCCCGTAACAAACATTGGTGTCGGGATCGAGCTCACCTTGTCTCCAAAACTTTGCAATCTTGAGCATCCGCTTATCGGCCGACTCTCCTCTCTCAATAATGAGCGAAGGAATGCCATGCTCAGCGAGCATGACGGCACAAAATAAACCTGCAGGCCCGGCACCTATGATAATGGGCTTTGTTTTGAGAGGAGAAAATTTTTTAAAGTCAGACTGAGTCGCGTAGTGATCATTGCTATCAAGAAGTGC
Organism: Bacteriovoracaceae bacterium; assembly: GCA_019752535.1. Classification (GTDB taxonomy): domain Bacteria; phylum Bdellovibrionota; class Bacteriovoracia; order Bacteriovoracales; family Bacteriovoracaceae; genus UBA6144. The sequence continues at coordinate 27,861 of JAIEMA010000031.1, forward strand.
TTCGACTGTGTAGTGAAACTGAGGAATTCTGCCGCGTGGGGCTCCTCTCGCATCAAGGCTTTTTGAGATGACTCGATAGTCTCTCACACCAGGCACGAGTGAGCGTACATGGGCGTCCACATCTTGTTGAAAGTTAAGGGTAAAACTCAGGGTCTTAGGCATGGGCTCTTTATGGCCCTCTTCAATGAATCCGTCTATACTGCCCTGTAAATTGGGGAGTATTAAATGCGCATCGGGATGTTAATTATTGGATCTGAAATCTTGCAAGGTAAGATCGTGGATGCCAATACCGTTTGGCTGGCCAAATTCTTAAGCAAAAAAAGCCTTGAACTTCAATTGACTCTCACTGTGCCTGATCAAGAGTCGGCCATTCTAGAGGCCCTTAAAACACTTTATACTCACTGTGAGCTTGTGTTTTGTTCAGGAGGTTTGGGTCCTACAAAAGATGACATCACTAAAGAAACCTTGGCCAAATTTTTTAATAAATCTGTCCATTTTTCTGAGCAAGCCCATCAGAACGCTCAAGCCAATTATCAGCAATTCAATCGCACTCTTCCAGAGAATCACGGCTACAGTTTTTTGCCAAAAGATTTTATCGCTCTTAGTAATCCAGCTGGTTTTGCCCCAGGTTTGTGGTTTTCAAATGGCCAGCAACATTTACTCGCCGGGGCCGGTGTGCCCAAGGAATTTAGTGCTCTGATTGATTTTCATTTTAAAAATCTTACGAAGCCCTATCTTACGGAACAAAAGCCCTTCACTCTTCTCAATTTTAGAACCTGGGGTGTGCCGGAGGAGAGAATCTTTAAAGAGATTGATCCCTCTCTTTGGATAAAGCTTGAAGCTTTTGGTTCTGTGAGCTCTCTACCCCATACTTTAGGTGTTGATATCGGCGTTAAAGTTGATGATGTTGACGATTCTAAAATTCAAATGATCAAAGAAATCATTGACCAATCACCTATCAAGAAACATGTCTGGCATGTTGGTTTTGAATCTTTGGAAGAAAAAATTATTCTTGAAGCCGGCAAAAGAAATCTCACCATCGGGTTTGCAGAATCCTGCACCGGTGGTCTGTGTGCCAACCGTCTGACGAATATCTCTGGCGCTTCTAAAGTTTTTTGGGGCTCAATTGTTTGCTATGACAATAGTATTAAAATGAATCTTCTCCATGTGAAACCGGAGACACTTCAAAATTTTGGAGCCGTCAGTGAACAGACGGCACGAGAGATGGCCCAAGGCGCTCGAGAAGCTCTTAAAACAGATTACGCCATTTCACTCACTGGAATTGCAGGACCTCAAGGGGGAACATCTGAGAAGCCGGTAGGAACTGTTTGGATGGGGATTGCTGATGGCAGTGGTGTTCAGGCAGAAAAGTTTCAATTCAACGGCGATAGGGAGATCCTCAAAATGAGGTTCTCCCAAATCGCGTTATTTAAATTATTAGAGAAGATTACTTACAGAGATCAAGAGTAACAGCTTCAACGCCATCCTCTTTCAGTTGCTCCATCGCAGCGGGGTTTCGCTTGATACAATCTTTGGCTTTAGATTCAATGTCTTTCCAACCCTGCTTATTAAGAGACTGGGCATACTTTTTTGTGAGTGCCGCTTGCTCTGCCGTAATTTGACCTGAAGCTTGCATCTGTTGAAGCATCGGCTCAACATCTTGTGGCCCCACAGATTGCGCAAAACAATTCAAAGATCCGAGCAATAAAGCAGCCGTAATCAAATTTTTCATATTTCCTCCAAGTCTTGACCTTATTGTACGCCAAGGCCAGCATTTGACAAAGCTTATCGGAAATCCAGGTTATTACTTGAGTCTCTTGACCCAATTTGTTGGCGAAGCCCAATAAATTTCAAATCCATTCGGACGTATTTTCAGAGGCTTATCGGCTAAATTGCTTCCAGCTGCAAACCTAAGGGAAAATCTTGCTAAGCCCTCTAAAAGATTAAAATTTATCCTGCTTATGAGCCGATAAGTTCCAGGGGAGAAAACCAGGACCATGAAAGGCCCATTTGTTATTAATCAGATTCTCATTCTTTTGATCCTTTCTGGATTAATGGCTTCCTGCATTCCACAATCAGCTCCAAGAACTTCTGACCTACAAGGATCAAACCTCACGACTTCTGGAACAACTGGTGGAACAACCAACACTGAAGAGCTTGCGACGTTTGATTCAGAGACGCGAAATTTTATTGATCGCTCGACAACGAGAATTTTTAACGTTCTCACTCTCCCAATTACTGAAAACGATACATTCATCGTTTGGGGAAATAGTGTTCAAACTCAAATCAAGAGCCTACCTCTTGATAGCAAAGTCTGTCTCCTCGCTGAATTTAAAGATACAAATCCTTCAAAAATTCTTGCGATGTCTGCCCTTAGACGCAGAGTTATTTTAGGCACAAAGAAAACGGCTACTGGCACTGTCACAACTGTGGGCTACCAGTGGATCGTCTTTCCTAATGATGGTCAAAGAAATCAAAGCAACTGTTTAACGACTGGAATAATAAATACTAAAAACTCCATTTATGGAGCCACTACCACTCTTAAATTTTCACTACAAGATGTTTGTGCCAATTGTCTTAACTCAGTGGCCAGTGAAGGAATGAAGGCTTTCTTTGATTCTGGTAATGAAGTAGCCGATGTTAATCTCTCCGCTTTAAAAATAAAGATTGATATAACGAGCTCTACCACTCCAACGACTGCTCAGTGTTCCTCAAATTCTGCTTGTGCTCAGATTGGCTTCAACTGCTGTCTTGATGGACAATGTGTAAGAGATGGAGCTGTCAAAAATGGTGTCGACACCTCTTCTGGGCCATTTCAAATTGCCTGGGAAGACATCCAGAATAATCCGACTCGTTTCACGATCTACCCTCAATTCTTCTATGTCTGTCCCACAACAGTTCCAACAGTTCCGGGTGACAGTGATGCGACAGATCCCGCTTTTGCGGCGCTAAAGCGTATCAATGAAATGAAAGACATCTATGAATGTTTAAATCCACAATTTGATGAAATTGGCTATTGTGCTATCAAGTACCCTAACGCTTCTATAAGAATAAAATCAACCAACCCGGCTGATAAAATCTTTAACGTTGCTCTGGATGATAACAACTTCTCTTGGGCCAATAATCTTCTCAATCAAAACAGTATCTATTCATTCCGTTATGCTGAGCAACTACTCTATCAAGAAGGTCTCACTGGCTTTGATTCTACAAATGTACCTGGAAGCCATTCTTTTCCAGGATCTGGTAACAGTAATCTCTCTTCTGCGCAATCAGTTAATATCTCTAAGACCCTCGCTTCAAACGCACTGGATGACACTTTAATTATTAAATACAAAGTCGATGCGACTTGTGAAAAACTCTCCTCAGCTCTTGCTCGTTGTAAAAAAACGTATGTTCAAGGTCGAAGCTCAAGCACTCCTCGTCCCGCTGATCATCTCCAATCGAATTACTTTGCACTTCCATCTTACGCTGACCTTGTGTCATTTGTGCCTACGGTAAAGATTGGTGAAACAAGTGTGGCGGCCAGTGATACAACTTGGCGTGTATCAGGTAATGGAATTTTATTCACGTCTCAAGTCACTACAAATCAAACCGTGACTATCACTTATTACGTCACACCACTCACTGCCGACTTAGATATTCTCACGACAGGAAGATCTGCAGCACAAACAAGAGTGAATGAAATTTGTGGCTGTGGAGTGATTGGCACAACAAATTGTAATCTCACTCCCGTTACAGAAACAAATGCGGGTGTCACAAAAGTAACAGATTATAACTGTGTCTACCCACCTCCTCCCATTCCCGAGCCACCATTACAGCAAGTCGTTTATGTATCAGGAAAATCAATTCCATCTCGCTATTTTGATATCAATGGCGCTGTATGGGATAACGATGAGGGTGCGAGTGCCCCGGCACAAGAGGGACTCCCTTTCTTATACACAAATGGTGATGCCCTCAAGCCAAACAATTTAACTTCGTATGTTGGATTCCATGAGATCTATGGCTCATTTGATAAGCAAGGCGGCTCCGCTAAACCTCCCCGTAAAGTGAATGTCAAAAAAGATCGCATCTACGATATCTTTGTGGATAACGGAGGATTTGCGAGTTGCGACAATTGTGGCAATGACCCTTACAATCCAATTCTTAAATTATTTCCTCAAAATTTTGCAAGTAGGGCCGGTGGTTATGTGCCGGATCTTTATAACTCCTCTCGAACGGCCAATACCGGACTGTATCGAGCAGAAGACTTATTATTTGGTAGGGCGTGCTTTGTTCCAGCTTCAATGATTGCTTGGGGACATGCTGCAGACACTGATGTGAACAGACAAAGACAGAGACGACTAGCGGCTCAGCATTTTCTTTTTGCTAATGGATATCAGAGAGACTGGTATGGCTTTGATTACGGCTCTCTCATTGGATCTTTTGATGGTGTGACTTGGTTCTCGATTGGTAATCAAAGAAGAATTAAAGCCTCTGGCAGTAAACTTCTTTTGGCCGTAAACACTTACTTCGGTGACAAGACTGTCGACAATAACTTTAAAGTGATTGTCAGTGAAGCATTGTCTGCCATTAATTCGGGATCCAGTGTGACGACTGATATTGCCAGTGATGGAGCTCAATGCCAAAAGAGTCACTTCTGCAACAATGACAATGATTGTATCGCAAGCCTGGGGTATGATTATACCTGTCAAAACGTTGCCCCACTTACAGCTTCAAGACCAATTTTTGATACCAGTGCAAATGAAACAGCTGGCTCAGAGGTCAGATCGATAGCAGCAATAATTGGTGGCTTAAATGGGCAGGCTAAACGCTGTGTCTATCGCGGAAGAGGCGCTCCTTGCACACCTGACTTGAATTCACTTACGAACACATTTAATGGAACAAACACTGTGGCCTTTAGTGCCTGCGCCCCAAATTACTACTGCGCAAAAGTGGATGGCACGGCTCGATTTAATACCTCGATCGCACGCTTTGCCAGCTCACCTCTCGCCCAAAATCTACTCGGTACACTTGGGACAAAAGACACAATTGGATTAGGTGCAAGATCTATTGGAAGACCTTTAGATTTCTATGGAACAAAAACTCCGGCCACTATTACTAATTCGGCATGGGGATTCACCTCTACAGACACGCTTAGAGAGCATCTTAAGACGAGTGCAAATATTCCTGGCGTTTGTATCCCTGGTAGAGATGTTTCAGGCTCATCCACTTTTGCTGATGCACAACAAAGAGTTCCAGCACTAAACGATAAAGAAGCAGCAGATAGAATCTTAGGAATAGGTTCAGCAGGAAAAGTGTCTTCATCTGTAACAACTAATCCAAAATTGACTTCAATGTGTCCAACAACTATTTCTGGAACATTCATCCATCATGATCCAGCGGGAAGTCTTACTGATGCGACTCTTGTCAATGCTTCTGCAAAACAAAATATCTCTTCATCCCTTCTCGATATGTCAGAATATTCTTCGCTTCCACTCTTTAATACTGATAGCACAGGTAAAGCTGCCACAAGTATTGGATTACAAAAAAATGCTTGTTTAAGAGCTGCCGGAGCGAGTTGCTTTAGTGATATGGAGTGCGCACCAAGTGAATTTATTTCATTAAAGATGAAGACTCTCGCAAGCTGGGGAAGTTTTGCTAACAACCTTGCCGAGCAAGCCTTTTGGAAAGAAGAACTTATCTGTGGAAACCCAGAACCAGTCAAACTTTTCAGTAATAGCTTTAATGCTCAGTTCAATGAGAAAAACAATCGCTGTTGTAGAGCGACTTCCAAAACGATGCAAATTTATACCCAGTTTGACACTAATACTAACTTCGTTAACTGTGTTGGGGGATCACCTGCCGTCGCAGGTTTAAACCTAGCAGTTAATTCGACTCAAAGAAATCCAAGAAATAATATCATTTCAGATGTCGCTAATTGTAATCCAAGTGGAGGGGGCTCTGGAAGTTCTCCTGCTCTTATGGCGCCTTCGCCAAAATTAGCAAGCGATACTCCAATGGATATTCAAAAAATTCTTAAGCAATATGAAACACTCGACACAATGAATAGTCGCATGTGTTGTACAGGCAATTGGGTGAGAAGCTTTGCAACTGAAAATGGTGGAGGCCATCAGTGGGGTCCAAGCCGAATTCAAAACATTGATAAATCAATCTTTGCCGCCTGGAACTGGTATTATGATAGGAAATTCACCAATGTCCTCGATGAATCAGAAGACATGGCCTGCTCAGCTGACAACTTTGGAACTCTTGCCTGTGAAATCAGAACTCTCACGGATGCACAACAAAAACTCTATCTCGAATGGATTGATAGATTTGAGCTGGTTGGCATTCCACAGGTTTTAATTAAAATTCCAACTTCGGCCAATGGACTTGAAAGAAACGTTGTCGGTAGTGGCTCGGATCAATCAAGCCTAGAATTACAAGGCAGACCACTACTTAAGACTCTTAATGAGCCAATGGTAAGAGATATTCAAGATGGCAGTGATGGCTACATTTCTGCCACCAGCTATTCTAAAATGGATGTGAATCCAGGAAAACTTAAAAAAGTCTTCTCTGAGAGTGAATTTAACTGCTGTTTGCCTGCTGGGGCAAATATTCCGCAAAATGCAACGGCTCAAATGTGTTGTACAGGAACTCTCACTAATCAATCTGCTGATGGTGCTCCAAGTGAAGCGAGATGCTGTTTAGATGATTTCGCAGATGTGAGTGTGTACTTGAATCGTTATGTTTCCTCTGAAGGACGAGGCTTGCCGGAATCGATGTATGATAAAAAAACGGGCTATATCAGTGATCCAGGACAAGTTTACGCGATCGCACAAAATAAGAATTTATGCTGCTCTGGTAACATTGTAACCGGTACTGTCATTGCTGATCTCTTTGTCCCACTTCAAGGTGGCAATCGCCTCCCTCAGGCGAAGACAAAACGCTTTGCTTATCGCTCAGATGCAATTGATAACAACGATGAAACAGGAGCTATTGGTAATATCTACGATGCTGGCTTACGCTGGAATAACCATTTCTACTGTGCCCCAGCCGACTACACACCGCCAGGTCAGCAATCAAACTAATTCAGAAGAAAACACAAAACTATCGCCAATAAAATTCGATAAGCTGCAAACCAGCCCAAATGAATTTTTGAAATCAATTTCATGAAAAAATGAATGGTGAGATAGCCTACAATAAAAGAAGTTAAAACTCCCACCAGGAGCAAAAGGAAATTTTGATCTTGGTTTCTTATCGAGTGAACAATTTCTGGTATCTCTACGGCCACACCAGCAAAAATTATAGGTAAAGAGAGTAAGAATGAAAATGCACCAGCTTCACGTCTATCAATCCCTCTCATAAAAGAAGCGGTCAAGGTAATTCCAGATCGGCTCACACCGGGAAAAATCGCCAAAGCCTGAGAAGCCCCTATGATGCATACATCCACCCAACGTCTACCAGAAGAGAAATAGTGAACACCTTTATTGGATTTAGGATGGAGCTTTCTTTGAACAAAATCCGAAGCCCAGAGAATTACACCAAAAAATGCTTGGTTGAAGGCGATCACCCATGGAGATCGAGCATGGCCTGCAAAGGGTTTGAAAATTAATATAAATACAACAGAGATGACTGTGGCCAAGATAAAATTAACAAGAAAGTTTTTATCTGGATGATCCTCATTGAAATGAGTAATTAAAGGAATCCCCTGCTGAAGTAATAAAACGATTCTTTGCCTAAAGTAAATCACAACAGCTAAAGCCGTCCCCACATGCATACATAAATCAAAGACAACACCAGGATCTTTAAATGTTAAAAGATAAGGAAGTAATGCGAGATGACCGCTTGAGCTGATGGGAAGAAATTCTGAAAATCCTTGAATCACCCCATAAATAATTACAATTAAAAATGTCATTTTTTCTTTCTCTTTGGAGCCACTTGTACAGGTGCAGGCTGAGGCGCTACTTCTTCTGGAGCAAAGTAGGCCGTATTCATCGATTCAACATGTCCAATTAATTCTAAAATTTTACTTTCCAATTTTTTAAGAAGCTCTTTAATTTCTGTACGAAGATTTTTTCTTCGAGAAATACTCTGAATCACTTCTTGATAGTTCTTTAGACTTTTGATCGTTGCAACTTTGAGAGGAGCCTCACTTGGTAATGATACAATTTTCTCTGAAGCCTCAAAAAAGACGCCAAAAATCTTTTCGACTTCTTGATCTGTTATGTCCTCACCCATCGCCAGATGAGCCGTGATATCTATCACCATAGGTGATCCCGATGCAGGCATTTCACTATCGACATACCATTTTGTGTGATTCCATATCTCGTCTTTAGCAAGCTTCTGCGACTTGATTTTTTCTTTTGGTGAAGCGTAGCTCACTTTAAAGACTCGCCCTTTTCCAGAAACGAGAGGAATAATGAGATCAAATGGCTTTACTCCACTTACCTCATAAATCAACAAAGTAGACTTACCGGCTTTAACCATAGACCAATCCCCCTCGAGTCCCGAGGGAATGAGATTCAAAAGGGCCAAGCGAAGTTCAACTAAACCTTTAAAGATCACTCCATAATTTTGCACATACTCCATTAAGTATTCAGGAGATAGATTGAGACCAAAACTGAGTTTTATGAGTTCTTGCAGTTCTGTGTGAAACTTTAATTTGTCAGCATCAGAGAGTTTATATTTTAAAGAAGCCGCCTTAATTTTTTGTCCCTGAACGAAGCCCCATAATGTGGGAAAAATATTTTGCAATGGAGGGTTATGTGAAAGCCCAAGCTCAATGAGCTTTTTCCATTCAAAATTGCCATTCAATAAGATAGGAAGAGCAGCACCATTCTGATGATAAAATACAAGAGTGGGAGTTAAGCTCTTTCCTTTCGCGTCCTGTGACCAGGAGAAGCGAGGCAGTAACTTCCAATTGTTTGAATCGAGAGTGAATTGAGTCTCAAACCATTGAGATGAGTATGATTGAGTCTCTGCGACCACTTCACTCTTAGGCACTTTTTTTGAAATTTTTTCTTGAATAGGGATTTCAAAAATGGGCTCAAACCCTGGCAGCATAGGTGAAACAAAAAACAGAACGATGACAATAGGAGCAAATAATAACCAAGAAATCAGCACAATTCCTTTTGAGGGATTATACAGATGAGTGAAGGTTAGTATTTCCTTGAGAGATCTTTTTGAGAATAAAGTCGGTAGATCTGGCAGGATAAGAAAGATGGTAAAGAAGCCGAGCACTTCTCGTAAAACACCACCAATCCTTTTCCAAAGCGGATTACCAAAAGATCTCACTCCAGCAAGCCACGAGCCCAAGGATTGGCCAAACAAGAGAGTGGTGAGAAGTCGAAACGAAATAAACAAACTTAAAATATAGCTAAGTGATAATTCTTTTTCAGCGTCTCCAATAATCTCCAGAAAATTAGCTAAACCTTCCTTGTAAATTTCACCAAATCCATTTTCTTGAATCAAGATTTCAATCTGCGGTAGCACATGCTCTTGAAGAGCTTGAGGCATAACCTCCAGCATCAGTTTAAATTCATCAATTGGTGAAAGCATGTGCCAAAGACTGACTGACAATAAAATATCAAGTATAAAGCCCACGACTCGAGGAAGCAGATTGGAGGCTTTGTTAGATCCTCCCCCAACAATCACTTTTTTCTTTGGTTTATCTTTCGCCTTTAATCGCATTTCATCAATGCGCTTTTGCATTTTATCATTCGACTTAATCACTTCTGCTTTAGGAGCTGGAACTTCTGCCTCTTCTTCAACAGTCTCTTCAACTTCCTCTGGCTCGGCCTCAACTTCTATTTGACTCTCAGTCGCTTCAAGGTTGATTTGAATATCACCTAAGAAAAGTTCGTCACCACCCTTAAGAATGACGGCTTTTCCCTTTGTCAGTTCATGATCACCAACCCTTGTTCCGGCCTGACTCCCATGATCCAGTACGCTCACGACACCTTCTTCAAGCGTGAAAGTGGCATGTTTTGGAGAAAGAGTGGGATCTTCAATCACAATATCGCCACTTTCTGAGCCTACTGAGAGACTCGTCTCCAGAGGGTAACGTGGCGAATTTTCAATGTTTACAAAGACAATCTCATACTGGGTAACTACTTGAATTCCAGGCTTTTTGGACGCAGACTTGCCACCTTTTCGAGGCAGTCTTAATCGTTGAAAGAGGCTTTTGAGGTTCATGGGAAAACTTCTTAAAAGTACTTAAAATTATTCACTTTTAGTTTAACTTTTTTTCCTTAAAAGCCAAGAACTCCCCGTACCTGACACGAGTGCTTAGGTAAAATCCTCATTTGCCATTAAAATGGAGTCTATAAACATACATCTTTAATAATAATGAAGAGTTGACCGATAAGACTCTATAGAAATTGTGAAAAATAAGGATCTCGCATGAAACAGCGAATGTTATCAAAAACCCTAAGCCTCACTCTTGCCGCTCAAATGGCTTTCTCACCGCTAGCGGTCGCAGTAGATCCGCCGGCCGCTACTCAACGTGAAGAAGGTGGTGTCTCAAATAAACAGCAGAAAAGTTGGACAGAAACTTTTGCTCAAGTCATGCAGGGCACGGCCATGCTGGGCAACCAAGCCATTCAGATGATGCAGCAAAGATATTCTATGATTGCTGCTCAAAACCAAATGAATGCTCTCACTCAACAGATGAATCCTTCTAACTGTGGCGGCCAAGGTGGAGCGCCTGTCCAGTGCGTGAGTGAAGTTTTCCCTCAATGTAATATTTTAAACACTAGACCAAATTTAGTGGAACCTGCTGCTTGTAAACAGGGTGCAGACCCAAACGATCCTAACGCTTCAGGTGTTATTCTTGGCTACTATAATCACTTCGCTCAAATGGAGAACGTTTACAAGAACTTTAATCTTGAAACCAATGCGACTTCAAACACGGGCCTTGGATGCTTAAATGCCCAAGCCGATCAACTCGCACGCTCTTTGAAGAAGCGCGAAGAAGAAATTGATAACCTCATTAATAAAATGCAAAAGGTTCAAGACAAGTTCAAAGCTGACGCTGAGAAAGATCGCAACAAAATTGAAGATGCTATGGCGCTACTTGATGGTGATAGTTTTAAAGGCAGAAAAGCTGGACTAGACCAAAATAGCGTTAAGTTTGGATCGCAGTTTGATGACAAAGCCTGTAAGTCAGTTTTTGACAGCGTGAAATTGGATGCTGAAGGAAAATCAAAAGGGCTAAAAGGAATTGAAGCGCTACTTGCCAAAACCGCAAACGACAAGAAAGATGGCGGATTCAGTGCCATGGAGTTTGATGGCACTAAAGCGAAAAGCATTGAATCTGATATCCGAAGAATGGCTGATCTCGCTGGAAAAGAAATCGAAATCAAAGGCACTGATTCCCTCACAAACGGATTCAAAGGACTACCCTCTGCATTTGGTTTAGATAAATCACCTGCCTTTACTGCCGCACTTCTTGAGCAGACCAAAATGGCTGATTTAGATAAAACAACAATTCTTAATGAAGTCGAGGCTTTTGCTGATGCAAATGCTAAATCATTAACTGAAGTTTTACAAAACAACAAAGCCGACTTTGATTTTGCAGTTCAAAATTGGGAACGCTCTACAAAAAATGAATGCTTAACAAACTATGGAAACATGCAAGACTTGATTTCGGGCAATCTTAAAGTGATTGATCCCAATGGATCAAAAACTTCAAATCGTTTTGGAGATAACGCGTACAGAACATTTATCAAAACGACACTTGCTCGCACAGATATCTCTATTGAGAAAAAAATGGAGTTAATTGCCGCTCAAGAAGGCCAGGACGGTAACAATCGCTACATCGTAGACACACAAGCCTCTGCGGCAGTTGATGGAACGACCATCAAAGCTTCAACTAAAATGTCTCCCGCTAAATTCATTCAAGTTCACGTCGAGAACTGTAAACAAAAATTTGAAAACAACGTGAATAGCAAAGGCTTCAGTGGCCGTGAAGTAGTCAACAAGATGATTGCTTCAAGAAATAAAATGATGAACTTTCAGAAGAATCTCGCTGGAAAAGTAAAAAACTCTGTTGTTGATAAAATGCTCAATTGCTCAGACTCCTCTGTCGCTAATGCTTCAGGTATCGCCACATGTAGCCCTAATGATCTCTCAAGCTCATCTGCGAACTTCTGTGTGAAGCGGGCCAATGCTTGTGCCACTAACATGCGTCAGTGTCTTGATAAAGCTCAAAAGAAAGTCGCTGAAGTCACAAAGAAGAGAGACGAAGCGGTTGGACAATACAAAGCGAACGTGAAGAAAAATCAAGATGACCTCTTGAAGATGTATGGCATGGTTGAGCAAATTACAGCGATTGATGGATTAAATATCGCCGCTAGCTTAAAACAGAGCCTAACGCTTCCTACTGATAAATTGAAATTCTACGTCAATCCAGAGGACCGCAAATTCATTAAAGGTCTTGAAGGGATGGAAGTTGAAGATCCTGATCAATACTTCGCTTTAATGAAAGAAAATTTGGGCTCACTGAAAGCTCAAATCAAAAAGCAAAACTTGGCCGTGATGAATGGAGACAAAGAAAGCGGTCTCGGTAACGCTAATAGTACAGCTCAACAAGGTGTTTATGGCCATATTGCGAATATCAAAAAGAATATGGACAACATCATGGGAGATCTCGCTGGCTTCAAAGAAATGTGTCAGGCTGCCTTCCAAAACTATATGCAAGGAAGACAGAAGGTTGCTGAGGAAATAAAAAAGAAAAACGAAAAGACTGCAGAATTCTGTGGTCGCGTTTATGAAATGAATACTATGCCTGGCTGTGAAAATGCTGATGTGTTTGATGATGTGATTACTGCGGCTAGAGAAGCAGGTGGAGGTCAATCAGGTGAAGTCTCTAATGCGACTGCTTGGAGAAAATTTTGTAAGAGTCGTGGGGATACAAATACGGATTCGATGACTAGTGCTAAATATTTCTCGCTTTTTAAATCAAGCGTAGATGATGAATGTACAAAATTTAGTGCTGATGATCCAAAACGACCTTCATCATGTACCCCACTTGCAAACTTTAAAAAGAACTGCCAGGTATCCGATGGAGGTCTTACAGAAGCTGGTTTAGCACTGGTACCAGAAGATAAATATAGTGCTTGCTATGATTCGGGAGTCCCAGCACCAGATAATGAATATACTGAAGGCACAAAAAAGGTATCTTGTAACGGTGTATTTAAACGTAAAACGGGTTGCGACTTGAATGGTCTTCAGGCTCAACTAGACTTACTCAGGAATAACGCTGCAAAAGAATTAGCCTCGGCAAAAGCAAGCTCAGGTGGAAATGATATCGCAACTGAATTTTCAAAATTTAAAGAATCTCGCAACATGGGTGAAAATAGAAACTCAATGTGCTCAGCCGCTGATAACTCAGGGAATTCAGTAGGTAAAACCCTCTTTGATACCCTTGGAAACGTTATGAATGCAGCTATGCCAGGACCGATGCCAACGAATGTTTTAGGCCAGTAGATGAAATGACCGATAAGAATAGAGGAATATGAAGTCGACACGGAAGAAGCTTCAATTTAATGATCTCTTACAGGGGGCCCTTTTTGTGGCTCCCGTCCTTGTTTTTTCTCTGCTCCTCACGAGTTGTAACCCAACCGAACTTCAATCGGCGGGTGTCAGAACCGATCCCAATACAGTAAATGCCAATATGATCTCAAAGGCGTATGTCTATACAGATGATCCGACACACGCAACGGGAAATAAAAATCTTCCGGCCAGCTTTAATATTGGATCTCTCTTGGGCAAAACAGCTCAGGTCATCACTCCTACTTCTAAAACATCTCTCACAAATGATTGCCTCTTAAATCAAGAGCAGTATTTCTTTGGCACAACTTCAAGCACATTTGTGGATTGTTTACGAGTGCTCTCATCGGATTCGCCAAGTGTAATCCCTTTACAACCCAAATCAGGAAACTGGAATTTTACCACTGGCTCAACAGAATTCTATCAAGTCCAGGCCATGTATCAGGCCAATAAATCCATTGAGCGCTGGCTTGGAGCTCTTGGTTTTATTCATGAATCATTACATGTTGGTGGATCAAAAAGTCTTCCTCCGGCTCTACCGTACAGTCTCTCAGACATGGGAACGTGGTGGTTCAAGTATCTCTCAAGTGAATCTCAAATGACTAAATCAGCTCAGCTCACCGTTTACTCCACGGTGACTGATGATAGCCTAAAAAATAACGCATATTATGAACCTGTGGCGAATGCTCTTCGTCTGGGCTGGACTGAATATCCTGGATACAAAGCCGGAAGTGCAAAGTCAGTTCTCATGATTCAAGATCCATCAATTCTTTATCATGAGATGGGTCACGTCTTCATGACTCTCTTTTTAAATACTCGAAATGCAAAATTAGTCGGTAGCACTTGGAAGCCACTTAATTATCAAGCCTTTCCTTATTATGGATTTTACTCTGAGCTTGGAGCGATGGGTGAAGGAATTGCCGATTATTTCGCTTACGCCATGACTGGCCACACGACCTTAGGTGCATGGGCTTTTGGTTCATTCGTCACAGGTCAGCGTCCAATGACTGAAGAGAACTCTCTGCATGCGCCTGGTATCAGCAGTGCCGTCGATGAGCGTCTCTCCTATCCAGACTACTTGCTTTATGAGCCTTCTCAGCCTGGCTTCCCTATTGAAGACGTCCACAATGGCGGTATGTTCACTTCTCACTATTTAGTGGCCCTCACTGACAGTCTGAAATCTGAATGTTTTTGGGATCAATCTACGGCCGTCAATCATGTCATGCTGGCCATGGCGGAATCATTCGCCTTCCTAGGTGATTTAACCGGTAAAGGCTCTGACTATAACAATACTTCAAAATCTATTGTAAACATGCATCCCAACGCCTCTTATGACTGGTATTACAGTGTAAGACAAATTACCGTTCGCCGGTGGGCACAAGCCATGGCGAGAAATATTTATCATTTTATCACTCGTGACCCGGCCGGTTGTCCCAACTTCACCAAAGAGAAATCTGAAAAACTTCTCGATATGTATGGGCTACTCTTATTCCGCCACTATGATGACAATGGTACTTTCTCAAACTCAAGCTCAAACTCAGCCACTCGCCAAGATTCATTTGCAATGGCTACTCCACTTGGATTATTTAACAGCACTGTGGGTGGATTCGGATCTTCGATGTTTGGAAGCTTCTTCCCCGAAGCTATGTCCGGAACAAAAGCCACTCCTACCAATGTAGATGAGTTAAATCGTACAAAAAGTGTTCTCGTCCCGAAGGCAGCACTTGATTTCAAAACAACCGGTGCTTATTCCACTATTTTCATTGATGACTCTCAAAAATTTGGTCAAGATATTTTATCTACAATCCTGTTCCAAGGGCGAGTCATTTCGCCTTCAACTGGAATCGCTGGCCCTGAGTACAACAATAGTAACAATAGAATTTCTCCTGGAGAAATTATTGGTATTGGCCTTGATATGGTCAACCGCTCAAACGTTCCTATCTCTGGAGTGACAATCCTAGCGACACCATGGGCGCATATGAAAGTTACAGACGCAGTCACGGGTAAATCTCAGCCTTGTTCAATCAATGGCTTTCCAAGCTTAAGCGAAGGGGCCGTGACCTGTACCGATGCTGATGTATTGCCTACTGATGGAGCTCGCTTCAAAAAGCCAGTCACTGGAAATTATCCTTCAAAAGCGCTTCATCCCGTCTGCTTAGTGCAAACAACTTCAAACAATGAAACTCGTTGGGTTTCCCAAGACTTTTATAGAAAAAATATTCTTCAACTTGAAGACAAAGACTGTCTTGGGTATGGAACTCCAGACTTTGCTCCTGCTGAATGTCTTGCCCGCTTCATGCCAGGGAAAGAGATGGCAATGATGGCAAAAATCGATCCACAAAAAAGTTATATCGAAACACTCACTAAAGCTTATGTGGATCACAATGCATCCGTCCCTGACGAAGAAAAATACTCAATACCAGGACCTTCATCCTCAAGCGTTCTGATTTTAGAGATGAATAAATGGATTCCACCTGGAACGAATTTCACTTGTCGCTTAAGAGCACAATTCAGCAACTGCTCTGACTGTTTTGAATCCGCCGCTGGTCAAGATGAGTACACAGATATTGAGTACGCTGGTGAAAAGCCCTTTAAAGTTCTTGATTTAAGTTTTATTGTTCTTGAATGAAGTCTCGTCGTCTTGCCAGAATCTTTCTCATCGCAGCCCTCTTTATTGTGAGCTATTTCACTTGGCAGCGTTTAAAGCATGAAGACCAAAAGAAGACCCCTGAAATTGCAGAACCTCACAAGACACCACCTCTAATTCCTTCGCAAAACTACCCAGGACCTATTCTGCCTCCAAGTCAGAAGGGAGACGAGACAATTAGTGCCCCTCCACTTCAAAGAGGATCTAGAGCTTTTTATGGCGTCCTTCCCGAAGGTATCAAAAATATCAATGATCTCCCTATGGCCAACAAACCTTCTAAGGAATGGAAGAGTAATCTCAATCAACATTTAAAAAAGATAGGCGGCACGAAATTACAAAGTGCAGAAATTACGCCTCAAGAATCCTATATTATTCCAGATGGAAATGCCGGACGCTATGTTGAACGTGTGATCATTCGCATTCGAAGCAATGAAGGTGAATACACCAGTTTTTTTGCTGAAGTTGATTCGCAATCAGGTTATGTACTCAAATCCTGGGGAGCGGCCATTCAGGAAAAAACACGCTCACACCGCTAGACTTGTTTCGCTTTGAGTTTTTCATCTAATTCAGCAATCAATTTGGGATCAATCTTGGGCACGAGTCCCTCAGGAGCGACTGTTAGTTTGAATCCATTCGCAAAAACACTCTGAAGGCTAGAAACTTTTCCTTGATAGATCTCTCTTACAACGGCATCACTTGGTTTCAGATTAAAATAACCTAAAATCTTCTCAGACAAACCTGGAACATAGGGAGCCAGCATCACGCCCAGAGCGAGAGTGTAAAGCGATGAGGTGGCAATCGTCTCGGCCGCAGCACTAGGATCAGTTTTAAACTGAGTCCATGGAGCCTTCTCAGTAATAAAGAGGTTCACCATCGCCCCAAGCTCCATAATATGCTCTTGGCCTTTTTTAATTTGATGGCCATCAAGCAGAGCGATTTGCTCTTTAATAAATTTTTCTAATTCAGGAACACGGCCCTCTTTGGCGAAAGCCTCAAATGCAGAGGCAGGAATTCCTTCAGGCCATTTGCTCGCAAGAAACTTCATGGCACGGTTTACAAAGTTGCCAAGATTATTCGCCAGCTCAGAGTTAATTTTAAGCTCAAACCCTTTCCAAGTGAAACTTGAGTCAGATGTTTCAGGGATGAGAGAGGTTAAATAAAAGCGAAGAGCATCAGGACCGAAGAGATTCATCGCCTCTTCAGCATCAACATACCAGCCCTTAGATTTTGAAAATTGCTTTCCTTCCAAATTCACATACTGATTGGCCGGAAGTTCGTTGACGGGATTGACGATTCCGCTCGCCATACTCATCACTGGAAAGATGATGGCATGAAAAATAATATTATCTTTACCGATGAAATTCGTAATCGTGGTGTCTGAGTTCTGCCACCAATCTTTAATATAATCTTCTTTAGAGCCAATCGTTTCAAGCCACTTCTTGGTGTTACTCACATAACCAATAGGTGCATCAAACCAGACGTAAAGTTTTTTACCTTTGGCTTCAGGCAGAGGAACATCTATGCCCCAATCTAGATCTCTAGTAATCGCGCGATCAACCAGTTCATCTTTTGAAAGGGAGTCGACGAAAGGAACAACAGATTTTCGCCAAGAGAGTTTACTCTTAAACCAATCTTTATATTTTGCGTGATATTTTGAAAGAAGCAGATACCATTGATAGGAATCAATCGCTTTCACATTTTTGCTATTACAAAACTTACAGGTTGGATTTATGAGTTTGAGTGGTTCAATCCACGTGCCACAATCTGGACACTCATCACCGCGCGCCTCTTTATAGCCACACACATAACATTCCCCTTCAACAAAACGATCAGGAAGCATGTTGTGACAGTCTTGGCATTGAAGCTGCTTTTCAGCACGCTTCTCGATCATGCCTTTCTCATTTAAAGAGTTAAACCATTTAAGGGTTTCCTCTTTGTGGTACTCACTTGAAGTTTGACCAAAAAAATCAAATTGAATTTGATAGCGATCAAACAAATCTTTGTGTGTTTTATGCCAATCATTGACGTAGTCTTGGTACGCACGCCCTGCCTTCTGCGCATTTTGCATAATCGCTACGCCATGCTCATCAGATCCAGAGATATGAATCGCTCTCTCCCCTTTAAGTTTCTTGTGGCGAGTAAAAATATCGGCCGGGAGATAAACTCCTGCAATATGTCCAAAATGAAGGGGGCCATTGGCGTAAGGGAGCGCAGATGTATTTAAATATTTCATGAGCGCTATTTTAGCCCATGACACGTCGAATTGTCCTCGAGAAGTTTTTGACGAGGTGCAATCACTTATCTAGACTCAAACTCCTATGATTTCTCTCGATGGATTAAACCCAGAACAACGAAGTGCAGCTGAAACAGTCACAGGACCTGTGCTGATTTTAGCAGGCGCGGGTTCGGGCAAAACCAGAACGATTACCTATCGCATTGCTCATATGCTCGAGAATCTTCATCTCCCAGGCCATCAGATCTTAGCCGTGAGTTTCACTAATAAAGCGGCAGCTGAGATGCAAGAGCGGGTAAAAAAATTAGTCCCTCAATCAAAGCTTAGAAAAGGTCTCACCATGAGCACCTTTCACTCACTTGGGATTCGTATCTTGCGAGAAGATATTCACCATCTGGGCTACAATAATCTCTTCACCATTTATGATTCCGCCGATCAAATGAGTATCATCCGCGAGGCTTTAAAGAATTTTAGGGCCAACAA
Organism: Bacteriovoracaceae bacterium; assembly: GCA_019752535.1. Classification (GTDB taxonomy): domain Bacteria; phylum Bdellovibrionota; class Bacteriovoracia; order Bacteriovoracales; family Bacteriovoracaceae; genus UBA6144. Next base: position 46,754 of record JAIEMA010000031.1, read on the forward strand.
AGCCTTTGATCGTGGAATGGTGCAATCAAAAATCAGCTGGCTCAAAAATAAAGGTATCTCCCCAGATGAGTTCGTCAGCTCTGAATTCTACGATCCCGAGAACCCGTATGATACGGCAGTAGAAATGGTTTACCCTTTCTACCAAGATAAATTGCGTTTCTATAATGCTCTTGATTTTGATGATATCTTATTTCTCGTCGTAAAACTTTTTGAAGCCAATCCTGATGTCGCAAAAAAATATTCTGATCGCTGGCGCTACTTAATGGTGGATGAGTATCAAGACACCAACGGTCTTCAGTTTCGCTTCATTCAAGGCCTCACTTCTACTCATAATAATATTTGTGTTGTCGGGGATGATGATCAGTCTATCTATGCCTTCCGTGGGGCGGACATCAGTAATATTTTAAATTTCGAGCATCGCTTCCCTGGCGCGAAGGTTATTAAACTTGAAGAGAACTATCGCTCTTTTGAGCCGATTTTGACTCTTGCTAATCGCGTGATTCAAGAAAATCCAAATCGCAAAGATAAAACCATGCGCACCTCTCAAGTGGGAGGGGCAAAGCCTTTTTTATGGTCTGCCGCTGATGCGGATCATGAAGCCGCTGTTGTTGTAGAAGATATTATTGAAAGACAAAAGGATGGAGTTCATCTTGGCGAAGTCGCAATACTTTATCGCTCTAACACTCAAATCCCTCCTTTTGAGGATCAACTTCGCTTAAATCAAGTACCGTATAATATTATCGGCGGACAGAAATTCTACGAGAAGAAAGAAATTAAAGATCTCATCGCTTATCTCACCGTGATTATGAATCCACGCGATGAATTGGGGCTCAGAAGAATTCTCAATACGCCCAACCGAGGTATCGGTACTGTCACACTTGAGAAGTATCTCAAAGTTTCAAGTGAAACAAAGTCCCCTCTCTTTAACGTCATTGAAAATGAAGCGCCTTTAAATAAAAGAGCTGAGCTTTCAACCTTTACTGAACTTATCCGTGACATGAAACAGATTTTTGAGACCCAAAGTCTTGCGGAGGGTGTGAAAGAGCTCATTAGACGCACGGACTACATGGCGTTTGTTGAGAAGAGTTATGACAACACCAAATTTGCTCAGAGAAAAAAAGAAGATGTTGAAAACTTTATTAACTCTGCTCAACGCTTTATGGATCGAATGGGCCCAGATGCAACATTAAGAAATTTTGTTGAGCGCTTACTTCTTGCTGACTCCCATGATGTGAAATCAGGCGGCGGAGATGAGGAGCGCCATGAAGTGACACTCATGACACTTCACTCTTCTAAAGGTCTTGAGTATGACTTTGTGTATCTTGTGGGCATGGAAGAAGAACTTCTCCCTCATAAAAAAACCATTCAGGAAAATGGCGATATTGGCGAAGAGAGACGCCTTTGCTATGTCGGCATCACTCGTGCAAGAAAGCGTCTTGTGATGACTCATGCGAAACAGAGAAAGCTCTATGGCCGCGATGTCCCACGTCACCCTTCTCGTTTTGTTGTCTCTCACGATGAAGCCATGACTGTTCAAGATCGCACAGAATTTAATGGCATGACCGAAGAAGAAATTGAGACTGTAAAAGATGACTTCTTAGCGGATCTTATCAAATCATTAAATTAATCAAGCAGCCCGTGAGACATCGATAAATTGATGAGATGCTAGGAGCTGAGGATGAAGAACCGAGGTGTGCTACTGCACGTCGCAGGTTCTGAAGACGATAGGAACGAAGCAGATCGCAATTTAGCGATGTCGAAAATAAAAACGGGCCATCCTTGGCCCAAATTATCCATCCATGGAAGACAGTCTTCCTGACAGTCAGTTTTGTTTAGGTTGAACGAGAGCAGGATTCGCCTCGGTATAGCCCATAATCGTCCAGGCGCGAGGCATATAGATTCCAAACGTCAGAAAGCTGATCAAAATATCAGAAGGACTTTTCTGCTCATAGATAATGGCTTTAGAGAGCGCGGGGTATCCAGCATTGCGGACTTCTTCATCAACAAATACGACAGCATGATCAGGATCATTACCCCACCAGAAGAAATCACGCTTGCCTTCAATCACAACTTCTTTCTGATGCTGAGGATTACCAGTGAATGTAACAGGAACAACTTGATTTGATCTAAAGTGGATAGTCGCGCAACTTGAAAGAAACAACGAAGCCAAAAGTGCTGTGATGATTTTCATTAATTATCCCCTTAAATCCATTGTTCGGACTCTGATGAGATATGTCAAAAATTAATTTTGCCCCGATTTACTTGTGATCAAAGCTCATTGTCTTTTTTGAGAGTAATCCCTCAACCGCTTTGTGATGGTCCGATGATCTTTGAGTGATTGCTTGAAAGCTCGCCACAAGATCAAGATGCAAATTTAAAGGGCTCTCATAGGCATGTTGTATTGATTTTTTAGTAAGTTGCAAAGCGATTGGAGGAAGTGATGCAAGTTGCTCTGCTAATTTTTTTGTATGACTGATGAGCTGGTCCGATGAAACCGTTTCATGAATCAACCCCATTTGCTGAGCCTCGGAAGCTTTATAAGTTTTTCCTGTAAAAAACATTTCAGAGGCTTTTGAGTGCCCGACGGCACGAATAAGAAACCAAGCTCCCCCATCACCTGGGACAAGACCCACCTTAGCAAACGTCTCAGCAAAACTCGCTTCAGTACTCGCTACACGCAAATCACACATCGCAACCAAATCACATCCTGCACCAACGGCCGCACCTTGTACCATGGCAATCACAGGTTTTGACAGTCTCGACAGGGCGAGAGGAATTTGTTGGATACCAAACATATAACGCTCTCGAAGCTCATTGGCCTCTCCAGCAAACATCCCGGTGTGGTCTTTCATCGCTTTAACATCACCACCTGCACAGAAATTCTTTCCACGAGCGGCGAGAACAATCACTCTTACTTGAGAGTCACGATTAGCCGCCTCGATAACAGAGGGCAGATCCACAACCATGCTGTCAGAATAGGCATTGCTGGCCTCTGGACGATTGAGCCAAACCCAAAGGACATGGCCATCAAGTTCAGTTTCAATATGCTCATGAGCCGTTTTCATACGTTTCCTGTATTAAGATAAGCGCGCAAAAATTTTGATGGAGTGTCTTTATTTACTTTTTGCAGGATAAATTGTGAGGCTTTTACGAGTTTATCAAGGTCAATCCCTGTTAAGAGACCTTGAGAGTGACAGAGATACCACACATCCTCAGTCGCCACATTTCCAGTGGCCCCTTTAGCATATGGACAGCCACCGAGACCTCCGGCCGAAGCATCAAAAGTGGTGATTCCCGCTTCTAGGCTCATAAGAATATTGGCGAGGGCCATGCCACGCGTATCATGGAAGTGCATGGCCAATTTTTTTGCACCAAATTCTTGAACTAAAATTTTAAGACTCTCTTTGACTTGCTTAGGTTTTGCTACACCAGTGGTATCGCCAATTGAGACTTCATAGACCTCAAGTTTCATGAACTCTTTAATCGCATTGACTAATTTCTCGTGAGCAATCTCTCCCTCATAGGGACAGCCATAGGCCGTAGAGATATAGCCTCGAATTTTAATCCCTTGCTTCTTCGCTTCCTCAACAACGGGCTTCATGCGTTCAAATGTTTCTTTTACCGTTGCATTGACATTTTTTTTAGCAAACGAATCTGAAGTAGCGGTAAAAAGCGCAATTTCTTTTACTCCCACTTTAAGGGCGTCTTCAAGTCCATGCATGTTGGGAACAAGACAGGGAAAAGAAAGATCAGAATGAGAAAGCTCACTCTTCACGCGACTAAAAAGCGCATGAGCATCGGCCATTTGGGGAATAGCAGGAGCTTTGACAAAACTCGTAACTTCAATTGTCTTGAGCCCCGTATCCGAGAGTAGACGAATAAATTCAAATTTATCTTCTGTTGAAAGAATTGATTTTTCATTTTGAAGCCCATCGCGAGGCCCCACTTCTACAATCCGAATCATTCCAACTCCGCCAGGGCCATGCCCCCTTGAACAAGGTCACCCTCTTTAAAGAGAATTTTTTTCACCTTTCCATCTTTATCTGCTTTTATTGCATGCTCCATTTTCATCGCCTCAAGAATCAAAAGTGTTTGCCCCTTAGTGACGACCTCTCCTGCCTTCGCCAAAACCTTAAAGACTTTTCCAGGCATCGGGGCCGTGAGGCCTCCCATCGCACCTGATTTCTTTTTTGTCATAGATGAGGCTTCAGTAAGTTCAGCATCATGTCCGGATCCAGAAACAAAGAGAGTTTGTCCTGGAAGGGAAGTCAGATTCATTCGATATTGCTGCATGTTCTGATCACGCAACACAAGCATGTCATTTGATCGTTCCACGACTTCAAAACGCATCTTCTTTCCGCCCCACTCAAATTCGACAATACTAGAATCAAGCGTGGAAACTTCAAAATTCACAGAACTATTATTAATCAGAAGTGATCTTTTCATACTAATTCCTTAATCCATTAAGAGTCATCCAAGGTGTTGAAGCGACAGTCCCCTCACCTTTTGAAACTCTTTTCACGCCAGAGAGTAAATAAGCCGCAATATGAGGGGCAAATTCAACTGACTCAGCTTTAGTGGGCAGTAATTCCTCTTTGTGATCTGGAATAAAATGCGTATGAGTCTTGCCCGCTTTAAAATCTTTATGAGAGAGAAGTCGTCTTAAATAATCTCGATTCGATTTAATGCCTGCAAAGACGACATCATCCAGCGCGTAAAGCATCTTGGTGATGGCTTCTTCTCTTGTTGGGGCCCATGTGATGAGCTTGGCCAGCATGGAATCATAGTTCACACCTAAAACAGATCCGTCCACAAATCCACAATCCAATCGCACATCTTTAAGTGTAGGAGATCCAATTTTGTGAATAGTACCTATTGTCGGAAGAAATCCATTATCAGGATCTTCAGCACAAATGCGGCATTCAATGGCATGTCCGTTTTGACGGATATCACTTTGCTTTAAATCAAGCTTTTCTCCGGCCGCGACTTTAATTTGCAATCCCACGAGATCCAGTCCCGTCACCATCTCTGTAATCGGATGTTCCACTTGAAGTCGAGTGTTCATCTCTAAGAAATAGAACTTCTCATCAGCACCCATAATGAATTCAACGGTGCCCGCCCCTCGATAATTAATACCTTTGGCGATATCTACAGCGGTTTGAGTGATGGCCTTTTGAGTTTCTTTAGAAAATCTTGGGGCCGGTGATTCTTCAATCACTTTTTGATAGCGCCGCTGGATTGAGCACTCACGTTCAAAGAGATGAAAATGTTGTCCATGGGTGTCACTCATAACCTGAACTTCAATATGTCTCGGCTCCGTCACATACTTCTCTAAAAGAACGGCATCATTACTAAAAGCTTTAAGCGCCTCACTCTTGGCTCCCTTAAGAGCTTCATCAAACTCAGAAGCCTGATGAACAATTCGCATCCCCTTCCCACCGCCGCCAGCTGACGCCTTGATGAGAACAGGAAAGCCAATGCGTTTAGCTTCAGCTGAGAGGAAAGCTGCATCCTGATTGCTGCCATGATAGCCAGGAATCATCGGGACATTATATTTTTCAACAGCAATTTTAGAGCCAATCTTATCTCCCATCAACACGATGGCTTCAGGAGTGGGTCCGATAAAAATAATCCCAGCCGCTTCAACCATTTTACAAAAGCCACTGTTTTCAGAAAGAAAACCGTAGCCTGGATGAATCGCATCAGCACCTGATGACTTTGCAATGCCAAGAATTTTTTCTTGATTAAGATAGGTCTCTTTAAGGGTTCCGCTCCCTAGTCCATGGGCTTCATCGGCCATCCAGACATGGGGAAGTTTCGCATCATCGTCAGCGTAGAGGGCCACAGACTTAATTCCCATGGCGCGAGCACTCTTGATCACTCGAACAGCAATCTCTCCGCGATTAGCAATAAGGATTTTTTTTATTTTCATGGCTTCACCCAATTTGGAGCTTGCTTCTCTAGGAGAGCACGCATGCCTTCTTGTCCTTCACTTCCAATACGAATGCGTGAAATGGTTTTACACGTCATATCTTCGACCTCATGAGACACTCTCACGCGATAGATAAGGGATTTCGCTTCTCTCGCGGCCCCAGGACCTGCCGCTAGAAAACTTTTCTTCACGGCCTCTATGGCTTCATCTAATTTCTCAAGAGGCACAACTTGATGAACAAGATTCATGCGCTGAGCTTGCTCAGCTCCAAAGCGCTCACCAGAGAGAAACCAAGCACGGGCTTGAGATTCTCCAATCTTCGCCATCACATAGGGTGAAATCACGGCAGGCAATAGACCTAAGCGTGCTTCTGTAAATCCAAATAGAGCTTTCTCACTAGAGATCACATAGTCACAACAAGCCACAAGTCCCGCACCACCACCTAAAGCATGACCGTTGACTCTTCCAATCACAGGAAAAGGCATTTCATTTAATGTTCTAAAGAGACCTGCGAGTTTTTTTGAATCTTTAAAATTTTCTTCCTCGCTCCAAGACTTCATCGAGCGCATCCAGTTCAGATCTGCTCCAGCACAAAACGATTTCCCCTCACCTGTGAGAACCATAAGTCTTAGCGACTTGGTGGAGAGCTCTTTAAACAGTGACGTCGCTTCAGCGATAAGTTCTGCATTGAAAGCATTATGAACGTCTTCACGATTTAATGTGACCGTTACAACGTCAGAGTCTATCGTGTGCTTGAGATAATTCATCATTACATCCTAAAGACGCCGAACTTCGGATCGCCAAATTCTTTATTATGACCAGTTGATAAACAAAGGCCTAGGATATCTCTCGTTTGCGTCGGATCGATCACGCCATCATCCCAAATGCGCGCGCTAGAATAATAAGCAGAGCCCTCAAGTTCATATTTTTCAAGTGTCGGACGCTTAAATTCCTCCAACTCTTTTTCATTCATTTGAGGTTTGCCTGAAAGCTTCAACCCATCTTGGCGAACAGTGGCGAGCACATTGGCCGCCTGCTCTCCGCCCATGACTGAAATACGGGCATTTGGCCACATAAAGAGAAAGCGTGGAGCAAATGCTCTACCACACATGCCGTAATTTCCTGCACCGAATGAGCCACCAATCACAATCGTGTACTTTGGCACTTGAACAGTGGAGACAGCTGTGACGAGTTTCGCTCCATTTTTAGCGATGCCTTCATTCTCGTATTGTTTTCCAACCATGAAGCCAGTGATGTTTTGTAAAAAAACGAGTGGGATTTTTCTCTGCCCACAAAGTTCAATGAAGTGCGCGCCTTTAAGAGAGGATTCTGAAAAAAGAATTCCGTTATTGGCGACAATTCCAACCAGGTAGCCATGAACTTTAGCAAATCCACAAACCAGAGTTGAACCGTAATTTTCTTTGAATTCCTGAAACTCTGATCCATCCACCAAGCGAGCAATAATTTCTCTCACATCAAATGGCTTTCTGGTATCACGAGAAAGCACTCCCAAAATCTCTTCCGGTGGATAGAGAGGAGGTTGAACTTCTGTCTTAATAAACTTATTAGGATTGCTCGTTTGATAATTAAGCGTTGAAATGATGTCTCTGCATTTTGCGAGCGCTTCTTCTTCGTTTTCTGCAAAATGATCGGCCACGCCTGACTTTGAGGTATGCACCACGGCCCCACCTAAATCTTCCGCACTCACCTCTTCACCAGTCGCTGCTTTCACTAATGGTGGGCCACCTAAAAAGATTGTGCCATTGCCTTTCACGATAATGGTTTCATCACTCATCGCTGGCACATAGGCGCCACCGGCTGTGCAAGAGCCAAGCACGACTGCAATTTGTGGAATACCAAGGGCACTCATTTGAGCTTGATTAAAAAAGATGCGTCCAAAATGCTCTTTATCTGGAAACACTTCATCTTGCTTAGGAAGAAAGGCGCCTCCTGAATCCACCAGATAGATACACGGCAGATGATTTTCGCGAGCAATCTCTTGAGCACGAAGATGTTTTTTTACAGTGAGTGGAAAATAGGTTCCACCTTTTACAGTCGCATCGTTGGCGACAAACAAACACTCTACTCCGTGAACCAGACCAATACCTGTCACCATTCCAGCACTAGCGATGTCATCATCGTAAACGCCGTTGGCCGCTAGAGTACTGAGTTCTAAAAAAGGTGAATGGGGATCAAGCACACGATCAATACGTTCACGGGCCATGAGCTTGCCGCGACTTTTATGTTTTTTGATCGCATCCTCTCCACCACCTAAGCGCGTTTTTTCCAAACGCGACTTTAAGTCTTGAAGCAATCCTTTGTTATGATCAAAGTTTGCACGGTAATCGTCAGAAGTTGTGTGTATCGAGGTCGCCAGTGGTTGCATAACGGCATCCTAAGAAAAATGAAGAATATTGATGATTTATGGTAACTTATAGGGTTTTTGAGTGGCAACTATTCGCGAAGCGCAAAAGGCCACTTGTTGGCCCTAAAACCATTAAAAAGATATTGAATATAATACTGAGATTCAGTTTTAAGATTTGTTAATTCTACTGGTTTTCTTTCCCCAGTTTCAGCATTCCAAATCCATTCCTGCGGCTCTTTATTTTCAACCCATTGAACGACACGTTGCCCCTTAATATACTGCCAGCCTGGTTGCAGAAAATGCAGGGCTTTTCCCTCACCTGGGCTAAAAATAGATTCACCCATTGCACACAAACCCAATTCATCCACGTCTAGAAAATCTAGAATTGTAACAGGGAGATCAATATGCTCCGTCACTTTATGAGCGAGCTTTTTATCAAATTGAATTTTTGGATGAAAGAGGATGAGAGGCACGCGATACTGCCCCAAAGAATTAAGAAACTTTGTTTTTTCTAATTTTTGTGTGTGATCGGCCGTTAAAACAAAAAGTGTTTCATTATACCATTCTTGTTTTTGCGCCTCTTCAAAAAACTCTCGCAGCATTTGATCCACGTAACCAATACTTTCATGAATTTCTAAACTTCCTTTTGGAAATTTGCCTTTAAATTCTTTCGGTATGGCATAAGGCTGATGAGAACTCAGAGTGAAAACACCTACAAAAAAAGGTTTTTTCAGCTCACTCATTTTCTTGATCGCAAACTTTAAATAGGGGCCATCATAAATTCCCCACTGCCCATCAAAGTCCTTCTCTTCGCCAGCGTAGTCTTCGCGAGAATAGTATTTTTCAATTCCGTGAGAGAGGGAATAAGCTTCAAACCCCATGGATCCTCGAGCAGCGCCATGAAAAAAGGCTGTCGAATATTTTGCATTCTTCAGTTTTGTGGCCACACCACTAAGCTTCATGCCTTGGGCGTTAGATTTTGAAAATGGAACTTCTTGAACTGATGGGACACCATCAAAGAGTGAGGATAAAACCTCAATTGATCTTCGCCCATTGGCAAAATGCTTCGGAAATAGAAGTCCTTTTCGAGAGAGTTCTTTAAGAAATGGGGCATAACCCTCCTCGATATATTCAAGGGAGAAGCTTTCTAAAATAATTAAGATAACGTTTTGATTTTTATGTCCAGGATAGGACGATTGAGAGTGAAGCTCTGTGAGCTTCGTTTTGAGATCGACATCACTAAACCAGGCGATTTTAGCAGCCCTTGGTGTCGAGAAAGTTCGAAGAAAATGATAAGGCGAATTCAGGACAAGATGTCCTAGTTCGTTTTCACCTTGAATAAAGGCAGATTGAACATGAATAGACTTAAATTGTAGGCCACCTCTTATGGCGACAAAGCTTGAACCTAATAAGAAGAGAAGAAGTGGGATCCCGTACTTTAAAGAAATTTTTCGCTCTGATAAGTTTTGAGAAATTTTCTGATCAAGCCACCAGACAACCACAAACACAAATACAGTTAATAGGGTCAGCGGCCAGTAGTAAGCTAATACCTGGCCCAGCTGCTGCCAAAAATCTTCGCCGAGAGTGGTGTAAAACTCCATTGAGATTCTTTTACCGTTAAAACGAAATATCTCTAGATCAGCAATCGATCCACCAATAAAGGCACCATTCACTAAAAGAAAGAGTGCTCTCTCAATTTTTTCAAACTTCGCTGGTATGAGTGTAAAGAATAAAAAGACCGCATTGATCCACGCTAGGGCGGCTAGATCAAATCTCAATCCATACAGATGACTTAAAAATAATGTCCCCGCTGAATGTGTTGAGTATTGATCTTGATTGATGAGTAAGAATGCCAAACGCAAAACAGAATAGAGACACATCAGTGTCGCCATTCTTATGAAAAACTGTTTGAGCGCTTTTATTCTCATGGCAAAAAAAAAGCCCTCTTTCGAGGGCTTTCAAAAAAAAGGTGGGTGCATCTTGCTATTCTCACACCAAGTTCCCCTGGCACTACCTTCGCCGCAACTGAGCTTGACTTCCGGGTTC
>JAIEMA010000037.1 GCA_019752535.1 Bacteriovoracaceae bacterium
GAGAAATACAAGACTTGGTAGAAAATTGGATCGTAAATGGTCAAAGACTCATTACCCCTGATGTACTTCCAAACCATATAAAATTAAATCTAACGCAAACAAATAGCTTTATTCCTGAAGCTTACTTTGATTTCGTCGAAGAACATGGACTCACAGAATTTCTCATTTTTCTAAAAAAAGAGATAGCCGAGGCGATGATCAAAAGAAATGACGGAAGTATGAGACAAGCTTGCAAGGCCATGCAAATGTCCCATTCCAATCTTTCTAACTTCTTGAAGCAAAATAAATTAAAGAATTTACACATGGGTGCCCACTAATGGAACAGATCCTTAACATCCAACATGATCTCAGACGCGACTTACATAATTTGTTTAATCTTTTAAAATTTTTAAAAGAAGAGAATAAAGTACAAGACACTGAACTAAAAATCATGCTCGACAAGAACCTTGAAAGGGAGAAGAGTATCAATGACACCTTGGATAAATTATCCCGAATTAAAAAGGTCTCAAATGAGTAAAACGACATATCACACGGAATCAAGCGACAGCAAATCATACTCAAACGGGTATCAAGTATTTTTAAAACGAACAGATTTTCGAGGAAAAGTGCTTTCCTACTTTATTGAATCCTTCCCATTAGAACTCAAGGGCCGTAAACGCATAAAGGTTTTAGATATTGGCTGCGGTGATGGGGAGATGACTAAGCTTTATGTAGAATCAATAAAAGAAGTCTCCGAATCTCTTGAAATTGATCTATACCTCCTTGAACCGGCAGAAGACGCTTTAAAAAATGCCACCAGAAAAGTCAGGATAATGGTTAGCAGTGTTACCGAGATTAATCAAAAAGCGGATGAATATTTTTTGCATCCTGATGACCATGCATATGATTTAATCTTAGCCAGCTATGTCTTCTATCACATTGCTCCTACTATTATTCCAAAGATCACTCAGAGACTCACTAACAACGGTGCCATGGCGATTATGATGGGTTCCCGCAATCATCCACTAAGAGAGCATCCCGAGTTAAGACAAGTATCAAAGCATGGGGACAGCGACATCCTACTGGCCCCTCTTGAAGAGGCCAACAAAAGTCAGGGGCTATCTATTGCTCGCAGCATGATTAAAACGGATGTGGACTTAAAAGGTCTTTGGGATGCTGACAGTGGTTTCACTGAAGAAGGAAGCCAGTTCTTTTCATTTATTTATAATACGGACATGAATACCTTTCCTGAGAAAAGCACTGAAGCATTGAAGTCGGTACTGGCGAAAGTATTTACCGAAGAATCTGGAATCGTTCACCCAGTTCATGAGTTTATATGGCTGGAGAAATACTGAGATGAAACTCCTTCTATCAATGCTCCTATTATTAATATTAAATCCTGCTTATTCAATGGACTGGTCCTACAGAACATTTCAGTCTCTTGATGAAACGGAATCATCTCAGTGGCAATCCATTAATCCATCTAGGCCTATAGTTAAACGAGAGTATCAGGGCTTTATCGAATATAAGACTTCATTCAGGGCCGATTCAAATACTGATAAAACTGGGATCTACCTCGGAAAGATTGGTGATGTTGATAAAGTTTATGTGAACAATATTCTCATCGGACAAACTGGCGACTTTCCGCCAAACTACTCCTACAGAATGGACATTGAGAGGCAATATTTTATTCCCGAGACAGTTCTTAGAAAAAACGATGAAAATGAACTAAAAGTTATCGTCTACGTAAAATTTCTGGTTAACAAAGGCCTAGACGTTAGAAATGTCCAGATTGGCGATAATTCTAATCTCCACCATAAAAAATATGTCGCTGAGCTTACTGAGAATTTCTCAAAAATTGTAATTCCACTGCTTTGTTTAATTCTAGCCGCAATCTCTTTCCCCACTCTGGCCCCAAGAGTATTATGGGGAGATCAGATTCTTATCTCACTTATTGGCGTCTCAAGCTTTATACTGGGTTTATGCAGAAGCAGAATTTGTTATCACTTTTTTGAAATGCTTCCCGTATATAAAATAACTCTTATATCGAGTGTTATAACGATCTGGCTGGTATCTATTTACTCAATAGGAACAAGGAACAAAATACAAAAGCGCCTTAACTATTTGGCAACACTTGCTGCCTTCTCTCTTGTCGTATTGATATCTATTCAGAACGATCTGCTTGAAACAGCTAGTGTTGGGAAACTTTGGTTTCATGTTGCTCCCATCTTCACTTTGACTTCAATATACTGCGTTTTTCAAAAGCGAGCAAAAAACATTCCTCTAAAACTAGGCTTAATTATCCTCTTTCTTACCAACCTAAATGATAATTTGAATGATCTAAGAATCATTTTTACCTTCCCCATGCTTCAAATTGGACTGGGGTCTTTTATTACTCTCTTGATTTTGAATCAAACCATAAGATTGAAAAAGTCGTGGGAATCATTCTTCAAAAAAGAAATAAGTCTTGAATCAGATGTTAAACTTGGGAGACAGTCACTTCAACTGGCACACGACATTAGATCTCCCCTTGAGGCCTTAAAATCAACCAAAGAATCCCTATCGCTCATTCCTGAATCGGAAAGATCGCTCATTTTAATGGCCATAAGCAGGATTGAAGGAATTGCACACAATCTTTTAAAAATGAGAAAAGAAGAAAGAGTAACATCTACTCTGTTGGCCCATATTAATTCAAATATTGATTGGGTTATACAAGAAAAGAAGCTGCAATACCGATCTTACCCTGATCTATTCTTGAAATTTGAAAATGGAGTTCATAATTATCAACTCTTTACTTCGATGGGTTCAACTCAATTCAAACGAGTCGCATGTAATCTGATATCAAATGCAGCAGAGGCCATGGGGCACACGGGCGTTGTGACTATCAATGCCGTAGAAATAGAAAATGAAATCCAGATAGAGATTTCGGACACAGGACCAGGATTTGACGAAAAACTCAAAGATCATCTTTTCGAAAATGGTTTTACAACAAAATCAAATGGTAATGGACTTGGCCTTTACAATGCGAAAAAAGAAGTGGAGGACCTAGGTGGTAGAATCATAGTTAGCAATAATAACGGAGCAATTGTCCGGTTAACTTTGCCAAAAGCTTCGCCACCATCAAATTTCCCAATGGAAATCAATTTAAACGGAATCACTAAGATTATTGTGCTTGATGACGATGAAAGTATCCATAACCTTTGGAGTAAGCGTCTTAGCAAATACAAAATCGAACTTGAACATTGCTATTCCGCACAAGCTCTGCTTAAAAAGTATGCTCAACTTCCACAAAACCATTTATTACTTTCTGATTATGAGATTCTGGGCGAAGAAATTAGTGGTATCGTCAGTATTTCAAGACTAAATGCTGTTAAAAATTCGATTCTCGTTACCGCCAGAGCCGATGAATACGAAATCAATAATAGATGTTCTGAGCTGAATCTTAAGCTTCTTCCCAAGAACCTGGCCCTTTTTATTCCTATAATCGACACCTCGTCCAAGAAAGTTGTCCTCATTGATGATGACGAATTAGTACATATGTCTTGGAAACGAGAGGGAAAGAAATCCAATATTGAAGTTTCTACTTATTACACGGTTCAAAGTTTTCTTGATAATTTTCATCAATATGAGAGGGCAACCAAGATTTTTATTGATTCTAATCTCTCGGGAAATATCAAGGGAGAGATAGAATCAGAAAAAATCAAAAGTCTTGGATTCGATGATCTGTTCTTGGCAACTGGATACTCCAAGGATCATATAGATAAGCCTGCATGGATTAAAGATGTTGTAGGAAAATCTCCCACTCATTTATTCACTTAGAATAAAAAGAGAAAATAAACCTGACCCTAGACTTGAAAATGAATGTATCGCTGATTATGGTCAAGTCACTTCAAACTAGCGTGACTCAACATCCCATCGAAGATTTTTATAGTTAAACTCTCCATCCAGTGTCGGTTTAACTATCTCAAAATAAGGAGACAGATCAAAATCACGTGGGACAAATAAACTATGGTGCCTAATCTGAAGTATTTCCAACTCCCGAGCAAGTTGATCCACTCCGTGAGTAACTTTAGGTAGTATTGGATAACGAACAGATTGAAACGCCTGCGCTATGAGAGTGGAACAAATAGCTTTGGTTGGCTCACTACTCCCAAATGCTAAGAGACGTCTTCTCAATTTTATAGGAACGGGGGGGGTTGGAAATAAATATCGAGCAAGATCAAAGACATTTTTTAGATCATATGTATTTCCGATCCGCGAAGCTGCATACTGAACTACTTTTTGGCAGTCATCGAGCGTCAACCTCACAGGACGACAGATGCGCGTATTGAGTGAACAATACTTACTGAGTGGGACAGCAACCACACCCTTTTCTACGTCCGCTTCAATAAGCACCAGAGGATCTTCAATCTCTTGATCGTCAGTTTGATTGCCAGTATAAATAGCAGCATGTGACCATGTAGACTGGGTTAAATATTTTATTGCAGTACTCATTCGTAAATTACCTTCAACTAAGATGACATCCCCCGGTTTCAACACTGCTCTAAGCTGGGCCGGTGTAAAAACGGAGGTAGAGGTATATTGCGAGTTAGGTTTATTCAAAAACTTTGCAAACTGCTTACCCAAGATGGTCAGTATTTTTTGAATCATATAAAACTCACTTTGCTGACTGATTCGAAACAAGGTGTGACTATGTTAGTAAAATTAGAACTATAAAAAGGCATAATATCGTCAAAATTTCCAGGCAAGGTAACAACGCATCTACACATTAATTGTGGCGTAACCTTGCCCAATTTCAGGTTTGTAACACAGGTTGTTTGAATATAGCTTTTCATGAAAACTTATGGACTGATGGTAACAAAACAAGGACGTCTCAGTGCCGACAATTTTATTCGTTGCTGCAAACATTGGTATTTCAAAAAGGAAATATTTAACAGCTTTCAATAAGGAAACTTCATTTATCATGTTTTCATCAATTTTGTTCATTAATACCCATCGAGAAGATTCTAGGCATATATTTCGAAAATTTTCGTTGGTATCAAATAGTTGAGAAACGTGGGTTAATTCTTTTCGAAAAAAATCATTGGCCGTAAGTGTCGCATGATCAAGAATGTGATTCTTCGGTGTTAGTTTTTTTGACTCTAATGCTTTGTGCATCTTATTTCTTAACCAGTTAATCTGCTTCTTCATTTTCCGCCTAGCTTCTTCTGTAGTATAGCCCATGGCCTCCAAAGTATAAATGGTAGGTTCATCAGGGAGAAAGAAATGAAAAGATCTAAAGTTTTCTAAGCTCCAGTCTATCAATTTTTCCAAATAATCTTGAGAGAATAGTGAATTGAATGGACTGACACCAAAACAAAGATGTTCTTTTTTTTCAAAGGCATTCACGCAACTTTGGCCTAAAGGTGATATCTGCATAAACGATGCTCCACTCACAGAGGAATATTTATGTGTTTCATAGACAGGCTTCTAACTCGCACAACAACTTAAAGATTTAACATCCTTATCGAATGTTTGGGCAGCAAGTTTGACCGCTTCCCCTAATGTTAAATAGGGATGAAGCGAGGAAGCGATTTCTGAGATTGGTATTTTATATTTAATCATTAAGCTCAACTCCATAAGCAACTCTGATCCCTCTGGGGCAACGATGCGAGCACCAATAAGCTGATCGGTTCCTGTTTTTCGTAAGAGCTTTAGAAATCCTCTTGTGTCCCTCGCTGCAATAGCACGGGGCACATTATCCATAGTTAAAAATGAAGTATCATATTCAATACCTTGGGCCTTCGCTTGTGTTTCGTTTAGACCAACACCTGCAATCTGGGGATCAGAAAAGATGACCCAAGGAATTACACTATAATCAACTGACCTATTATTTCCTGAAATTGCATTTTCGATGGCAAGATTGCCTTCATAGGCAGCAACATAAACGAGGGCCATCGAATCTAAAACGTCGCCAGCGGCATAGATATGATCTTGTGATGTTTGATTAAATTCATTTACTTTAATCGTGCCATTTTGATTGAGTTCAACACCTACCGTGCTTAAATTTAAACCATTAGTATTCGCCTTCCTTCCTGTGGCAATAAGGATCTGATCTGATTTTCTCTCAATCAATTTGCCCTTTCGGACTATATTTACTCTAATGCCATTTTCAGTGCGGGAGACATTGCTAATTTCAGAATGATTTAATATCTCAATACCTTCTTCAACTAGATATTTCGAAATCCATTCAGAGACTTCATTGTCTTCATGGAACAAAATATCACTCCTCTGGATAACCGTCACCTTAGATCCTAAGCGCTGAAACATCTGAGCTATTTCTAAAGCTATATAGCCTCCACCAACAACAATAAGCCTTTCAGGTAAAGCCTCAAGTTCAAAAGCTGTTTGACTTGTTAAATAATTTACCTCTTTCAATCCTGGAATCTCAGGAATAATGGCCGTACTTCCAGTGGCGATTAAAATTTTGGCCCCTGAGATGTTTTTCCCATCAACATTAACCGTATGAGAGTCAACAAATGTAGCATTGCCATGAACTTGCGTGATGTTTTTGTTTTTTTCAAGGACAGATTTATATTTTGCTTGCCTTAAATGACTAACGAGTGAATTCTTGTCTTCCATTAATTGATGAAAATCAATCAATGCTGTTGCAGGTGCTATCCCGCCAAAATGACTCGTTTCAATTCTATGTTTGGTTTCTGCTGCTCGGATCAGGGTTTTGGAAGGAACGCAGCCGAAATTTACGCAGGTTCCTCCTAATTGTTCTCGCTCAATCATCCCCACCGACTTTCCAAGCTCAGAAGCTTTAATGGCCGCAGCAAATGACGCTGAACCGCTCCCTATAATTAATATGTCGTAATCATATTTGTCATTACAACAGTCCATTCCGTTATCCTTTTATTTTGCACGAAGTTTCACTGGCCTCGTAGCCAACTGAATCTATCTTTGACTTTATTTCTTTAGAGCTGACGAGACTTGAATCATAGTCAACGACAGCACTTTTTTCTTCAAAAGAAACCAGTACTTCTTTTATGCCCGCGAGTTTTTTAATTGCAGCCTTGGTTGTAATCGAGCAAGTCGCGCAAGACATGCCATTAATTTTGAAACAAGCTTGCTTTCCGGCCCCAGCATAAGCAAAGTTTAGTGATATTAAAAATAAGAAGATATGAAGTATCTTTTTCATAACGAATCCTTTGTTATTAACCAAATAGAAAAGCAACCCATTGCGGTGATGATAGGCCTACAATAGCGATAACTAGTCCTATCCAATAAGTAATGACCATTCTTTTATACTTTTTCGGATCAGCACAGATCGAACCAGGTTCGCAAATCTTGCGCTTTCTGTAGAGTACCCAACCAGCAATAGTAAAAAGTGTGACTACCATTATAATCATTGGGACTCGAAGTACATCAAGCTTTGAAAGCGTAGCCGCTCCAGAAACACCCAGCAGGGTCAATACAAGGGGGCCAACACAACATAAGGATGAAAGAATTCCCGCAAAAATCCCCCCTCCAATCAATAGGCCCGATTTATTTTCTATATTTTTAATCTTTTCCATAAATATTCTCTCTGTTGGTGATCACTGGATTCAGTGTACACTATGTAGTATACTACCAGAGCAAGTTCTATTTCATTAGTACAAGGTGTAAAAAATGAAAACGAAAGAAGTTATTGATAAAACTGGACTCGATCGAGAGACTTTACGTTTTTATGAGACAAAGGGACTGCTCCCCAAGGCCAACAGAACTGATGCAGGTCACCGAATCTATCCCCCAAATATTCTTGTCAGGATAGATTTTATTACAAAAGCAAAGCACGCAGGTTTCACTCTCAAAGAAATAAAAGACCTCATTGATCTTCAACAGGAAAAAAAGTCATGTCGAGCAGGAAGGAACGTAGCTATTTTGAAAAAAAAACAGATTGATGAACAGATGAAAGCTCTTAAAGAGATGAATACTATTCTAGAACGGTTTATAAAGGAATGTGAGAAGAATGGTGACTCTGGACTAAACCGTCCATGTCACTTTTCATTTGATGAATGCTGTTCTTAGCAGGCATCGAAATTGCAAAGTAAAACGAGGAGGGAACATGAATACTCATAAAAAGATTATAATACCACTTCTCACGCTTATTACTCTCGCTTTTGCTATATTTCTCTACCTTCAATTCGTCTTAATAACATCAGGATGATCAGCTATAAACTAGTCCTACAAGAAGACCAGTAATCATTGTTGCCATATTCCCAACAATTAACGATTTCACCGACAACTCCGCAACTTCTTTTTTTCTCTCGGGCAGAAGTGACGATAAACCACCAATAATAATTCCAACACTCGCCAAGTTTGCAAACCCGCAAAGAGCATATGTTAATATTGTAATGGTTCGTGGTGACAAGCTGGCCATATGTTGAGGGAGTGTTAGATACGCGACGAATTCATTAAGAATAATTTTAATCCCCATTAATTCACCAGCGATTTGAGTTTCTCCCCAAGGAATTCCAATTAACCACATAACAGGCCGAGCAATCCAACCAACAATAATTTCCAATGAGTAGTTTCCTGGAATCAAGGAAAGCATTTCATTTACAAGATAAACTAAA
Source organism: Bacteriovoracaceae bacterium (assembly GCA_019752535.1). Lineage (GTDB taxonomy): Bacteria > Bdellovibrionota > Bacteriovoracia > Bacteriovoracales > Bacteriovoracaceae > UBA6144. The sequence goes on from JAIEMA010000037.1 coordinate 8,580, forward strand.
GCAAAAAGCACCAGCAATGTAGCAGCAATCTGAAGAACCATTTCTAATCCGTCTTTTATCCCCGTCATAATAGCATCAAAGAAACTTGTGAAAACTTGGCCCGTTGACTCACTCACTGTAAAATCAATTTTGTCACCATGAGGAATCACCATAAATGATAAGGACAAGGCAACGGGTACACTCATTAACGAAGCGATCATTAAATGCCCAATCGCATTGGGCAACACATGCGAAAGAGTCGTCGCGTATAAGACCATCACAGAACCAGCGACAGTTGCCATTGAACAGCTGATTAGGGAAAAGAGTTCTCCCCTGCTCAGCTTACCTAAATATTGCTTTATAATTAGTGGCGACTCTATTGTTCCTAAAAATACTGAAGCCGCTGCACCGAAAGCTAATGGCGAAGAAATCCCTAAAGTTCGATGAAGGAGCTTCGAAAATAATCGGATGATGAATGGAAGAATTCGAAGATAAAACAATATATTTGATAAAACTGTTACGACTAAAATAAGTGGTAACACACGAAAGGCAATAACAAATAGATTTTCAGGATTTACCACAGTAAAGGGAGTGCTACCTCCGCCAAGATAACCAAAGATAAAGGATGAAGACTTCTGAGTCACTTTATCCAAAACACCTACCCCCTTATTTAGCCATAAGAAGAAATTCGCAACTGCTGGAACAGAGGTAAGGATCAAAACCATACCAAAAGCCATCAAGAAGCCTAGGAAGACTTTTTTCCAAGGTATCAATTCTCTCCTTTCACTCATCGCAAAAGAAACGGAGATAAAAAAAAGCATTCCAATAAGTGCCTGAATAAAAAGCATTATGAATTCCTTGAAAGTTTAAAAGCTAAAATAAATCTAAATAGAATTGTTAAGACCAAGACTAGGCACCAAGTAGGAAGGAGGACGGAAAGATGCATTGGGAAGAGCAAGAATAATGAATAAGCGATCCCTGTTTCCCCACCTTCGGCCAACCCCGCTCCCAAGCGTAATCCCCTATTATCTTCATTTCTGACATTCGTTTTATCCATTAACGTACCCAAGGATAAGGCAGTGGTTATGCAACCAATGTAGAGAACCAAAATAGCGACCCACCATTTTGAGAATTGTGGAAGATGTAGAAAAAATCCTAAGACCACAATAGAATAGGCCATCATATCTAAGGTCAAGTCAAGAAAGGCCCCAAAGGGAGAAGCCTTGTTAGTGTAGCGAGCAAGCTGCCCATCGAAAGCATCCAAAAGTCTACCGCTCCACCAAAGAACTAAGGCTACATGATAGTAACCGTAAATAATCGAGATGGCCGCAGAGGATGAAATGAGAAAAGCGAAGATGGTGATATGATTTGGAGAAATGTTAAGCGTTGCTAAGGCCCTAACGGCAACAGGTGAAATTTTTGCAAAGGCTTTTCTAAAATGATTATCAATCATATATACCTTAACGGTTTAAGTTTATACTCTTCTCATATGAATCATTCATATGAGAGTCTGATTCCCCAAGCAGAAAACGAAGCTTTAACATTTGATTTTGAATAGCTTGATTCCAAACACCTTTAGATTTAAAGCGGATAGCGGATGTTGTGCTTTTCCAGCTTGATCTAGTCGGTTGATAAAGCTCACCGAGTTTTAAAGAAAGAATTGTATCTTCAAATATCTCAACCGATGGGAGACCACCAACCTTCTCCAGTAGGCTTTTTCGAACGAATAGACAGTGATCTAGATAGAAAATTTTCTTAATATCTCCACGAACAGAATTGGACCACCACGAAGTGAAAATAAGTAAAGGATGGTCAAAATCAAACTCATGTGTGAAAGCTCCCCATTTTACGGAATTATTTTGCGCAAGAAGTGAATGAAAGGCATTTTCCTGGAGGCAACTTCTAGGATGATTTAAAAGTATCCAACTATCTGAAGTACCAGTTGATACCTTAAAAGCAGCGTTATAACGTTCTGCCCGCTTGTTAGTATGGATTTCAACTAGTTTTACTCCGCTATCTACAAGTCTTGTTAATGTATCATCATCCCCTTTGGTCACTCCTACCAATAGTTCGATATTCATTCCTCCAGATTTAAGACTTTTGACAAGATCAATTGTCTTCCAGAAATAGGGATTTGAACTTTCATTATAAGCTGAAAGAAGTACACTTATCATATGCAATAACCTCTGATTAATTGTATTTTCTGAGAGTTTATTTGACTACTCTTGAGTTAATAGAATGAGAATATTATGAAAACACTTGTTATGGTCGGCGCAGGTCACAGCAATCTCATTGCAATCAATGCTCTTGTGGGTAATCTTCAAGCTGATATTCGAATCGTTTTAGTTTCTGACGTGTTAAAAGCACCCTATTCTGGCATGCTCCCAGGCTTTATGGCAGGATACTACGAAGAAGATCAAATCGTATTTGACCTTAAGAAAATTTCAGAAAGTTGCGGCATCAGTTTTATTCATGCCGAAGTGAAATATATTCACACTGCATCAAGCAAAATCACTCTCTCAACAGGGGAAGTTATTGGTTATGATTGCTTATCAGTCAATACAGGAATACACCCACATAAAATCAAATGCGATCATCAAGGAGAAGAGCATTTAATTTACGTAAAGCCTTTATCTCGTCTAATCCCTAAGTGGACACATTTTTTAAAAGAAAAATCAAATTTACAAATAGCTGTCATTGGCGCTGGAAGTGCCGGATGCGAGATTGCAGCGGCAATCTCAATAAGGACTGGGTGCAAAATAACACTATTTACTAAAAACCAAGAGATACTTCCTGAGCTGCCAGAATCGGCAAGAAAAAAAGCTAGGACTCAACTAAGGAAGCTCGACATACAGGTACAGACGCAAACAGAAGTTGTATCTTACCTTTTAGGGAATATCATTTGTGATAAAGGCCATACCTTTAGCGCTAACTATGTTTTCGTAACAACAGGTGCAGTTCCAAACCCTATTCCAGGGAATTTAAAATGCGATCCCAAAGGTTTTTTAATAACCAATGAGAAACTTCTTGTTGAAGGAGCGGATAATATATTTGCCACCGGTGATTGCATCTCATTTAACAATCACCCACTCCCTAAGGCAGGAGTTTACGCAGTAAGACAAGGGAAAGTCCTTGCCATAAATATTCAAGCATACTTCTCTCGCCTACCTATGGTTAGCTATAAGCCTCAAAAGAAATTCTTAAAAATTCTTTTGATAGGAAACAAATTGGCGCTTGCAACGAGGGGCCATTTATCAATCATGAACAGACTCGCCTGGATACTTAAAGTATATTTAGATAAGAAATTTATGAAGAGATATCAACGCTAATTAATAAGTGACTTGTTCTTATTGAACTTCAACAAAATCATCAGACTTCTCAAAGTCGGCGGGAGAATTACCGATCTCTCTCTCAGGCAAAGATCCATTAAAGTACCTTAACCATTCTTTTCTGTATTTCAAATAATGCATCGATTTTGTTGGAAATTGATAGCCTATAGTCGCCATGAGAAACTTTGTAACAAACTCCGAGCAGTATAATTTTTCGTTCCCATGCTCATCCATGTTGTTCCAACGAAATTCAGAATCATAGGTCCGTCCATTATATTCTTCAAGGAAGAGTCCAAAATATCGATCTTTATTCTTGGTATAAGCATCAACAATACGATCTTCTTTAAAACGTAAAATTTTAATCGCCTGATGTTTCTCTGTTTTTGATAGAAAGTCTTTCAAACTCAAGGCCCTAACCTGCCCAAACGATTCAGCAACAACGATCTCCGTATCAGCTTTGATAACCAATCCCATATGCGAGTAAATTGACCCTTCCTCAGCTTCGATCAGGCTACAAGTCCAGCAATTGAGAGGTTGCAATATGATGTCTCCAGGACGAAGAACAGTTAACGCTCTCAGGTTAAAACTAATTGATATCAGAAATAAAAACAACATCCTTAATTGCATGAAATTTTAAAATCTTCTTCGATTTTTATACCCATTGCAAAAGCGCAGCGGTTGGCAAAGTTAAAATAACTAACAACCATAACAGCATGTTGCCACTCGGCAGATGAAACTCCATTTTCTAAAAACTTATTCTCTAGAATAGATGCCTTCCATGGTGAATGACTAAGCATTTCGGCTAACTCTTTAAAAAGTATTTTCCGGATTTGAGTAATACCGTTTAAATCATGTCTCTCAAATGCTACTTCATGATGACTTATACAATAACTACATCTATTGGCCTTACTTGTCTCCAACGCAAGGAGTTCTCTTTCTGCCCTAGAAAGAGGGAGATTTTCATTCAGGAGTAGAGAGTTGTAAAAATTAAAATGTGCCTCAATACCTTCTGGAAAATCTGAGAATGAAGTATGAATATGTGCTACCTTCCCGCGATGTTTTATAATTGTGTTTAATACATTATTTAATTCAAGCACAAGAGGCCTCACTTTTAAAAATAGTCGCAATGGTTTCTTCATAGTTAACTAAGTCGAAAGGCTTACTTATAAATTTTTCGATTCTAAGTCCCGAGAAGTTCTCATGAAGAACATCCTCCATATCAGCACTTGAAACAACTACTTTGATCGTCTCGTTTTCTTTTCTTAATATTTTTAAAAATTTCACACCATCCATTACGGGCATTGAGAAATCAGTAATAACCAAATCGTAATTTGTATTTTTAATCAGAAATAGTGCTTCGACGCCATTACTTGCAGTTGAAACCAAATATGACTCCGAAAGGACTTCACTTAACAATCTTGTAATATCCATATCATCGTCAACAAGAAGTATTCGTTTCATTTTATTTCTCCATGTCTAATTTGTTCTGAGACAAATGATACAAATCTTCCAATGGTTTGAAATTTCCAGTGAATTCAGCTTTTTGCCGAAACCACAAAAAATCGGGGCGAATCCATGAGATCCATTCTCCTCCTATAATTTCCCCAAGGACATTAAGCTCGAGCGTGTATTCAAGTTTAAGAGAAGAATACTGTTGTTTTGATGTGCCCAAAATGGTGCTCCACTGTGGAGCTGATTCATCGACATAGATCAATTCTGTTTCTACTAATATCTCAACTACAGCATCTTTAGCCGCACGATGGTTTGGAAGCTTTGTCATCTTAACAAGAGAATTAAAACCTACCACTGGTTGATTCCACACTTCTTTTAAGCGATCGACATCAGCAATGAACCCATGTTTCTCAATCCCTAACTTATTTGCTATGATAATATGAAATGCTCCTGGATTAACGTCATCTCCACAACCCCTACTTAACCCTGTAAACCCTCTTGTCAAATAACAGCGAAGACCAACTTGCGAAGTAGGTGTTTTTACCTCATAGGCATAATAAAAAGAGATTAAAGCTTTTATATCGCTGGCACCGAAAGGAATTTTAATGCCATCAGGATTAGTTGCAATAACTGGTCTAGGTTCGGGATAGTAGAGAGATGCTGGAGACCAGCCATCACATATCCCAGACCAGTCATTTGATTTTTTGTCGGCCAGAGAGTTTACTCTTTTGACTAATGGGTAGTCGTAATTACCAAGCCAAAGATCATACTTTTCAGTTGGAGCAAGTTTTCCAATCTCTTCAGCAGACATTTTTTTTATTGAGTCACGCGACGGTGACAGAAGATCAAATCCTGGTTCTCCTGCTGAATTCCACCGTCGGTTAATAAGACCTTTTTGCTTAGGCCAAAAGTCATCAGACCAACCAGTTCCGGCTAAATCATGTGACCCTGTAAGTGGTAATTGTTCATAAATCTTAATGAAATTTTTTGAAACGAGAGCAGGATCACTATGTTTTGGCCATTTGGTTAAATTCGATCCAAATGTGGTTGTTGAGACCATAAGTAAAATTATAGCAAATAAATCTTTAGTTCTCATGATGACTCCTGATGCTTGCCTGTCAATGTTGACACGTTAACATTGACAGGCAAAGTAAGTCAACTTTAGGAAATATACCTATTCCTGAGACATCTTAACCAACTCCTCCACCACATTTATAAGTGGTTGTGGGGCTGGATATTTAAATTCACAGGGAACCTCTTTGCTGCCTTTTCCCTTGATTGCCAACACCGTACACTTCTCATCGAAACCAAAATCATGCGTCATATGATAGGTGAAAGCATGGGCAGAACGAGCGGGGGTCCCCCAACTTGATGGAACAGGAAGTTTTGTATTCCAAGGTTCAAGCGTTAGAGGTTTGAAATAATTTTTATAATCCTTAGGTGCAACCCAGAAGAAGTCTGGCTGCTTAATACTTGGAGCGACTCCATCTTCATCCTGGTCATATTTTTTTATTACTCTTTCGGCCCTCCACTGCCCTCCTACAATGTTGCCATTTTTATCAAGTTCTAAATCATACAAGAATGTTTGGGTTTTAAGTTTGTCATCTTCAATGCTATTGGTTAAATTATCTTTTGGCGTTACCCAGTCAACGTAGACCATGTCCATTTCAACACCAATCAGTTTGGTTGCTTCAGGGTTACGTGCTGATTGATAAGGATCTACATAATCTTTTAATTCAAGAAGAGAGTCGGCTATTTTACCAGTCTTCCCAGTATTCGGATTAAACCACCTGAATTTATAACCGGCCATGGGGTGATTATTGACAGTTGCATTCATATCTATTTCTGTCACAAGAGCCCTTCCTTGAACTCCAATTAAATTTACGACCGAACTATGCCATACGGCAGGATGAACATCGGCACAACGTGGAAGAATTTCTTCACCCAGTTTTTGAGGCATGCTATCGACGTTCCTTCCAAATTCATCCCTTGGTGGATTTTTTTCATTACATCGATATCCCTCAACGAGTACATGACTTTGCAAAGTAGAATTTGAATACATAAGTGAAACAAGAGCCTTGATGTCATCAGGGTAAAACAAAACACGCTTGCCGTTCGGAAGGAAAACGAAAACTGATTTTTCAGGGCGCGGATAGGTTCCAGCAGCTAAGGCCCACCCATGACAAATCCCTTCCCATAAGGCCATCAACTTGTTTGCTTTCGGGATGCGATAACCTTCAGGTATATCAATTGAACTTAGAAATCCCCATTTTTTTGTTTCTCCCCATTTCTCAGCAAAATTCCAGATTCTATTAGTTAAATCAAAGCTCTTATCCCCTAAGATAAGGTCATATTTCTCAGATGGTGCCAATTCCGCAAGCTCCTTCTCTGTCATACTTAAAACATTTGGTAATTCTTTATCTCGACGTTTTTCCCATCTCTTAACGTTCCCCTTCCATCCTAATAATTTCCAAGGTTCACTATATGACTTTTCCTGCCAGGTATTAGCAATTTGCCCCTGGATTAAAGGCCAAAAAGATCCACCCCACGGGCGATTAACCGAATTAGACTCGGTCAGTCCCCGGCCATCCATTTCAATTACATTTATAATCGGAGAGGCTTCTTCGGTAAGATAAGACACGCGACTCTTGAAATCATTGGTTTCAATTGGTTTCCATGGGTAAATTTCTTTAAGGAGATCTCGCCCAAAAACGGGGCCAATAAGAAAAAGGCTTAGAGAAAAGAAAAATATATTTCGAAACATGTAAGCTCCTTGAATGTTATCTTAATGAGTCCTACCATAAATGTTAATGTGTCAACATTGCCAGAGTAAGAACTACACTATCCTTAAAACCTAGTAACTATATGTTTTTATGATGAACGAATAAAAAATCTGCCGGGATAATAAATTAATACTTAATTCGAAGACGTAATGTTAACCTGTAAACATTACACAGATTGTGCATGATGCAGCTGTAGGTAATATAAAAAGGAGATATCATGAAATCTACCGTGTTTTTTACTCTTTTCTCAGTGATTACTGTAAATGCTTATGGCTCCGGTACTACTATGTATACGGAAGGAGAAAGATCATCCCCCGATAAAAAATGTTGCTCCCTAGAACACGGTGGATGTGACGGTGCAGATATGAGCCACTTGCCCCAGTGTGGTCTGCAAAGAGATGACTCAAAAGACAAAGGCACTTCCGGCACAAGCAAAGAATCTACAGAAGAAACGAGCAGCGCAGAGGCCCAAGCTCAATAAATCCAAAGGCAATGAAACTATATTTATGACTTGCAGGCGCCTTCCAAATTGCGGCAATAATTTTGTATCATGAATAAAAATATTTCCCTGAAACTCCTTTTGTTTTTTTCGATCCTCGTGTCGTTCACTGTCCACTCAAAAGAGAGGGTCTGGCTGGATTATGATCTCGCCATGGGAAAAAAACTAGCGGATGTCGATGACGGCCTTGCATTAATCTCGGCCCTAACATCTAATGAGATCGAAATTGCAGGACTCTCTTTTGGGTTTGGTAATATTAATGATCTGCAATTTATGGAACGTGAAACAATAAAGATTCTACATAAAGTCGGACGAAGTGAATTGCCCAGTTATAGAGGTGCCGAAGACAAGTATCAACTTGGAAGATCGACAGATGCGACAGAAGCGATAGCGAGTGCTTTACGTAAAGGACCACTAAAAATCCTCGCTCTCGGTAGAATGACTAATATCGCAAGCACCATTATCCTTCATCCAGAATTGAAAGCGAATATTCAAGAAGTCGTTGTGAATTTTGGGCGCAGACTTGAATATGAAGTAGGAGTGGGGGCAAAAAACATGATTATGCCCGACACGAATGTGGACGGAGATAAAGATGCAACGAAAGTATTAATTGATCAGAAAATTCCTCTTACATTGATCCCCACAGAACTAATGCATGATCAGCTTATGAATAAGCAGAGGATGAATGTCTTACGTAACGGAACTCCCATTGCACGGTGGATGAGAAGAGAATCATTAATATGGAAATTTGTCTGGCGCATTTACCCGGGGATGGATGGTTTTATTCCTTGGGATGTGTTCGTTATTGGCTATCTTACTGACCCTGATGACTTTTCTTGCCTTTCAAATATTCCTATCGCCATCCAAAATCTTCCAAATAATACCATAAGGACTTTAAGAATAAGAAAGAGATCAAAGACCAAAGATTTTGTTGTTGCGTCTCCGCACCTTCAAAACGGTTCGATTGGAAAGTATTGCTATGATGTAACTGATGACCACCTCGACAAGTGGGTATTTCGATGGAGTAACCTATGAATCAAGGTCCAGTAACGGCCTGGGGATTAGAAGACTGGAAAGAATATCTTCTCACAATTGATTTTCTTGCCAGTGAGGAATTGCTAAGCATATCAAAAGCAGGCGAAGGCAATATGAATCTTGCCTTGAGGTTGATATTCAAAAACCAAAGCATCATAGCTAAACACTCCCCACCCTATTGCTTCAAATTCCCACACATCCCAGCTCCTGTAGAGCGGCTAAAAAGAGAGCTTGAGTTCTATCAACTAGCATCGGCTTCAAAGGTTAATCATCATTTCATGCCTAAGATTCTTCACTTCAATGAAACATGTAATATTGTTTTCATGGAGGATTTGGGTGTATGCCAGGACTTTGGACACCTTTACGAAGGATGGGAAAGTGAAAATCTGTCGGCCATGATTTCACTAAGCTCTTTTCTGGAGTCGTTGCACAGTTTAAATGTGGAAGAGACTCAATTTGAAAACACCAGTATGCGCGCTCTAAATCACAATTATATTTTCGGTCTACCATTCTCTGACAAAGGCCATGATCTTACGCCCTACTTTTTAGATAAAACACCTGAAGCAAAACTAATACGTAACGATCCTAGATTAATTGATAAAGTTTCTTTACTAGGAACACTCTACTTAAATGAAGGTCATTGCCTTGTTCATGGTGACTTCTATCCTCGAAGCTGGTTACAAACCACTCGAGGACCCGTGGTCATTGATCCCGAATTTGGCTTTAAAGGACTACCTGAGTTTGATTTCGGTGTTTTCATTGCACATCTCAAAATGTCTTTGATTCCAGCACCAGAGTTAAAGTCCATTATGGAAAATTATAGGCCATCTGTAAAACTTGATTTTGCTCTTATTAATGCTTTCGCAGGTGTGGAAATCCTACGAAGACTTCTTTACGTTACACAGCTCCCATTGAAAATCGATACGACACAAAGACTACATTTGCTTGAAGATGCTCGTACAATGGTGCTTGAATAATACCTCACCATTTAAGCCCTTAAAAAGCCCCCCTTTACCACTTCTTTAAAATGTTAACGTGTATACATTGTGTACACCCCCCCTAGAAGTTATTACATCCCTTATGGGCAATTCCTGATTTCAGTATAAAATCAAGATAATCGACTTACACTAGAAATACCCACAAAGGGGCCACAATGAAGTTTATCATGATTGGACTTTTAACTATCTTAACGACAGCAAATGCGAGTGCTGGAACAAAATTTGGTGCATGCTCACTGAACATCAATGGAACAGAATTGAAATCTCAATGTTTTGAAAAGTCATTTTTCCCTGCCTCTTTTTACTTCGCACAGCTTGGAGTAAGAGGAAGCTATGAAGGGCTGATTAGAGAAAAGATACAGGAACATTGTCAGACCACTTGGAAAGACACTCTTGGCCAATCTGTAAAGAAGGCTGATCTCAAATCTTTTTTAATCACTGCAAGCGTGTATGAAAGTAAAAATGAGTGCCTTAGACATAACTAGTCAACTTCAAGGTCGTAATGCGATAATTATCATGCCGACAATTAATCCCTGTCGGCATGAATCTTCCTTCTGGAGAACTAAAAATGTCTATCCTCGAAGCTATTGGTAATACTCCCTTAATCGAAATACCATCCCTTTCTAAGCTCACAGGATCTAAAATTTTCCTCAAATGTGAAAATTTAAATCCCGGAGGTTCAATAAAAGACAGGGCAGCAAAACTGATGATTCTTAATGCTATCGCAGATGGGAGACTTCAAAAAGGTATGACGATCATCGAAGGAACTGCTGGGAATACGGGGATTGGATTGGCCATTGTTGGAAACTCTTTAGGGTTTGAAGTCAAAATTGTGATGCCCAACAATCAGACGAAAGAGAAGGAGAGGTTAATCGAATTTTATGGGGCTGAATTAATATTGGTAGCTCCCTGTCCGTTTGCTGATCAAAACCATTTCTATCACACAGCTCGCCGACTATCTGAAGAGAATCCTCGTAAATATTTCTGGGTAAATCAGTTTGAAAATCTCGATAACCATCTGGCCCATTATCAACATACTGGCCCTGAAATTTGGGAGCAGACAAATGGCAAAATTGACTATCTCGTATCAACAGCAGGTTCGGGAGGTACGATAGGAGGTTGTTCAAAGTTTCTAAAAGAACAAAAACCAGCATTGAAGGTCGTACTCGTTGATCCTGAAGGATCGGGACTGGCTCATTTCTATAAACATGGTGAATTCAAATCTTCCGGCTCATCGATAACAGAAGGCATTGGTATAATGAGACTAGTCGCTAACTTCAAAAAAGCAATTATAGACGATGCCTTTACTCTACCAGATCAGGAACTCGTTAATATCGCTTATTATGTAAAGAAACACGACAATATCGTTCTTGGCCCCTCTGCGGCACTAAATGTGGCCGCTGCCTTCAAAATTGCGAAAAGTACTGAACCCGGCCAAACGATTGTAACCTTTTGGTGCGATAGTGGAGAGAGAAGTTCTTCCAAATTATATAGTCTTGATTTCCTCAAATCAAAAAATCTTAGTGTTGATACTGACTTCATACGTTTATAGCGGGAAAAGATTTAATTTATTAAAAGGAGACTTCACAGAATGGAGAAAGCACTACAGGCCCACGAACAATTCTCCCTTGGTATGGGACAACTGCACCCCTTTTGGATTGCCTGGGTATTCCTACTTGGGATTGCGAACTTTGGAATTCCCCTACTTAACATACGTAAACATCCTGTTATGGCGGTCACACTTGCTGGAGCGATAACGGGCCTGCCAATTGGACTTATCCTAACTTCACTTTTTGGGTTTTCAAAAATATTGGGATTGATGCATTTTCCATGGATTCCTGTCATCGTCTATCAGGCAATCGTGATACGGAAGAAAGAACTAACCGGGAGAACTTTATCATTTTTGAAACTGTCTTTCACTGTTTCAGTTATTTCAATTTTTATCGATTTCTACGATGTTTTTCAATTTCTAGTAAGTAGGCAAAGTAAATAAATTATTCATCGAAGAATATAGCATCATCAAATGGTTCCCCAAACCCTAATTCACAAAAGAACAAGACGGATCAAAGCGAAACTAAAGTAACCAAGAATTGCAGCAACTGGAAGAGTGGTAATCCAGGAAGTTACAATCTTCAAGATAGATCCCCAGTGTGCCTGTTTTGTCACCATTCCAATACCAAAAAGAGAGCCACACGAAACGTGGGTTGTCGAGACTGGCATACCAAAACGAGAGGCACCAATAACAATCAGGCTCGTAACGAGATTTGCAGAGAAACCTTGGCCATCATTCATCGTTGTAATTTGATATGACATTGTCTCGGCAATCTTTCTGGCAAAAAGAACACCACCCAAGGCCATCACAACTGCTACGGCTCCTATAGACGAACCAGCAGTTATCGAAGTTCCAGCGAGAAGAATTGCAGCAATCTTGGGAGTGTCGTTAAGACCTCTGGCGAAACCGACTAGCCCTGAACTTAGGAAGTGGCCTGCATCCAATACTGATTTAGCATTTATGCCCCAAACATGGCCTGTATATCTTTCTTCACAAGTAACATTGGTACCTACCGTTATGGATGGCCCACAATCGACCTTCAGAGATCCATTAAAAGATCCTGTTGTCACCCCAACAGGGGCAAGCTGTAAAACTTGATTTCCTATGCAGATACAGCTCTCTCGTTTAACTCCAAATCTTTTCCGGGCAAAGCTAAACAATGGATAAATCGCAAGAGTTCCAAGTATTGCCATTAGTGGGCTGGCGAGTAGAGGCATAAAGAATGTAGAAAAGAGTTTCTCAAAATTGACACCACTTGGTGACGCTAAAAGGCCTGTCCCGACCAATGCTCCCACAATAGCATGCGTAGTAGAGATGGGAAATCCTAATTTAGTAGCAAGAAATACTGTAAGGCCTGCAGCGACCGCAACTGAGACAGAAAATGCACTTAACTGGCTTATCTCGTCCGGCACAAGTCCTTTACCAGAAAAATTAGTCATTAGCTCCTGTGCAAGAAAGAATGCTGTGATAGACCCTGCCAACGTTGTAAGAGTTGCCCACACTAAAGCAACTTTATATGAAGTGGTCTTGCTTCCTAGCAAAGTGGCGACCCCCTTAAAGTTGTCATTGGCCCCATTCGAGAAAGCTAAAAAAAGCCCCGCAATTAACGCCAGAATAATTCCGAACATGGTTTAAGCCTTTTAAGTAAGTAAATTTTGAACTTCAACTTGTCTGCCGATTCTCCAGACTTTTTGATCCAAATAAAAATGATGCCCTACTATTCCAAAATAAATGATGTAGGCAAAATTTTTCAAAGCAGAAGAATCACTATTGGGTATCCAAAAACTAAACTCTCCACGGAGAAAGAACACAGGAAAGAATACAAGAATTCCAAAGGCCCAAGCGCCGGCCCAGAACTTCGAATCAAATTGATTAATGGCATTTTTTTTTCCATAGAGCCAACAAATTGCCAGATACTGAATATTGTGGAAGATGGAACTCAAAATAACGACCAAAATTACAGAATCTCCTGAAAAAGAGGTTGGTGAGAAATACGGTTCTTTTTTTAATACATACAGGAACAAGAATGAATAAAAGAACCAACTGTTAAGCATATATACAAGTGATAGAAGAGATTTTTTGTAAAACTTAATGAATAAATAAATCATAAACATGGCAAACGGAACATGTAAGAGGGTCACTGATTCAGTCCATGGCATGAGACTATAAACTGAATAGTAATTATCCTTCAATTTGCTATTGAGAAAAAAATCCAACATTGGAATATAACAAGCGAGATAGATACCCCACTTAATTAAAACCTTCTCATTATCATTCAAATTTGATTTTTTGGAGTACATTGAGACGAAGCCATAGTGTTGTCTCGTGTTGTGATACAAGGACCAACTAAAAATGAAAAAGCCATAAAGAGCTTGCTGGTTCAGCCAAACTGCAACAACTGGAAAAACAAAGAAAACAAAGCTTCCTGCTAATAGTTTGGTATTTTGACCTCTGAAAGACTTATCCCAGTAGGTACGAGCATAAGTCGCAGCAAAATGTGGGCCTTCAAAAAGAACGACCCATATCCAAAATAAAAGAAGAGCAGTTGATGGTACCCATGAAGCCATGGCAGGTAATGCCAGAACCATCAATGACCCTCCAAAGATGAAGGTTAAATCAAAGCCTTTAGATTGTATCCAAGGACTCGTTTTAGTTGTCATGTTTCTTCTCCTCAATCTTAGGTGAGCAACTTGCGCCACCTAAAACGCAAAATTTGGCACAAAAAGGATGATTTAAATAAACTCTTTCCTTTGCGTCTTTTAGGCTATGGCCTAACTCGAACTGAGTATCATAGGCCAGTAGTGTACAAGGCATAACCACGGCCTTATCTTCACCTTTTTTCTTAATGATCATGCGTTCACTAGCACACATTTGGTCAGTCGGTTTTTTACTTAAGATGCCCCAGCAGCTCGTCGTTATCTCTGGCACATTGTGAAGAACATCCATCTCAGGAAAGATGATAAGATTATCACCAATTCTGAGTTCCATTTTGAGAAGGTTTTCATAACCAAGGACCGCTAGATCTAGTGGCTCCTTAAACAATGTTCTGCCTGCAATGGATAATGAAAAATTATGTTCTTTCAGCCAAGCAATATTTTGCAGGGTCTCTTCAAAAGTATTCTCCCCTCTTTCCTTCTCGTGAACTTCTTTCGTGTAATGATCTAGTGAGACCCTCAGCTTAAATTTGTCCTGGTACTCATTTTTTAAATTTAAAAGGTCCACTTGATGTTTTTTAAGAACTTTATAAGCATTCGTCAGAACGAGGACATCAAATCCTTGCATTAAAATAAGCTCAATAACTTGAATGATGTGTGGATTGGCAAAGGGCTCGCCCCCAGTCAGACCAATTAATGAAGTGGGAAGACCCTGTTCTTTAATTTCTTTAAGGAAAGGAGAGACATCATTTGGTGTAATAAAAGAAAGCCGATCATTTTTAGGACTAGATTCGATATAACAGTTCTGACAAGTTAGATTGCAGATACTACCGGTATTGAACCATAGAGTATTTAACTCTTTAAGATCAACGTAAGCGCGTTCTTCCCCTTTCGCCGTAACGAGAGGATCACTAAACTTTAAGGATGTGTTAATCATAATCGGTTCCTAACAGCAGGCCATCGCCTGACTACCATTGGTGGTCGTTTCCTTAAAGGGCATATTGGTTCCACACCCTTCAAAAATCCCATAATGTTGTTCAAAATTTCCATAAAATTCAAAATAGTCTTTGTACCTAGTAGCGTTCAGCATGAGGTATGTGTTTCCACAGACTGAATACATTCTGCCTTTTTCAAAAACATGATGATCATCCAACACAAAGATGTTTGGCATTTCTTCAACGCCACCCTTGTATTTGATGGATTGCCCATATTCTTCACAATCAGTTTCTAGATTTTGAATTTTAAAAAGCCTATACGTTACAGAGAAAAACTTAACTGGCCCTAGTTTTCTTTGCAGCTCTTCGTTGTTAACAGTAATTTCCTTGCTCTCTACATAGCGAGGATCAGCAAATCCCGCCATCTTGGCCAATCTCAAAAAATCGTTCCAATAGAGTGCTCCACTTAAGCACTCAGACCAAAGAATCGGATCATTCATTAATTCTTGTGAAACTCTGCGGTCAGCATAGACATCACTGAAATAAAACTCTCCACCTTCATTCAGAAGATAAAAAATATCTTCTAAGACTTTCTGTTTATTGCTCGTTAGATTAAGTACGCAATTAGAGACAACCAAGTCAAATTTGTCATCTTTCTTGAGACATTCATTTAGTCTTTCAATATTACCTTCAACAAAAGAAACATTAGATTTTTTATATCCAAATTTATCAGCTTGATAGCCCACATACTTATTGGCCACTTCAAGTTGCTCAGGAGTCATGTCTACACCAACAACCACCCCCTTCTCACCGACGAGCTTTGAGAGGATATAGCAATCTCTTCCACTCCCCGAACCAAGGTCCAGTACTTTCATTCCTTTAACCATGGAAGGGATTGTTAATCCACAGCCATAATATTTCGCCTGAACTTCATCATGAATAAGAGAAAGCGCATTCCTGATGTGCAAAGGAGGAGGTGTGAGAGTGCAGCAGGCATTGGTCTTAAGATCTTCTGATTTTTGAAGTTCTTTGCCGTAATAGTTTTGAATCTCTTCTTTCATATTAGCCCCTTCTCCACGCGTGAAATTTTTTAAGGTAACGAAGTATTTTTTCCGGCTTATGCGATCTCTTCCATTCTCCTGCCGCGTATTTAATTGCCTCAGGGAATGTAGGATAGGCATGTATAGTGCCTAAAATCTTATTAAGCCCAATTTTATATTTCATTGCGAGTGTAAATTCTCCCAAGAGTTCACTCGCTCTCGTACTTACGATGGCAGCTCCTAAAATTTGATCAGTACCTTTGGCTACAATGACTTTAATCAAACCGTAGTCTTCATCCTCGGCTATCGCTCTGTCTAAATCTGCAAGATCATAATGAACAAGCTCATACGCTATTCCTTGATCCTTTGCCTCTGTCTCAGAAATTCCCACTCTCGCAATTTCTGGCTCGGTAAATGTACACCATGGCACAACTCGATAATCCGCCTTGTAAGAAACAAGTGGTGCAAACAAGGCATTCACAGCGGCATACCAGGCCTGATGAGCTGCTGTATGAGTGAACTGAAATGGACCTGCACAGTCTCCCACCACAAAGATGTTCGGGTATTTAGTCCGCATGTATTCATCATGTTCAAAAGTACTTGTTTTAGAAATTCCAAGAGCAAGTTTATCTAGTCCAGGAATATTTGTATTGGCCTTACGTCCTAGAGCAACGAGGCAATAATCAAATTCGATCTCGATTTCTTTTTCTGCTGATTGAGCAACGAGAACCTCTTGACCATCTCTCTTGAGAAATTTAACAGCTTTGTGATTGGTATAAATTTTAATTCCATCCTCAATGAGCTTTTCAATAACGATTTTTGAAACATCCTCGTCTTCACGAACTAGAATACGTGGAGCAGCTTCAATGACTGAAACTTCCGCTCCTAACCTCTTAAAAGACTGGGCCAACTCCACTCCAATTGGGCCCCCACCAAGTACAGCGAGTTTTCTCGGAAGCTCTTTCAAATCCCAGATGGTGTCCGACGTAAGAAATTTTGCCTCTGATAAACCTGGGATCGGTGGCAACAGGGGTCTTGCCCCTGTCGCGAGAATGATGTTTCTCGTCGAAAGAACTTTACCATTTACCCTAACTTCCCAAGGACTTAAAACTTCTGCTTCCCCACTGATACAGTGAACACCGAGGTCTGTGTATCTCTGAACTGAGTCATGAGGCTCAACTTTTTTTATAACTTTTTTAATACGTGACATGACGTTTTCAAAATTGACTCTCGAGCCTTCTACAGTGATTCCATATTTTTCAGAGTTTTTGATAATGTTGGCGATTTTGGCACTTTTAATTATGGCCTTGCTTGGTACACACCCAGTGTTGAGGCAGTCCCCCCCCATTTTATGTTTTTCAATAAGTGCTACCTTTGCATTGACGGCAGCCCCTATGTAGGAACTAACTAGACCGCCAGCACCTGCCCCAATTGCAATAATGTCATATTCAAAGGTGTCTGGTTTCTTCCATCCTTTGTAGACCTTTCTTTTTTTGAGAATATTAAGAAAAGATTTGAAAACAAGTGGAATAAGCCCCAAAAGAGCGAATGACAGAAGGAAGGAAGGTGACAAAATCCCAGAGGCTGACTCCAGACTTGCAAGCTGAGTTCCAGCATTAACATAAGCAAATGTCCCTGGAAGCATCCCAACCTGACTTACAACAAAAAATCTCCATGTCTTGTAATTAGTAAGTCCCATAAGAATGTTAATTAAAAAGAATGGAAAGATAGGTACTAAGCGCAAACCAAAAAGATAAAGGTCGCCTTCCTTTTCAACTCCATTATTAGTGCTATTAAACTTTTCTCTATACTTCGTTTTAAAAAAATCTTGAAATAAGAATCGTGCAACTAAGAAAGCGAGTGTCGCACCAATCGTACTGGCAAAAGACACAACAATCACTCCTTTGGATAGCCCGAGGAACGCCCCACCGGCCAGAGTCATAATTGAAGCACCTGGTAGTGATAAGGCCGTAATTAAGACATAAAGAGTAAAGAAGGCCGAAATGAATAGTAGAGGGTTGTGCTCGTAGTAGCCGAGAATAAGGCCCGAATTTTCTTTGATGTAATTCAGGCTTAGGTAATCCGTTAACCCATATTTAAAACTCACAAAGCCTAGTATGCCAAGTAACAAAATCAATACCACTTTTTTCATATGAGCCTTAAAAAGTTAAGAGTTTCCAACTCGTTAATGTTAATATATCAACATTAGAAGCACAAATAGAAAGTCCATTTCTTATGCATAGCGCTTTACACATAAACAGGGGCCAAATTAATGAATAAAAAACTACTCAGCTTAATTCACTTTATCATCGCAATTTTGGCCTTTGAAAGTGCCTATGCATTTGATCATTCTCACAGTTCGTTCCAGAAAACTTTAGACACCTTCGTCGTAACTAAAGGCGCACAAACATTGGTTAACTATCAGGGTTTGAAAAATTCGCCATCTGATCTAAATGATTACTTGGGTCAATTAACGGCCATTAAACAGAATGATTTTGAATCTTGGAGTAAAACCCAACAACTTGCCACCCTGATTAATGCTTATAACGCCTGGACTATTAAATTGATCATCGATAATTATCCTGTCAAAAGTATTAAAGACATTGGAACACTCTTTACATCTGCATGGAAAAAGAAATTTTTCAAGTGGTTAGGACAGGACTCATATTTAGATTTTATCGAGCATGAGCAAGTAAGAAAAATCTTTAAAGAGCCACGGATTCACTTTGCTCTTGTCTGTGCTTCAATTAGTTGCCCTTCTCTATCACCTAAGGTTTTCTTATCTGAGAAGCTTGACTCTCAATTGGAAGAAGCTAGCCATAAATTTCTTGGTGACAAAAATAAAAATCGTATAGCATTTACAAATCCACTAAAACTTGAAATTTCCAGTATCTTTGATTGGTATGGGTCAGATTTTAAGAACCTCAATCAGTTTGTATCTGAAAGAATTACTAGTGATAGAAATATTGCGAATCTAATCAAACAGGGTTCTTACGACAAGGAATATTTGGATTATGATTGGAATCTCAACGATGCAAAGAATAAATAGAAAATTAAAACTACTTCTTTGCCCAAAGACTAAGTTCCTCTTGCAGTTTTCCTGTGAGAGGACTAACTAATGATTTTATCTGTTTAAGATGAAGTTTGAATATTTCATCAAAATACTCTTCTCCTTTCTCGCTTAATACAAATTTAGGCCTCGTAGCAGTTGAAGACATTTTGCACGGCTCTATAAGACCATCGACCTTAAGTCGCTTCAAAAAAGCAGATATATTTCCTCTAGAAACTCTCATCTTTGCGGCAAGCTGAATGGCACTTAGGGGCCCTTTAAAATAAATGAAGAACAGCATCTCAAAGCGCGACATATTGCAGCCTACTTCATTTAATTTTTTATCAAATTGCTCATAAAGCTCCTCGACCGTGTTTAGAGCAATTCGCCAGCTCACCACTTTAGGGTCATCCAGCATTTTTTCCAATTTATTTCGATTACTATAAGATTTTTGACTCATGGGATATTTATAACATAGTTTCAGGGCAAAGGCAGCTAGAAGAGGTTCCTGATCTTTTTTGTCCTGTAAAATTCTTTCAGTTTATCAATTTGGGAGTAACCTGTGAAGTATAGGACCAAGATTAATAAGTTTTGCCAAATCCTTTGAACCTCACCGTCTTTTTGATATTTCCTCGCTGAAACATACATTTTCTGAGGATGATATATGAATTCATGCCCGAGGGACTTAAATTTTTTGAATAAATATACATCCTGTAAGAAAGAAGGGAATTCATCCTCACTCAGTGTTGTGAGGAAGCTTCTGCTAAAATATAGGCCATTGGTCCACACGGCCAAAATTTTCCGATTGGATAGCATCCTATCCTGCATGTAGGAATAAGATTTTAGAATCCAACTCTTGCTTATATATTGTTTGGCAAAAAAACCTCCTAAATACGTTTTCGAATTAGTGAGGTAAATAACAATCGGATTTAAATCTTCAATCTGAATTCGGCAGTCAACAGGCAAAAGTAGACACCACTCGGCCAATGAAAGCTCTGCACCCAACTTAAAGGCCCCTAATACTCCATGTGAAGATTCAAGATTAACCGTTTTGAATCCGAAGTTTTGTTCTTTTATTATTTCAATTGTAGTGTCAGTGGAATGATCATTAATAAAAGAAAAGGAGACCCTTCCTTGAAAGTATTTTTGTATTTCTTTTGCATATTGAAGGAATTCGGAGATACATGTTTCTTCGTCTCTTAACGGAACAATAATTTCAAGGATACAAGTCTGGCGCAATCAAAAATCCTTTTGTATATAATAGTCACATGAAAACGACGGCACTTATATGTTTTGTTAAGACTCCTGGACTCTCTCCACTTAAAACGAGACTTTCAGAGGGACTCGGGCACGAGAAATCTCTCGAATGTTACTCACAAATGATTGAGATCGTAAGAGAGACATTTTCGTCAGCCATTTCAACACTCGGCCTAATTGAATGCTTTTGGGCCGTGGCAGAAGCTAAAGGCCTGAACAATAAAATATGGTCAACACAAAATACAATTCTTCAGTCAACTGGCCCCCTATCGAACAGGCTTCATCATGCTCAGTTTGAGGAGAATGGAGATTTTCGACAATACATCTATATAGGCTCAGATGCTCCAGCATTAAATCTGAGCTACATACGCAGGACGATCGTCGAGCTCCAGTCCAGTGATCACGTCATTGGTCCCGCTAAAGACGGTGGATTCTATCTCTTTGCATCCAAAATTCCACTTTCACTTGAACTATGGAATTCGATCCCTTTTAGTACTAGCACTACTTTCAAAAACCTCTGCCATGCACTTCCAGGAAAAGTAGTCACCTTGTCCGAGTTAAGTGACATTGACCAAGTTTCAGATTTATCAAGTGCTATAAAAGAACTGGAAGAATTGGAAATACGCTCAAAATCACAAGAGAAATTCATATCCTACTTAAAAGGATTGCAAGTCACTTCAATGAGCTGAGGTAACCTGCATATTTCCTTACTATTTGGTCGTAATAACTAGCTCATGATGAAATTTAGTAGAACCTTCTTCTACTTTCAATTCACCTGATTTGGCATCATTTTTAGGAAGTACTTTCACATGAACTTCTTTTGTCGAAATCACTTGAGCACTTTGCCCAGAAATATCACTCACGATTGCCTTAATGACAGTATCAATCGATGTTGGCGAGTAAATGGCCTTAGCTGAAATTTCGTATGTAAGTGTTTGAGCATTTGCTTGACCTTCCCATTTTGGGACATCAATTTTGAAAACTTGCCCATCTCTCAACTTTAGGTCCTTGTTAAAAAGGACCTTAGAGTCCGCCGAAAACTTGTCTTTTGCCGTAACATTAAAATCAAGAGTTCCACTTGCAAAAACATTTGAAAGTGAACACATCAACAAAGTTGAATAAACAATAAATTTCATAAAGCCTCCTTTGGCCGAAATATAAGTTCTGGAGCATGAGAAAATTTAAAAAATGAAATCAGACTAGGAAAGAACCAAATATGCGTACAAACAGTAAAAAGCACGCTTAGTTGAGGAGTGGAGAAATGAAGATAACCAAGGGGCAAAAACAAGCAATAAACAATTCCGAATTTGTTACCTATAATGAGAGATGGAATAGCCAACCAGACTGAATACCACGGGTTAGAAACAGGGGAAAGGAAAGTCAAAAATAAGTATGAAGTAAAGATCATCGCAATAAGCGAGAAAGCGTAGGGTCTTCTTCTGAAAAGATATAAAACAATGCCTGAAACAGAGACTATAAGAACGATACCGCACACAATACGGGCCACCTGAGAATCAATGCCAAGACGTAATAATGGTATTAACAAACCACCATTCCAAACCCAATGAGTGGCAAAAGCACCTATTCCATTAGTCGCCTCAAAACTGAAAAATCCAACGGCATAGAAGAGAAGTCCACAAAATAAAATCCCCAAAGAGAGCAAGGTTAATTGATACAACGGTCGTATTCCATCTGAAATGATTGATGCGACAAGTGAGGGAATGATTAACAGTGGTGTAATCTTAAACATTAAACTAGCAATGAGAAAAACAAGACCCTTATGAAACTCTTTTGCGACAAAAAACCGTATCGAAAAGAAGAAAGGAATATAACATAGAATATCTATATGGACCGACTGGATAAATTCTTTAATAAAAAGGAGCATGACTGGAATAACAAAAGGTAAATAATCTTTTTTAATTTCAGGCAAGATGTTCTTCATTAATCCCCAAACAGAGATTGCAGAGATTAGCTGAAGAATTGTTAAAGATAGCTTGTATTTTATTGACGAAAAAAAAGAATAGAAAAGAATTGCACCAGGAGAGTATGGAGAGGTCAAAAGATTATAGCCAACGAGATGACGAAATGAGGATACGACGTGGGTAAGTAGGTCGTTCGCTGGTGCAATTAAGTATGGATTAAACCCAGCACTGAATACCTGCCCCTCCCAGAGATACCGATAATGATCGTTTTCGAATAGGGGCTCAGTCCCAAGGATAGGCAAAATAGAAAGTAGAAATGGAAAAAGAGCAATGCGTTTAAAGTCTTTAAGCTTTAGACCCGCAAGAAATGAGCCAAGGCCAAACGTACCGTAGGCCAGCAAAAAAACTGGAACATTTGCAAAGTCGATCCCTGACGATTGTGACTCTGCAAAAAACCTTAAACAAATTGTCCACAAAAAGAAGATCAAGTAGATGTAGGAACTACTTATTCTTTTTTCCTGTTTTCTGATCATTAGCATTTTGTTCAGCATCCTCTTTGGTTGATTCTTCCACTTTGTTGTTACTACTGTCCTCTGCCTCTATTTCTTCAGAAGTCTCATCCAAAAGGTCATGAAAAGCCGATGTTTTAGAGGAATCGTTGCTAGATGGGCTACTTGTAGCAGAGCCACCCCCGCCTCCAGATGCCCAGCAATTTAAAGATATTAGAACTAAAAAAACTGTAAACTTCTTCATTGATATCTCCTTCTTAAATAATTTTAGTAACCATTAATGTAATCATCTGAGTTCTATAGTTGCTCATATTTCTGCCAACAGAATCTATCTGATTACTTAATTGAACTTCACGGGCCATCATTAGATCTAATTTCAAGTTACGGATACTTTCTTTAGCAAGGGTTACGCCAAGGGTAACATTCTCGTCTTTTAGTTTCTCTGAATCACTAATGGATTGGAAGGTGCTAAGCTGATGACGGAAGTGCCTATTTAAGTAAGAAATATTAAAATCAGCCTTAACACCTAGTATTGTGCTTCCAGCAACTCCATTTATACCTATCCCATAAAACGATCGTCCACCATAGACGCGGTCTTCGGTTACAATTAAGAGAGGACCTAGTCCTACGTAATCTGAGGTCTCAGTCTCAAATTTTTGTAAAAAACTCGTCGAGAAAACATCTAAGATATCTGGAACAAGTTTTTCACCAGGAGGAACAAATATTCCTTCTTTGGTAAGGGCCCTACGCTCACGATAGTAGCTGCGTTGAGCAGACAAATTAAATTTAAATGGTAACCGCTGCTTCCACTGCCCTTCAATATCAGTTTGGAAAAATGGCTTTAGATTATCATTTTCCTCGTTTACATAGACGGAATATGATTTTTTATAATCTTCTACCCTAACTCCAATAAAACTACTTACCTTTAATTTATCCGAGATTCTTCGAATATGAAGAGCCTGAATCTCAAGATAAAACTGATCATTAAATAATTTCTCATGATCGTTTTTATCGACATTGAAAGCGTATCTATATCCCCCAATAAATCCAGTCTCGGCCATAAGACCAACGAGACCTTTATCCACCGGCCGCAACAAAATGAGTGGAGCAACAACAGCTTTGTCTCTTAAATCTGTGTCTGTAAAGGAGTAGTTCACAAAAACAAACGGCGCAGATACAAAATGTAATCCTCGAATTTTACCCTTGAATTTATCTCCAAAAGAAATCTTAGTCGTATTAAGCGATCTATCCCGGGGTATAAATATTCGATCTAAATTATCATAATGACCTTGTTCAAATTTAAACTCGCTTCCCCAGGTAAAAGCACAAAACAAAAAGTTGAGGAGGAATGAAAGAATTGATCTCTTAGTGACTAGCATTTAAAGACCAGTCATATTCTATATAGTCAAAGTTACCTGGAATCAGTGGAGCTTCTTTTGGCAAGTATTTCTGCAAGAAAGCTGTGACACTTCCCTCATCATTTGTGAAATCATCGGAGAACCAGTTGAAAATCTGGCCAAGGAGTAATGAATTACCTTTAAAGTTCGCAATTCTATCAAGAAGCAGTCCTTTTTTCGTTGCAAAATCCAATTGATCTTCAATGATAAGACTTCTATATGATTTTTTTTGTAAGATGGGACAACCGTTAGAGGCACATATAAGTGCAAAATGAATTCTAGCATCAGCAAAGTTTACTAACGGCCTAACGACCTCATTTTCTATTTGATCCAGACTAATACTTTTTCCTGATATCTCATGGAAAATCTTTGTAAACGCACTAAAGCTTCCCTCTCCTCCAATGTCAGAGATAGAGCGAAGCTTTCCATCATTGTAATTAAGCAAGACTGTCTCTAAGGTAAAAAAGTTGTAAGCGTTTATATAAAATGCCAACTTTTCATTAGTGGTAACAAACGAGTCTGGATCAATCGTTTTATAGTATTTGTAGAGAGATTTCCTGGCCTTTAAAAAATCAGGATCTCCTGACTTTGTAAGTTGAAAATATAGTTTGTAATCAACCAAGGTATCGAATCGGCTTTCTCCATAAGCGAGACCTGTTCCAATAGGAACAACAATTGTCTCCAATATAACATCAAAATAATCTGAATCAAGAAGGCCGGGAGTTAGAGTCGTCTCTTCAAGTTCTGCTTGGGTAAAAGCTCTTACAAATGAAAGTGAGCCCCCCTGTCGAATGACGTCCTCTTGATAGCGACAACCAAATGCCGAAATAAGCAATACGAAAATGAGCAGTAATGGTTTCATGGGGCTCCTTAATGTTAACAGGTTAACATTAAGGAGCTAGTTGGTCTAGCTTATCCTAAAAAACTTACAGGTTGATGCTGAAGCAGCGAATAAAGAATAGACACTGCAACTACCGAGATTTCAAGCCGTTACGAAATTTACGCGATTTCATAACGTTTCCACACCCACTCATACTGCACCAAGTTCTAGTTGCAGATTTGCTCTTATCATAAAACAAATGAGAACAATTTGGATTTTCACATTTTTTTAATCGGTGGGGTTGAGATTTCAAAAGAAAATCCTGCAATTGAATTTGTAACCAGGCAATACCTTGATTAGAAAACTGACCTGGCACAAAAGAGAAAGTAAGCTCTTCTGAAAACTCAACATGGGTAGTTATAGGGTGATTGTGAAAAATCGTGTTGAGCTTTTTTAACGATGTTGTTGAGCTTTTTGCTAAAATAGCAGATTCAAATAAACTTCTTAATAATGTTCGCAACTGTGAGGCGACTTCTACCGATAAATCAAGATGGGTGAAATCTATCTTGTGCTGTAAGGAAAGATCCTTACTCCATCTCTCTATATCGGCCTTTGATTCAAAGAGATCAAGCATAGAATTTGAATGGATAAATATAGTATTACAAAAATCCAGAATAGGATGCCCACCAACAAAAGCAAAATTTCGCTTCATTTATTTACCTCATACGTAACCTTCATTATAAGCTTAGATAGACAAGAATCAAAGCTCCATTAATAAATAAGAACCTCCTTTAATCAAATTAACGAAGCGTAACAGCCTGCAATTACAAGTATTCCCTCATAACCACCAAAAACAACTTTGACGGTTACTGAAACAGTGTTAACCTCCATAACAAGAAACAACGGTTACCAAAAATAAAGGAGATTTATTATGTCGAAATTCAAAGTCAATACATTAGAGACGGCCCCAGCTGATACAAGGGCAACATTAGAACAAGTACAAAAAGGTATGGGGTTTATTCCAAATCTTTTTGGCGTCTTTTCAAATAATCCTGAAATATTGAAAAGCTACTTGAATTTAAGTGATTCTTTTTCAAAATCGGGTTTCTCGCCTCTGGAGCAACAAGTTGTCCTCCTTACTGTCAGTAGAGAGAATGGCTGCCAATACTGCATGGCTGCCCACACAGCGATTTCATTAATGTCAAAGCTAGATGAGAGTGTCATTGGTCAACTTAGAGCAGGAGAGAAGCTTAATGATTCAAAACTAGAATCATTAAGAAATTTTACAGCGAGAGTAACATCTTCTCGAGGGTGGATTGATCCATCTGATCTGGAAAAATTTCTAACTACAGGTTATAGTGAATCTCAGGCCATGGCTGTCGTTCTTGGTGTCACGATGAAAACTCTCTCTAATTACATTAACCACCTTGCAAAAACACCTTTAGATGATGCCTTCAAGCCACAGGCCTGGACTAGATAAAACTAAAAGGAGTAAGTATGCCTGATATTATTATCTACTCGAAAGATCATTGTCCTTATTGTACGAATGCAAAAAACCTTCTAACGAAACTGGGTCTGCCATTTAAAGAAATTGACCTGACGAATGACGTTGAAAAGCTCAAAGAACTGGTTGAAAAGACGAAGCATAGAACAGTTCCACAAATTTTCATAAATTCAAAATTCATTGGTGGTTTTGATAGTTTGGTGAAAATTCATGAGGCGGGAGAACTTAAGTAATCAAAGATGGGCCATCTGCTCAAAAGGTGGCCTATCTTATAAATTATTTTTTAATCCAACAAGTGAGACCTCATGCGGAATGCCTGAAATCGTTTCTCGAGGAAAATCAGTCCGTTTAAATCTGGGAACAAAATTTTGTGATACTGCTAGATCATAATTTTGAGTTGTCGTTAGGATTCGTGATTGAAGCTCTTTCGTGTGCTTCTCAAGTTTGGCCGCAAGATTTACAGATTCGCCGAGGGTAGTAATTTCCATTCTCTCTTCATGACCTATAACCCCAAAAATAACGGGACCATTGGTAATTGAAATACCGAACCCCAATTCGATGCCTTCTTTACCCCATTGATCGACCCAAAGGGATAGCTTCTCGTCTAGTGCCTCGGCAGTTTTTAGCGCTTGAGCCGAATAACCAGGAAGATCATTGATCACACCGAAATGAGCTAAGATTCCATCTCCCAGATATTTGTCAATGCTACCGCCATTCTTGAAAATTGCCTCCGCTGCTATTGTTTGATACTCGCCTAGAATCTTTATAATTTTTTCTGGAGAAATAGTGTAAGACAGGCGACTAAATCCACGCAAGTCAATCATCATCGTGGATGCATTCCTCACCTTCCCAAAACCAGGAACCAGCTCCTTAGACATTATATCAAAAGAGGCTAAAGAGTTTTTTCCAACCAATTTCTCAAGCGCTGATTCTTTTATCAGTTTTATCACAAATTTGTTTAAAAGCCTCTTTTTACGAATAACCGATAGAACTAAAAATCCCCCTACGATGAGAACAGCTATCATTTTATCAATTTCAACACCAATGATGATAGTATTGGGATTTAAGTACTCGGCAAATTTCTTTGTTAAAGTAATACCTTCAGAACGTAGAGCTGCAAAAACGACTGTGCCCCAAGCAAAGACAAATGACATCATCACAAAAATTATTTGTTTATATTGAAAAGTTAAACTCCTAACGGACAAGAAAACAAAAAAATACAAAAAAGTCGGTGCCCTAAGTGACAATGTGGCCGGTGATTCGTACTGAAGATGAAAAAGCCAAATTAAAACAGCAAGGACAATAACATCGATGGCAAGAAAGCTATACAGCTTGATACCATGTAAGACCTTTTTATGAGCGAACCAAACTCTCAGAATTAGAATGGGGAAATAGCCCAAGAACATCAAATTAACGGGTTCAAAGGAGGTTTTCGAAAATCCTTTTGGACTAACTTGATAAACCAAGAACATGAAAACTAAAAAGAGAAGCTGAGAATATGAAGCAATTTTTCTGCTTTCTCTTGCTCGGTACGGATATGACTATTAAAGAATGAATGATTCATTGGCCTCGAATTGTTAACACCATGTATTTTGAACACTAAGCTCGAAATCATAATTTGTGATTCCTGCAAAGGACGATTGGCGCAGTTTCAGATCAGTTTTCCCCCTCTCACATCCCCCCTCGCCTCCCAGGATGCCTTCTACAAAGGTATTAAACTTGTTCTTATCACTAAAGCTGCCTGTGATTAAAAAAGTATCTCCAGTACTGGAAACTTTGTGAATCGAAACACCTTGATGAGGTATCGCTAAGATATATTTCTCTATTTCTTCAGGAGTTCTCTTGAAAGGTAGCGCGGGGGTACTTTTCGTGGTCGACAAGGATTTTGTGTAGGACGAATTCCTCATTGTGTTTGAGGAACTACTCGCAAAGACAGATATTTGTAAAAGCAGTATGAAAAAAGTTTGCATATTAACGTAATGTTAACTTGTATACAAAAGATGTCAACAACCGAGTTAGGTGACCATTTTTTAGACAGTATTGAGCAAAAATGAGTCTCGAAAGCCAACTTCTTTGGCACGAACATTGCTTATAGAATTGTAATCAACGCTACAAGGACCATATAATCATGAAGAATCTATTTAGTATCCTTTTACTGGGCCTATCTCTATCTGCTTTTGGGGACTATAAAGATGTGGATACTTACGAAGAACATAAGCAAAATTTTAAGTATCAACTTATAGATCAATACAAGTTTGCCTATATTGACGAGGGAGCGGGACCTGTAATTGTCCTCCTCCATGGCATTCCGACAAACTCATGGATGTATCGTAAAATGATTGAACCACTTGTAGCAAAAGGTTACAGGGTCATTGCCCCAGATCTTCTCGGAATGGGGGGAAGTAGCCGAAGTAGTGACCCCATGGAGCTTTCAGTTAAATCCCAGGCGCGTCTGTTGCTCATTCTTCTCAAAGACAAACTTAAACTAAAAGACTGGACTCATGTTGTTCATGATTTTGCCGGTCCAATAACGTGGGAAATGGCCGAACTGGATGGATTTAATATCAACAAACTAATCGTCCTTGACACTTTTGCTTTCGAGAAAGGCTGGAATCCCGGCCTAAACATATTCACAAAAGTATTTATGAATTTAGTGACGACGAAACCGTTACGAAAGATTTTTTTTACAAACGCCATCAAGAGCATGATGAAAGAGACAGATACAATGTCAAAAGCAGAATTGAGGCAACTCACAGAAGGCTATGTCTTACCATTGCAGCAAGGGGCTTCAGATACTTATAAGAGCTTGTATTTCTCGGCAAACAAATTAAAAAAAGAATTACCTCGATACCAGAGGACACTTAATAAATTATCTACCATTCCCTCAAAAATAATCTGGGGAAGAAGTGATAAGTTCTTGTCCAGCACAGATCAGTTAGAACAAATAAAAGCAGCTTTAAAGACTGAAGACAAGGACATATTAGTTTTACAAAATGCAAAACATCTTATTACAGAAGAGGCGCCAATTGAAATCGTTAACTTCATTGATTAAAATCTTTCACATTCTAATATTTCTGGCTCCTTTTGCTCTTCACGCAAGAACAGAGGGTGTCACCTGTTATCCGTCAATAACTGATAAAGAATTTGATAATTTGGTAACAGAGACTAAAATATCTTATTTTCCACAATTATTAAATCTAAGCATTTCAATAAAAAAGTTCAATTCGGATGCTTACTATCTTCAGGCAAGCCCTGACTATAAAAGTCTTGTTAAAAAGAAGGCTTCTAGAAAGTATTTTATTGAAATAAATACAAAGTTACTGAACTGCCCTCCAAGCATGGAATCTCTTGAAGCCATTCTGGTACATGAATTCGAACATCTTAATGACTACAATAAAATGTCATCGGTCACGATTGCCGATTTAGGCATTAAGTATGCGACTAATAAAAAATTTCGAACTCGGTACGAAAGAAAAACTGACGAGAAAGCGCTCAAAAAAGGTATCGGCCATGGTTTAATTGGTTATAGGAATTGGATTTATTCAAGACTCACCCCTAAGCAGCTGGCCACCAAGAAAAGATATTATTTTACACCTGAAGAAATAGAAGAATGGATGGACCACCACGAATAAATTTCTAAATATGAATATCTTTGTATTAAATCTTCTTTTAATCATAGTCTCCTTTGATGTTAATGCACGTGTGATTATTATCACCCCCTCAGAGCTAATCAGAAAAATTGATAACTTTATTATCCTTGATGCGCGAGAATCTTCGTTCCAAGATGGTCACATACCAAATAGTATTAACTTTGACTGGAAGAATTATACAGAGGAGAGACCAGGAGGAATTAATACCATTTTTGGAAATCCTTCTAACTGGGGCAAAGTCAGTACAAAAAAACCCGAGATAGAAATGGCACTCTCAAGGATGGGCATTTCCAACGAATCAAAAGTAGTTATTATAGGCCAACCAAATTTATGGGGAACCGAAGGCAGAGTCGCTTGGAATTTATTATATTGGGGACTTCAGGACGTGTACCTGCTGGATGGAGGATTTCCTGCTTGGAAAGATTTAAAATACCCTATTGTCCAAGGCAATGAAAACCTCAGTAACAAAAAACAGGGTAAGTTCATAGTGACATTTGATGAGACAAGACGAATCACGACGTCAGCGCTTGAAAATAAACACAAGGAACTCAAGCTAATCGACAATCGGTCTCTTAACGAATTTAAAGGAGAAAAATATTTTGGACAAAAAAGAGCGGGTCATATTCCTAACGCGCTTAACATACCACTTCAAACACTCTACACAGGGAAGGGCTCATTTATCTCACGAGAACAATTTCAAAAAATTTCTCCCTCCACTAAATTAACTCAAGTGTCATATTGCATTGGCGGAGTGAGATCTGCCCTGTATGCATTATTGTACGAAGCCTACTTTGAAAAAAAAGTTTTAAATTATGATGCATCCATCTGGGCATGGTCTTCAGATATTACCCTTCCCATGCAACTGAAATAGTTTCTGACGCATCTTCTCATTTTAAGTTTGTCTTTAGTCTACTGATTAGATTACGTTGAATTCTCATTTGAAATATGAAACAACCTCCACAGTTGGGAAATGTTTACATGTTACCATTAAGGAGATTTAAATGATAATCACTCTTTTGAAATTCGCCTTCCTAGTCATTTTAACAAACTCTGCTTTTGCTAGTGAAACAATTTTTCTATCGGTGACTTCAAAAGATAAACTGACAGCTCAAATGACGACACTTTATCATGATGATCTTTTCTTGAGACCTGGGCAGAAAGTAAGAACACAAATACCATCATGGGTAGGTCAGGCCAATTCTCAAAAGCTATTCTATGAAATTTCGTTTGTAAAAAGAACGCCCCCTTCAGCAATTGAAACAATTATATCAACCATCATTACGGATAACGCGGGTTCAAACCCCAGGGTAATAGCTAACAGGAGTCTTAAATTTATTTTAAGGCCAAGAGAGATGAAGAGGGGCCGAATCACAATAAACCAAGGTGGAGTCAGGTTAGATAATGAATTTTCAATTGAGAATAAATAAGATAAAAATGATAAATAATCTTTTGTAACATAAGGTCTCATCATGAACGCACTTACACTCACTACCCTTCTCTTTTTTTCTGTAAGCACTTTTGCCAGTCGTACGGCAGAAGAACGTAAAACCATATTCCAGAATGCGACCGAGAGGTTAAAAGAATCAGGGATCGAGAATAAAATCCCCAAGACCGGCGATACATTCCCCGATCTCAAACTAGGAGAGAAGAAAGTTTCAGAATGGATTTCTTCTGGTCCACTTGTGGTCACTTTTTATAGAGGGGGATGGTGTCCATATTGTGTAAAACAACTCAAAGAGATTAATCAATCAATTTCTAGTCTGAAAAGCTTAAAGGCAAACCTCATCGCGATCTCTCCTGAAAAAGAAAATGAAGTGAGAAAAACCAAAAATAAAAACAATCTAGACTTTCTTCTACTCTCAGACAACAAAAACCAGCTTGCAAGGCGCCTTCATCTTGTGTTCAAGGTAAACAATGATGTCGTTACTGAGTACAAGGCACTAGGAATTGACCTTGAAGAAAGCCAAGGGAATAAGGCCTACGAATTACCCATCCCTGCAACTTTCGTCATCAGTAAAAACCGTAAAATCATCTATGCTTTTGCTGACGCGGATTATACTAAGAGAGCCGTTGTAAATGACATCATCGATGCGATAAAGAAAGATCATCATTAAGAATTAATTGATTATTATTTTACGACAAGTTTACTGAACATTAAGACTGACAAGGCTTCCGCCCACTCGTTTGGATCATACTCCCCAGCTGAAAGCTCCAGAACTCTACCAACTTCCTTTAACCCCTCCAATAGTTGATACGCCTTCTTCGAGAGCTTTTTAACTTCTACCTTTTCGCCTGCCTTAAACATGGCAAGATAACATATTTCATAAAGATCAAACTCTCCCAGAGACTCACTTCCAAGTTCACGATTCTGCCATATAATATCAAGCCTCATTTCCGTTTCAAAAAATATGATTCCCGACAAATCAAAATATGCGTTTCCAAGTACCTCTTGGGTCAATTCAATTGGTGGTGATTGATTAGCATGGAAAAACCTCCAAAACTCTCTTTCAAAAACTGCCATTTGGTAAACCTCGTGTGCAACTTCTTTTGAGGTTAGTAAATTAGGAAAGTGGTCTCCATAGGATGTTAAATTTGTGAGATCAGACGGATAGAGTGAAATATATTCTTCAGCGTACGTAAGGAACTCATCGTCACCTAACACCAGCCAAGTTGCCTCATAGTTTTTCCCCAAGGCTTCTTGCATTCTCGCTTTGTAGTCCATCGCGTAGACCTTCAAGGCTCCTTCGGCCGTAAGACTGCCACCAGGATCAATAATTCCCACCAGCTCTACAGATGAAACTCGAGACGTCACAGTATCAACAAAGAGTTGTTGGATTTTTTTAAGTTGCATAGACCCTGGCCTTTTGAACTTCAGAGAGAACCACGTCGAGGGCCGGAATCTCTTCATCCCATTCGATCAGTGTCACTGCCTCTGGAAAATCACCTTTAAACTTTTGATAGAGATCCCAAACAGGCTGCCAGACAGGGCAAGAGTGAGTATCAAAGTAATAGGTCCCCATATCGCTAAAACCGGCCAGATGAATCTCCTTGACGGCCTTAGGGGGAATTTCCCTGATCCACTCAGCAGGACTAAACTTTTGATTATGTGAATTGACGTACACATTATTAATATCCAGGAGAATTTGGCATCCCGATCTCGTATGTAATTCTCTTAGGAACTGAGCTTCAGATAAGTCCGACTCTTTAAAACTTAAATAGGCAGAGAGATTCTCCAACATTAAAGGTCGACCAAGAAATTCCTGAACTTTTTGAATTCTAGGGACAAGAAACCTTAGAGTTTCTTCCGTATAGGGGAAAGGAAGAAGATTATGAAGATTATTTTTTTTCAATCCTGTCCAACAGAGGTGATCTGAAATGAGGAGAGGGTCGATTCTTAACGCAAGGTCTTTAACTTTTTGAAGATAATCAAGATTTAGATCTTCATGTGAAGCAATGGAAAGGGACACTCCATGAAAACTGATTGGCAAATCCTCACGGATTTTTTCTAGCACCTTTAGTGGTCTACCATTGGTCTGAAAAAAATTCTCCGTAATTATCTCAAAGAAATCTAAATCCAGGCCAGAGGGATTAACCTCCAGCCGAGATAAAATTTCAGGAAAATGAGTATGTCTCAATCCCATTCCAAACATATTATTTGCTCGCGATTTTTCCGCCTTGATCCAAGCATTCTTTTTTAGATAGCTTGATAAGCCCTTTACCTTTACATGAATTCTGGCCAGCACAAGTCACCTCAGCGTTGCAAGCATTCTTCCCGCTACAGGCATCAATCTTTCCAGCGCATGCGCCTTGACCCTTACAAGAATTAACCCCATAGCACATAACTTGATCAGAAGTTTCTGCAGTCTTGCTGCCCATTGCTGAACATCCACCAAGAAGCATTAGGCCTGAAAGGGCACCCAGAATAAGTGCATTTTTATTCGTTTTCATAATATCCTTCAATTCACTCACTATAATTAATGAGTTGTATTTTATACTTATTCGCTAAGAAAACCTAAAATGTTACAGGTACTTCAAATAAATCTGCAAACGACTTGCCCTCTGCGTAAAAGCTTTGGGCCCCTGTCAAGGCCCAAAGCTTTAAATCAGAGTCTATTTTTTGGCGACAAGTTCAATTGAAAGAGTAAATTCGTTATCAATTGCTTTATCACCAAGACTTTTAAAGAAGTCAGCAGACCCATATTTAAGATCCCATTTTGTACGATCAAGAACAACTTTCGTCTTGGCCGTAATTGCTCCAATCGGTTTTGATATAATAGCATCAAACTCAATTGGATTAGTTTTGCCAACAAAAGTCAGATCACCTTTCATTCTGAGACCTTTTTCTATTTTTTCAGAACTTGTAATAACTAATTTTGCCTCTGGATTTTTATCTACGTTAAAAAAATCAGGAGATTTTAGATGACCCACTAATTTAGCATTATACTCATCAGTTTTCGGCATATCAGCATCAGTGATTGATTTCATATCAACGATGATTTCGCCTGAAGTGATAATGTCCCCAGTAAATGTTAAATATCCTTCTTTAGTTGATACGTTCCCATTGTGACCGCCTCCAATGACTTTTTTTGCTGCCCATTGAACTGACGTAGCAGTGTTATCAATTTTGTAAGTTTCAGTTATTGGCTTATCCTGAGCGAAAGCCGTTAGAGTTGTAATCAGAGCAAGCATCATTAAGATTAGTATATTCATATTATTTGCTCGCGATTTTTCCGCCTTTAGCTAAGCAGTCTTTTTTCGGTAATTTTGTTAATCCCTTACCTTTGCACGAATTCTTACCAGAACAGCTAATTTCTGAATTACACCCATTTTTACCACTGCAAGAATCAACCTTCCCAGAACAGGTCCCCTGCCCTTTGCAAGAATTTACCCCATAACACATGACTTCTTCTGATCCTTCAGATTTTTTGTGGCTATCTGCATGTGCAGAATATCCTCCAAGAAGTATTAGGCCAGAAAGAGCACCAAGTAACAGAGCATTTTTATCCGCTTTCATAAAAACCTTTCTTTCACTCACTTAAATTAGTGAAGTGTAACTTGAAGTATTTCGCTACAAAGAACTAGAATGTTACATATGCCTCAAAATAAACTTTCCGCTCTTTTACAGGCCGCACAAACGGGAAATGTAGAGGCCTATAACCAGTTTCTAAATTCCTGCTCAGTCCTTCTTCGAGGAAGACTTAGCCGCTGGATAAAACGGACTGAAGTTCGGGAAGAAATTGCACAAGAAGTGCTAATCGGAATTCATCGCAACCTCCACACATTTTTGCCAGATCGTAGTGCCGAAGCCTGGGTAATAGGAATAGCCAAATATAAAATTGCTGATTACTACCGAAAGAATCCTCATCAATTTGAAGAGTTATCTCATGATGTAACAATTCAGGACGAATCAACGAATGATCTATTGGATACCCTAGAAGAGTTACCCTCAAACCTAAGAGAAGCTCTTTATATGACAAAGGTAGAAGGTTTAAGTACCAAAGCTGCTGCGGGAAAACTGGGCATTAAAGAGAATGCTTTCAGAACGAGAATTTCGAGAGCGTTAGCTAAGTTGAGAGAGGATATTCTAACATGAAATCAACAGAAGACCTTATTAAGGAACTAAGCCATTCGCATACTTCTGTTTCACGAGATTATTCGCCGTTTGTCAGGTCGGTACTTTTTCTCTATCTTTTATCAGCTTTAATCGCTGCAGTTTTATATTTTATCAGACCGTTCACATTTCATATTCAAAATATAAGTCATGGGATGGAATTAATTAGTTTATTTCTTTTTCTCAATGCACTTACTTATTTTGGATTCAAGTCATTTGTCCCAGGCGAAAGAAAGAAGGCCAGCTTTTATGCTGTTCTTATTTCATTTTCCTTGCTCCTACTCTCTTTGATTCCCCGTTACTTTGTAGGCCAGTCCTACAATGTCATCCGTCCAAATTGCGAATTTGAAGCAATGGGGGTTTCCTTGATTACAACATTACTGGGACATATTCTCTTGAGAAGAAATGAATATGCGTTAAGAAGCACTTTGAGCAAAGGGATTTTCTTGTCGATGCCCATGACAGCAATCGTATTTCTCCATGGAGTATGTAGTTTAGAACTATACCATGTATTTATGTGCCATATTGCGGCCTCACTTTTCATACCATCGGTTTATTTAATTGCAATAAATCGAATGAGAAATAAGATCTAATTCGTTTTAATTTTTTAAAGGTAATTATTTAAATTTTTGATAGCCTCATGAATTTCGTCCCGTACTTTTCGATAAACGGCCATAATCTCTTCTTCATTACTCATGTTCTTGGCCAGTGCGGGTGGATCTTGAAATCCAAGATGAATAACTTTGCTTCCGGGAAAATATGGGCACAGCTCTTTGGCAGAGTCACAAACGGTAATCACATAGTCAAAGTTCACCTTAGGTAATTCTTCAACCGTTTTCGAAAATTGAGTCGACAGGTCAATGCCTTCTTCCTTCATAACCTCAATTGCTCGATCATTCATTCCGTGTTTTTTTGTACCTGCAGAATAAACATTAAAATCATTTCCCCAATACTTACGACACCACCCCTCGGCCATTTGGGAGCGACATGAGTTACCAGAACATAAGAACATGATGTTTTTCTTTTTCGATAGCATTGGATTATATTATCTAAAAACTTCAAAAAGTATGCCAATCAATTCAAGAATTTAATTCGACGGTCCAAGGAAAATTCTTTTCAATTTTCCCTGGATCATTCGTGTGACTTAAAAACTCTGTAAAATCGTCTTGACCGTCTTTAGTTTTGCTGGCTCAAGCCTTTTAAGAATCCCTATGCAATCAAACAGTATATTCTCAGGCAATTCTACCTTTCCATCAAAGAATGCTTTAAATTCGACAAGAGAATACCCATATCCATTTAAGAACTTAAGAATAAGATGAGGGGTTAAATCTTTTCTCCCGTTCTCTGTATGATTTACAGTGGCCTCAGACACCCCTATTACTCGTGCAGCTTGCCGCATTGATAACTTCCTAGACTCCCTAAAAAATTTGAGGATCTTCCCCTCTTTAGTAATCACCTTCATGTCGGAACGACGGTTCTTCTTTTTTAATTTCATGGCGCTTCTCCTTAAATAAAGTTGAACGCTCTTTGATTTTAATACGCAAGTAGTCCCATTTAATTCATGAACATAAGTCCAGTTTTAGATGGCAAAACTACGCTGCGTAGTCCGAAATTTGGGTGGATTTTTTAAAAGTAGCACAGGTGTAGCACATAAGTAGCATAACTCATGTGATGTCCGGTGATTTTAAGTGATGAAGGAGGAGTGTGAGCAAAATCGCTGTTGGCGCTGGGAAACTAAGTTATTAAAAGTAGTTATAAAAAAAGCCAACTCGATGGTTGGCTTTTTTTGAATCCGATGGTGGAGGTGAAGGGAATCGAACCCTTGTCCGAAGGACCTTCCGAGAGAGAGTACTACGTGCGTAGTTTATGAGTAAGCATAAACACTTTTTTCAGTTTTTGTAGAACTGACAAACACTCGGTGCTTTAGAGTTTCCCGACTGATCTCTTGTCAGTTTTGATTTCGGAGCTCCCAACGCGAGCTCTTTACTAGCTTTTTGTTATCGGTGCTAGCCCCTCAGGTACCAATTAGTTAAAAACTAATTAAGCAGCCATTGCATATTCGTTGCCGAATAAAATTTGATCGACTTTTATAGTGGCCGGCCGATCAACCACTGCACGCACTCAATTCTTCTAGTCCCCCGTCGAAACCAGGGCACCCCCGAATCAGTGACACTCTAAAGATAGTCATTCCTTGCATCCGTGGCAAGGGTGGACAGCGAAATTCAGGGTGTTAGAGAGGGAATTTCTTCTCTTTGGGTGCGTTAGAGGGTCTTAAATCAGAGGAGTTATCTCTTCTTGGATTCACCCTACTTATTGCAACAATTTGTAGGAATTGAAAAGTTCGTCAAATTGACGTATCCTAAGGAGCACCCTGATGTGGGTTGTGGATTTAACAAGAATTGAGAAGAAGATTTGGAAGTTACCCAAACCGATAAGGTCCAAAATTGATGATTGGATTTGGGATGTTAAATTCAAGGGGCTACATGCAGTCAGGAAAATTCCAGGTTATCACGATGAACCTTTACAAGGAGATCGCTTCGGTCAGCGTTCAATACGTCTGAATCGAAGTTGGAGATTGATTTATGAAGAAAAAAAAGACGGTCAAATCAAAATCATCCAAGTCCAAGAGGTCTCAAAACATGAATATTAATGAAATCCACGAATCGACCAAAAGAATTCAAGAACGTATTGCAATTGAGTTAGGCCGTCGGACATTTGCACGCTCACTTAAAACTTGGCGAGAATGCGAAGAGCTCTCTCAGCGCGAACTCGCAAAAAAACTCAAGATCACTCCCTCCACTCTCGCGGACCTTGAAAGTGGACGTCGCATCCCAAGTCCCAAGCGTGCGGCCAAAATCGCCAATGTTTTGGGTGCCATGCCAGAGAGTTGGATCGAACTCGCGCTTCAAGACATGATCCGTCGGGATGGATTCAATTTTAAAATCTCACTTACCGCTTCGTAAGCTTAAAAGCGCCGTGACTCCATCACTATGAAATCCCGTGCGCTTAAAGCGCGCGTCAGTTAGGGGATCACACTTTGGATCAGATTCGAGCATCACTTTAAGCGTTTCAGCTTCTGCGAGATCACTCGCCACAATCAGATAGAGACGTGTCTTATCCACAGGTGTGGGATAGACAAAAATACCTTTAGGGGAATGGGCGATCTTGAAATGGAGCATGTCTATTTTGAGAGCTTCTTATAAGCCTCTTCATCAAAACCAAACACTAAAACTTTCCCGTCACGCTCGAGGATAGGACGCTTTATCATCGAGCTATTAGCAATAATAAAAGCGGGGATTTTGGCTTCAGAGAGTTTCTCGAACTCTTCTTGATTTTTTCTAAACGTGGGGCCTCTCTTATTTAGAGGCCACTCTCCAAAAGCCTTCTTCCATCTCTCGATGTCACTGGCCGTCGGTGGCGTCTTCTTGAAATCCACAAATTCATAAGCGATCTTCTTTTTTTCTAAAAAAGTGCGCGCTTTCTTCACGGTGTCGCAATTGGGAATCCCATACATTTTCATATCAGATCCACCACTCCAAGCTTAATTCTCTGACCCGCGACTGGATGTTTAACCCACACTTCGTACTCGCCAGCAGCAGACTCTTTAAAATCTAAATTCTTTGATGAGCGCATCGGCATTGAGAGATTCAAGGTATCCACAGGCTCCACTGATTCTTTGAGACCCATCATCCAAGAAAGTTTATGGGCCGCCTCGATGCCTTGATCAAACGTCATGCATCTAAAGACAACTGTCTTCTCTTTCTCATCTGTCGACTCAAATGAATCTCCAATCAACTTCACCTTCCCTTCACTATCCGTCACGCGACCTGAACAATTCGCATAAACATAAGAGATATCCGCTTGATTGACGGGAGAGAGATTCACTTTCAATTTTGTTTTTGTGTTCACCACTTGTGTGATCTCTAGGGCCTTGACTTCCCCGCCCACATCACTGATCAAAGTTTGAAGCGCCTCTTTCACAGGCACAAGTTCTGCTTTGGCGTAAAGAGCATTCGAAGATTTTGATTCCAACACAACTGTCGGCTTCTTAGCACTTGTGGCTTTCGTTTTGATATTCAAATCCAGTGGCTCCACTTCAATCTCAACCACCGCTTCTCTTCCCGTGCCGCCATTCATGGCAATCGCCACTTGATGATGACCAGCTCTCTCAATCGGCAACCAAATTTCATCAGTAAGAGAGATCTGCTGAGTGCGCACACGATTCGAGTCAAAAGTTGAAAGCGAAACTCCAGAGCCATCGCCTTCAAGAAGTCGAGCCTTAATTTTTAACCCTTCAAGGCCTTCTGGAACATTAACGTGCAAGCGCGCGCTGCCTTGAGAGCCCACTGAAAGACGCGCTCTTCTTGGCTTCAGGGCACTGCGATCATCCAGAACCGTGATCGGCACGATCGCCATCAATTCACTGGTCTCAGAATTGAGAATTTTAATTTCTCCAAAGCCCTCACCTTGCGTGCCTGCGAGAACTTCAGCAGGATCGATTTCCACATACACACGTGAAGTTGAGTTTGATATCCACAGATCACTTGATCCCTTTATCCCTTTTGAATATTCAAGTTTCACTAATTTTAAAAGATTCATGCGCGTCTCAACTGGAGCGATCGGAGAGATCACACCCGTGAGATCAATGCGCACACTTTCTGTCTCGCCAATTTGAGACGTGAGGAGAAGAACACCTCGGGCCCCGATGCCATCGACTGAGCCGCGATTGGCGCGAATGTTCACGTTCATGAAATCAGAACCTGCAATCAATTTTTTATAAATCTCGAGCGCGCGCGGAATTTGTGGAAGACCGTACCCTTGAGCGACAAACGGCTCAGCCTTCAGACGTTTACCCGAAAGTCTCATCGCCTGTACCACGGTAGCGGCATCAACCTTTAAGCCCTCAAGCTTAATCGCGGAAATTAAAATCGTCGCCGCACCTGCAAGTGCTGGAGACGCAGAGCTTGTGCCATTGAACGCTCTATAACCTTCAGTTGGAGATGAATGCGTGAGGGATGAGAGAGGAGAAATAAGCGTCGGGCCTTGATCACCTAGAGGACCTGGGCCTCGACTTGAGTAATAAATCACGCGCCCCTCGTCTGGAAGACCGGTGACTCCCCAAACACTTGCGTCTAATTCTTTAGACACAAAAGCTCCGGCCACTAAAACTGAATCTGGATAAATCACTTTACGATTGAGAGATCCAAGACCTGGGCCATTGTTGCCTGCCGAAAAGCTTAAAACAATATTATATTTTTTAACTAAACTCGCGACGGCCTTAGACATAAAGTCTTGTGAGTCGACCGAACTAAAAAAGAGTGAGTAGCTGATGTTCGCGACTTCGGCTCCATTTTTAGCGAGCCACTCAAGGCCCATCAAAATATTGCCCATCGTGTAGTCGGCTTCTGAGGCGATATCGGACTTCTCTGAGAGATCATAATCGACAATCTTCGCTCCAGGGGCGACTCCATCAAGCCCTGAGATTCCGCCTTCATTATGCGCGGCCATCACAGAGGCGACACCCTCACCGTGGGAGTCACCAGAGACTTCAGGTTGAGAGAGTTTTAATTTTTTTGTTTGAGAATCATATTCGACCACAATCGCTAGCGTGGTGTTCGGAAGAATGAAATAGTCTCCTGTCGCGGAGAAGCTTCCCTTACACTCGTCATCACTAAATGAATCATCCCCATTGAGATCAAGGCAGATTTTTTCATTCACAAGAGCTTTAAAGCTTGAAATTTTCCCATCACCATTCAGATCCACTTGGCCGTCATAAGAAGGTTTATCTTCCAGGATAGTCGCTGTTCCATCTTCGTTAACTGTGAATGTTGAATAGCTCGAATTCGAGCCGCGCTTTAAAAGTTTTCTCTCCCCTGTGGTCGTGAGTTTAAAGCCTGATTGATGAGGAGAGATACCATCATCAAAAACGCCAACCACCACACCACGGCCATCGGCTTTTGGATTTGTTTTCCAAAGATCTAAAATACCAAAATCTTTTTTAGCTAAATACTGTGAGCCGGGGGCCGGCTTGAATGGATCTTCACTTGATTTTAAAACCACTTCATCTTGAGCGCTGAATGCTTCTTCGTTCACCACCAGTGAGCCAATCAGTTCTGCGTCGCCTTCGATTTTTAAGATCACATCACCGGAGACACTTAATCCTAAATCCTGGGCTTGAGATTTGAGTTTTTCCGTATCTGAGACTCCGGCCACCACCACCGAAGTGGGACCTTGGCCGTTCACCTTTAGGTTTTTGGTGCCCGAGGTATTTCCACAAGCGGTTAAAAACGCAAGAGTGGCGAGGACTGCAAGTCTCATAAAAGCTCTCCTTAAGGGTGACGCTAGATTCTAGCCTCTCGCCTCATTTAGTGATGAAACCCTGTATTTTTTACGTCCAAAGTCTTATGATGGGCCATGCGAATTCTGCTACTTATCTTCATGCTCGCGGCCTGTAACGCTCAACCTAAGTTTAAAAACTTAGTAGACACGCCTTTGACAACTGGGGGCGCGGGATTTTGGCGAGCGAGCTGGGCTTTCTTTTTTGAAAATGATCCACGCACAAAGCCCGATAAAGAATTGCCAGTGAAAGCTTTTAGTTTCTCTCAGACTCATGAGGATTATGCCGCGATCTGGTTAGGACACGCGAGTGTGCTCATCAAAATGAACAAGCTTTGGATCATGACAGATCCTATGCTTAAAGAGCGTCTCTCCCATTGGACCGGAGTGTGGCCCAAGCGTTTTCATCCGCTGCCCTTTAGTGAAAGTGAGATGCCGCAAATTGAAGCTGTGCTCATTTCCCATGATCATCAAGATCATCTGGATGAATACACCATTCGCGATATTCACAAAAAAGTGAATCATTTTATTGTGCCTCGTGAAGTCGGGCAATATCTCATTGGCTGGGGTGTTGATCCTAAAAAAATCCATGAACTCGATTGGTGGGAATCCATTGTGATCAATGAGGTGAGCTACACTTGCACGCCCGCCAGACACGGCTCGGGTCGCATGCCGTTTGATTGGGACCACACGCTTTGGAGTGGATGGTCGATAAAAGATCAGAAGAAAAATATTTTCTTTGCCGGTGATACTGGATTTTTTCCTCAGTTTAAAGACATCGGCTCACGCTTGGGCCCTTTTGATCTGACTCTCTTTCCTATTGGCGCTTATGATGTTTATTGGTCCGCGATTCATTTAAACCCCGAAGAAGCGATCGAAGCGCATAAGCTTGTGGGTGGAAAGAAAATGCTTCCCATTCATTGGGCGACTTTTGATCTCTCACGCCACGCTTGGGATGAGCCGGGCCTACGTTTTCAAAAAGCGGCCACAGGAATCAAGTACTCTCTGCCCATTCCCGGTGAAATTGTCTTATTGGATTGATACGACTTTGTAGTGACGAGTTTCTTGAGGCGCTTCAAGTTCAAACTCCTCACCGACCTTTAATCCCATGACTGCATCGCCAACCGGAGAGAAAACAGAGATGACTAGAATAGTCTGATTTTCCACTGTGACCATTGTCCCACCAGCGGTAGATGAGACGAAATAGAGACGCTTCATACCTTTAAATTCGATTCCCACAACTGCTCCTAGAGCGACTTCTTCATCTTGTAGAAAATCTTTAACAGGTAGCTCTTCTAGCATCTGCAACTCAAGCTTTAATTCTTCCACTCTTTTTTGCTGAGCACTGGCCAAATAGCCTGCCTCAATTCCGCGGGTATCATACTTTCCATCACTCTTCACATCACCGTCTTGTGCATAGGCCGTCGAAGTTTTACTCGCAAGCTCAATAGCCGACAATTCAGTTTGGAATATGTGAATTAGTTGCCCTATAATCTTATTTTTCATGAAAAAAGGTTAACATAAATCCATGCCATTAAGTGAAATATACTTCTCCTTCTTTAACTATATCTC
Organism: Bacteriovoracaceae bacterium; assembly: GCA_019752535.1. GTDB lineage: Bacteria > Bdellovibrionota > Bacteriovoracia > Bacteriovoracales > Bacteriovoracaceae > UBA6144. The sequence continues at coordinate 52,463 of JAIEMA010000037.1, forward strand.
TGCGCCCCGAAGACGTGCTCAGGATATGGAAGTGCGCTTTATTCATAACCACCTCTTTACCGTTATCACTACCGGTGCGCTCATGTGGGCCTATGCAATCTTAGCGATACTGACTATTGCCAGTCCTATTCCCGGTATCGTGGGTGTGACGGCTTCTATTGTTCACAATCTCTCCCCCTTTATTTATCGCTTCACCAATAAAAGATTATTGGGCGCAAGTGTCCTTCTCACGGCCGGCATTGTTCACCAAGGCACCTTTGCCTATTTTACTGGTGGATTTATGGGCAACATTGTCATCTGGTTCGGAGTTCTGCCGTTTCTAGGGGCCTTGATTGCAGGTAAAGCAGGTGCCATCCTTTGGAGTTTTCTCTCCACCATGGCCTCAGCCGTTTTTCTTCTCTTACATCTTAAGGGACATCAGTTTCCAATGCTCATCACGCCAACGGGCGAGATCTATGCGCAGGCCTATATCGCTTTCGGTTGGATTTTTTTAAGTGGAGTGATGAGTTATGTGTATTTAGTCAATGAAGAGAAGCTTGCAAGTGAGAGAAGTGAGAAGAAACAACATCTCGAAAATCTCTTTCGCATTCTCTGCCATGACATTGGAAATCCCCTCGCCCTATTACAGATGAGTCTTGAAAATTATAACAATTCTCCAGATGAACAGAAAAAGGCTCGGGCGATGGACATCGCTAAACGCGCCATTCACTCCATTGTCGACCTCACTCAAAACGTGAGACAGATGTATGTTTTAAAAGAAGGGAAAAAAGACATTCAAGTGTCACCCACAGACTTAAATCCCATTATTGATCAGTTGCAATTTCTCTTCCAAGGCCCGCTTCAACATAAAAACATCTCTATTATTTATGATGATAAGTCTCACGCCACTGCCGTCGTGATGGTTGAGCCGATCAGCTTTTTGCATCAAGTTTTGGGTAACATTATTTCAAACTCTATTAAATTCTCTAATCCCAATAGCACGATCAATATATTCACCAATCAAAGTGAACCCGGTTTTGTGAAGATCTCTATTCAAGACCAAGGGATAGGAATTCCCAATGAGATTTTACAAGACATGTTTAAAATTGATTCAAAATCTAATCGACCTGGAACCTCTGGAGAGAAAGGAACAGGCTTTGGAATGAGTTTGATGAAAACATTTGTTGAAAAATATGATGGCGAGGTGGAAGTCATCTCAAAAGAGAAATCCAATCTCCATCCAAGTGGAACAACATTTATTCTGACCTTGAAAGGTAGCCTCCAGTGAGTCAAAATCCATCGATCGATGAGTTGTCGGAAGAAGATTTTCTTTATGGCCGAAAAGGTCCATGGCCTCAACCTCAACCGGCGCACCCTTTGGGTGAAGCTCCCGGTGTTGTTCATGTCCCGATCAATGAGTGGGCCGATTGGTGGCTGCATGTGGGATCCCGCTATTTACTTACTTTAAGTCGAGTGCCGTGGGAGTATTTAAAATCCTTTATGGAGCCGGGTCTTGAAAGCGTGAGTGATGTTGAATTTAACAACTATCTTTCACGCTCTATGATTACAAAATTCATCACTCCCGACTTCGACTCTAAGGATATTGAAATATTTAAAAGTTTTGAGCTCAAAGGAAAATTCCTAATCGATCTTGAAGCCATTAAGTGTGTTCATACTTTTAAAGGTCTTTATGTTTCAGGTACAAAAGTTCTCCTGAATCCTCAATCTTCTCACTACATCGCAGAAGCCATCTGGGTAGATGAGACGAAGTCACTCATTCGACCTCCGGATGCGGGATGGGAGCTCGCCAAATATTTTGTTCTTCAAGGAGCGGCCATTGCCTCTACTCTAGTCGTCCATCCCCTTATTCACTTCCCGCTTGATAGTGTGAATGCAGTCACCAAGACGGCCCTTCCTAAAAATCATCCACTCTTTAAACTCTTTGAGCCGCACTTGCGCTTCACGCTGCCCTTAGAGAATGCGGTGCTAAATTTTAAAAGTTCACTATTGCAATCCAAATGGTGGATGCCTTATGCACCCTATCCTGGCTTTGCAAATGGTTTAAGGGATCTATTGGTTGAAGGCTTTAAAGGTATTAAAGGCAATCTCTCTTATCCGGCATACAAATTTCCCCTCTCGCCTCAAAAAGTTTATTCAAGCTATGGTGATTTTCAAGACGCCTATTGGCCGGTGTTTTTGAATTTTGCGACCGAGATGCTCAAAGATGTAAAGAGAGATGATCATCTCGTTAAAAACTGGGCTCAACATCTCTCACATATGCTACCAGGATTTCCCAACGCCCATGAGATTTCACAGTCCAACACACTGGAGCAAGTCGCTGCAAGCTACCTCTGGCAAGTCTCAGTCGGGCACACTGTGGATCATTACGATTATGGCCATATGGATGTGAGAAAAGTTCCCCTGAGATTGCGCCAAGCTCCTCCCTCAAAAAACGATGAAGTGAAAAATCGAAAAAAGTTAGTGACCTTCTGGGATACCGGCAAATACAGAATGGCGCAGATTTTATTTTTTAGAAATTCGACAGTCACGAAACTCATCGATTGCCAGTATCGCTTTGAAGAGTCTTCCAAACGAGCGGCGATACAAAATTTCAAAGAAGGACTTAAGCGAGTTGACCGCGAAGTAAAAGCCCAGAATATCTGCTTCATCCCCCTAGAAGAAATCGCGGCCAGTATCCAGTTCTAGAGGCAGTGAAAAAAGATTCAAAGCTTTTAACCTCTTGAAATCTGAGCATTTCGATAGACTCTTCATTTCCTCCGTATAATACCGAAAAGACATTGATATTTTAGGGGATTGAATGCGTTTACTCGTCTTTTTAATTTTGTCATTCTTGGCGATATCTTGCGGTAAAGAGCAAGGGGCCACTTCACTTGAAGTCACGCTGGCGGCTTTAAATGCCAATGCCTCTGGTGAAATATTTCTGATCGCCAAAAATCAAACGACAGGTGTGATTCGTAGAGAAAAACTGATCTCTGATCCGCAAACGTTAGAGATTCCGAACGGTGTGTGGGAATTTCATGTGGTCTTTTTTGATGGTGGCATCACTGGAACACCCAAATGTGGAATGGATGTTCAAACACTCACTGGAGCGG
>JAIEMA010000065.1 GCA_019752535.1 Bacteriovoracaceae bacterium
CTAATAAAGCGTGACGCACAATACAAGTTATAATTGAAAAAAACGTTTCACTTATAAGGGGCATGTCCAGTGCATGCCACAGAAGTAAGTAAAGATGATTGGAACCATCCTCCAAATTGATCAATGCCTTCTAAATAAAGATCAGCTCCACAAACGTCTACGTGAAACAAGTGATGAGAAAATATTTTTGCTTGAGAAAAAATATGGAGTGAAAGCACCGTCTGTAGAAGAAGAGACTGAACGTCTTTGGACTCTTGGTCAAAATATGAAAGAGTTTGTTGGTGATGCGTTTGGTATTCTTCAAGATGCTCTTGTTCGTGGAAAAAAAGTTCTTTATGAAGGGGCTCAAGGCTCACTTCTTGATGTCGACTATGGAACTTATCCTTATGTCACTTCCTCAAACACCACGGCTTCAGGTGTCCACACCGGAGCAGGAACATTGAGCGGAAAGATTGATGAAGTATTGGGGATCACCAAAGCCTACACCACTCGTGTGGGAGAAGGTCCGTTCCCTACTGAACTCTTTGATGATGTCGGTAAATACATTCAAAAAACGGGCAATGAAATTGGGGCCACAACAGGACGTATTCGTCGTTGCGGCTGGCTCGATCTTCCACTTCTTCGCTACGCGATTCAGTGCTCATCACTAACTTCAATTGCACTCACCAAACTTGATATTCTCTCAGGCATGGATGTGCTTAAAGTTTGTGAAGCCTATAAATGTGATGGAAAAATCTTCACCACTGCTCGCCCAGGAATGGATCTCTCTAGAGTTGAACCCGTCTATCGTGATCTCAAACCATTCAAAGATGATTTCAACTCAGACAAACTTTCTGTAGAACTGAGCGCTTACATTAATTTAATCGAAGAAGAACTTAAAATTCCTGTCGGAATTGCCGCCTACGGCCCCGATCGCCAACAAATTAAATTCAGAAAAGACTACTTCTAATTTATTTACATTCAGGAATCAAGGCCTTGCACTTGATTCCTGGATGATCAAATCTAGTTTATTAAGCTGCCTTAAACATTCAACTTTTTCCTCAAACTTGCCGTAAACTAAAGATCAATTCTGAGGAGAATTCATGAGTAGAAAGTCTGTTTTAATGATCGATGACAATGCTGATCTAGTTGAAGTGGCGAAAGTTCTCTTTGATGCCAAAGAGTTTATGTTTGTCGCCGCTAAAGATGGAACTGAGGGATTGTTTAAAGCTAAAAATCAAAAATTTGATGTCATTATTTGTGATATCAAAATGCCTCGAATGGATGGAATTACATTCGCTCAAGAATTTAGACGAACCATTAAACATGAAACGCCAATTTTATTTTATAGTGGCCATCTTGAAGAGATGCCGCTGTCTCTGAAGAACTTAAAGGGTCTCTACCGACTAGCGAAACCTTCTCAAGGCTATGAGCTCGTCCAAAAAGTGCGAAGTCTCGCCAGTGGCGTAACAGAAGCAGCTGCACCAACCCCGGCCAATATTAACCAAAGACGTTTTAGTGCCGGCTCATTTATTTTTCATGAAGCAGAAAATGGGGCAGAAGCCTTTATGGTAGATGAAGGTGAAGTGGAACTCGTCAAAGAGAATCCCGATGGCTCAGTCATTGTTCTCGATACACTTCATGCGGGTGAGTTTTTAGGAACCTGGGCTCCCACTGATGGACAATTTCGCTTTCATGGAGCTCGCGCTAAAACAGTCGTCAAATTAACTGAAATTCCACAAGCTTTGATCAAAAAAGAAATGGAAGGAAAACCTGCGTGGTTTGAAGCACTCGTTCGTGGGAAACATCAGCGCCTTCAGGCGAGCTTCCAAAGACTAAAAAAAGAACTTAAAGCAAGTTAGAGGATGATTCCGTCTAAAACTGAACCATTCCAACTCATGAGGCTCACATGTTTGATTTGATTAGAAAGATTTTCATTAGAGCGTGCTCGAACTTTTATAAATTGCGGAGTGTAGCCCTCCCACCATCCCTCTTTTTGAGATTCAAAGAGAACTTCCGTTTTTGATCCCGCAAGCTCGTGGGCAAATGCATCGAGCTTTGCCTCTCCAAGCATAATCAAATCACGCACTCGACGTTTTTTATCGACGGAACTCACCTGGTCCGGGAGTTTTGCCGCCGTGGTGTTTTGACGTTTTGAGAAGGGAAAAACATGAAAGTGAGTGATGGGCAGCTCTCTTAAAAGATTGAATGTCTCTAAAAACTGCTCTTCGCTCTCACCCGGAAAGCCTGCAATGATATCTGCGCCAATTGCCGTTTTAGGAAAATAAGAGGTGACCATTGAAATCACTTCTTTATATTTAGCGACATCATACTTCCGTCGCATATTTTTTAAGATTGAATCTGATCCCGACTGCAAAGGAATGTGGAAATGATCCAAATACTTTCCAGAATTCTTTAAAACTTTTAAGAGCTCTTCATTAATTGTATTGGGCTCGACCGATGAGAGCCTTAATCGCTTTAAGCCGTCAATTTCAACCAACTGCTGACAGAGATCAGAGAGTTTTTCACCAGAGCTCGCTTCATACTCACCTACATTCACTCCAGTTAGTACCACCTCTTTGAATCCACTACTCACAAGCTTATTGGCTTCTGCGATCACATCTTTAATGGGCTGAGTCCGTGAGCGGCCGCGAGCAAAGGGGATAATACAAAAACTACAAATGTAGTTACAGCCATCTTGAATTTTTAAGAAAGCACGGGTGTGACTATCGGCAAGCGTGGTAGCCGCTCCCCAAAACTCAGAGGATTTATCGATTCTCACCATCACATCTTCATCAGTTTCAACGGCCAAAGCATCAAGATGATCAAAGACGCGATATTTTTCAGACGTTCCTAAAATCAGGTCCACGCCTTCCATCTTCTTAATTTTTTCAGCTTCCATTTGGGCGTAGCATCCGGCGACGACTATTTTTGCATCCGGAGCACTGGCACGGGCCTTTCGAATAAGGTTCCTGCAAGAACTATCCGCTCCATCAGTGACTGTGCATGTATTAAGAAAGACCAAATCGGCCGGCTGGCCCAATTCGACAATTTCATAGCCTCTATCCACAAATCCTTGGGCTATAGAGCCAGTCTCTGAAAAATTTAGCCGACACCCAAGGGTGTGTAGGGCGACGCGTTTATGGGCTTCTGAGGGGTTTAATTCCATTGAAAGCGCACTTTAGGTCACTGGATTTTATTTGTCCAAGCCCCATGGAAATTTACCTCACTAAACAAGTCAAAACCGCTTGACGAATAACTCGCGCGACCATTACTTTAGGGTTTCTGTTTTTTAGAGAAATGGTCTCGTAGCTCAGTTGGTTAGAGCATCTCACTTTTAATGAGAGGGTCGGGCGTTCGAGTCGCCCCGAGATCACCATCTAAAACATTGAATTTGCTAGATATGGTCCCATCGTCTAGCCCGGTCTAGGACATCGCCTTTTCACGGCGGTAACTGGGGTTCGAATCCCCATGGGACTACCAAATATAAAAAAGCCTCGCGAATGCGGGGCTTTTTTATTTGTTCTCAGTTGAACGTAAAACCACCTCTAAAACAAATCCACCTTCTGGCGTTTCAAAGCGAGTAGAGAAACATAATCCCGGGACTGTGTGCTTGAGAGAATGCTGAGAACCAGTGACGACAGTGGGAAGAGCAAGACCGAAAGCAAATCCCTTTTTATTCAATTCTGTTTTGGCATATCCATAGATCTGATTCGAGATTTCACCCACAGCATCCATTGTTCCTTCATCAATCTTTTCAATTTTTTCACCAAACATTCTTCCCACGGCCCCAAGAAAACATTCTTCCTCAAATGAAATCGACATGCTTCCTTCGAGATGAGGACTCAGAAGTTGAATGACTCCAGAGATATCTCCCTTCACTTGCCCTTCTTTACGAACGTAGGTTTCCTGCTTTTTAGTAGGGGTTGTACAAAGTTTATCCATGACCATCAGAGTGCCATCAATAAATGGATTTGCAATTTCAGCCGTGATCGTTTGATTGATTTCATGAGTAAGGGTCGCTCCAACATATTTCGCCAGAGTTTGAAGCTCAACGGGCTTCTCCATGAATACGACTTGCCCATTCATCTTGTTTGCATCAAAGACATCATGTCCAGAAGCCACAACAACATAATCGGGTTGATTGATTTTTGGTAATTCTTGGACAGCTTCCATGAGTTGGTGGCCATCCATTTTAGGCATCTTGATGTCAGTGATCATCAAATCATAATGATCTTGAACGAGCTTCACTAAGGCTTGAGTGCCATCGGCTGAATGATCTATTTTTAAATTATTATCTTTAAATCGATGAGAGAGGTAATCGGTCATTACATCTCTAAACTCAGATTCATCATCAACAATTAGAATTTTTTTCAGAAGAACTCCCTGTTAAACATTACTTATTCTAAAGAGAGTTCAATTTTTATCTATGACAAAAATCAGTTAGCTATTAAAAGCTCACTATCTGGATTTAAACACTGGGAAATTATATGACTAAAAGTGGGTAAATGTGATGACTTCAGAACGAATTGCACAGGCAATTGTGAATGTATGACAGCTTCTTTGTCGGACATTGCGATGATTTTTTTAGGGTGATAGAGAGCAGGCAGAGTTTCAAGTAAAGAAATAAGAGTAAGGCCTTGCTTGTCTGCCATATTGAGATCAGTCACCAAAAGATCAAAATTCTTCAAGGCCATAAGTGCCATGGCTTCCTCAACAGTCTTAGCCGTCACAAAACTAAGTGGAACATTATAAATAGTCCGTAGAATATGCATTTGAAACATTTCAGAAAAGAATGGCTCATTATCGACTAGCAAAACTCTTTTAAGATTTTCCATGGCATAATTCCTTCAGTAAATCTGGACGTAAAAAGATAATAGTTTTCAGACACACCAATAATTTTTTCATTTTTTAATTCGGCTAAAACGCGAATAAATGTTTCCGTGGCGACTCCAATCATTGATGACATCTCTTCCCTTGTAAGTGGAAGTTCAAGTCTTAATCCATAAGAGGTCTCTAAACTGTGATTCTCTGCAAAGTCTGATAAAAGATACATGACTTTTGATCTCACACTTTTGCTTAAATTTTGAGACAATTTATCGAGTGTTTTCACTCTGCTCTGCTCACTTCTCTTGTAGAGAGAGAGCAAAAACTTGGGAGACTTTTCAACCAGCTCGGACAGATCATGAGAGACGATCTGCAGAGCCTTCACATCTGTTAGCGCAAATGCAGATAAGTTCATTTGTGATTCTAATTCAGCTAAAATGTCATTAGCCCCCAAGACTGAAACCACATTTTCCCGGCCATCTAGGCTCGTTTTTGAAAGCTTTAATTTTCCACTCAAAATACAGTGGAGACCACTGACTCGGGACCCTGCTTTAAACAGAAATTCACCTTTCTTAATGGCAACAGCTCTCTTTAATCTTAAGACGTCGACCAAGGTTTGATCATCTATATCGGGAAACAAGTGCTGAGCTTGCTTGAGAGTCAGAGACTCATTTTCAGAGCTGTTCATTCATTTCCTTTAAATTGATTAAGGAAATCATAACAGCAGGAGTTTTCTAAATTGAAATCGTTAACATCATTTTACAAATGGAGTGTTAGGACTATTTTACAAACAGAAGATCAGGTTTTAAGACAATGATTTTACGCCCATTAAGAGCGATGACTTCATTTTTCTTCAAATCTGTTAAAACACGTATAAACGTTTCTGTGGCGACGCCAATCATTGAAGAGAGCTCATCACGAGAGAGGCTTAAATCAATCTCAGTTGCAGTCCCTATTTTTTTACCATGCTCTTGATAGAGGTCTTGTAAAAGATAAATCACTCTCTCTTTTGCATTTTTAGAAACTAGATCTGAGAGCCTACTTTGAATTTCATTCTTCTTCTTATAAAGCCTTTGAATAGAGCTCATCGCAAAACCAGAGTTTGTCTTTATCAAATGACTAAACGTCGACTGCTCAAAACTGCACATTTTTACAGGAGAAATAGCGGTAGCTGTGAACTCATAGTTCTTCTCTAAACTTCCACACATATCTCCTGGCGAGAGAAGACGAATAAGGCTCTCTCTACCACTGTCGCTTTGATGACTAATCTTCACTTTCCCCGATCCTATGCAATGAAAGTGAGAGACCTGACTTCCGATAAGACTCAAGTCCTCTAAGGTTCTTAATTCCGAAACAGTCTTTAGCTCTTTAACTGACTCAATAAAATCGGACTCAAGCTCATAGAAGAGACTTTTTTCAAAGGCAGGGCAATCCACGCAGGACAGTTTTTCAGCTGATTTTTTCATCACTTTTTATAAGATCAGATATTTGATAAATTCGGATTCAACAGCCTTTAGACAAACCTTGACGCTTGACACAAAGGAGAGCTTTCCTATTATAAATCAACACTTTACCAACAGCAGCTCAACCCACTACCCTTAGACTAATGGCTTTATTTTTTTTCACCATTACACTCTTCATCTCTGGGTTGAGTTGGGCTCAAGAGACTGCCTCCATACCTCATGAGCCTACTCCCGCCATGATGGTTTCTCCCAAGGAGTCAGATAAGCCTGGTGAGACGGCCAGACTTCTCGATGGAACTCACTCTTTAGTCTCAAGTCGATTATCAGGCTTGGCCAACCGAGTGGACTCATTTTTTGGAGATAAGCGCGCAGATGATGAATTAAATCGCTCCTCCATCCGCCTTGCCTACTCCTACCAGCTGCGAATGGAGCAACTTCCTGTTAAAGACTTTCAATTTCGCTTCAATTTAAGGCTCCCTCATCTTGAAGAAAAATTTAAATACTCTGTAAAAAAAAATGAAGCGGATAAATCTTCACCGGCCGATTCTCAAAACCCAACTCCATTACTGCCTCCCAAAGTAGTAGAGGAAGAAAAAGAGCCTTGGCGATTTAGGGCGGATACTGGAATAAATGTCGGTTATCCACCAGTCGTGTTTACTCGAGGCCGAATACGTAAAAACTGGCATCTTCCAATCTTTATTCAACGTTTTACTGGTGAGATGGGTTGGTTTAGTAACCAGGGTTTTATTCAAGATACTTCCCTTTTTCATGACTATGATCTCGATGACGAAGTGCTATTTCGTATCTCCAATGAGCAATCTTGGACCATTAACAGAAAAAATTTCGTCACTTCTCATGGGCCCAGTATCATTCACAAAATTACTGACGATGATGCCATTTCTTATAACTTGAGAGTTCAAAGCAAGGTCGATCACATATGGTACGTGACTAACTATAGTGCAAGTGTGTCTTATCGACGCAATTTGAGAGATCAATGGTTGTACGGAGAGCTTACTCCTGCGCTAGACTTTCCTAGGTATAGAGATTTTAGAAGATCTCCATCAATTATGTTCAAATTAGAAACCCTATTCGGACCGAGGTGATTTGTGGATTGGTTCTCAGCTTCAACTCTCATAGCAATATCGACATTGACTCTTATGGAAATTGTCTTAGGTATTGATAACATTATTTTTATTTCCATTTTGGTCGCAAGATTACCTGAATCGGATCGGGCGAGAACCAGAAGCCTAGGGATAGGCCTTGCCTTAGTGATAAGAATAGGACTTTTGTTTTCTATTAGTTGGATTATGACTCTTCAGGAAAATTTATTCACTTTGTTGAACAAAGGTTTTTCTGGAAGGGATCTTATCTTACTCGGGGGCGGTTTATTCCTTGTGGCGAAATCAACGATGGAAATCCATCATAAGGTTGAAGGTGATCCTCAACACTCGCTTCCCCATGAAAAAAAGGGCAAATCAATCAATGCCAAGATGATGCTTTTACAAATTCTCGTTTTGGATATTGTCTTTTCTCTCGACTCTGTGATTACGGCCGTGGGAATGGCCAGTCATGTCCCCATTATGGTAGTGGCGATGGTTTTATCCATGATTGTGATGTTGATGTCAGCTGGATCAATTAATGGTTTTGTGGAAAAGCACCCTACAATTAAAATTCTTGCACTCTCATTCTTACTCTTGATTGGAGTGATGCTGATTGCTGAAGGCATGGGCGCTCATGTAAGCAAAGGCTACATTTATTTTGCGATGGCGTTCTCACTGACTGTTGAACTTTTAAACATGAGATACCGAAAAAAGAATAGTTAACTAGAGATTGGGCGTTTTGCGGTTTTCACATCCCACACTATGCCCAATTTTTCTAAAATTTTAATCACCCACCACCCAAAATCAATTTCCCACCAAGCAAGACCAATTCGTGCAGACATGGGAAAGCAGTGATGATTATAGTGCCATCCCTCTCCAAAAGTCAGAAGTGCAAGCCAGCCGACATTGTGACTGTTATCCCTGCCTTCTCTAGCCGGAAAGGGATAGGGTCTTTTGCCATAAATGTGTGCCCATGAATTAATAAGAAAAATAGTATGCAAATGAGCAATTCCACCAATGAGATAACCCCAGACAAGAAACTGTAATCCAGATGTAGAAAGCTGGGGCATAAAAATTTTAAGCCCTTCACCCAGCAAAAATAAAAAGGTTGCATAAATTCCATGTACAAGATCACTGTGTTCATTGAGCCAGCGAAGCTCAGGGAAGGCATCAAAATCCCTGACTCTAGAATAGTCCGTCTCAAAAGCCTTCTCTTCAAGCGCCCACCCCATGTGTGCATGCCAAAAACTTCCCGTCACTGGTGAATGCGGATCATTTTCAGTATCTGAGTATTGATGGTGACGTCGATGATTAGCGGCCCACCACAAAGCCCCTCGTTGCATACACATACTTCCTGCAAAAGCTAAAAAGAATTGAAAAGCACGTGAAGTTTTAAAACTACGGTGTGTGAAATAGCGGTGATAAGCAATTGTTAAACCCAGTCCTCGCCAAACAAAGAAAAAAAACGCGACGACAAGAGCGGCTGCAGATGTTCCAGTCCAAAAGACTGAAAGCATAAGCAGATGAATGAAAATCAGACGAACAGTTTGTTTATCCATAACAAAAAAAAGGCCCACCGAAGTGGGCCTTAACTCTTAAATTAGAGAAGTGCGATCAATGGAGCAATCAATAAGCTCACAACTGACATCACTTTAATCAAAATCGCGATACCAGGACCTGAAGTATCTTTAAACGGATCTCCTACCATATCGCCAACAACTGCAGCTTTATGAGTTTCTGACCCTTTCTTCTCTCCAGGAAGTTTTCCTTTCTCAATATACTTCTTAGCATTATCCCAAGCACCACCAGCATTTGCCATAAACAGTGACATTGTCGCACCTACAGCAAGAGAGCCTGCCAATAGTCCTGCAAGACTTGCTGGCCCCATGAGGAAGCCAACAGCGACAGGAGCAAGAACTGCAATTAAGCCTGGAAGAATCATTTCATTCAAGGCCGCTTTAGTAGCGATATCAACGATCTTCTTCGGCTCTGGCTCAGCCTTAAGTTCCATCAATCCTGGAATCTCACGGAACTGACGACCGATTTCTTCAACGATCGCACCGGCCGCACGTCCTACGGCCAACATCGTTGTTGAACCGACAAGGAACGGAAGGATTGACCCAAGAAGAAGTCCGATTAGAATTTTTGGATCATTAAGAACTAAAGAGAGTTCGCCAAGATTATTTAAGGCACGGACATGGTTCACTTCAATGTTAAACGCAGAGAAGAGAGCAAGCACAGTCAAGATCGCAGATCCAATCGCAAAGCCCTTACCGATCGCTGCAGTTGTATTTCCTACAGCATCAAGTTCATCAGTAATGTCGCGAACTTCTTTTCCAAGACCAGACATCTCTGAAATACCACCAGCGTTATCCGAGATCGGCCCGTAAGCATCGACAGTCATCACAACAGCCGTTCCACCGAGCATACCTACTGCAGAGAGGGCAATTCCATAAAGACCTAAGAATCGATTCGAAAGGTAAGCCACGACACAAACCACTAAAATAGGAATTGCTGTGGACTCCATTCCTACGGCTAAACCGCGGATCAAGTTTGTCCCTGCACCAGTCTTAGCCGCTTCAGCAATTTTCATCACTGGAGTTGAAGAGGTGTAGTAGTCAGTCACTAAGCCAATAATCGCACCGCCGATCGCACCAAATGTGAGAATAGCTGTGACAGATTGAGTGATGCCTAAAGAATTAAGAATAATATAAGAGGCGATCGCTAAAAGAATTGGTGGAACAATTAAAGCGCCACGAAGAACTGTAGCTGCCGGGAAATTCTTCATTGCACGAGCAATAAAGATACAGATGATTGAAACCATCAAGCCCACACCAGTGAGGACGAGAGGCAAAGCAATCGCAATTGTTTTATTCATTTGATAATCAGCTGCTTCCATTAAAGTAGGAAGCTCTGTTGATGTGATTGCAATCGCCATCGCCGCAACGACAGCCGCTACCATTGATTCATAAATATCTGCGCCCATCCCTGCGACGTCACCAACGTTATCACCAACGTTATCGGCAATAACACCTGGGTTACGAGGATCATCTTCAGGAATATTCTCAATCACTTTACCAGCGATATCAGATCCCACGTCAGCTGCTTTTGTATAAATACCGCCACCGATACGAGCAAAAAGTGCAATCGATGAAGCACCCACTGCAAAAGAGTGAAGAACTGAGCTGAGTTTGTCCGAATCTTTGAAACAAAGATAAAGAGCCCCCATACCAATAGTACCTAAAGCGGCTACGGCAAGACCCATCACTGCGCCACCATCAAGAGCAGTAAGAAGCGCATTTGGCTTTGAACCTTCACGAGCAGCTTGAGTTGTTTTTAAATTTGCCCAAGTCGCAGCTTTCATTCCGATGAAGCCTGCAAGCAAAGATAAAAATGCGCCGAGGATAAAGCATCCACCAGCGACAGGACCCAAGGCCCAAGCGATAGCTGCGCCGACGACGACACAGTAAACAGCGAGTGCTTTATATTGGCGCATAAGGAAGGCCATGGCCCCTTCACGGATGTAGCCGGCAATCCGGTTCATCGTTTCGTTACCTTCCGGTAATCCCATAATACGCATGTAAAAAAACGCAGCGATAGCTAGACCAAAGACACCGAAAAAGATCGGTGTTTTAACCCACATTAACCAGGCATCAGACATTGTGTGCTCCCAATAAAACGAATGGTATATTGTTGTGCTAAGGTTTTACCGAATAGGCCTGCTATCGGCAACGCAAATCATCAATAAAACACTGTTTTGCGCGGAGCGCGTGAGGCTTTTTAGAGAGGATTTATTTTTTCGAAGTCCATAAAATCTACGACGCGAGTGCCATCTTCTAAAACTTCGACAATATCGGCCCACTGGCCATTCATTTGAATATCCTTGGCAGAATAGAATGTCGTGGCATGAATGGTTTGACCAAAAGTTCCATCAGTCCCCACAATTGTGACAAAAAACTCAAACCCCTTCTCACACATCTCCTGGACACTCATTCCTTTGAGAGGACCATTTTCAAGTATGTGCATGGCCGTGAGACTCATGGCAAATAGCGGGGCATGGCTGAGTTCCAAAGGAAGATCAATAAATCGTCTTATACGCATCCCTTCATCTGAAACTTCAGGACGCAAAAGAGTAAGGCGCAAGCGTGCATCGATAATTTGGTTGGCCCTCTCATTGGCCATTCTAAACTTTAAGGTCGGTTTGCCATTATAATTGGCGATCAACATTTTCTTAGTAAACCGTAAGCGAGATTTGGCTTGAGAGAATTTTCCAAAAAATAGACCAGAGAGCAGCGCCATGATGATCACACCTGTGGCGGCTTCTATCGCAACTAAAATGTGGGCGGCCGTTGTAGCAGGGGCCATATGGCCATAACCAATCGTGGCCATCGTTTGAACACTGAAAAAGACACATTCCATATAACTGCCAGTGGAATTATGGATGGCCCCATTTCCCAAAATCCAATAGCCAAGTCCAAAGAGCAAATTCCCACTCGCAAAAAAAGCCAGAAATAAGAGGACAGTCTTAAACCACGAAAGGACTAGCCATGAGTGATACAGATCAATCCAGGGACTTTGTTTGACATTCTTTCGGATAATGTTGAGGGTTTCCAAATTGCGCTTCATAGACTAATCATGACTCGAGGGAATTCCACATGCAAGCGCTAGATAGAAGAAAAGTTTTAATTGATGAAATGCAGCGCTTGGCATCTGAGCAAAAGCACTGTGCCGCTTGTCCAGGGCATTGCTGCACCTCTGTGGCCAACTCAATGCAAACAACACCCATTGAAACTCAGGATGTTTTAAATTATTTAAGAGAATCTGGACGTTGGAATTCAGACCTCAAAGAACAGTTAAAGTTAAATATTGAAAAGTTTCGTCTGGATCATATTCCGGGTAACGGTCGAAGGAATTATTTGCGTAAAACCTACGACTGTCCATTTTTTGCAGGCAAAAATCTAGGTTGCACAATCCCAAAAGAAGTAAAACCCTATGGATGTCTTGGATTCAATCCAAGTGAGGTCAATGAGTCTGAAGGAAAAAGCTGCAGTTCAAATCAAAAAATCTTGGCCGAAAGGGAAGAGAGTGATCCTAGCGAAAATGAAACGAACCTCAGACTCACAAATTTGCATTCCCTTTGGTGGGATAAATTGCCCCTTCCTCTTGCACTCCTTGAAGCAGAAAAGAGCGGACTCTAGGAACAGCAACGTTTACTTGTTGCGAACTTAAAAGTGCAAGCCTAAGGTGACTCAAATTAAACAGGAGTCCCAAATGATTAAATATTTATTGGTTTTAGCTTTAAGTGTTCCCGCTTTTGCGAGTGAACTGCATGTTGAATGCAAAATGATTGAACAAGCTTTCAGAAATCAATTTACGATTGAATTCACATCTCCTACGAATGCTGGAACGGCAGAAAGCTTGGCCCTTAATTTTAATTTAAAAAAAGTGGGAAGAGACACTCAGGCAGAGGAATTGAATCTTGTTAGAGATTTATCAGTAACAAAATTTGAAGCTGGAGAAATTACGACAAAGCCATTTTTCGTCATTACTTCCGCTGATCGTAATGCAGATCCAGTCTACGTAAATATTTTGGTAGATTACCCGCAACCACTTTCTTCAGTTATTCGCTTTCAGGATGGAATGACCTATTTTTCAACCTGCAAGTCGATTTAAGACTTTCTTAAATCAATCACTCGCTTCAACTTCCCTGTGCGCGGATTTTTCTCTAAATCCGCGTGCTTTACGATTTCAACATGGGGAAGGTGAATATTACCCCGATTGAATTCATCGTTTAACATTGGACGTGCTTTCAATAATTTTTCAACCCAGTCCTTCTCAACTAAGCCCAAATGACTAGGACTTAAACGCACCACAAGCTGGTCCTTCTTATCGAAGTGTTTCAAAATGAGTTGAAAGCCAGATAAGGCGTAGCGATTGTCTAAAATTGATTCTTTGTAAAAAATTTCATGAACATCATCGTAATAAACAGAAACAGGACCAATACGAGCCGCTTCTTCGCTGCGACCAAGCAGTTTAAAGCGACGATCAAGACTGACTCCCTTCTCTTCACTCCAGCAAGCTCTATCACCAACAGGATAGCGTATGATCGGCATTAGCTTTCTATCTAAATAGGTAATGTAGGCTTTGCCTTCAACCCCAACCCGCTCAATAACTTCACCTGTTTCTTCATTGATAATTTCATAAATAGTTTCTCGCCCAAAAGTGCGATGCTCTTCTGGTCCACAAGAATCATCTGCGTAGCCCAATAGTCCCGCATCCACACTGGCATAACCGATTGATTGAATTTTGATCTGAGGCAGGATTTCTAATAGCCTTGCTCGTTGATCCTCATAAAGACTTTCTCCACCAAAGAGAAATCGCCTAAGGCTTGGGGTCGTCAAACCTTTTGAAGCGATGGTTTCAGCGAGCTGAACGAGTAAAGTCGGTGTTCCCGCAACAGTGGTCACATTAAAATCTTGGATCGTTTTGATCACAGTCTCGGGGCTGGCACTTCCAGCAAGAGGGAGATGAAGCGTATCAGGCCTCGCTTCTTCAAATGATTTCATAATAAAAATGAAAGAAGCATAAAGCTCACCGGCATAAAACAAATTGGCCACTCGCTCATTATTCGTTAAGCCTCCAGCCTCAAGACCTCGAGCAAAAGTGTGGCAGAAATGACTCCACTCTTGACGAGTAAAAACTGAAAACTTTGGAGCCCCTGTGGTGCCTCCACTTTTGAAAACAATGCCGCCCTTCATCTCCGAAGTGAGAAGAGTATTATTGTGCAAAGTATTCGCTTCCCAAAAATGATTGGAATCGGTGAGTGGAAGAATTGAAATCAAATCCTCAGGCAATTTCTCAGGAAGATGAGCAAAGGCCTTTTGATAATAAGCCGAGTGAGAACGCGCAAAGTCTACAAGCTCATGGAGGCTCATTTCCCTCTCCTATCGATGACATGAATAAGCTTTCCACTTCCGGGCACTCGACTTAACTGATCACTAGGAATCTTTTCAATTTCAAAGATGAGAACTTTATCTTGAAAAACTGCTTCTTTGAAATCAGGTTCAAATTCGGTGAGTACTTTTTCAATGACCTCATTTGGAGGAGCCAGCTTATGATCAAGGATGAGAACCATTTTTTCTGGCTCAAGTGGAGTTGCTCCAGAGAGCAACTTTAATTGCATTTCTCCAGCATAGTTTGCGTGATCAGATAAGAGCTTACTCATTCTTGCATAGTTAAAAAAAGATGATCCGACTCGGATAACATCTCCATGTCGTCCTAATAATTCAACTCTTACGCCTGCTCTCCCACATGGACACGCTCCAGGAAGAACTCTGACAAGGTCTCCCAAATCATATCTCGTTATTCTTTGTCCTTCACGCATATGGGTAGAGACGAGGAGTCGTCCAACTTGTGCAGGCTTATCAGATTCAAGTTCAACCACTTCAAATCCGTGAGCATCATGGTGAAGATGATGCTCGCCGCCTTTTTGAAAAAGACACTGATATCCTAAGGGACCTGCATCCACACTTCCATAGGCAGCTGAATGAATGAGTTCAACTCCAAAAGTCTCTTTTAGATAGCTCTTTTGAGATTCTTGAAAATGCTCACCACCGTAAAAAATCTTTTTTACTATTTTATGCTTCTTGAATAACTCTTCATTGGCCGCAAACAATTGTATTAAATAAGAAGGCATGCCTAGAAGTGTGTTCGCTCGATGAGTGACAATAGATTCTCCCACAGCTTGATGCTCCGGCATCGCGGCCATGGGAAACTGAGTCGCCCCTAAACTTTCTAGCACAGAGAAGAAACTTACAAATCCACCATACAAACCTCCTCCAAAGAAGAGATTCATACAACGATCAGTTGAGGGATCAAGCCCTGAAGCGACTAGGCCAAAACCGGCAAGACGCATCTGAGCGTGATAATCAGAATATGTGAAACGAGAAAATTTTGGCTCTCCAGAGCTGCCACCACTTCTAAAAGTTAACGGCGCAAGTTCATCTGGGACTTCCATGGCCTGAAAATCTTCTTTCTGCATTATTTTAGTCCGACTCGCTACTTCATGGGGAGAGACAAGCTCTTCAAGTCGCCCGATTGTTTTAAAGCGAACATCTGCCTGCATCGAAACACGTTTCGTGTAGCGAGTAAGAGCGAAAACTCCATCATGCGGCTCTCCCTCATAAGAAGACATCATAAAACCGACAGGTGTAATACGCAAAACACCCGCTTGATAGAGAATTTGAGAGAGCTCCACACTTTCATTCAATCCACTGGCCAATCCCACGGTCTGAAGATAGCGACGCAAAGGTCGAAGTGTGGCCACAATCTCTTCGCGTTTAATCGTTTTCACCCATAAACTTCTATAAAGTGGTGAAGGGCGAAGAGCATTTTTAAAATCAAGCATCACTCTCCAACCATCTCCTGAAATGACATCACCTAGTCCCATCGCTTTTTTTAGTTCAAGCATTCTCGTTGTGACTGTGATTTCTGACTGCTCGGCCATATCGGGAGATTGGGCTGTTATGTTGCTTGATTGTTTTTCAAAAGAAGTAGCTAGTTTTCTTGCAAAATCTTTTAATTCAGACTCACTTGCATTCTCAAGATAGACTGATTGTGGAGCAGAACACGCCTGTTGATCTCCTTCACACACTTCTTTAACGAATTGATCCAGAAGAGTTTCTGAGACACTCTCTTTGGTAAAGTAGCCAAAAGATATTTTGGGGCCCCATTCAATAAAACGTGCCCCTTCTGGTGTCATCTCACGAAGAGATCGAATCGCCTCTTCTCCACCCCATGCAGAAACGCCATCGGCTTCTTTCATGAGAAGTTTCATTCTCTCTTTATCACTTGAGGAAATGCGCACACAATGGATGCGAGCGGCAAGCGCTCCTGTTGGCTCTAATGAGCCTAATTCTTTTAGGGCCTCGATTGCAAAATCACTATCACTTGAAGAGAGCTTAAGAACATTTACATTTCCAGCTAAAAGTCCCTCAACCACGCTTAAGAAACCAACCGTCCAAGCATTGGCAGGGGTCACATGCACCAATAAACCCAGAGGGGCCCAACCCTCAAATGAAGTGTTCTTAAAATCAACTCGCTTCATTGAAAAAGGATCTTCATCTCCAAGCTCGCGCTTGAGTTTGGCTTTCAGATTTTTCAATTTCAGAAATTCTGCGACACCGGCCAAACCCTCTTCAATTTCACTCTTGGGAATATCCGCTGCTGAGAGAATCGCACTCAATTTTACATTTAACGAACCACTTTGAAGTGCAGTGGAAAAATCATCAAGTGCTTTAAGTGTTTGCGCACTTGTAAGAGGCATACGAAGAGCATCAATGGTGATCTGAGAAAGATTTTCGAGTTTCATGAATTTTTCCCCAAAATCTCTGCAGCCGCTATCGCGCATGATTTATTTTGAGTCGTGCCAGCTCTCCCCTTAAGACGGAAAAAAGGCTGAGTATTTCCACAAGGACAGCTCTCATGCAGAGAAGCCAGATCTCCCATCACTACGGCATGGGCCGGCATGGAAGTCATATAAGGTGAGAGGAATGAGAGAAACCCAATTTCATTTAGGCCAATCGGCTTTAAATTTTTCACATCTCGAATAATCACTTTTGACCAAATAGGAATATGAAACTCATGATGATCACATTCGACATAGGGAATGCAATGCTCAACAGAACCAAAGCCATCACGTAATCGATGATCAGGAATTCCCAACAATCTTGTCGTCTTCTCATAGAGTTCACTCTTAGGAATAGCTTTACTTGCCTTGCCTTTCCAACCGCCACCTAAAAAGACCAAAGAATCAGGATGAAGTTTTAGAGGCGCTAATCCCAAATTTTCCATGCGCTCTAATGTTTCAGCTAAAAAAGCGGGGAAACCAAAAATCCGAACTGGTAGTCCTTCTTTTTCAAAACGCTGAAGAGCACTCATGACTCCTGGGAAATCAAATCCGTGGCTTCCATCGCCTTGCATTTTGAGGGCGATCGTCACTTGATTCGCTGGAGCGTATTTACATAAATAATGATCTGTATAAGCAGTCCCAAGCTTCGAGCCAGCTTCAGTCTCATAGGTATAGAGTAGATAATTCGTATTTTGTTTTGGAGTCACCCAACCGTAGGCTTCAAAAATCCGATCAAGCATTCCTTGAGGAGCCCGAATACTCCAATCATCAAAAAAAACTTGGGACTTCTGACCGGTGGTTCCTGAAGATGTCAGATGAAGTGCAACTGCTTTCTCTGGCACAGAGAGCACTTCATGCTCTTTAAAAAAATGGGCCAGAACTGTAGGGATTCGCTCTAGGTCTTTGGTTGTCTTAAGAACATCTGGCGAGAAATTTTCTTGAGAACAAAGGGATCTATAAAATGGAGAATTCTCCATATGCCAAAGACAAACTTCTTTCATGGCTTCTATAAAAAGGGATGCATCAATCTCTTGGTAGGGATTATGAATATCGCAAAAGCTTTGAACATGCTTTAAGCGAATTGGATCGATTACTTTTGGAGACTCATTCGTAGTCATTAAATACCTGCAATGTGTCCAAATGCATTTGCTTCCAAAGCTCTACATATTGATCCATGTACGGCTTAAATGAACTATCTATTGTGATGCCTTTGAAGCTTAAAGGCTCAACTGAGCGACTCATAACGACGAAGTCGGTTGGGACTCCATCAAAGATCATCATCGCAGGGTAAACCGCAGAAGGCAGGAACTGAGATTGAATCAAGACTTCAATGGAAGCGATATTTTTTGCTCCAATTAAAACTTCGATGTAGCTTACGCCTTGCTCTCTTAAGAGCCTCAAGAGAGAGCGCATCACTCCTCGAAGTTCAGAAACTGGTTTACCGAAATTCACAATGGCGCAGTATCCATCACCTTTTGAGAGATGGGCCCAGATCTGAGTTTCGCCGTCTGGAGTTTCAATTAAAGTGTTAGGTTGATGGAAGGGATAGAATCGGTCATAGGGATCGGTAAATGTTTTGAGAAACAAACGGCGCACATGATTGGCAGCGGTGATACATTCTAGTTTGATATCAATATTCTGCTCTGGAAGCTCTGGCGCCGTATCAAAAGTCACTGAAGCGACTGGAATATTTCTTTCTGCCAACTCATTATTTAAAACAGCATAAATCGGAGCAAGCTTTCCATGAGTCCTTAAAGCTTTTCTCGTTTCTAAAACACCTTCCCTAAATTTTACAAAAAGTGTGAACGTTTCAAAATCATGCAGCTTATGAGCATTCGGAAAAATTCCTAATGAGAGAAATCCTGATTTAATAAAAATTAGTTGAGGGCCCATCGAGATTGTTCGAACAGTCGTGTACATGGAATCAACAACACCCTCTTTTAAAAGGCGATCCACTGTTGAATCGACTAACTTCGTTGCAATACCACTTCCTCTGTGAGTGAGCTTTACAACAAGTGCAGAAACTTTGCCCACTCGATCAGCGCGGTCCAATTCAAAAACCACAGAACCAACAATTTTATTGATTCCAGTATCACGAGCCACGAGCCATTCAAAAGAATCAGACTCAATGGTGTCGATCATGATTTGGCGATCAGTTCCGAATTTAACTGGGTATTCGTTTCCATAAACTTCAAAGTAAAGCTTTAAAAGTTCATCCACATCTTCAAGACATGCTTTATTTATGACTAGGGCCATAGCCCCTCCTCGTACTATTCAGCTGACTATACCTTTTCCTTCATAATGTGAGTGAAAACCGAGTATTTTTTCCATAGAGAGTAGACGAAAATCTGATCTAGGATTATGCCCTTTTATGGCCAAAGCCCACAAAGCAGCTCCCCCACTTCCTAACGGACTGATCTATCAGCCTCTTTTTCTCACTCGACCTCAGAGAGAAGAGACTTTAAGTTGGCTTAAGACCCTTCACCCACTTTGGGAGATGCGTTTTTCGAAAAATAATCCCCCACCCGAAGGAGATAAACAGCGCCGTCTTTTAAGACCTGTTTACTGGCTTGGGAATTGGCAATTTGCGTGTTTGGATTATTACCATCCACCCGAGGGAATTGAGAATCGATGTGTGAGAGCTGAGAATTATCCAAAATTCTTAGCCGACATTGTTGCTAGGATTGAATTTGTCGCAAAAAAACGCTTACCTAAAAATTTTATTCCAGAAAATTGGACGCTCAACACTTGCCTGATTAATTTTTATGGAAGTGAACTGATCGAGGGAAAGTGGGTCGATAATGCTCGTGTTGGTGAACATAAAGATTTTGAACCTGGCCCAGTTGGCTCACTCTCATTTGGTGATCGTGCTTTTTTTCAATTCGTAGAAGGAAAATCTACTCTTGGTAAAAGCAATGAAGTCTTATCGCTTTGGCTGGAGGACTCTTCTCTTCAAGTTTTTGCTGGAGACAAATGGAAAAAACAAACCTTTCATAGGGTTCAAAGAGTAGAGGACAAGAAATCAGAAGAACTCGGGCCCGTGATCGAGGGCTTCAAAACCAGAAGGATTAACTTCACGTTTCGCTACGTCCCTGAACAACATATTGTGCCTTGGAGGGAGCTTCCGGCCCCACTCAGGGAAGATACCTTACCTTATATGCAAGCACTGGCTGCTAACTCCCTGTTTTTTAATAAATCAATCTAAATCATTTTACTCAAGATTTAGGCCTTTCCTGACGAAAAGACTCTCATAAGTCAAAACGACAGAGGGGCCGTGACGGTATTTAAACTGATCACATTTGTATCCATGCATTTCATATTTGCGAACATTTTCGCAGGCGAGATGTCGTGGCTAGAATCTCAAAGCAAAAGCTTTCATACAAATTCTCAATTGATTCAAAGTTACACTGATCGCGAACAGACTTTTGTTTATGATCAAGCACTCGCAATAATTGCTTTTACTAAAGCAGGAAAATTTTCAACTGCTAAAAAACTCGCTTATGGCCTAGAGCAGATTCAAAACAATGATGGCTCTTGGTATTTTTCCTATTATCCAGATGGAAAAAGTCCTCACCCAACTGAAGGTGATATGAGACCTAATGGGGCCATCGCTTGGGCCGTTTTATCACTGTTACAGTATCAAAGAGCGACAAATGATCGAAGCTTTTCTAAAACTTGGCGAAAATCCTTAGCCTATCTTGAAGCAAATATAGTCAATATTGGTGAAGAAAATCTTAAGGCCGTAAGGTTCTCATCAGTTGATTATAAAAAAACACCATGGGATGAAACTCAAGTTGCGGCACTAGAACACAATTTAAATTCCATTGCAGTATTTAAGCTCGCTTTCCAAATGACAAAACAAAAAAAATGGCACAAAAGACAACTTGAGTTGGAAAAGTTTGCACTCTCCTTATGGGATGAGAGTGTTGAACACTTCTGGTCTGGAAGAAACATACAAACGGGCAAGATTAATCGCTCTGAGTTTTACCTCGACAACCAATCATGGAGCGCATTGGCCCTCCATCACTTGAAAGAAAATAAAAAAATTGTCTCCTCACTCAAGTCATCGTGTCGCTTAGAAGTTAAAAGTAAAAGCGGAAGTGGTTTTAGCGAAAGTCGCTCCCCTGCCTCGATTCAAGAGTTTATTTGGTCTGAGGGCACAGCAGGAAAAGCTCTGGCGCTTAAATTAAACAACACTCAATGTGACGACACTCATCCTGATCACTATCAAGAAACCCTTGAAAAGATGAAAGTCTCAGGTGGGGTTAAGTACGTCGACCGCGAGAACGTGAACTCATTTGCCCATGCTCCCAGTGTGGCCGGAACAGTCTGGACATGGTTCTTAAAACATCAAATCAATCCCTTTGATGTGTAAAAATCACATAGTTTAGGATCACACTTCAGAACTATGGCATAAATGTCTTTATGCGATACTTTATTTTAGGGATGGCCATCTCTCTCATTACATCTTGGGCATCGGCCAATATTAAAAATCCAAAAGGAGATTCTGCCTTTCCTGTGGATTATATCAAATACATAGACGGGATTTCTTTTGAAGATGAAGTTGAACTGTCGAAAGGGAAAGTTGTAGTTATTTTCTCAAATGGCGCCTGTCTTTGGACCTCTTATCCTGCACGCTCTTGCTTTCTTTTTGAAAAACGTATCGATTATTTTGGGGCACAAATTAAATCACGCGGCTACAAATTAATTGGAATTGATGTGGGTTTTAGAAACACTGATATTTTTCAAAGATATTCACTTACAAGCAAGCCAACAGTCATTGTTTTCAATAAAGGTTATGAGGTTGAAAGATTTGAACCTAAATATAACCAACAGGACCGTGCTCCCTTTGTTCTTAGCTGGCAAGATGATCTCACCAAAAGAGTCATCGACTATCTTCAAAAATAAAATTCTATTTTAAAACCAGTATAATTCCATAAATCAAAATCATTAAAGTAATGATTTTTTGGAATAGATTTTCATGTGTTTTTAGATAGAGTTTTTTACCGAAAAAGATATACGCAAAAATCGCAATCAACATATACGCGAGTGCGCTCCAATTCAATAAATAAAAATTCAGGCTGATCAATAATCCATA
The DNA here is from genome assembly GCA_019752535.1 of Bacteriovoracaceae bacterium. Lineage (GTDB taxonomy): Bacteria > Bdellovibrionota > Bacteriovoracia > Bacteriovoracales > Bacteriovoracaceae > UBA6144. The sequence goes on from JAIEMA010000065.1 coordinate 21,877, forward strand.
CTGAATGATCCCCATCAACAAATAGCCATAAGCAACTCCCGAGCGAGTTTTATCTTTATCGCCATTATGAATCGATGAGGAAAAAAGAGTGAGTAGTCCTCCCCCCATATTTGTTAATCCATGAATGAGACCCATTAACATGAGATAGCTTTTTCTGAATTTCAGAACAAATTTTGAGAAAAAAAGTCTCAAGTGAGAAAACAGTCTAATTGACCCACTCAAGAGAAGCATCGAGCCAATATGAACACTCAAGTTAAATTTATTTGGGAGCTTTAAAACGAGAACTAAACCCAAGATGACAAAGGGCAAGCAGTAAAGATTAAACTCTTTACGAAAATTGGTCTCTGATTTCTTGGAGTCTCTCACTTGCATAAAACTTATGCAAATTGAGGCCGGCAGAACGATGCTCAGTGTTTCAGTAAATGAATAATTCAAAAGAAGTAAGGTCGGAGTTCCAAAAACTAAAAGACCCACACCGATGACTGATTGAACAATCGAGAGGACAAAGAGGATCAAAAAAAGAATTAAAGCCGACATTTAAGGTTCGCCCAGCTCGTTAAGCTTTTGCTCATACTTTTTCATGATCTCATCCAGCTTGAGACTTATCTCCGTGAGCTCCTCAAATTCTTGATCAATCACTTTCCTCAGGGCTCCAAGCTCAATTGAGAGAGAGCTTGCATCTCCTTTCCCCTCGATTAAATCATTTTCAATATGCGAGGCACGCTTTTCATTTATATCAATCGTATGCTCTAAACGCTCAATCTTCTTTTTAAGAGGAGAAGTTTCACGCGAGCGCTCTTGAATTGATTCAGCTCTAAGCCTCTTAATTTCATTTCTATCTCTTTTAAAAACCTGAATGACCTTTTCATTTTCTTCCTCTTCACCCCATCCATCTCTTTTCAAGAAGTCGTCATAGGATCCAAGCACAAACTCTGCTCGATCGCCCCTAAAGACTATAAGTTTTTGCGCCAATTCTCTTACAAATGACTCTGAGTGAGTCACCACAATAACTGCGCCAGGATACACTTTTAATTCTTCTAAAAGGGCCTCGATGGATTGCTGATCAAGGTGATTGGAGGGCTCATCAAGCAAAAGTAAATTGGTAGGGCGAGCTAATAGTTTTCCAATCAGAACACGGGCTCTCTCACCACCTGAGAGCACAGAGATTTTCTTCTTCGCCAAATCGCCAGAGAACATCATGGTGCCACAAATGCTTCTCACTCGCTGCATCCCCATCTCTGGATTAGCCGAAGCAATTTCTTCTTCAACGGTGTGCTCTAGGTAGAGTCTTTGAATATTGGTTTGACCAAAATGACCAAGTAGAAGTGAAGGATGTTTTTGCAGACTGCCCGTCCAAGGATTTATTTCTCCAGCTAAAATATTGAGTAGCGTGGATTTACCCTTTCCATTCTTACCAATGACGGCCACTTTATCATTTCTCTGAATGGAAAAGTTTAAATCTCTAAAAAGAGGTTTATGATTCTCCCATCCGAAACTTAAATCTTTAACCTCAAGGAGGGTCTTGCCCGGGCATTCTTGAAAATTAAAAGAGAAATCGAGAGTCTCCACATTTTGAAGCTCACTCATGACTCCCATCTTCTCTAACATCTTCATCCGTGACTGTGCTTGCGTTGCTTTACTGGCCTTGGCCTTAAATCTCTCTACGAACTCTTCCATTTCTTTTTTCTTTTTATCTAGATTGGCCCGAGTCTTTTCATAGATTTCTTCTTCTTCAAAAACTTTGTCATAGAATTTTTGAGTGTTGCCACTGACTTTAACAAGCTTTTGTCTCCAAATCCCCATGGTATGAGTCGTGACTTCATCCATAAAACCGCTGTCATGGGTAATGAGTATGACTTCTCCACGAAACGCTCTCAGAAAGCGAGCGAGCCACCTCATCCCCACAATATCTAAGTAGTTGGTGGGCTCATCTAAAAACAAACAGTCAGGATCCTGAAGCAGAACTTTGGCTAAATTCAGTCGAATTTGCATCCCGCCTGAAAATTCATTTGGATGCCTTTGAAAATCAAGCTGAGTAAAACCAAGTCCCATCAAAACTTTTTCTGCTCGATAGGTGTCGAACTTTTGTTCTTCTGTCAGGGCCGAACAAGCTTCTTCTAAAATATTTTCATGAGTGAATTTGAGATGCTGCTTTAGGCTTGCGACTCGATAATTATTAGGAACGGAGACTTTTCCTGAATCTGCAGATTCTTCATCTAAAAGAATTTTCAGAAGTGTAGACTTGCCTGAACCATTCCTGCCAACCAAGCCCACTCTCTCCCCCTTTCCGAGGGTAAAATTGATGTCAGAGAATAGGACTTGCATCCCATAGGATTTGGTTAATTCTTTAACCTGAATCATGGATTTTGTGCTGGTGCGGAGCCTTGATCATCACTAGGCTGCGACGGTTCTACAGGTGCAGCCGATGGAGCTGCTGGAGCTGGTTCAGCAGCTGGAGCAGGCTCTGAACCATTTAATGAAGGAGAGAGATTTAAATCGAGAGTACGAAGGCAAGCATCAAGATAATTTTTTGCTGCCAAGTTGCTCCCCACGCCCTCTTTGGCTTGAGTGATCGCCAAAGCTCTTGATTCTAAAAAATCTCGTTTTGCTTCAACACTCACTTCAAGAGGAACAAGCAGAACAAAGTTACAAAGTTTATCTTCACTTCTCTTGCTCATATAATCCGCAAGCAATCCCGGAGCACTATCAAATCCTCTTGCAAGCACCCCAAGCAGGTGATCTTTGTTTTCACCAACAACTAAAGGCAAAAGCTGGGTTAAGAGTTGAAATGTTGTGCTATCACCTTGTTGAATATTGGGAATCGCACGATTGAAAACGGTAGCTAGATTTGGATCAAGTTTAGTCGTGAAGACTGATTTGTTGTTAGCAAATTCTTGGTTCACGAGCTGGAGTAAGGTGCTGTCTGGACCGCGATTAAATTGCTCAAATAAGCTGATAAGTCTCTCTTTTGGCGAGACTTGTAAAATTTGATCTTGTTCTCTGCTTGGAGGAGGCTCGGGGATATATTCTTTTTCTACTGCTTCTTCGACTTTAGGCTTTTGGCCGATTACAGATTCCAAACGTGACTTGAGCTTCTCAACACAGGAAGTTAAAAGAAGTAACAAGGATAAAAGAATAATGTTTTTCACAATTCTTAGATTACCCTAAGCTTGATCAAAGAGACAAACAATCAACGCACAAACTATGATTTAAAAATGCCCGCACTTCATACTCAATTAACTTCAATGGATTGGATCGTTTTCTTAGCGATTCTTGCCCTCACTGGCGCAGCCGTATGGTGGGGTGGGCGTGTGAGTAAAAAAGTCGGTGCAGATGATAGCTCTCCTCTCGAGTGGTTATTGATGGGGCGACGGCTGACTCTTCCTTTATTTGTCACCTCTTTGGTCGCGACCTGGTACGGAGGAATTTTTGGCGTCACGGCGCTGACTTTTGAGAGGGGTGTTTTTAATTTCATGACTCAAGGTGTGTTTTGGTATGGCACCTATCTCATCTTTGCTTTTATTTTAGTTAAAAGAGTTCGCCAATATCAATCGACTGGTCTCGCTGATCTTGCGGGTGGAATGTTTGGGACGAAAGCTAAAAAACTAACGGCACTCTTGGCACTCGCTAATCTTTTACCTATTGGATACGTCGCAGGGCTTGGTCATTTTCTAGGACCTCTCCTTGGAATTGGTTGGTGGGAAGCTGCACTCTACGGCTTACTCATAATATATGCCTATGGACTGTGGGGTGGACTTCGTGCGGTTGTTTATCCCGATTTTATTCAATGCTTCGTCATGGTGATTGCTGTATGGTCTTTAGTTTTCTTTTGTTGGGCTCATCATGGTGGAATAAATTTTTTGCAAACTCATTTACCCTCAACACATTGGGACCCAACCGGGGGCAATGATTGGGCCTCATTATTTATCTGGGGTGCTATTGCACTTGGAACATTAGTAGATCCAAATTTTCACCAACGCATTCAAGCGGCTAAAGATTTAAAAACAGCTCGCACTGGTTTAATTCTCGCCACTGTGATTTGGATTTTTTTTGATATTGCTACAACTCTTGGTGGCCTTTACGCCAGAGCACTTCTTCCTCATTCAACTCCAGATCAATCCTACTTATTGCTTGGACTTCAAGAGCTTCCTAGTGGGATGAGGGGTTTATTTTTAGCGGGAATTCTCGCCACCATACTCTCGACACTTGACTCATTTCTCTTCACAGCAGGAGCTTCCCTAAGTAGTGATCTTCTCGGAAGAAATTCTAAGTGGTGGCTAAAAGGTGGAATGATTTTTTGCGGAATAAGCGCATGGTTAATCGCTCCTCTATTTGGAGGAAGCATTGTTCTCGTTTGGAAAACTTTAGGCGGCATGATCTCCGCTTGCTTGCTTCCGGCACTTCTTTGGGGTCTATGGCGGCCAAAAACTCTGTCGGAAAAAGGATTTCTCTTCTCAGTTGTGCTTGGCATTGTCTCTATGACGCTCTTCGCACTCATGAATTTTTATTACCCGAGCGGCATCGATGAGTTTTACGCGGGACTTCTTGGCTCAATTTTAGGACTTGTCATAGCACTCACGCGCCGCACATTAGTGGTCTCACGACCTTAAGTCTGCTATCGTCTTGATCTCTTAATTTATTAGCAAAGGATGTGCTCAAATGAGTACGAATAAAGACATTTCGAATGAAGAAAAATACCGTCAAGCCCTTGATTATCACTCGCAAGGCCGACCGGGAAAAATCGAAATCACTTCTACTAAACCTTGTTTAACTGCAAGAGATCTCTCTTTGGCTTATTCACCTGGTGTGGCCGGTCCATGTCTTGAGATCGCTAAAAATCCTGAAGACGTCTACAAATACACGGCCAAAGGAAACTTAGTCGCTGTTCTCTCAAACGGCTCGGCCGTTTTAGGTCTTGGCAATATTGGCGCCCTTGCGGGAAAACCGGTGATGGAAGGAAAAGGCGTTCTCTTTAAACGCTTCGCTGATATTGACGTCTTCGATATCGAAATCAATGCAGAAACTGTTGAAGAAATCGTGCGCACAGTGAAAGCCTTAGAGCCAACCTTTGGCGGTATTAACCTTGAAGATATTAAAGCTCCTGAATGCTTTGAAGTTGAAAAACAATTAATCGAAATCATGGACATTCCAGTATTCCATGATGATCAGCACGGAACGGCGATCATTGCCGGAGCGGCTTTCCTTAATGCTCTAGAAATAACTAAAAGAGATATCACGACTGTGAAAGTTGTTGTCTCTGGCGCAGGAGCCGCTTCTATTGCTTGCGCCCTTTTCTTGCGTGACCTTGGTGTGAAAAAAGAAAATCTCATGATGGTTGATTCTAAAGGCGTGATCTACAAAGGTCGCACTGAAGGAATGAATAAATACAAAGATATGTTTGCGGTTGAAACCAAAGCTCGCACGATTGCTGACGCTCTTAATGGTTGTGACGCTTTCTTGGGTTGTTCAGCTAAAGGCCTTGTCACTAAAGAGATGGTTAAGACGATGGCAAAAGATCCTATCATCTTTGCGATGGCCAACCCTGAACCAGAAATTACACCAGAAGAAGTTCACTCCGTTCGTGATGACGCCATTATGGCCACTGGTCGCTCGGATTATCCTAACCAAGTGAATAACGTCTTAGGCTTCCCTTTTATTTTCCGCGGAGCCCTTGATGTGCGAGCTCGTAAAATTAATGAAGCTATGAAAAAAGCAGCGGCCAAGGCGATTGCTGATCTTGCTCGTGAAGAAGTTCCTGATGAAGTGAAGCGCGCTTACGGAAATGCGGATTTTGCTTTTGGACGTAACTATCTTATCCCTAAACCATTTGATAAGCGTGTTCTTACTCGTGTTGCTCCTGCTGTAGCTAAAGCGGCCATGGATTCAGGTGTGGCTCGCATACAGATTCCTGATATGAATTTATACGCTACTTCTCTGCAAGAGAGACTGGGCCAGGGTGGTTCATTCATGCGCCATATCCGCTCTCGTCTTCCAGGATCCGAGCGTCCTAAAATTGTTTTTGCTGAAGGATCTGAACCAAGAGTGCTTAAAGCAGTCGCCATCCTTGAAGAGGAAGGACTTATTAATCCTGTTCTTCTTGGAAGCAAAAAAACTATTCACAAAAAAATGGATGCACTTAATCTCTCTCACCTTAAAGAGATTGAAATTCTTCATCCTGAAGACACAGATCAATTTGAGGACTACGTTGAAAGATATTTCCAATCACGTTCAAGAAAGGGTGTTTCTGCTTCATTTGCAAGGGACGTGATGAAACGTGGAAACTATTTCGGCTCAATGATGGTCACTTCGGGCCACGCTGATGGCATGGTCACTGGGGCCACTCAAAACTATCCTGAATGTATGCGTCCGATTATGAAAATTGTAGGCTCAACTCGTGAAGGCCGTGAACGTGTGGCCGGCGTGATGGTGCTTGTCTTTAAGCAAAGAGTGGTCTTCCTTGCAGACTGTACAGCGCAATCCACTCCGAACACAGAAGAGCTAGCTGATATCGCTGTCTCTACAGCAGAACTTTATCGCCGTCTGATGAAGAAAGAGCCAAGAGTGGCATTCCTTTCGTACTCAAACTTCGGCTCAAACCGTAGTGACTCACCAAGCTCTGTGGCCAATGCTGTTAAACTTGCGAAAAAGCTTGATCCAAAATTGATAGCGGATGGTGAGATGCAAGCTGACGTAGCGATGAATCATGAAATCATGAAAAATCTTTTTGATTTCTGCACTCTCGATAAAGCAGCGGACGTTCTAATTTTCCCAGATTTAAATTCAGCTAACATCAGCTACAAACTTTTGGTCCAACTTGGCGGAGCCACACCAGTGGGCCCGATTCTTCTTCCGCTTCAGTACGCTATTAACATTGTTCAAAGAACGGCCACGACTGAAGAGATTGTGAACATGGCCCATTTGACAGCGCTTATTTCGCAAGAAATTAAACAACCCACTAAACAGTAAGAGAGATTTATGAAGAGAGAAATTTTAAGTACACCTAAAGCCCCATCTGCAGTTGGTACCTATAGCCAGGGAGTTAAACATCAAGGTGTTTGGTATTTTTCAGGACAGATCGGGCTCGACCTTCAAGGAAATATGCGTGAAGGTTTTGATGCGCAACTAGAACAAGTTTTAAAAAATATTGATGGTCTTCTTGAGGGCGCCAACCTGAAGAGAGACCATATTATTAAGACAACAATCTTTATGACTGACTTGGGTTTATTCTCAAAAGTGAATGAAGCCTACACAAAATTTTTCCAGGCACCTTATCCTTCTCGCAGTACAGTTCAAGTTCCTGCCTTACCTAAAGGAGCTCTTGTTGAGATAGAAGTGATTGCGGCTGCAGAATGATTTTTTCGCGTAAATATGTTTTTGAAACGAAGAAGACAAAAGCCATAAGAATTATCCTCAATTCTCTAGCTGCGTTTTGCTTAGTTCTTATTCTTTACGCCACATTCTTAGTATTTATTGTCGTCACTGCTAAAACGGAAAACGATAGAACGGCCGAAGGTTTTTTCCAGAAAGCACCCGATGCGATTATTGTTTTCACTGGCGATAAAGGTCGAATCAAAAAAGCCCTAGAGTTGATGAAGAAGTGGCCTGAAGCCAAAATGCTGATCTCAGGCGTCCATGGGGCTAACACACTTAAAACGATCATGGCGGGCCACGCGGATGCTGAAGCTCTGCTCGCCTCTCCTTTGCAAGTTGATATTGATTATGAAGCCCTAGACACCTTAGGTAACGTGAGAGAGACGCTTCAACATTTAGATAGCTCTCAGGAGAAAGTTTCTCGTGTATTGGTAGTCACCAGTGACTATCATGTCCTTAGGGTTCGAATGATTTTTCGGGAACAATTAGGAAGCAGGCCTTACTTCATTTTCTATAATGGAGTGATGAGCGACTGGAGTGAGCTGGCCAATCTCAAAAAATTACTTCTAGAAAGTGTGAAGTTCGTTAGGATATGGTTTTTATTACTTTTCGCTTAAAACTGGCCGTTTTACTTGGCTAAACATATAATATTGACGGGCTTTGGTCTTTCGAAGAAACAAGTACTTAGATATAAAAGCCTAAGAGAAACTTCAAGTTCAACTCCGATTTTAAAATTAGCCGCTTGATAGCAAGGAATTGAGATAAAATTATCTTTAATTGGGCTTGGCTGATTGGCTATACTGCCTGTCAGATAACCTGTTAATGTTTGGGTTTATATTTGTCGATAAACTGAACTGATTCATTAATTTTAGGAATTTATGAAAACTATAAACTTTGGAACACTTGGCTCAGCGAGCGTGAAGCAACTTGAGTTTGATGAAACAGCTGTTTTGGCAGCTGCAGCTGCAAAAGATTAGGATTGAGCATGACAATGATAAGTTTTGGAACATTCGGTTCAGCAAGTGTTAGAGAGTTAGAATTTGAACAAAGTGAAGTACTAGCTGCAGCAGCTGCCGCCGCTAAATAATTTTATTTAAAATACCCATATATTTTTGTCTTAGTGAATTTGTAACCAAGGGCCAGATGGAGTTGGATTGATGTGACATTTTTCTCACTCACCCAAGTCACCCTTCTCCTCCCCACTCTCTGAACCTTTGTAACTTCTTTTATCAGCTCAATCCCTTTAAGCCTGCTCCACAAGTAATGACCTATGTAGAGATTGTCTTCTAGTTCCCATAGATGAAGATGAATAATCTCGCCGTTTGCATTTCGTATAAGATGAATTTTTGATCTTTCTGGTAAATGAAGATTTGAATTAAAGGTATCTTGAAATTCAGGATCCAATAGAAGGAATTCTCTGGCCCAATCTTCTTTTATTGGTGCGGGCTCAAACGGATGATGATCTAAGGGTGGGGCTTCCATCAGGCTCATTTCTTTCTTAACCCAGCCACTGAGCCCCTCTATCGGCTTTGTAAGCCATATAGAGAGCCGACTTCGTGAAAATGATTCTAGGGCCGTTTTTGGATCTTTCAGCAATCCATGGAGGATCATGTGTCCTTCGACCTCAGAGCCAAGAAGAAAGCCCGAATCTAATCGAAAGAGTGTGACTGGGGTGGTGGCTTTAAGCTTTTCTATGAAATCTTGAATATGCGCAGTGGGAGCAAAACCTTGATAAAGGCTGCACCATTTAAGGACTTCATCACGGAAAATTATTTTTGAATTCAGCTGGCTCAAGCCGACACAATAAGTTCACGCTCAACAAGGAAGTTAAGCATTTTTTCAAAGTCTGGCTCAATCTCCGGAGTCAGATTTTGACCTAACTTCTTAGCCAAATCACTAGCGGCAGTTGTTCCATCACAGGCGAGGAAAAATTCGCCCACAAAGCCTTCGAGAGTAATAAGATCGGCACTTTCTTTGTCAGTGAAGACGATATTCAATTTATCGTTCTTTTTCACATGAACAGCTGAAGGATTACGAGAGAACACGTTTTTTGCAGTTATAGTAGATTTTGACATGCAGGCATTTTCACACAGCTCAAAACCGGGGTCAACTTCTAGTGTGTCTTCGCTTCTTTGACGCTGTTGCATTGCCGACAAAACGAGGCACCCAAGAACCTTTAGGCAATAGAGCGTCTAGGAATTTAAGCTTTTCCCGCATTGAGTCTTCACTGTTTGACGGTGCAAGAACGAGCTCTAAAACCAAAGACTGACCGGCCAAGGGATCTTGTAGGGAGACTGCGGTGGCATCAACAATCCCCTCCACTTCTAAAAGTTTTGACTCGATCTCCAATAAATTTATTTTTTGTCCCCAAAAGTTGGCGACTTCATGACGAGCGCTTTGAATTTGAAAATAGCCCTCTTCAATATTCCTGGCTTCATCACCTAATAAATAAGGCTTAACAAGAGGGGCCATCGAGCCATCAGCATAGAGCCAAAACTTAGCTAATCTTGAACTCGTAATTTGAATTTGATTTCCCTTGAGTGACCAGGATTGATCAGTCAATTGAACCAACCAAGGCTTTTCTGGGTGAGTCTTTGTCGGGGCCTGCCAGGCCTCAGTACAACCATAGACCTGAATGATTTCTAAGTTTGGTGCTACAAGCTCTTTCTTCTTTATCCAAATAGGTTGCATCGCATCGGCACAAGAATAAAAGAGTTTCAAATTTTCTAAAATTCGATTTTTTGTCGCAAGCCAAATCCCTAATTGTTGTGGAGGGCCTGCGACTGCATCTGGCTTCATGGGAGAATTCTTTTCGCGCCAATGATCCCCAAGAGAAAGGGTTACTCCCTGACTGATGGCCCCAAATAAGACCTCTAGAGCCGCAGCATGAGAGGGCATAAGTGAGGCGGCGAGATGAGTGATAGGCTTTTCTATAGGTAAGCCTGGTTTTAGTGAGGACCAATCATGGGCCACCCACTTTGGTGCGCCCTCACTGCCGGATGTTCTTAAAAGAAGAAAGCCCTTAGACAAAACTTCAGGAATAGAATCAGGGGCAAGTGCGCCTTTGGGAGTCAACATCAGAGTCGCATTATCTCTTGCGGCTGCAAAAATTCTACAAAGTGAATCGAAACTCCATTCAGGTTGAAAAATGAGTGGAGATTGTGTTTGGGGAATTTTTTCTACTCGTTCTAAAATTTGCTTATAGCTCAATGAGCCTTCGTTTAAATAAATTTTCGAGTCAGGATGTTTATTAAGAGCGCTGATGAACGGCATCGCGTGCCTCCAGCAATATTCTTTCAAGATCTCTTATATTCATTTTTGCCAAATCATTTTCAATAAAAGCCATCTGAAAAAACTTATCCCGCCACAAGGGGTCTTGGTTTTCAAATAATTCAATAAGAAAGCTAGACCATTGCATACTGTCCCAATCGAGATTTCCTATAGTTCCTCCTTCACCCAATGAAGAGAGATACTTTTTAAAAACTGAATGAATGTGTGCCATAATATCAGACATGTCGCTTCCTCAAGTTACCATTTTAGGCTTTCACAAAAAGACACATTGGTCTAGCTTGCGGATCATTAATCAGCGACTCGAAAACATTTTCAGGCATAAATATCAGATCACTTCAGTCTATGCCGATGATCCTAATGCCTCACTACCAGTGAGTGACGCCTATGCTCTACTTGACCATAGATGGACTTCAAGAGAGCTTCTCACTGAAATCGCCAAAACTAAAAAGCCTGTATGGCTTTATGTCTTTGGTGATCTCACAATCCGAGTTAAAGATCTAAATCTTACTCTTATGGCTTTAGAAGGATGCCCCGTTCATATTGTGCTGGCTTCACGGGCTCAAAAGAATCTCTTTCTCCTCCTCTACCCCGAACTGGAAAAAAATCTCATCATCGCCCCTTACCCGGTCAGTTCAAATTTTATGCCCGATCACCAAGCGCGGCAAAATATTTGCAATGAATTGAAAATCCCCTCAAATTCAAAAATTATTGGCTATGCCGGCCGATGGAGTGAGCAAAAAGGAACCCTCGATTTACTGAAGGCTGCGAGGCTTTTAGATGATGAGAATCTGCATGTCGTTCTTACTGGCCATAGTGACAACTTAGGTTTTGCTCAACTTACGGGTTCATGGGTTGATGAGACTTTTCCTAAAAAAATCGCCCCTTTTCTTACCAAAAATGTGCACATCACAAAATCGATTCATCCTGATCAAATGCCTCATTTTCTCTCAGCTCTTGATCTCTTTGTTTGTTCTGGATGTTTTCATGACGAAGACTACAATCTCACAGCCGCTGAAGCTCTGAGCGTCGGCACACCTTGCTTGCTGAGTGCATGGGGAGGGCATTTAGACCACGCCCAGAGAGTTCCAAAAAGTGTCACTTTACTCACTCCTCAACTAGGAAATGAAGGCTATAAGATTTCAATGAATGAGTTGGCCCATAAAATGAATGATTCGAAACTGATAAAAGAGTCTCATCTCACCTTGGACTACCGAGCACCAGAGATACCAAGCACATTATTAAAAAATGTCTCTCTCAATTTAAAAGCTCAAAGAATGATAGAGAGAGTTGATTTTCTCAGTCTCAATGGAAAATTAGATCAGGATTTTTATCAATGGCTGTATCAGAGTTATCTTTAAGGAACAATACTCCAAGCACCTGGTAAAGTCGTAGGACAAGCTGAGGGATCAATGGCCACTGTTGGTGCCGCTAAATTAGAGAGTGTGTAGGGGACCTTGTAAGTAATTGGGGGAGTGTTTCCATCTCCAGTCGGAAGTGTCACATCACAAAAAGTCGCACTCCCATAAGCTGTGTAAACAGCCTCCAAATCTGCGAGGCCAGTAATATAAGTCAGTGTACTGTTAAGAGTAGTGGTACTCGTGACAGTCCCACTTGAATCTTTTTTCTTCAATACACGATTAAACTTCCAAGCCGATCCCGTAAAAGCTAATTTATCAAAGTCAAAAGTATAAGTTTCTTTATACTCATAGGTCCCAGTTCCAACCGTCTGAGAATATTCTTCAACCACAGACATTGGTGAACTTGTTCCAGAGAGAGCAACTTGCTTTCTGCAGTATTGCTCTTTGAGATTATCAATCATCGAATCATTAACTGTGGAAGGTATTCTTAAAAAAAATATTTTTGTAGATGATCCAATGTCTTGAGTGATCAAAAAATAAATTTCTGTGCCACTGTTTTTCCACACACGAATATTATTAGTGACCTCAGCCGTTGTTGATCCAGAGGCTTTTAGCTCATGCTTCCAAGCCTTGTGCCTTTGCCAATTCGAGGAGCTATAAACACCGTAAGAGCCATCTTTAAAACTATTGAAGCGAGCTTCAACATCCGTTTTACATTCATTATAAGCGCGAAGCGAAATGGCGATACGATCTGCTGAAGAAAGAGTATCCCAAACTCCCTCTTTTTCATTGCAGGCAACGATCAACGAAAGAATAACATAGATTATAAATCTCAAAATTTATAGCCTCCGCCCAATGCAAAAATAGTTATCGGATCTATATCTGGATTCTTTATTGTCCGCTTAAGTGAATTGACTGCTCCGCTGCTTTCTTGACTTGACCCTCTAATTTCACGTTTATCTACAGTCAAACGAGTTTGAGTCGCTTTAAGATAAAGAAACGCTCCCGAAGAAGTAGATAAGAAGTTTAATCCAGCTGAGACATTTTGAGATGTATATGAGTCTTCCAGGATAAAATTATAATGATCAATTTTATCAGCTTCGAAATCATATTTCTTTCTTAAGTAAGTTTTCCCTCTACCAACACCTGCTTCAACAAAAATCTCCATCGCCATATAAGTCATCTCACCCAAGAATGGATTTTTTGTCTTATAATCAAACATCCAACCGAAATGAGCGACTGCATCTCCACCAAAATATTGACCAATGTCTTTTTCACTAGAAACATCCGTGCCTGGGTACTCTGGATCTGCCGTTTTAATACTATTAAACAGTGTCCCCATATAGTAGCCTTCCGCACGAACATTAAAGACAAAACCAGCTCCCAAATAAAGTTCACGCCCCAGACCTAAGCGTCCTCCCCAGAGCTGGGAAGAAGCCTTATCATTATAGCTTTTTGAAGCACCATTGAAATTCAAAGGCATTTTGTAGCGAGTGGATTCAAAACCAAAAATACCTACCCAGTGACTTTTTCGGTGATTAAAACTGCCCTCATCTTCCTCTTGGTTGGCCAGTGAAACTGTTTCAGGCGCAAGTCCTCTCACGCCAAAAGCGGCCATCGGAGCTTTGACTCGATAATCTTCTTCTTTGGTTTCTTCTTTAACTTTTTCTTCTTCTACTGGCTGCTCTGAAACTATTGGGGAGACTAACTCTTCAATCGGTGGAGCTTCAGTGGCCACTGGAGTTTCTTCAACTGGCGCAGATTCTAAAATGGAAGCTTCTTCCTCATTGGAGAGAACAGGTGTTGAATCCTGAGAATAGGAAACAAAAGAAGTCAGAATTAGCGCTGCTGTAATAAGTTTTTTCATACATCTATTGAATCTCAAGCCCATGCATGACGTCAAATTCTAGGCGCGACTTACAGTGATAACTTCTTCCATTTGCTCAATCGCTGAAATTGTTTTCAAAAGTTCGGAGTAATTCTTCACTTCAATCTCGAACACGAAGCTACCTTTCTGATCAGGCAGAGAGCGGGCCATGGCCGCTCGGATATTGATACCACCATTGGTGATGGTTTTTGAGATTTTTGAAAGAATTCCAGGCTTATCATGTGTCATTACACGAATATTCACAGGGTGAGCAAAGGCATAGCCTTTGTTCCACTGCACATCAATTCTGCGTGAATTCTCAACTTCATGGGCCCGGTGACAGCCAACGGCATGCACAGTAATGCCCCTCCCACGCGTGATGAATCCAATAATGGGGTCACCAGGAATGGGGTTACAGCATCTTCCCATCCGAACCTGAACGTCATCAAGGCCATCGACAATGACAGCATTATCACGACCTAGCGAGCGGCGAGCATTTTTAACAATTTGATCGGCGTAGCTCTCTTTAACGACTTCTTCTTGAGGGACTTCAACGTAATCAATACCCATCACCTTGGGAAGAATATCGCGAAGATTATGCATCCGAGAGCCGATGTTCACTTGTAGCTCTTCAAGGGTTTTAATATGGAAGCTGTCATAAACATTATGAAAGCCACCCTGCTTCTCAATGTTCTTGGCCGTCGTACCATATCTTTTTAGAGCTTGATCCAACATCTGCTCACCATCTTCATGGTGTTTATCTCTTTCCACTTTTTGCAGATACTGTTTAATTTTTGTAATGGCTCTCGAGGTCTTACAAATTTTTAGCCAATCTTTGGACGGGACTTGTGTCTTAGAAGTGAGAACTTCAACAGTATCTCCAGACTTAAGACGGTACTTAAGAGGAACCATCTTGCCATTGACTTTGGCACCTACGCACTGATTCCCCACTTGAGTGTGAACTGAATAAGCAAAATCAAGAGCAGTGGCCCCATAGCGTAACTCTTTTACATCACCAGCTGGGGTAAAAATAAAAATACCGCCGACGTCGAGATCATTCTTCACGACATCCATGAACTCACTTGAGCTTGTGACGTTTTGATTAAACTCCATGAGTTCTTCAACCCATTTTAGTTTATTCACAGGAGCCGTTTTATCGCGCTCTTTATATTTCCAGTGTGCAGCGACTCCACGTTCAGCCACTTCGTGCATTTCAAATGTTCTGATTTGAATTTCAATTCTCTCAGCACCGGGGCCAATAACAGTGGTGTGAAGAGATTGATAATTATTCACCTTAGGAATAGCGATATAATCTTTAAATCTCCCAGGTACGGGAGTGAAGGCTGAGTGAATAACACCTAAGACTTTGTAGCACTCAGTAATATTATTAGTGAGAATCCTAAAAGCTAGAAGATCTTGAATCTGATCAAAATCCACTCCACGCTGACTCATCTTTTTGTAAATTGAATAAAAATGTTTGGGTCTTCCAGTGACTTCGGCCTGAACACTATACTCCATCAATTTTTCTTGAACAGTATCAATGGTGTCACGGATGTACCCATCGCGCTCAGTGCGCTTCATGCTAATTTTCTCAGCTAATCGGTAATAAGTATCCGGGTGCAAATATCTTAAACAGAGATCTTCGAGCTCACCCTTAACTGAGTTAATACCGAGGCGACTGGCCAGAGGAACATAGATATCTAGCGTCTCTTGGGCCTTGGCCATCTGCTTTTCTTTTGAGACGTATTGAAGTGTGCGCATGTTGTGCATGCGATCGGAGAGCTTCACAATAATCACACGAAGATCTTGGGCCATGGCCACAACCATCTTTCTAAAATTTTCAGCTTGTGATTCTTCTTTACTCTTAAATTTGATCTTTGAAATTTTCGTACAACCCACTACGATCTGGGCCACACTTTTACCAAATTCTTTTTCAATATCTTCAGGCGAGACATCACAATCTTCAACCGTATCATGGAGCAAACCGGCCATGATGCTATCAAGATCCATCTTGAGCTTCACAAGCGTTGCGGCCACATTGAGAGGATGAATGATATAGGCTTCGCCGGAGCTGCGTTTTTGCTTGATGTGTTTGAGTTCTGCAAACTCGTAACACTTCTTTAAAAGCTCGGCATCGCCCTCTGGGTTTGAAGCCAAAACACGACGAACAAGTTCATCAATCGTGAGATTTGGTTCATGCGAGAAATCAATTCTTTCAGAAAACATTAATGGCCCTTTAAAATCTTGGCCACGATTTGTGCTAAATCTTGGTAGGCCCGCTCAAAATCATCATTCGTAACAAGAAAATCGTAGTCATTAGCGCGTGTAAGCTCAACGCGAGCATTCTTCAATCGCTCTTCAACCACTTGAATTGAATCGGTCGCTCTTCCGCGAAGTCTCTTCTCAAGATCATCAATCGAGGGAGGACGGATAAAAATAACCTTTGCTCCATCACCATAAATTTTCTTCATGGCATCAGCACCTTGAACGTCTAGATCAAACAGTAAAGCTTTGCCACCTTGAATACCTTGGTCGACAAAAGTTTTGGATGTCCCATAATAATTTGAATGAACCCTCGCCCACTCAATAAAATCATTCGAAGCAATTCTCTTTTCAAAATCTTCTTTGCTTATGTAGTGGTAATCTACAGCATTCGTCTCACCTGCACGCATGGGCCGTGTAGTGCATGAAACAGACCAGTGAAGCTCGGGGTGCTCTTTTTTAAGTTGAGCCAAGAGCGTACTTTTTCCGGTGCCCGAAGGAGCACAAATAACAATGAGTCGTCCCTGATTTTGGGTCTTATCCATCATTCTAAGTTTAACGCCTGTTCACGAATTTTCTCGAGCTGTACCTTCATTTCTACCACGTTTTGAGAGATTTCCATGTGGGCAGATTTCGACCCCATCGTGTTGGTTTCTCTTCCAAGCTCCTGGAGCAGGAAATCGATTTGTCGTCCCACCTCTCCATTACCAGTCAGCACTTCTTTAAGCTTCGCCACGTGAATTTTAGCCCGATTAATTTCCTCATCTATTTCCAATTTCTCGAGATAGAAAATCACTTCCTGCATGAGTCGACCTTGATCAACTTGGAATTCCTTCATTCGCTCATTGAGCTTAGAAGTGAGTTTATCTTTCATCATCTCTGGATAGAGACCTTTGAGTTCTTCATTTTTAGTGAGTAATTTTTCATAAATAGAAAGATGCTCTAAAAGTTTTTCAACTAATGACATGCCTTCATTTTTTCTAGAAACATCTAAGGCTTTAACCGCGATATTAAAAGCTTCAAGAACTGAAGGAGAAAGCTCTTGTCCTCTATCACTCTCGTCATCGCGCATGAAATCTTGGCGCAAAAAATCAGTGGGAGAAACACTGATTGGCATTTTCCCTTCAATCAAAGGCATCACACTTTTAAGCCATGCTTGAACTTTCGCTTCATCCAAATTTGATTCTGCTACAGCTTCATTTTTTTTCTGATAAGTTACAGACACATCAAAAGTGCCACGTTTAAAACTTTTTTCTAATTTTTGACGAAGCTCAAATTCGAGAGAGGAGAGAGCTGATCCCATCTTGAAGCGAAAATCTTTAAAACGATTATTGACGGTCTTGATTTCAACGACAACATTCCATTTAGTATTAGCTGCTTCACCACGCCCGAAACCTGTCATTGAATAAATACTCATTCTTGTGCACCACTTATTGTGTTATTTCCCATGCGACGAAACTTTTCAAATCTTTCATTAAGAAGCTTCTCTTTTGGAATCTTTTTTAAAATTTCAAACTCTTTTATCACAGCATCTTTAACTAAATTTATTGCGACTTCTGTGTGTCGATGAGCTCCACCTATCGGCTCCTTCACCACACTATCAATCACCTTTAGCTCCATCGCTTTATTTGGAGAGAGTTGAAGGGCATTGGCTGCCGTCTCGGCCATTTTCGGATCACTCCAAAGAATCGACGCACACGACTCTGGAGAGATCACTGAATAGACACTGTACTCCATCATCAGAACGCGATCTGCAATCGCAATCCCAAGCGCTCCACCCGATCCCCCTTCACCAATCACAACTGTGACGATAGGAGTTTTTATTCCAAACATTTTTTCTAAATTTTCGGCAATCGCTAGAGCTTGCCCGCGCTCTTCAGCACCGATGCCAGGATATGCTCCCGGAGTGTCCACGAAAGTAAGAACAGGAACACCAAATTGCGAAGCCATTTCCATGAGGCGGAGAGCTTTTCTGTAACCTTCAGGTTGGGCCATTCCAAAATTATGACGAATCTTCTCTTGTGTCTTGCGACCTTTTTCAATTCCGATAACGGCTACACGTTGACCTTCTAGATAACCAAAACCACAAACCATACACGGGTCATCTGAGAAACGGCGATCGCCATGAATTTCATGAAAATCAGAAATACATCCATTGATATAATCAATGGCATGAGGACGATTGGGATGTCTTGAAAGGAGTGTTCTCTCCCAAGGAGAGAGATTGAGATAGATCTCATTGATGAGCTTATCGACCTTAGCCTGAAGGGCAGAGATTTCGGCCGTTAGATCAATATTTGGACGACTACCTGCAAGTTTCAGTTCACGAATTTGATTTTCTAATTCAAAGACTGGCTTCTCAAATTCAAGAGTGTATTCCATCGTTTTCCCCTGGTCAGTTGACGAGGCGACATCATAGCCGGGAAAACAAGGTTTGTCTTATCGAGAGGCAGTGCTCCATCCACCGACTTTGCCGGCTTCAAAGAAGACATACTTCGCTGCGCCATTGTGTCGATAAAGCCATCTTTCATTCTCAAAATTCGGATTTCCAGCTATATCGACGCGCTCAGGGCGTCCCCAATAAGACTCGACTTCTTCTTTCGTCATACCGAGGGTGATTTGGTCATGCTCAAAAAGAGCAGTCATACTCTGTGCAATTGGTGCAGAGGACTCGCTTAAACCACGAGCGGCAAGGTATTCATCTCTCTCATTTTTGCTTTTTAGTTGAAGAAAATAAATCTTCTCTGAAACAGATCCTAAGCGTGGCTTAAATTGTTGATAATGAGCTAGAGCTCCTTCGCTTTGGGAGGCTTCTAGACGAGCAAGTTCATTTTTAAGTGATATTTCTTCACGCTCTTTAAGACGAGTACTGGCGCTGGCGGGAGTTCTCTTGCGCCACTCTTTCTTCGATCTAAAGTCTCTTCCGGTATCTCCAGGGACCACTGGAAAATCCTTTCGAGGTTCAAAAAAAGAGCTGTCATCTTCTTCCATTTCGGCCAAATAACTTCTTTGCGGAATCATGCCACACGAAGCGCAGACAAAAATGAGCATTAAAATTGTAAATAACTTCATAAATTCTCCTCACTCAACTCCACCCACTTTTCGGAAATTCTTGGCCCTCCTTTTGAGTTTTATAGGGACTAGGCAAGTAATTCCCGACCAGATCACTCAGGAGAGGGGATTTGTTTAGGTTTTCCTCTTAAAAGTCCGATAGAGGAGGCGATGAAGTTTTTACTAAAAATCGAAGATCTCATAAATAAAGGCCTTATTTGGTTGTCCGACCGAATGATGGCTATTTTGGCGAAAATTATTCCTCCATTTTTGAAAAATTTTTGGGCAAAGATTAAACTCTTCATTCAAAAAATTGTGATCTTCATCAAGGGCTGCCCTGCCCAAGTGAAAGCAAAACTTTCCAATCCAAAAGAATTAATCAAAATTGATTATAAGGGTGTTTTCACTCAAGCTCTTGAAGCAGGAAAAGCGGCATTTCAGAAATCCAAAGACCAATCCCCAATCAAAGCGGCACTTCAAGCCTTATCGACACCATTTATCTTTTTATATAAATGGGCCAATAGCTTAAATCCTGCACATTTTATAGTTCTCTTCTTTTTTACAACGGCTTCCATTTTTGCAGTGCTTGGCATCGTCGTTTCTTCAAAATCTATTCTCAAAGAAGAGGAAGGCGCTTCTCGATTCCCAGCTTCGGATCCTGCCGACACTTACTCAAGACCTGACTACTACAAAAAGAACGAGCGCGAGGTCACCTTTAACAACGTTAAAATTCCTGTCTACATCGAAGGCATAAATGAATTGAGATCAGTGATCATTGACTTTAGTGTGACTGCCTCAAATAGAACGACACGTCGCTGGTTAGAAATTCATGAGTTTGAACTTCGCGACCACCTCGTGAGCACATTAGAGCCGGTTATGCCAACTTTCCCAATGACAGACGAGGGCCGCTCAATGCTCGCCGAAAAACTCAAAAATGAAGTCACAGATTTTCTCTCTACTCATAAAGTGGAAGGTTCGGCTAAAGAAGTGCGAATCGTGTATATACTTGCTCATTAACTTAGCCACATTTTCAAAGTTTTAGAATTTATTCCCAACTCCTTAGCCGTTCTGTGTAGTTCAAAATTAAATCTTTGATACGCTTGTTTTGCATACTCTCTTTTAATTTCTTCTATCGGTTTGACTTTATCTAACTGCAAAGCGATTCCTCGCAGTTCACTACTTGTCACCAGTAGGCTTTCATCCCATTTATCAAAGTCTAGTTTTCTGGTTTTGCTGCGTATTTTCTTAGCCATTAAATGCCCTCTTAATTGGCGCAAATTTCCTGGCCAAGGAAGAGTTAAATAGAAATCCATTAAGCGATTTGAAATAACAATTTCATTTTCAATTGAGAAAATCTGGCAATGTCTCTCAATTGATTTTGGATTACTCCTTAAACTTGGCAGTTGAGTTACGACTCCCTGACTTAATCGAAAATAAAAATCTTTCCTCATTAATCCTTTTGAAACCAATTTTTCTAGCAGCTGTCCGGAAGCAAATATCAGACGAGCATTCGTTCTCTCCTCTTGAATTCCACCGATCGGTCTAAAGAAGCCGTGATCCAAAAAGAGAAGTAGCTTCACTTGAAGCTCTAGCGGGAGTGAATCCACTTCATCAATAAACAATGTTCCCCCATTGGCTTGGGCTAAGGCCCCCTTGCGATTGGCAATTGCACCCGTAAATGATCCTTTCATGTGCCCAAACAATTCGCCTTCTATCAAACCAGAACTTATTGCGGAGATATTGAGAGCAACAAAAGATCCTTTTCTTCCTGAGGCTTGGTGTATTTTTCGAGCCAAGTGACTTTTTCCGGTTCCTGTTTCTCCTTGAAGCAAAATGGGCAAAGAAGATTGAAGAACTTTCTCTTCCTTTAAATCTTCAGGCCAAAATGGAGTTTCAAAATCCTTTTGATAATCGATACGATTAAATTCAAGTCGACCAGGAGATAGAAGTGAGAGGGTATCAAAACTTTCAACAAAAGCTTCGCGACTGGTTTGGCCATTTAAAGTAAATGGAGTTCCATCAATTGACTTCAAGACAAACCGAGCCTCATTTTCAATTTTTTCAAGTTCAAGACGCCAACGAAATGAACGAGAAGCCGCTCCAGGAATTGTAATAGTAGGCCTGTCCTCCGCACTCCCATCACTTTCTGGAACAATGTCCCAACAAGTACGATTCAAGGTGATTTTTTTCTTCGGCTTCATTGGGGTAATGAGCGTGCAAGAGTCTCCGTAGCGAAGGCCTGAGTTTTTTAATTGATGCATAATTCCTCCAAAAAATGCTCCTTCTCATGATTTTTTTTTATCCGATACGCAACTTCAAGGTTTTGAGGGGATTTCTCAAAGATGGAACACTTTACGCATAGAACTTCAGAGGGTACAAAAGGCCATGACTATACTTAAAGGCCAAACTGAATTTTTGATGGGGATCGATAAAGTTGATCAGCTCGCCACCTGGTTGGGTGAACATCCTACTGCTCAAGGTGTAGCGTTCATTGGTCGATCAAACGTAGGAAAATCATCACTCATTAATGCGATCTTTGGAAAATCAACGGCCAGAGTCTCAAAGACCCCAGGGCGCACTCGCCAGGTGAACGTTTTTAAATTTTTCTGGCTCCCTGAAGGAGAGAAAGTTCCGAAAGAATATTTTCTTTTTGATGTTCCAGGTTATGGCCATGCTGAGGTCTCAAAAGAGATGGGAAAAAATTGGCAGTTGCTACTTGATACATTTTTTAAAAGCATTACTGGTAAAGTTCTCTTGCTGAATCTTCAAGATGCTCGTCATCCTCTACAAGATGCTGATCTTCAATTCCAGGATTACATCAAACATTTTGAGCTTGAAACTTATCTTGTGTTTAACAAAGTGGATAAACTTAAAACTCAAAGCGAGCGTTCAGTTTTACAAAAACAGATGCCTGCCATTTATGAGCGTAATAAGTGGGTGAAACAAATTTATTTTGCTTCAGCTGAGAAAGGTAACAACGTCGATAAAGTGATTGATGGGATGATGACTTTTCTTCTAAGGCTCTAGTTATCGTTTGGACGTTTTAAATCCTGAACCTGACCTTCCATCTCTTGCAATAAGACTTCTAATTCATCTGCATTTTGAATCAAGACGCGGGCCCTTTGACTATTCCAGTCTAGATCTCCCTCTTTCATCGCCTTGGCCACTAAACGTCCCAATTCTTCATAAGTGCTATGAAGATCAGTACTTGCCTTAGAGGCGTGGATCATCTTCATGCCGATAGCAGTCGTGCGGCGAAGCTCGTGCTCACAAGCTTGCAGAACGCCAATTGCTTTTTTCCGCCAGGACTCATTGTTTGGATCACGCATAACCGGTATTATGCCTTAAAGAACTTAATGAGCAACGGGCAAGAGGTCTTTTCCCATGCAACTTAGTCAGGCATTTAAATCAATTTGGGGACTTTCACCGGAAGACGATGCAAAAATCAGTGAGGTTTTTGAAGTTTTACGCGTTAAGTATCAAACCTATCAAGACCCCTGGGGTTTTAATCTCGAGCTTTGTGAAAAAGTTTTGAGGCAGCTCATTCCAGTTTATCGTCGCTATTTTAAAGTGAGAGTTTTTGGACAAGAAAATGTCAAGGACGATACTTACATTGTCGTCTCAAATCATACAGGACAAATTCCTCTCGATGGAATGTTGATCACCATTGCCTTTCTGCTTGAAGTGCAACCCCCAAGAGTTTTGCGTGCCATGATCGAGAGATTCATGGCGCAGCTGCCGTTCATTGGTGATTTCACAGCTCAAACTGGAAGTATATTAGGTGATCGAGTGAACTGCCAATACTTGCTTGATCATGGCGAATCCATTCTCGTGTTTCCCGAAGGAGTCCGAGGTGTAAGCAAAAGCACACCGAAGTTTTATAAAACGCAACACTTCTCACATGGTTTCTACAGAATTGCTCTTCAAAAACATACGCCTATCCTTCCACTTGCTGTGGTAGGCGCAGAAGAGATGTTCCCCTTTGTTTGGCACGTTAAAAGTTTAGCGAAGCTCTTAAAAGTTCCAGCGCTTCCGCTCACCGCAAACTTTTTCCCACTCCCCTCGCCCATTGATATCTATATTGGAAAGCCGATTGAGACAAACAATGAACTCACCCCTGAATCTCCTGAGAAAGATATTAACGAGCAGGTCTTAAGAGTTGAAGGGCAAGTCAAAAAGCTTTTGGCCGTGGGACTAAAGCATCGCCGCCCATTCTTTGACGAAATCAGAAAACCTCTTTCAAAATTTGTCATGAAACAGGATCTCGAATGAGCGAAGTAAAAAAGAAAGTTCTCATTCTCGGAATGGCCGGTGGATTAGCTCAGATCACGACACGCCTATTACTCTCAGAGCATCCAGAATGGAGCGTATTGGGTATTGATACACGTCCACTTGAAAATGTCGCGACCATGCCAGGTCTTGAGACTTTGAGTATGAAATACTCACGCGGTAATTTTGAAAACCTCTTTCGAAGTCATCACTTTGATGCTGTTTTGCATCTGGGAAGAATTTCTCACAGCTCAAACGATGCCGATATACTGGCCAAGCGATTAGAGCTTTCTGTGATGGGTACGAGTCGCATCTTAGACTTATGCCTTAGGTCTGGGGTCGGGAAAGTGATCATTCTCTCTACATTTCATGTCTATGGTGCCCTTCCAGACAATTCAATTTTCCTCGCAGAAGATGCGCCCCTCAAGGCCAGCATTAAACATCCTGATCTTCGTGATGTCATTGAGATGGATCAGATGTGTGGAAATTTTATGTGGAAGCATCAAAATGAACTTTCAACCGTAGTGCTCCGTCCATGCAATATTATTGGCACACAGATTCAAAATTCGATGAGCCGCTTTCTCACGAATCATTTGTCATTGAGGCCTATTGACTACAATCCATTTTTTCAATTTATTCATGAATTTGATATGGCCCAAATTTTAGTTCGCTCTCTCAATGAACTCCCTACTGGGACTTACAATGTGGCCGGCAGTGAGTTTATTTCTCTTAGAGAAGCATTAGATATCGTGGGCTCAAGAGGGCTACCATTCCCCATTACATTGGCCAACGGACTCAATGACGTACTAAAAGTTTTTAAAATAGATGTTCCAGACTACCTTCTCGATTACCTAAAGTTCTCGTGCTTAATCGATAATCAACTTTTAAGAAAACAGCTCGGTGATGATTTTCTAAGATTTGGAATCAAAGAAACTCTTGAACTAATCAGGTTGCGTTAAACATAGCCCCTTATCACAAACTGGCTTGATGTTTGCCATCTTCTCTTTAACGAGGATGCAATTTAATCGAGGAGCAATCTCTTTGACATAGGCTTCGAATTTTTTTCTATAGGCTGAGTTCACAGCAACACTTTCACCACAAGCAGCCTTCGTTAACTCACAGTCAGAACTGCTCAGACACGTTGACCACACAGGATGGGCCTGTAACTGAGAGGGTTGAATATTTACAATCTTACCTAATAGATTTGAGGCTTCTGCGAGTTTCATAAAGACTGTACTACAAGAGCGAAAATTATTTTTCTCTGAAGTCATAATTAGGTAGCGCTCTCCATCTTCAAGGAAGACTCTGCAAGATGTCTTATTCGTCAGATCAATTTTTCTCTCAGCAGGATTAAACGAATGAGTGACTTCCACAAATTGTGACTCCTGAGCGACATGAGCCTTTGCAAAAATAATATTATGGGCACTCGCGGGACGATCTTTGAGTGAAATTAAGACGGCAGGATCACACTTACAAGCCCACGTTTTAAAAGTGAACAAGAGCGTTAAAAATAATATTTTTTTCATCACTTGACCCTAGCAAATCATTGAAGGCAAGATCAACTCGCAACACGAGGTGAATAATGCGTGATTTATATCCTGAAATAGAACCCTATAATACTGGATTCCTCAAGGTGTCTGACACTCACACTATCTATTGGGAAGAAGTGGGCAATCCAAAAGGTAAGCCACTCATTTTTATTCACGGTGGGCCTGGCGGTGGTATCGATGCCGGCTCACGAAGATATTTTGATCCAACTTTATGGCGCGTGATTCGTTTTGATCAAAGAGGCTGCGGACTCTCAACTCCCTTCTCTGAATTAAATGACAATACCACCTGGGCTTCAATCGCTGATATTGAAAAGTTAAGAGTTCACTTTAACATTGAGAAGTGGAGTGTTTTTGGTGGCTCTTGGGGCTCTACACTTGCTCTTGCCTACGCCATAGAAAATCCAAACCGCGTGAGTGATCTCATCTTAAGAGGAATATTCCTTTTAAGAGAGAAGGAAATTCGCTGGTTCTATCAAGAAGGGGCGAGCTTCTTATTTCCGGATGCATGGGAGAAATACTTAGCACCCATTCCTCAAAATGAACGGCATGATTTGTTAAATGCCTACTACAGGAGACTCACTTCTAGCGACAGTAAAGTTCGCTCAGAGGCGGCGAAAGCTTGGAGTGTGTGGGAAGGTTCAACATCAAAGCTGTTATTTGATCCCTCATTTGTTGAGCGCTTCTCAGTGGGTGAGTTTGCTGACGCATTTGCACGTATTGAATGTCACTATTTCGTGAATAAAGGCTTTTTCAAAGAAGATGGATGGCTCCTTAAGAATGTTAATAAGATTCGCCACATCCCCACTTGGATCGTTCAGGGCCGCTATGATGTGGTCTGTCCTGCTACCTCGGCCTATGAGCTTCATAGTGCTTGGCCGGAATCAGTTCTGCACATCATCCCAGATGCCGGTCATTCGGCCTCAGAACCAGGAATTAAGTCCAAATTAATTGAAGCGACTGATTATTTTGGGAAGCAGCCGTTGACTTGACTCGCTGCGCTTTCTAGAATCCAAGCTCATGCCCGGGTGGCGAAATGGTAGACGCAGAGGATTCAAAATCCTCCGACTAATCATCGTGGGGGTTCGAGTCCCTTCCCGGGCACCATTTTTCAAATCACAATCGCCAGAGCCAAGCGCCAAACACCATCCGAAAACTTTTATAATAAGAAAGTCATAGATATGTCGGGCAAGAGATATTTCTTGTTTTAAAAGTTGACTTCGTAATGGCTAAAGGAAAAAATTTTTTCAAAGGCTAGCTATGGAAAACAAAATCCTGTCCGACAAAAAAATTGAACTCACACTAAGAAATCTCTTAAACAAAGAACAGAAATTAACCTTATCTATGGATGTTTTTGAAAATTCAATTTCTCAACGTTGGATACAAGAACTTGAAAAGGCCTTGATTCGAAAAGATAGAGTGGTAAAAGATTATAGTTTTTTAGGTTGGCCCAATACCCATCGCAACATTGAGTTTCTGTGCAATGAACTGAACAGAGAGATTGAAACAATTAACGAGTTCTCTAATTCAGGAAAATGGAACAAGCCTTATAATATTTTGGATAAATTTACCAAAGAAACTATCCTGAATAGCGACAATCAGCTTAATCAAGAAACGATGAACATTCTTCATCATCATTTCGCATTGCTATTTGGTCAGGTGTGGAACCCATCCTATTACATGATGAACTCACCTCGACATATTCAAGATTCTATCGGAAGGCTCAATCTCAGATGTCATGAAATTGAAAACTATGTTGGTCAGCAAGAAACTATGAGAAAGCATGGTTATGATGCTGTTGCACCTGGTATTATTTTTAGCCTAGAGGATTGTCCTCGTCATGATCTCCTAGATCAAGATTATGAATTATTTGAATATAGGCAATTTTTCGGAGCAGTAAGTCTTCACTATTGTCAGGTCGGCAAGAGATATGACGAAGCATTCGAAGACAGAGATCAAGTGGCAAGCTCAGAAGAGATTTGTGGATTAAGATATTATTCCGGGGAATTCAACATCTACTGGGGGCTTTCCCATGACGATTACTACTCACAAAGACTCAAGGCCATTAAAGATTGGATCGCTAGCATTGGAAAAGATCCTAATGATAAAAAACTCTCACTGGGTTTCATCCATTTAGGTGAGTTCAATAGACAAAAAAACTTTGGAAATGCCTCGTTAAAGGAAATCCATGACCTAATATCGGCTCATGCTGATATTTATTCTGTAAAAATCATTGATCAAAAGAGTGAAACGATCGCGAGTCATTGCTACGACTATTAATCGTAATAATTGTAATCTGCCAACAAGCAAAACCCTTCATAGAAAGGCCATGCTGAATCATGACTTAACCCCCCTCAATCAGCATCCAAATACGAATACTCTCTGTGTTCGTAACCTTTAAATTATTTCTATCAAGTGTTTGCAGAAGCTCTTCCTTTGAGCGTAAGAAAAGTGTATCAGAAATTCCGACACCAGCTTCATTGGTATTTATTCCAATGAGCTGACTTCCATCTTCTTCAACTTTTTCGTAGCTAGCAATCCAATCGGCGCGATTATTCGGATTAGCCGTTATGATCAAAAATTTTCCATCTTTCCTGAGAACACGATTTAATTCAGCATGTGCTTGGTTAATATCTTGTAACAAGTGCCAAACAGCAATACTAAACACTCCATCAAATGACTCTTCCGCGAATGGCAAGTGGTAAGCGTTTCCATTTATGAACTGATAGTTAGGATACAGCTCCTTTGCTCTAGTGAGTAAGAATGATGATGGCTCAACACCCGTATACTCTCTATCTGCAAGATTTAGCTTTTCAGTACAAACGCCTTGTCCAGAACCTAAATCTAAAACATTTTTGATTTCAAATTCTCTAAGCCACTGATTAATTCTTGGATAAATGTCGTCATCCCTCTTGCTGGATTTTTTAGACTCAATCGCATTTATCCACTCATAAGCGCTTTGGTTATCAAAATTCTTGTCGTCCATATTTAAAAATCTCAAGCATATAGACAAATAATATTAGTGAATATTGATTCAAGCGAAAACTATTAAATCAAATACTTCGACTCAAATCCTAATAGGCAGAGGGAAATTATCTCTGTCTATTTCACGCAATATTAACTTCCCTGAACACCTAAAAGATCAATGGAGTAATCTTTGAGTGGCAATGTCTCAAAAGAAATTGCATCGAGTCCAAAACCGCTTTTATCGATAATAAAAAATTTATAGGAAAAATTTCTCTCAAGAGTTCTATAGAGGTCCCACAACTTGGTTTTATCTTTTACTAAGTGTGTTTCAAACTCAAGAAACAAGGTTGGTCGATCTCGCTCTATCATGTAGAGCATTCCTCTTATGACAGATTCTTCATAGCCTTGGGTATCG
>JAIEMA010000025.1 GCA_019752535.1 Bacteriovoracaceae bacterium
ATACTTCTGATCTTTGGTTTCTTATATATGTCAATGAAGTCTACTGCCAAGAGCTTCATAACGATGTCTTCCATTCCGTTAGCGGCGATAGGAGCAATCTTATTTATCTGGATCATGGGCTACAACATGAGTGTCGCCATCTGGGTGGGTGTCATCGCTCTTCTAGGTGTCGCAGTTCAAGACACAATGGTTATGGTTGTATTCTTAGACGAAGCCTGGGGTGATAGACGGAAAGATGGAAAACTCAACAATCTGGAAGACTGCTTCGCCGCCACAAAGGAAGGCGCTCAGAAAAGTTTGAGATCTATCCTCATGGATCTTTTCACTGACTTCATTGGGTTCATTCCTGTCATGATGGCAACTGGACTTGGGGCCGATGTGATGAAAAGGCTTTCTGCTCCAATGTTTGGAGGACTCTTCTTTTTGATGTTTTTCATCTTGCTCGTTATTCCTGTCATTTATTTTTTATGGGAGGGAAGAATGGTGATCAAGGGGACATATAGTGAAAGAAGTTAAAGAACCTTGGGCGATGTCAGTAGATGAAGTCATTCGCTTACTAGATACAAATGCCGTTTCTGGACTTACTGAAGAGGATGTCTCTGTAAGGTATACAACACATGGCCTGAATACATTAATGGCGCAGAAGAAGGTTTCCAGTTTTAAAAGAATGATTCAGCAATTTAAGAGTCCGGTGGTTATTATCCTTATCGTAGCTTCAATCGTTTCAGGTGCCTTAGGCGAAGTTACTGATGCCATGGCGATCCTCATCATCGTGATTATCAATGCGATTATAAGCTTCATTCAGGAGTCTAAGGCCGAAGCGGCCATTGAAGCTTTGAAAAACCTATCGTCCCCCAGAGCACGTGTCATGAGAGCAGGGCAGATCAAGGAGTGCGAAGCTTCAGAGGTCACAATGGGTGATATTCTAATATTAGAATCAGGTGACTATGTTGCAGCAGATTCGCGATTAATTTTGGCCAATCAACTTTCCATAGATGAGTCTGTATTAACCGGGGAATCCCTTCCGGTTAATAAAACGCTTAAGACACTGGAGAAAAGTTCAGTACTAGCAGAAAGAAAAAACATGCTTTTTGCTAGTACCGCTGTCGCCACTGGGTCTGCCAAGGCCATAGTCACATCAATCGGTATGCAAACTGAAATTGGAAAAATTGCGGGACTTTTAGAATCCGCTCAAATGACTAAGACCCCCCTTCAATCCAAGCTGGAACTGGTGAGTAAGAAGCTTCTCTATCTCTGTTCAGGGGTTGTGATTTTGGTTGCGATTTTAGGAAAGATTCACGGGGAAAAATGGGTTGATATTTTAATGAATGCAATCAGTCTGGCAGTTGCCGCTGTTCCTGAAGGATTGCCCGCAGTCGTGACAGTTGCATTGGCCTTGGCCGTAAGAAGGATGTCAAAAAAGAATGCCATTGTTAGACACCTCCCCGCAGTTGAGACTTTAGGCTCTACATCTGTGATTTGTACGGATAAGACTGGCACTTTAACTACAGGAAAGATGCGGGTTAAAGACATTTATCCGTTTGAGGGAAAGGAAAGAGAGCTGATTGAGTCAGGCATGCTTTGTTCTAATGCTTCACTATCCGAAAATGGACAAAGTACAGGTGATCCGACTGAAGTGGCACTTCTTTATCTCGCCAAAGATCATCAGGTTGAGTCTGTTTCGTTGACATCGAAATACCCTAGGCTCTTTGAGTGGAGCTTTGATAGCAACCGTAAACGCATGAGTGTGGCCGTTAAGGATGGGGAAGCTACACGGATACATTGCAAAGGAGCCCCTGAATCTATTCTGGAAATTTGTAATTTAGGTGAAGAGCAAAAAAGTAAAATAAGAAGTCAGGTTCTTGAACTATCTTCAAAAGGCTACAGACTTTTGGGTGTTGGAGATAGAAGCATTACAGGGTTTAATGCGGAAGATTTTAAGGATTCAAACTTGGTTGAACGGGATCTGAACTTTCTGGGAATTATAGCGATTTCGGACCCGCCAAGGAGTGAGACTATCCCTGCTATTAAAACTTGTAAGGAGTCTGGGATAAAAATCGTAATGATCACAGGTGATCATCCGGTTACCGCAAAGGCCATAGCCAAAGAGCTCGGGATTGTTGAGGAAGGAATATTTGACGGCGTTTTGACAGGTCCTGAACTTGATAAATTATCTTCAGACCAATTGGCAGAGTGTGTTGAGAAAATTGCTGTTTATGCTCGAGTTACTCCCGAGCATAAATTAAAAATAATAGAAGCATGGCAATCAAGAGGAAATGTTGTTGCCATGACAGGGGATGGAGTTAACGATGCTCCGGCCCTAAAAAAGGCATCCATCGGGGTTGCGATGGGAAAAGGGGGGACGGAAGTAGCCAAACAAGCATCCTCAATGATTTTAACAGATGATAATTTTGCTACTATCGTTTCAGCAGTCGAAGAAGGACGGGCGATTTTCGGTAACATCCGCCGGACTATACAGTACCTTCTTTCTGGGAATCTTTCAGAGATTCTTATTATGTTGGGTGCCGCACTTATGGGCTGGCCAGCACCTTTAGCTGCAATACATCTATTGTGGATTAACTTAGTGACGGATGGTTTTCCCTCCCTGGCCTTAGCAGCTGAGCCGGTTCCTAAAGATGTTTTGAAAGGAAAGGCACCTTCGTCAAAAACATTCTTTGATAAATTATTTTATCGGGAAATGATTTTGATTGGTTCAATTTCTGCTTTCATGGCACTGGCCCTATATGGCTATATGCTAAGAACTACTGATGAGTTAACTGCCAGGACCTACGTGTTCAGCTTTCTGGTATTCGTTGAATTATTTCGTTCTTTTGCCAGCAGGAGTGAAACAAGAACTTTCTTTGAAATGGGAGTAACATCAAACGTCTATCACTTGATCGCTGTGGCAATCCCCATTTCTTTCCAGATTTTCTTACACCATTCCGGCTATTTCCTTGAAGTCTTCAAGGTTACACATTTAGATTGGACGTCTTGTCTATTTATGATTGGGATTACTCTTGTTCCCGTTTCATTTTTAGAAATGAAAAAAATTTTCAAAAAAAAAGCAAACTTAAAACATGGGAAAGCATATGTCTGATATCTGTAAAGCTCATTTGCATTGCGCTTGCAAAAATGTTGAACATGAAACTCGTAGGATTGTAATCACTGGCGGTCCGGGTGCAGGTAAAACAGCAGTGCTTGAGATAGCCAGGAAAAACTTTTGTGAGCATATTGCGATCCTACCCGAGGCCGCGAGTATTCTCTTCGGAGGGGGATTCCCTAGAGGGGAAAGCTTTCCCATGAAGAAGGCTTCTCAGAGGGCCATCTTTCATATTCAGCGCGAACTCGAACAGATTATCGAAGATGAAAAAAAATCGGCCATTACTTTATGCGATCGTGGGACCATCGATGGGTTGGCCTACTGGCCCGATTCCGAGGCACAATTCTGGAAAGATGTCGGAACTTCAAAAGAGAAAGAACTGGCCAGGTATGCGGCCGTCATTCATATGCGTTCTCCATCACTGGATAAAGGGTACAACCATCAAAATCCAATTCGGACTGAGACGGCCTTAGAGGCAACCGCAGCGGACCTTAAAATCGAGCATGCCTGGGACGGGCATCCTCATCGTTATTTTGTAGCGAGTGAAAATGATTTTCTGTCAAAAGTGGCTTTGGCCATAAAATTAATCAAGAAGCATTTACCTGAGTGTTGTCAGAGTCATGAAATAGAAGAACTTAAAAAGCAGGAGTGATACGTGCATTTTAACTCGGACAATTTGCATATCTATCATCAACTTTTTATTTCTTTTGGACTAGGTCTTATTGTTGGACTTCAAAGAGAATGGTCAAAGTCTCCCATCGCGGGCATTCGTTCGTATGCTTTAATAACCATCCTTGGCACGGTGTCAGCAATATTGGCCAGCAGCTTTGGCCCGTGGGTGATTGGCGGAGGTTTTATTTCCGTGATTGCTTTTCTCGTGATTAATCACCCTAAAGATTCGGGTGGGGATCATCGCGAACTTGTTTCTGAAATAGGATTAGTGCTTATGTTTTGCACGGGTATCATCGTCGCAAATGGACCCATATTGTTCGCCTCTGCATTGGCCGGCGTGATTGCTATTCTTTTTCATCTCAAAATGGAAATTCACCAACTGGTGAGGAAATTTTCAGAATCTGAAATTAAATCCATCCTTCAATTCGTTCTCATCACACTGGTTATCTTTCCCGTTATTCCGAATCAGGCCTATGGGCCATACGATTTTTTCAATCCTTACAATGTCTGGTTAATGGTGAGTCTGATAGTCGGTATCGGTCTGACTGGTTATCTGACTTCAAAATTCCTGGGCGAAAAGTCTGGTGTCATTTTAAGTGGCTTACTTGGAGGTCTGATCTCTAGTACAGCAACCACTTTTTCTTATGCAAGAATGAAGGTCTCCGAAGAGACTGAGTTGAAATTCTCTTCAGGGGTGATTTTAATTGCATGGGCAACACTCTATGGCAGAGTGTTTTTGGAACTCTTCATTACTGCGCCAAGCTTCGATTCCATTCGCCTGCCACTACTTATTCTTGTTGTTTCTTCCATCGCCCCATTTTTGTGGTTAAAGAGATATTCTCAGAGACCTGTAAATGAAGTGCTACCTAATAAAAATCCTACCGATTTAAAACAGGCACTGGCCTTTGCAATGATGTATTCCCTGGTTCTGTTAGCCTCTTCATATCTAAAAGAAATGCTGGGAACTACTGGTTTAAGTCTCCTGGCTATTGCTTCAGGCATAACGGACGTTGATGCGATCACTTTATCCACTGGCAGGCAGTTTCAATTAGGAACAATTCTTGAAAGTGAGGCACACTTAAGTATTTTGATCGCTATCGTTTCCAATGTTTCAGCGAAGGGCTTGATTGTATTTGTATTGGGTCATAGAAATTTGAAAAGACTTATTTTGTGGCCTTGGTTGATAACATTAATGACCGGTTTGATCCTAATTTTAAGTTCAATGATTAAGTACTAAGTTTAGAAAACTTGTCAATCTACCAAAAACTCTTTCTTTTTCGGCAACATTAAAAACGAATAACTTCTTACTCGCATAGATACCAAAGTATCTAAAAAAATTATGCAATAGTTATATTTTTATCCAAATAAATATCTTGGATGTCATTCAATAGTAGAATGCCTTCTTTGAGGGGACGCTGAAAAGCTTTTCTTCCTAAAATGAGGCCAGTCCCTCCAGCACGTTTATTGATGATCGCACTTGTGATTGCTTCAGGGAAATCGTTTATTCCTGTTGCCTCACCGCCAGAATTGATAAGGCCTGCTCTTCCCATATAGCAATTCGCCACTTGATATCTTGTAATGTCAATGGGGTGACTCGAGCTGAGTTTGGTATACATTCTCTCGTCGCTCTTAGAATATTTAAGATCGGTGAAGCCGCCATTATGGGTGGGCATTTTTTGTTTAATGAAATCGGCCTGTATGGTTACGCCCAAATAGTTGGCCTGCCCAGTGATGTCTGCGGACGTGTGATGATCTCTAGCATTTGTTTTGAAAGCGGAATTACGAGTATAGCACCAAAGAATAGTGGCCATCCCTAATTCATGGGCCTTAGAAAAAGCTTCACTAACTTCTGTAATTTGTCGTCTTGATTGCTCAGAGCCAAAGTAAATTGTGGCCCCTATTGCTACTGCTCCCATGTCCCATGCCTGTTTTACATTTGCAAAAATTGTCTGATCATATCCATTGGGAAAGGAAAGCAATTCATTATGATTGATTTTTACAATGAATGGTATTTTGTGGGCATATTTCCTCGCAACTGATCCTAAAACTCCCAGAGTCGAAGCGACAGCGTTGCATCCTCCTTCTATGGCAAGTTGCACGATTTTTTCTCCATCAAAGTATTGAGGATTTGTGGCAAAAGCTGATCCTGCTGAATGCTCTACACCTTGGTCCACAGGAAGAATTGAAAGATAGCCACTGCCTTGGAGTCGCCCATGGTTGTAGATGGTCTGGATACTTCTCAAAACTTGCGGAGTACGATCACTGATACTCCAAATACGGTCAACGAAATCCTTACCTGGAAGATGAAGTTCATCTTTGCTTATTGTCTTGCACTCATGCCGTAGTAAGTATGATGCCTTTTCTTTCAATAGTTCTTCTAATCTGCTCATTGCTCGCCTTATAAAAATAACTCTAAAAACAGTAGTACTTGTTTCACATGAATGAACGGTGCTTCGCCGTGGCCGGACGATATTTGCGTTCATCGCATTATCCCAGGAAAACCAGTTTAAATTATGATCTAGATCAGTTTTCATGCCTGTCTTAACTGTTAGGATGTTTCAAAAAGGGGAACCCTATGAAGTTTTTCTATATCACCTTATTTTCCATGTTAATCATGTATGGCTGTGCCCATCACTCTACGATGAGGGGAACCGTCGCCATGAAAGTTAGTGAGCATGAGGCCCATGTTTGTCTGAACAAAGATGAAGTGAGGGTAGGTGATAGAGTCGTGGCGTTTTACAATGACTGCCAAAGTAAAAATTTAGGTGACTCAAGAGGAGCTGGCACTCCTTGTATAAAAACGAAGCTTGGTCATGGAACAGTCGCCAAAATTTTGAATGAACATTATTCTCTCGTAAAATTCGATGAAGGTGTCAAATTTTCTGAATCAACTTTCGTTGAAAAATAATATTTATCTATTCAATAGGAGTTTAACTGTGGAATTACATCGAAAATATATAATGTGGTTTGAAGAGCTTTCATTGAAAGATGTCCCGCGGGTAGGCGGGAAAAACGCCTCTCTGGGAGAGATGGTTCGGGAGCTTGGTAAGAAGGGTGTCAATGTTCCAAATGGATTTGCGATAACTGCGGATGCCTATAGGTATTTCATTAAGGCCAATAAGCTGGATGACTTTATTCAGGATACTCTTAATGCCTTGGAAAAAGGTAATATCGAAAGCTTAAGACTACGGGCCGGTCAGGTTCGGAGCGCCATCTTAAATGCAGAGATCCCGCAAGATTTACAAAAGGCCATCTTTGAAGCTTATAAGAAGTTAGGGGAGATGTATGGAGATAATCCAGACGTGGCAGCAAGAAGTAGTGCTACCGCTGAGGATCTTCCTGATGCCAGCTTTGCCGGTCAACAGGAAACGTATCTTAATGTTGAGGGACATGCGGCTCTTCTTGAGTCATGTCGAAAGTGTTTTGCCTCCCTTTTTACTGACAGGGCCATTTCTTATCGTCAGCATAAAGGTTTTGATCATATAAAAATTGCACTTTCAATCGGTATACAAAAGATGGTGCGATCTGATCTTGCTTCATCTGGAGTTATGTTTTCTATTGATACAGAAAGCGGATTTAAAAATGCTGTTTTAATAAATTCTTCTTATGGATTAGGCGAAAACATCGTGCAGGGTTTTGTTAATCCCGATGAGTTTTATATTTTTAAGCCTACTTTGAAATCTGGTTGTCGTCCGATTCTGCAAAAGAATCTTGGCGGGAAAGAATTCAAAATGATCTACGATATTGGAGGGAGCAAAGCGGTTAAAAATGTCCCCGTTCCAATAGAAGACCGCAACCGCTATTCTATTTCTGACGATGATCTGATCTCGCTTGCAAAGTGGGCTTGCATCATTGAAGAACACTATTCTTCTCAATATGGGAAACCTACTCCCATGGATATGGAGTGGGCGAAAGATGGTAAAACAGGCCAGCTTTTCATAGTCCAGGCAAGGCCAGAGACGGTGCGCTCACAGTTGAACCTTGATGTCCTTCAAACTTATCGAATGAAAAAACGCGGCAGAGTTTTGGTCACTGGCAGAAGTGTAGGAGAGAAAATAACAAGTGGAAAGGTTCGGGTCATACGTGATGTTCAGGATCTGCAACTTCTGGAGCAAGGTGAAATTCTTGTAACCGAAAAAACTGATCCGGACTGGGAACCTGCAATGAAAAAAGCCGCCGCGATCGTCACCAACAGGGGCGGACGTACTTGCCACGCAGCGATTGTCAGCAGAGAGCTTGGATTACCAGCTATCGTGGGAACTCTTAATGGAACGGATATTCTGACCAATGGGCAAAGTGTGACAGTTAGTTGCGCCGAAGGTGATGCCGGGTTTGTGTATGAAGGAGAACTTCCTTTTGAAGTTGAGAAGGTAGAACTAAAAACACTTCCGCAACTCCAGACTCGCATCATGATGAACGTGGCAAATCCGGGAGAGGCTTTTCATTTATCACAGATCCCGAATGATGGTGTAGGGCTGGCACGTCTGGAATTCATTATTAACGACTATATTAAAATCCATCCTCTCGCCCTCCTTCATTTCGACAAAATAACTGATAGTAGCACCCTAGCCGAAATTGAAATCCTTACCCGGGGCTATGAGAGTAAGGCTCAGTTTTTTGTTGATAGGCTGGCGGAAGGAGTGGGAATGATCGCCGCTGCGTTTTATCCCAAAGAGGTTATTGTCCGGATGAGTGACTTCAAATCCAATGAGTATGCCCAACTGATAGGAGGTTCTCAGTTTGAACCTAAAGAAGAAAACCCAATGATCGGTTTCCGAGGGGCATCTCGCTACTACGATCATCGGTATCAAGATGGCTTTGCCCTTGAGTGCAAGGCCATGTTAAAAGTTCGTAAAGTAATGGGGCTCTCCAATATAAAATTGATGGTTCCTTTCTGTAGGACGATAGAAGAAGCAAAAAAAGTACTTCGTGAGTTCGAAAAAAATGGTTTAAAGCGTGGTGAATCAGGTCTTGAATTCTATATGATGTGTGAGATTCCAAGTAACGTTATACTCGCAGATGAGTTTTCTAAGTATTTTGATGGTTTTTCTATTGGATCTAATGACCTCACCCAACTCGTTCTAGGGGTGGATAGGGATTCAGAAATTCTTTCCCATTTATTCGATGAACGGGATGAAGCAGTTAAGACAATGATTTCGAGCGTGATACGTGTTTGTAAGAAAAATAATGTGAAAATAGGAATCTGTGGGCAAGCACCTAGTGACTATCCGGAGTTTGCTAGCTTTCTAGTAAAAGAAGGTATTGATAGCATTTCTCTAAATCCAGATTCCGTCCTTAAAACAAGGCTGAAACTTTCAGAAGAAAAAAAAGGATAATGATATGAATGCAACAGAGAAAAAGAATGAATCCAATATGTGGGCCCTTGAATACCAAGGGCCTGGCCTAAAAGGTTACGTCAGAAAAAAGAGGCCTGAAATAAGTTCTCCTACCGATGCAGTTGTCAGGATTACGAAGACTACCATTTGCGGTACTGATCTTCATATTTTGAAGGGGGATGTTCCTTCTGTTAAACCCGGGACGACTCTCGGACACGAAGGGATTGGAGTCATCGAATCAGTTGGATCTTCTGTAACTAAATTCGAGACCGGAGACAGAGTGCTCATTTCCTGCATCACTTCCTGCGGTTCATGTGATTACTGCAAGAAGGCAATGTACTCACATTGTGTGAATGGCGGTTGGATCCTCGGCAATAAAATTGATGGTACTCAGGCAGAGTACGTCCGGATCCCATTTGCGGATACCAGCTTGTATGCTATCCCGGATGGAGTTGATGAAGAGGCCGTGGTGATGTTAAGCGATATTCTACCAACAGGCTTTGAGTGTGGAGTATTGAACGGGAAGATCGGACCGGGAGATGTTGTTGCCATTGTGGGATCTGGACCGATAGGCCTTGCCTCACTACTTACAGCACAGTTTTATGCTCCGTCAGAACTTATTATGATTGATATGAATGAAGATAGGTTAAAGAGGGCTTCCGAGTTTGGTGCTACTACTATTATTAATAGCGGAAAAGAAAACGTCATCGATAAGGTTATGGAAATGACTCAAGGTCGGGGCGTTGACGTGGCCATTGAGGCAGTCGGGGTTCCCGATTCTTTTGACGTTTGTCAGAACATCATTGCACCCGGTGGTCGCATCGCTAACGTTGGTGTGCACGGTAAAGGCGTTGAACTTCGGCTTGAAAAGCTCTGGGATAGAAATATTACCATCACGACCCGGCTGGTTGATACGGCATCAACTTCGATGCTCCTTAAGACAATCGTCTCTGGAAAACTGAAGCCACAGAAGTTGGTAAGTCACAGGTTTGCACTTTCGGATGTCCTGAAGGCTTACGACACGTTTGGGAATGCTCAGAAGGAAAAGACCTTGAAAGTTATTATTTCTAATGAATAAAGAGTAGATAAGTTGAAAATTGGAATAAAGCAGAATTAAACCGCATCATCGGCCGGATTTAATCTATGAACAACTCCGTTATCTTCAATATAAACAAGTTCCTCATACTTAGTAGCACGTGTATCCGATAAAATATAAGGTTCTACCGCCCAAAGGTTGTCCAATGTAGAAGACCACCTGCCATTTAAAAAAGCGGCTCCAGGATAACCCAGAAGGTAAGCAAAACGGGCCTCAGGAAGGCTTCCCACCCACTTTGGAACCTTCAACAATCTATGCCCCAACCTAATAAAAGGCACATCTCCCAATAGATACTTTTCTGTCTTTAAGACAGAAATTCTTGTAGCTTCGAAAATTTGCTTATTGGTCAACCCTTGCTCCACTAACTGGAGGACGTTCATGGCGATTTTTTTTGTATAGGCGACTTGAGATGCATATTCGGCATTCACGCCTACGACTTTAGAAATAGTATAATCTGACGGGTATCCTTCTATTATTGGGGCTATATCTATCATGATCAGATCATTGGCATTCAACTTTCTCTTCATGTGGAAAACACTCTTACACAGAGCAAAGGTGGACTTTAACTTGTTCGTTCCTGATCCAAGTCCAATATAAGGTAAATGCCAATGCTGAGTGATTCCATATTTATGAAAAACTTCTTTGGCCAGGGAGTGCACATCCCATTCATTCATCCCTGGACCTACACCTTCCGCAATTTCAAAAGCTATTCGTTTTGCCTCCTTTTGTGAGGCACGAAGTTTATCAAGTTCGGAGATGGAAAAGTTCTTACTCATATTTTGCTCGCTAGTATACTATCGCAGGCACTCGCACCCGAGTATCTTCATTAGCTATCACTTTATATTTTAAAAGAAGTTGTTTCTGATCCCAAGTGAGTTGTTTGTTTTCTGTATGGATTCCAGGGCAGTACTGGCAGTCCCTGTGAGTGCTCTGATCGCATCAATGGTTTCAGGGATCACAATCGCCTGGTTGTCTACCATATATGAGAAAAAGACCTCGTTCCCTCTAACTTCAAGCAGGTCATCCCAGAGGGCCACCTCGTAGAGATTTCCTCTCGGTCGGCCTATATCGGCCATCAATTCTTTAACGGTATTTATTCCTGTAAGACCGTCTTTCATTTTTATGAAGCCAATCCTCGTCGACTCTCTTAAGGCTTCCAAAACTTCTTCTCTGTCTGTATTCCGGATTAGTTCGACATTCCAGAAGTGCACATGGCCGATATTCTCAGGAACCTGTACCGCCATGGTCACAACGTCCAGAGACGCGTCGACAGTCTGGGCATCGGGCCCCTGATGGCTTGGGATATGTGGTTCTGGAAGAAGAGTATTGATTATACCGGATAAGTGACTATCGATGGGATCAGTGGAGCGTCTCAATAGTGTCCCTCGGGCCCGTTTTAAAAGTTTCTTACGGTTTAAGGTCCCCAAAGTCCTTACAATGGAGGTCGTATTGCATGAAACGACTCGCGTACATTGCCTTCCGCGGGCAGACTCGAAATTTGATTCTGCGACAAAGGAGTGACCGGTGGCCTCGTGCTTTTCTCCGCCCTGGAGAATATATTTTACATTCTTACTTTGATATTTTTTTACATTCGCTGCTCCCATTTTTTTGGGAGCACAATCGATGACCACGTCAACTTGATTCAGTAGACTATCAAGAGTCCCTTGAACATCAAGTTCTGCCTCTTTCATTTTAATTAAAAAATCATCATTGGAACTATAAAGGGCATAGCCCTTAATCTGGGCAGTTTTGATTCTCCAGTCATAGGCAACATCAGACACACCTATGAGTTCCATGTCGTCCTGGAGTACAATGGCGTCAGCTACTCGTCGCCCTATAACTCCAAATCCGTTGACCGCAACTCTAATCTTTTTATTCGACATGCTTCCTCCTGGTTCTTGTCATGTATTAGTTTTTAGTTCGTCTAAGGGTAACTCTACAATAAAGGATGATCCGTCACCGGGAGTGCTGTTAACAAAGATTTTTCCGCCGTGAGCTTCCACGATGTTTTTACTTATGTAAAGACCTAAACCGAGACCGCTTACTTCACGCCTATCGACCGCCCTGACAAAGCGGTTGAATATTGACTGCTGGTGTTCTTCCGGAATACCAAGACCATGATCCTGAACGATTACTCTGACGGACGCTTTTAACCTCTCGAGTTTAACTTCAACAGGTTTCCCTTGCCCATACTGGATGGCATTCGATAAGAGATTATAAAGAACTTGTTTTATACGGGTCGCGTCCCAATTTCCCTGAGCGCTCTCACCGGAAAGTGTAGGAATGGAATAACCTACGCGTAAAAATTGTGGAATCATTCTTTCTAAAACATCTTCCACCAGTGGCTTGATATCTGTTTGTTCCCTGGAAAGCTCCAGCTGTCCGGAGCGGATTCTTGATATGTCCAGCATGTTCTCAACAATCGCTTTCAGATGAATGGCCAGCTCTTCATTCTGCTTGCTCATGCCATTGATTCGATCCTTATCATAAGCTTTTGGACTTTGTTTTTCGACGTAATTTCTTTGCATCTGGGCCTGCAATAATAAGCTTGATATTGGAGTTTTCAACTCATGGCTTGCCATAGTGATAAATTCATCCCTCGCTTCAAGCGCTTTCTGCAAATCGTCCGTCCTCTGTGCGACTCTGTCTTCCAGCTCTGTTTTAAGTACTTCGAGTTCACTGCGTCTTCGTTCGGCAAGTCTGAAGGTTTGTATTGCACGGAGAATTTGAGGCGTGAGCTTAAAAAGATAAATCGAGGTACCAACTGCGGTTAGTGCAGTGATCGTGTTTACAAATAAAATTAGCAAGTAATTGATTCCAGTGTGTCTTGCGGCAGCTAGGAAATGTGCTGATGCACAAGCAGCAATAAATATTCCAAACGAGAGGAGGATCTTCCTGAATGGTAGTTTTGCCTCTTTAAAGAGCACACAAAGGGTGCCAGAGATGGAAATGTAAGCGATGCCGATTAAAGAATCCATCAGAGTAAGAAGCTGTCCGTCTTGCTGCATTATCCCCTCCGGCATGTTTTATCAAATTAACTTGTAACTTTTTTCCTGGCAAGGCGCTGGAAGCAACAAAAGGTACTGGTACTTTCCAGTACCGGCGAGCAGCTTTCTTTTTTTAGGTTATCAAAATATTATCTTTGAATGGAGAAGTGTACCTTCAACCGCCAACCCCTTTTCCTGGAAAATTACTCGCTGATTGGTAACTGTTCTTCCGCAGCATTAGTCGGAAGTAATGGCTCTATAGATTGGCTTTGTCTTCCTGACTTTGATAGCCCTTCTGTCTTCGCTCGTCTGCTCGATGAAGGGAAAGGCGGAAGTTTTCGATTGTCTCCTGTCAGCGAGTACACGAGTAAGCAGTCCTACCTTCCTTCTTCGAACATTCTGCAGACTATCTTTAATCTTCCTGATGGAAGCGTATTCGAAATAATTGATTTTATGCCGATCTCTCCTGAAGGCAGGGAGTCTATCGTTCGTATCGTGACTCTACTTGAAGGCGATTCTTTAGATGTCAGCTTCGAATGCAGTCCCAAGTTTAGCTATGCCCGGCTTTTGCCTAAAGTTAAAGCAGGCCATCCCTACGAGGTATCTTTCATCTCTTCTCAGGGGAACTTGCGACTCAGATGGGATTCTATTTTAAAGTGGAGTGAAAGGAACGGTGAGCTTTCAGGAACTTTCAGGGTTCACCGTGAAGAAAAACTGTCTTTCATTCTGGAGTTTTCTGAGACTCCAGAAAATGAAATCGGCTTCAGAGAATCTTCTTTAAAACTCTTTCAGAAGACCAAAGAATTCTGGGAAAACTGGTCCCGCACAGTGCCGGCAATTGTAGACTTTCAGGAACCACTTTTGAGAAGTGCACTTGCTTTGAAGCTTCTAACCCATAATCCCACTGGAAGTGTAATTGCCGCTCCTACAACTTCCTTGCCAGAAGAGATCGGAGGAACACGTAACTGGGATTACAGATACGTCTGGTTACGGGATGCCACTTTCGTAGTCGATGCATTTTATCAGATTGGCCATCCGGAAGAAGGACGAGCCTTTACTAAATGGGTCCGTGACAAAGCAAAAGTCGGAGTTGGGCCACTGCAGATTGCTTATACGATCAAAGGAGGGAAGGATGCACCCGAAATCATCCTGGAACACCTATGCGGATATGAAGGATCAGTACCGGTTCGTATAGGTAATGCCGCCTTTGAACAGATACAACTTGATGTTTACGGCGAGATTATAAATTGTATCTATCTTTGTGGCGTCCATCAGGATGAAA
This sequence comes from Bacteriovoracaceae bacterium, assembly GCA_019752535.1. Taxonomy (GTDB): domain Bacteria; phylum Bdellovibrionota; class Bacteriovoracia; order Bacteriovoracales; family Bacteriovoracaceae; genus UBA6144. Next base: position 14,474 of record JAIEMA010000025.1, read on the forward strand.
GCGCTCTGAAACTTTGGAAAAAAATTGAACATCTCATTCATTGGGTGTGCGACCATTGGAGTGAACCGGATTACGGGATCTGGGAAGTCCGAGGGGTGCCGAAGCATTTTGTGCATTCAAAAGTAATGGCCTGGGTTGCACTTGACCGGGCGATTTTGAAGTCTGCTGAACTTGGGATGACAGACGAGGTTTTAACCAAGTGGAAGCATAACAGGGATTCTATCCGCACCGAAATTCTGACCAGGGGTTGGAACGAGGAACTACAGAGTTTCGTTCAGGCCTATGATTCAAAAGAACTCGACGCTGCAAACTTGCGCATGTCACTTGTTGGCTTTCTGCCTGCAGATCACCCTAAAATGAAGGGGACTATAAACGCAGTGAAAAAACATTTAACTGAGAATGGATTGGTTTTCCGTTATAAAAATACCAATGAAGATGGTGTGGAAGGAAGTGAAGCCAGTTTTGCGATTTGTACTTTTTGGCTTATTCAAAATTTAATCCTGATTGGTGAACTGGAGGAAGCTGAAAATTTACTTAAACACATTTTGGCAATGGGGAGTGAGACAGGACTTTTTTCTGAAGAAATTGACCCCAAGACTGGTAGGCTTCTAGGTAATTTTCCTCAATCGTTCACTCACGTAGGCATTATCAATTCAATCGTACTTCTCGATCGCGCGAGGAAAGGCCTGGATCTCGGGAGTATTGGTCACTGTCATTTCATTCCCTGAATTGGCGCCCCGAAGAAAACAACCTTTGATTGTGACTATACCTGATCATTGTTGCTATGCTGTTTTAATTTTTCAACCGAATCATGACCTCCGTCATGTTCTCAAAATACTTCTCCTGTATATTCAAATACAAAGGTGATCGCCGTTTTCGGTTAAAGTGAGCAACATGTAGTGTCTTTTACTTAAAAAGATATAAGTGTGACACTTCTGATAATGCACCAGGCGCTCCCAATGGAAAATCTCTCCGTTACCATAGTTTCAATGGAGGTTTTTATGGAAACTCAAGTAGATCAAATTTCGTCACCAAACTGGGACAACTGTGCACGTGACTGTCTGGCGTGCTTCGAAGCCTGTATGCGATGTCTTTCCCACTGCCTTGAGTATGGTGGGAAACATGCTAATAAATCCCATCTCAATCTCTTGCTTGAATGTCAGAGTATTTGTCACCTGACGGCAAACGTTCTCTACATGAGGTCTGAAGAGGCCCGCTACTTCTGCGAACTCTGCGCTAAGATCTGCGATGCTTGTGCAGATGCGTGCAAAGAAATTGGGGATACTTCTGAATTACAGGGATGTGCTTACCATTGCAAGGGATGTGCAGATTCGTGCAGATCCTTCATCAACAATGCCGGTTAGCTTAACATGTTCCCGTTAATCAGGTTGGACTCTAAGTGGAACGTCTGGAAGATTTGGAGAGTGCATGAAAAATATTACATACCTTTTAATTCTACTATCACTGGCCTCTTGTGCTAGTCAAAGGCATCGCTTTATGCGCGGATCGATAGCAATGAAGATCGATGATCGTAAAGGGATTGTCTGCATTGAGCCTGGGGCGGTTAAGAAAGGAGATAAGTTAAAGTTTATGAATAACAATTGCTCTCGTCCCACTTTCCCGGATGCTAGGGGTTCTTGCGAACTTGTGGAAGCAGGTGAAGTAGAGATTACTAAAATTTTAAATCCTCACTATGCCGAATTTGTGAAAATCAGTGGGCCTGACTTTTTTGAAGGAAGTATTATCGGAAATAAATAATTTACTCCTCTGTATTTAGTTATTGAACTTGAATCTGAACTGCTGTCAAAAATTGAAGGATAAGTTCTGGGTTAGCTATACTTAGCTTTTAAAATTTTTGTGAGGTTTATATTGATCTATACTGTTACATTTAACCCTGCCTTAGACGTCAGCGGAGTCGTTGATAACTTAATCCCCGATGAGAAAAATTATGTGAGAGACGAAATGCATCTTCCTGGCGGGAATGGACTCAATGCAGGTGTCATTGCCCATCGCTTGAAGCGTGAAGTAATTCTTACCGGATTTATAGGTGGTAGCAATGGGGAAGAAATTAAGAGACTACTTAATAGAGGTAAAATTCCTCACAACTTTGTCGAAATAGCTGGCATGACAAGGATGAACCTCACTATTGCTAACAAAAATGATCATCGCCAGACAAGATTGAGTTTCCCTGGACCATTGGTAAAAGCATCAGAGGCGAGAAATCTTGCAGCGTTTTTACATAAAGTCAGTCCCGAAGATATTATCCTCTTAGGGGGAAGTCTTCCATTAGGCTTGAATACGACTTATGTAGTGAAACTCATCAAGAATTTTCGATCCAATGGAATACGATGTTTGGTGGATATGCCTGGTCATTTACTCAAGAATATAATCACTGCAAAACCAAGTTTTATTAAACCAAACCTTTCTGAATTCCAGATTCTTATTGGGAAAAAAGTTACCTCTCTCAATGGAGTTGTTCAGTCCGCAAGAAGACTCTTAGATTATGTCCCTATAATTTGCATATCCTCGGTTGAGGGTGGGGCAATACTCATGAGTGAACATGAGGTTTGGTATGGAAAAATTCCTTCAGTGAGAATACGCTCGACCGTAGGTGCTGGAGATTCTATGGTGGGTGCTATGACCAGTCTGTGGGACAGAAATCCTTCTGCATCCATTGAAGAACTACTTCGATTAGGATTATCGGCATCTTGTGCCACACTCACTGAACCAGGTTTAACACTTGGTTCACAAAGGTCCATACTGAAATATCAATCTCAAATAAAGTTAAAAAAATTATGAAGAAATTGTCGATTAGCCTTGAATGATGAAGACAGGTGCGAAACCTTCGCCACTGGTTCTGAAGTTAGTTGTCTGACCTGAATAGAGCAAAGCGAGTGATTTTTTCAACTCGTTATCTGGCTTTACGTCCATACCCTCAGAGAGGCTTGGTGAATAACCCACGTCTTCTCTCCCAAAGATCATCTGTATTGCCAGCAGGTCACTAATGAAGTTTTAATCGGTAAACTTTATCTTAAAAAAACGATGCTCCAATACTTCAGGAGACAGACAGAAAAGCTCCTGAAATCGAGGTTACTTGACCCATTAGGGCTACTACTCCAAATCTAAAAGACTGGAAAATTATTCTCTTGTCACAAATGACTGTTCACAAACGTTAAACGTGTCAAAGTAATTCCTCGTTTAAACTTTTTCGAGCATATCCAGGGAGCCCATTTGAAATTTTACATTATAGGTTTCTTATTGTTTTTCAATTTACTAAGTTGCAATAAAGCTGAATCGGCCTTAAAAACGATCACAGTTTATAGATCGCCCCATTGTGGTTGTTGTAAGAAATGGGAATCACATTTAGAAGCGAACGGCTTTAAAGTTAGATCGGAAGTTGTAAATGATCTATCTTCAGTTAAGGAAATTCAAGCCGTTCCTCCCAAGTTGAAATCATGTCATACGGCAGTTATAAATGGCTATTTGATCGAAGGACATGTTCCAGCAGATGCGATCGAGAAACTATTGAAGGAAGCGCCTAAAGATATTTTAGGTCTGTCAGTGCCAGGGATGCCAATGGGATCACCTGGGATGGAGGGAGCCGTGAATGAAAAATTCGACGTCATTTCATTTGATGCTTCAGGAAAAGACCGTGTGTTTCAGTAAAGGTAGAATGTTAAAATTGTCAGTCATGTCAACATAAGGAGAACTTTTATGAAAGCATTTATTATGGTCACCATTACATGTCTTTTTACCTCTTTAGTTTTTGCTCATACTCATGAGGAAACAAAGAAAAAAACTTCGACCTCAAGCTCTTCGGAAATAAAAGAAGATCATATGGACCATATGAATAATATGGAGGATATGAATCACGAAGAACATGAGCATACGGATAAAAATACAGAATCTCAGAAACCCAAAAAAACTAAGAAACAAGCTCCTAATTTGTGAAGCCGCTTAATTGAATTTAAATTAAAGAAAATCTTCGGGGAGTTGCAATCTGTATTTGTAGCAGGCACTTCCCGTGAATGCAACTAGAACAATCTTTCTTATACCTTCACTCTCTTCATGCTATTTAGCAGCCGGAGCTTTTTCCCAAAGACAAATGAGGGTGTAATCCCAAATATCTCTCTAAAGGATTTGGTGAAATGCGACTGGTCGCTGAATCCTGCCTGCAACGATGCCTCTGTTAAGGTGCAGCCGTTCTGGAGAAAATAATTAATTGCAATTTTGAGTCGCTTCCAGATAAGTAATCTTCTTAATGGAATGCCCACTTCTTTTGAGAACAAATGGCTGAACGTACTTTCAGAAAGTCCTGCTTTTTTGCAAATGTCTTCCATATTTATTTCATTACCAATCTGAGATTCGATATATTTAAGACATTTGCGTATCCTAGGGTCTTGAGGACCAGAAGAAAAAGCATAGATGCCAAGATCTGTTAACACTGAGTTGTATAATATTTCTGCATCTCCTAATGACACCGGGGAATTACAGCAGGAGTTTAAGCGATTTAAAGTTTCACTTGAGACAAATGCATTTGGAGAATTGGGTGTGAAGTGAAATCGAGAGTCTTCCGCATCAACATAGAGAAGAGCTACCCTTCCCAAAAAGGTTGTTCTGTGTTTGGTGTTTGGTAGCAACACAAAAACTGAATCCTTTCTCCATTCACCCTCAATTTGAATCTCAGTTTCACCATCCAGTGCTATCACTACTTGAATTGCATTATGCGAATGCTCTCCAGTATTAAAACTGGCCCCGAGGTACATAGCCTTAGAACTCCATAAATAAAGCACTGGTAACATACTGAAACCCCATGAAACTTTTGCCAGATCTTACAATTTTTAATTGATGATCAGAATTATTATGAGTGCATGTTAAAATATATAACTTATCCAATTTTTCTATTTATCAGCATACTCGGAGTTTCTCTCATTGAACATGACAAAGGGTTTGCAGCTTCGGCTCTCTTGATAGGGGCAATCGTACTCATGTTCTGGTTTGAGTTAAAACATTCGTACAGGCTTTCCTGGTCATGGACTTACAGCACTCTCAAGCGAGACGTTTTGCATTTCTTCACGAATCATTCATTGCTTACCCTAAGTCTTGTATCAATTTCAGTCTTAGATTTTAAGCGCTTTGGATTTCAGTTATGGCCTCATGAGATTAATTTTCATCTTCAGACCTTGATAGCGATTTTCATATTGGATTTTGGGATAACTATCACTCACTACTTCAGTCATAAGGTAGAGTTACTTTGGAAGTTCCATGAGGCCCATCACAGCTTGAGGGGATTATATGGTTTTAACGGACTGATGAAGCATCCGATACATCAACTGATCGAATCCACCATGGGAGTTCTTCCCTTGTTGGTGATGGGGGTTAATTCCGAAGTTTTGCAAGCGGTGACATTCTGTGTGTCCATCCAACTACTTCTTCAACATTCTAATGTCGATTACACAGTAGGTCCCCTGAGGTTTTTACTCGCCGTCGCAGAAAATCATAGATTTCATCACGCCAAAGGTCCGGAAGGTAATGTGAACTTCGGCTTGTTCTTCACTGTTTGGGACTACTTTCTGGGTACTCTAAAATTTGGAAAGGATGATAAAACACTTGAAGTAGGGCTGATCGAAGAATACCCACAACAGTATATAGCGCAACTCATAGAACCATATATACGAATTAGGAGAAAAAAATGAAAAGTAAAAGTCTGTCGTTAATCATTCTTCTACCTCTTTTAGGAGGTTGCTTTGCTCAAAAGGTTGGTCTAGAAGATCCTTCCCGTCCTGGAAGCATAACCCTTAAAATGGGTCCAATGGAAATCAAAAAAGAGGCGGGCGGAGATGGACATAACGATCATGCAGACATGATAGAGAAATCAAAACTTTTCAAATTCAAGCAAGATGGCTGGATAACTTCTTTTAAGCCAGCTATGAAGAATGATAAAGGTGAGAGTCTTCCTGCCGGAATTCTTCACCACACTGCAGTTGCAGACCATGGTGAAGACGATTATTTGTGTAAGGATCTTCCTCACAAGGCCAGGTTGATGCTTGCTGCTGGCTCAGAGCTGACCTCTTTCCAAATGCCTGAAGGTTTCGGAATCCCTATCAATAAGAAAATGGAAATTGCTCTCGCGGGTATGTTCAACAGCAAATCTACTGTAAAAGAAGATAAGGCATATTTCTTGGGAGAGGTGGAATTCACCCCTTCTGCGAAAGGAACCAAATTGAAGGATATCATACCTATTTGGATAGACGTTGTAGAAAATTGTGATCCCATGGGATACAAGGTTTATTCGAGCAGCAACGGTCTTCAAATAAAAGACAGGGTCTTTAAGTTTCCATTTACTGGAAAGCTCATGTTGGCCGGTGGACATATGCACTCCGGGGGAAAAAAACTGTCTCTTCTGGAAGAAAAGTCTGGCAAAGTACTCGTTAGCTTTACTCCTGAATATGATGACGATGGCAATATCGAAAGCATACCTTTAAGGAATTTTAAGGAAGGGATAAATGTTACCAACGGAGTAAATTACATTATAAGAAGTGAATACCAACCAAGTACACATCACGATATCGATGCTATGGGGATCATCATAGGTTTTGTGGTGTCTGAAGAGATATAGAAAACACTGTATTCTCCTGGAGAAGGATTAGCATCATGAGCATTTTAAAATGCTGTCCTTCTTCAAGAGTTCAGTATTCTACCGTTAGAATATTTCAGGGCGAATGTAAGCCACACTAAGTTCACACTTTGTAATATTAGTTTCATTCACTGACCATACTTATATATAGCCAGTGAATCCAGTTGATCTATTGTGGTGTACTGTTGTGCTGATGGTCCTGATGATCTTTGCTTGGTCCATCAACATTAGATAACTCTTTTTTATCTCGAGAAGTGTCATTCCCTTTAGTATCCTTGCAGGCTTCCTTGTGACCGCACTTTAGACAGGGCTCATCGCAATTATGCTCTTTTTGTCCCGTAGTGTGATCTACATTTTTGCTTGATACTTTCGTTTGACCAAAGACATGAAATGATGAAATCAAAATACACAAAATGAAGAGTTTCATGTAATACCTTTTGTTTGATAAATATATAACAGTCGATGACTATACTACGTTTGAGAAGGTCGATTTGTGACAGTTTTTAAATAAATTGTATCAGTATGGATATTTATCTATGAAAGATCGGGAGTTTAAGGCTGAGCTTTAATGGTCCATATTTGTTAAATTCTACATGATCGCCTTATCTCGTTCAAGCTTAGCTAATACAACTCATAGAAGAAAATAAGTCGCTGAGTGGGATAGAAGAGAATCTTGGAGAATGGAAATATCATGATCCAATTAGTATTAACGTATGGAACGGGGAAAATGTGACATCCTGGAAAAAAATATTTTTTCATTTGTAAAACTGTCAATCAAAATCTATGAGAGGAGTGTAATGTTTACAAGGCTCCTGATTAGGCTCCTTCTACATGTTATCTTTGTCAAAAACCAACCATAGGTGAGCAAGCAATATGAAGAATTACCTTATCAGCTTATTTTTTCTTTCATTCGCAACATCAGCTTTTGCAACTGTCTATATAGACCCTTCCATCCGGCCTTGTGACTCTGAAATCGAATCGAGATGGCTATATACTCCAACCGTAGTGGAAGCGCCCGGTTCGCCTAAGATGCCCTTCAGATGTGAGGGAAATGTAAAGGTCTATGAGGTAACTGCTGGAATAGTGATGAGTACCTTTGATCGCAGCTACGAACCTGGTCCTATTTATACTTGGGGCTACAACGGCAGTAATCCTGGGCCAGTTATGGAGTTCCTTGAAGGTGAAAAGATAAAAATTATTTTCAAGAACAATCTGCCTGAACCCACTGTTTTACACTATCACGGCCTTGAAGTTCCCTTTAACCAAGATGGAGCAGAGGGACACTCTCAGATTTCAGTCAATACAGGTGAAACTTATATATATGAGTTCCAGGTCAACCAAAATGGAACTTTCATGTACCATTCAGGCCAGAACTTGGCCAAGCAGCTTTCGTTAGGCTTGGTTGGGTTTATGATCGTCCACCCTAAAAAGATACCTGAAACACTAGTTGATCATGACTTTCTTTATTTCTTGCAGATGTATTCTGTTCCTCCTCACAGTATTTTCCCAGATATAATGGAAATGGTTGCATTCAACTACTTCACCTTTAACGGTAAGGTTTCACCTTATACACCGTCTCCATTGACCTATGTGGGTCAGAAGGCCCGTATTCGATTTGCTAATATGTCTATGATGGAACACCCTGTTCACTTACATGGGCACACCTGGCGGGTTGTAGCCACCGGAGCGGGAGATAATCCTCGTAGCACACACACTTATGGTAATACTATTTTAGTCCCAACTTCACAGACCATGGATGTAATCATTGATGAAATCGATGAGCCAGGTGAGTGGATGTTCCATTGTCACCTTCCACACCACGTAACAAACAATATGGACGTCGATACGATACCCGGTGAACCAATGTATATGGGTAACGGAGGGATGCATGCAGTCTTCAAGGTTTTTAGAGGGCCAAATGATCCGGGTTATGTGAATCCGAATGAAACTCAAGATGGCGGTATGGATGGCATGCCGGGCATGGGACAAGCCGGAGGAACTCAAGGTGGCGGTCATGGCGGTGGACACGGTGGCATGAATGCTCCGAAAATGACAACTTATGATGGTCAAATCAAGCTATCAAATGGCACTCGTCTTGAGATGTCGCTAGAGCTCTATAAAGCGCAGGAAGGGAAAGAATGGAGAAAGGCCATGGCCTTTATCAAGCTCTACCTTAATAAAGATGAGTTTATGGTCTTTCATTATGACCAAGTTAAGTACAATTTTGAAACTGGAATCATGAGCATTGAATCTGATAACCGGTCGGTAACATTATCTAACCTGACATACATGGAAATGGATGATGGAGGAATGTTATCAGGAGATGCTTCAGTTGATTTCGGTGCGTTTAAAGGAGAGGTCTCTCTGAATGCCCGTGACCCGGAATTAAGAGAGATGAGACTCAGAAATGATCTAAGTGTCAGCGGTGAATATGAAGCATCTTGCAACAACAAGAAAGAAAATCTCCAGTTAATAACGGCCAGAAGCCTTGTAGGTATCGATGGTGATACTAATAATCCTTTGGCCAGTTTTGGGATATATGGGACTCTGGGCACAGTTGAAAGAATGGGAGTTCAGGTAAACTCTTCAGTCACTGAAGGTTTCTATAATCCATTCAAGGGATCATTGAGGCTACAGACAGATACGGCCGGTAACAGGAGTACTCTGGTCTGTGATACGCTTCTGAAAGTGAATAAAGTGACCGGATTGAAATGCGACAACGGTTGTGAGTATGTTCGTAAATCAACAATTTCATCTGGAAGCTTGCCCGTTGAAGACGCCCCAGAGTTTATCAAAGATAATTCGAGTATCATCACTGAACTTACCGATTCAATTGATGTTGGTGGAGATTTTAAAGGTGCTCTGAAACTGAGTAAAAACAATTCTCTGATTCCGATGAATTTAAAAATTGTTTCTAAGAGATATGCAACGAACTCCATGGTCATCACGAAAAATATGATTTCTGGTGTCGTGGAGCTAGATGTCTCTGACAAAGGTTCAATGTCTTACAAATTGAAAGAACGGTCATTTCTTGACTCTTCTTCGGTTATCAATAATGGAAAAAACCTTTTATTGTTCGAAACGACTAAGAAGCTTTCATTGATAGTAACTAAGTGGTCAACAGGGATGATTTATGGAGAAGTTTACCATGAAGACTTCGGCCTATTAGGTGAATTTGCAACGAAGAGAAACGCAAAATCTTTTAAAGAAGTACTTGTCCAAAAAGAGACTGCTAAAGTGCTGAGCAAGCTAGATGGTTCTTTTTCAAATAATGACTGGAAGCTTGAACTAAGTGCTGTAGAAATTGAAGATGGAGAAGGCCCCGGCATTTTTTCTCCACTCCATCTGAAGGGAAGACTAGTAAGTAAAAGCGGAGCGATGACAGTGAATTTCATCACAGGCTCATATGACTATGTACTTGGTACGTTTTACTTGAAATCAGATGACGACAGGATACTGAAAGGCACCATCAATGGGGATAAAGTTGAGCTATATTTGATATCAAAACCCGTTAGAAGATCGAGTTATATGAATCTTTCAACTTCGAAAATTCAACTGATGAGGAATCTAAAATGAAAACGTTACTAATCTTCTTATCATTATCAATAAGTACGCTTGGATTTTCGCAGGTGATTGATACTTCAGTTCTGCAAAGAACGAATATTCCCGGCACGTGCAATTTTGAAAAATGCTATAATCTCCCTGAGGTTGTTGAGCGTGCAGGGAAGTTCTCATTTGAATCTCAGGATGGGCTTCTCGAACTATTCAGTGCCCGTCAAATGATTAAGGTAAGAACTGGACAGCTCCTTCCATCTTTTAATTTGAGAATCTCGAGTCCGATTGATATCTTTGATTATATTCCTAACCTGATCGGTTTTATTTTCCCCAGCAACTGGTTTCGCCTAAAAGAATCTAAGCTCCATGCTAAGGCACAAGAACATAGCTATGTTTCATTGGTGGCCAATCAGAAAAGCATGGGAAGGGATATGTTCTATGCTTCACACCAAGAATCGTCAAATTTATCCATTCTGGTTAATCACGTTGAGTTCTCAGACCAATTAGCGGCCCTGATGAAGAAAAAGTATGAACTTGGAGAAGCTGCGGGAGAGGATCTCGAGGAAATCAATGCGTTTTCTGAGATGTTGAAATCAGAAGCAGTCATCCAGTCAAACCTTGTTTCCATCTCTTCATCAGAACTTTCATTTTTAATTAATAGCATCGAAACTGGGGAGTATCCTGGTCCCCTACAGCTGAACCTTCCTGACCTCGCAAAGGAAAATAAGATAGATCCAAAGAAAATTATTGCTCCAGTGCTCGTAGCTTCGCCTGAATTAAAAAGTTTAACTTATTTGATTGAAGCCGCAAGGTTTAGCAAAAAAGCACGCTCGTTTGAATTTCTTACACCTGATTCTGGAACGGAAAACGCATTCGGTTTTGGTTACCTGGCCAATAGACGAATCGGTCAGGCAGAAACAGAAGCTCTTAAGATTGATAAGAAAGCCTTTGAATCAAACCTAAAAAAAGCCGTTTCAATTGTGGCAACGAAGTATAATTCATCTTTAGAAATTTACCAGCATGCAATTTCTATTGAAAAATCTTTGAGTTATGTTTTAGAAAGTCTCATTTCTGATTTTCAGACGAGTTCAAAAATCGACATTAACAGAGTTGCGTCGATCATTAAAGAAAGCTTGTCAGTTCAGCAGATGAAGAATAATTCGATACATGGTTTTTTGATTGCAAAGGGGCAACTTGACAGACTTTTATTTGAGTCAACAATCTATTCTGACATATATGCCACGTTGCCCACTAATAGCAAGAATTTGGATTGTTACCTTAGAAAAGAAAACAAGCAGATCAGGGCCGCTCAGAACAGTGGAGAGTTAAAACTACCAGAAGAAGTTAGTTTTGATCCTGAAGATACAAAATTTTGCATTTAAGATGAAATATTATTGAAATGGAGGTTTGCTTCTTAGTGAACTTCCGTTTTAATTTTTTGCTTCATTTGGATGCCTTGTCACTTGTCTTTCGACGTGATTTTAAGTGTTTAACAATCTGTCTAAAAAATGGACAGAGCAAGTAATCTCTTCCCAAACAAATTCTGCTTTCTTCATTGAGATACAATAGTTTCTAGGATGAAGGATTCAAATTAATTTACAGAGGCTTATCTGTGTTCCAAAAAATGAGATTTATTTTTTTGGCGTTGAGCTTATCCAGCTCTTTGAGTATGGCTACTGATACTAGCAACTCCAAGCAAGAAACATTATATTCTGCTTATCCGATCTCATTTCCTTCCATGAATTTGCAAATCACTGGTCCAGTGATGGATTGTCCGGTTTTAAGAAAACTCCCGGCTATTTGCCCCGGTGGGACAATTCTTCTAGATCCGGGACATGACGATCAATTGGATTCAAAACGAAACTCCACGAAAAATTTCAATGAAGGCCGATCCAACATGGCCGTCGCATTGCTCCTGCGAGATCTAATCTCGCGGTGTGGAGGCGTGGCTACAGAAAATATCCGTTTGGTTAGATGGCCCGGAGAAAAATTTTATGGAGAATATGAAAACCCAGACAGCTACAGTATTCCCATTCATCAGCCAGGTGCAAGACTTGATGGCATCTTATCCCGAGTACAAGAAATGAGCGCTTCATCAGCTGAATCAAGGCCTGTTTTAAACATTTCATTGCATGCAAATTCAAGTGGAGATCCAGCTATTAAGCCAGATCGAGTTGAGGTTTATTTTCCCGTCGGGTCAAGTAAGGATTGGGAAAGAGATAGTGGATTGCTAAAGGATGCGATGGTATCTGAAACCCTTGCGGCATATAGAGGTAATTCACCAGCAGAAGAAAAAAGGATTCGGGAAAATGTCCGTAGGAAGTCATTCGCTCGTCCGATGGATTTTGCCGTACTGACTGAGCTTACTGGACCGAGTAGCATCATGAAGCTAGTAGTTGAGATGTTTTATATGGATAGTTCACAAAAGCGCTATCTAGATAAAGAGTCTAATTTTGCCTTGCCTGAGACAGTGAAGCTTGTTGTTGAAAGAAATGATTCCTCAGGGAAATCAAATGTGATTGAGAGCTATCCCATTACACGCTTGCAAAGGTTTTCCGCCTATGGACTATATCGCGGGTTGTCGGAGATATTTCCTTGTCAGTAGCATAACCACAAAAAGTATTGTGAAGTTTTCATTGCACACTATTATTGAGTGATATGCAAAATCTCAAGCCTTTAATCCGTAATTACAAATCTGACCCATTATCTGCCTACAATAACTGGTTTTTGGCAAGTGAGGATCGTCTAAAAGCTTTTCGAAGTATTCGTCGGGGAGTGCTGGAGGTCATCAAGGACATCAAAGATCATCGTTTTGGAAATGATTTCAAAGGCTCCTCTCTAGAGGTCGTTCTAACCGCAATTACCGAGCAAAAGGAAATTTTTGAAGGAGCTGCACATCCATTTTACTGGAAGCCGAAACTGAGAATTCCGGATATTTATGAAAACGAAGGACACAAGAAATCTTTCGGGGCGTTTTTAGAAAAATGCTTGTTTGCTTCGTCGGAAAAGGAATTACTGGATGCCATAATTTCCCTTGATAAATTAGAAATTAAAGGACTTGGGCCATCCGTTGCCAACATTTTGTACTTTCTTCATCCCACTCTTATCCCTCCGTTTAATACGGCAATGCTAAAGGGGTTTAATGCCATTTTTGGTGAAAAGAAGAAACTAGGATCATGGAAAGATTTTCTTTATATCCGTGAAGTGATGATTGGGGCCAATAATGATCATAAAGCTGAGCTGTCGAATGATTTGGGAGCAATATCTGGTTTGCTGTTTGATATTGGTACAGGAATGTCTCTGGGAACATCAGAATTGAATCCTGAAGAAAAAAATCGTTTTGAGAAAATCGTCAAGAAGCGCATGGAAGATCATGAAAACGAAGTCGATCAGGATAACCTGCACCAAGAGCTTCAGTATCATCTTCTTAAAATCGGTGCATCGCTTGGGTATGACGTGATGGTTGCTCAGAATGACCAGAAAAAATCATACAATGGAATGAATTTCTCTCAAATCTGTAATGGAGTCCTTCCAGATCTTGGCCTTGATAAACAGACTGAGCAGACGATTAAGCTCATTGACGTGCTTTGGCTTGAACGTAAAACAAAGTTAATCAAAGCAGCATTTGAGGTTGAGAAAAGTACTAGTATATACTCTGGCATCCTACGGCTGATAGATTTGTCTGAGGCTTACCCATGTGATCAGCAGCTGTTCTACATCATAATTCCAGACAAAAGAGAAAAAGACGTCATAAATCAATTCAAAAGACCCTCTTTTAAATCAATTGAGGGCAAAGTTAAGTATATTCTCTCATCAACCCTTCAAAAAGAATGCGATGCCATTTGTAAGTATGGATCAGGCCATCTTGTCTTGGAAAAAATTGCTAAGTTCGTATAACTAATTCCATGAGAAATTAGTACTTTTAACCTTTAGTGCAATTTTGCAAAACAGGATAGAGGTTGAAGCCGCTGAGATGAACCAAGAGACATAGTAATAGGTTGATGAATAATGAGGATCAGCGGAGTTGCCACTTAAGAACATTAATCCCCACATTGTAAGCGCAGCGAATGGTAGAAACAAGCGAAGTCGGTATCTATGAATCCACCAAACCTCATCTCGTCTTAAAACAACGGAGGTTGCAAGTGATCCTCCTGCAAAAAAGACTGCCCCACAATAGGCCCCACAGACTGTAGGGCCAAGCTCCATAATGAAATGGGAAAATGACTGATGATCACTGCTGAGTGAAATACCAAATTGCGGACATAAGAACAGAGTGATCAATAAACCAACGACCATGGAGATGAAAAATTTAATGAGAGTCACCTTGGGATTTATGGCAGTCGTTATTAGTTCTCTGGTTGACATGTCAAGTTGAGGTGGGACTTCTTCTTCATTACTAATGAAGTCAAATAAATCATCATTCATTTTTTAACTCCTTTTAACATTGAGATTGCCCTGCTTAATCGTTTTCGCAAGGACGCCTCAGTAACAGAGTGTCTTTCTGACAACTCTTTAGAACTTAAACCTTCGTAAAAATATTCTTTAAGCAATTTTGCTTTTTCATTTGGTAGGGTACTGAGCATATCATCGATATTAAATTCAGGTTCATTTTCTTGGTGGCCAGACAGGCGAAGCTTTTCATTTAGTTTAATGCTGATATTATTTTTCCTGTAATCATCGATGACAATATTACGTAATATGACATACAGCCATAGTTGAAAAGGCTGTCCATTCCACGCAGACTTATTTTCAATGATTTTAATGAAACAATCCTGGAATAGGTCTTCAGCGATCGGTCTTGAATTTCTTCTTATAAGATAGGCGTAAACTTTTTTGGAATGCCGATTATACAGCTCGAGTATGGCCTGCCCCTCATCTCCATTTTTTAGAAGAGTCATTAACTCTTCATCTGTCTTCTCTTTCATTAATCTCGTTTCCCTTAAACATTAAAGTCATGCATATCGAAGAATGTTTATTTTTATCTTTGAACTAATTTCGAATAATAGTGATCCTCCAGCAAACGCGCCAAATACCCAGTTTAATATTTCCTGAGTTGGAGGAAGGTTGGGAGATTTTAAGATCAAGAATACTGATAAGGAGAAAAAGCAAAGCAGGAAGGTGATCAGAGATTTGTACTCGTTAAATTTATGAATTTCTTCGCGTGATAAAATGGATGCACTAATGGATAAAGTCGTACCAAGAAAAAATACACCGCATAGAATCGTACAAACTTCATGGCCAAAGATCATGAAATAGCGGGTTATACCAATCTCTTCTCCGAATATTGAAATGCCGAATTGCGGGCATATGACTAACGTTAAAGAGCCCACAACCAAATGAACAATTAATATCTTTAATAAAATGTGTGAGAGCCTGGGATTCAGCAACTCCTTTATTTTCAATAAGATTTTCTGGGTGAGTCTTTCTGGAGGGGGGGGATCCACAGGTTAGGATAAAATCTAAATAATCAGCTTGTGCTGACTCTTTACTATCTATAATTTCTTTTTTTGGTCTCATGCCTATATAACGCTTGGCATGTGTGAAATGTGACTTTGCCTATTAAAATTTCAAAATGATGAGATCTATAAGTGCATGTTGAAGGTGGTTTCATTAAGAAACTTTGTAAGAATTACATATTTTTGAAAATGGGGAGCCTGCCTATTTTTTACCCATTACGAATATCTCTTACTAGTTTTAATTGATAAGTCTTGCTTCTAAGTGTTAGCCAAAAGGCTTGTGATAATAAAGCAGATAGTATCCATGCTAGGTGATACAAAACTGATTCACCTTCAAGATTCAGGGATAAGTTTGTAAGCATTAAAATGAACCACAAGGCCGGAGGAAAAAGTACAAGGGAATATTTGTAGTGTCTCCATACCCACCATAACTCATCTCCTTTCATGCCAATGTAAGCAACCAACATCCCTGAGGATAGAAATAGTGACCCACAAAATGAGGCGCAGACCCAGTCTCCAAAAAGTCTAAAAAAATGCGTGATACCATGCCCATCTACTAGTCCTATCCCAAATTGTGGACAAAAGGATAAAGTAAAAGCTGCTCCTAACATCTGAAACAAAATAAATTTTGTAAGGATGGCTTTTTTATGAAATGAGAGCAAAATATCTTTTTGGACAGATAGGCTCAAACTTTTTGGTGGGATTTCACTCTGAGTGATAAATTCTAAAAAATCATTTTTATCATCTTTCATGTTAAACCTCGAATTTGTCTTTCAATCCTTGCAAGGCTCTTGATAAACGTTTACGCAAGCTGTTTTGTGACATTCCGGTCTGTATTTCTAAATCTTCGTAGCTAAACCCTTCTAAATAGTACTTGCGAACCAGGATAGCGGTTTCGTCGGGTAATTTGTTAAGGATTTCGTTAATCTCCTCGATGCATTGAGTATCTTCATTAATCTCTGAAGGAAGAGAATGCTCAAGGAGTTTCTTTTTTCTGCTGGAACTTCTGTATTCATCCACTAAAAGATTTTTTATTAACACAAACAACCATGGGGCAAACGGCTGATTCTGGTAACAATCGCGTTTTTCGTGTAAATGTCTCCAAACGGACTGATAGAAGTCCTCCGTCTCTGATGGGTGAAGGCGCTTTCTAATATAGCCATATACCATTGGCGAATATTTATCATAGAGTTTATTGAATGCCCCTTCGTTGCCGGCCTTATAGGCATTCATTAATTGTTCATCTGAAATCATTTGGAAATTCTCTCACAAAGCATAGACTAATCAAAAAAATAAATACTTTGTCACAAATGACCTTGGAATTACGTTATAGATTATAATGTCAAAAAGAGGGTGTATGTTGATCAAAGTGGTCTGTTTGTTAGCATTAATTTTTTCACTTCCTTCGTTCTCTCATCCGGTTATCTATAAAGAGGGGACTGTTGTGAGTTCCTCAAATATGAAGTCTTATAGTGACAATCAATTGATGTACTCTTGGTCTAATAGGTGGGCTTCAGGTCTTAACCACTGGCGCTTCACTAAGGATGAAAGTAACACTGATCTAGCTTTCTTAAAAACCAATTATCTGCTTTACCGGTACAACGGAGAATTTTCACAGGGAAATATCTATGTCCATGGCGGATTCGGGGTCGCAGATTCTGAAATCGAAAAACGGCAGACTAATGAAGCCTATATGACTGGCGTAGAGATGGACTGGGAGACCAGGACCCTTTATACATCCTGGAAATATTATTATTTTACATCACCAAAAGTCACCGACATCTCCATGACTCAGGCAAGAATAGGATTTTCACCCTATGAAGCTGGTTTTGACCAACTTCAGTCTTGGTTCATGGTCCAGGTGATGTATATGCCTGATGTAGAAAAAGAGGCCATCATCACCCCTTTGCTTAGATTCTTCTATAAGAATGTCCTCTGGGAGATTGGGTCAAGCACCAGAGCAGAATGGATGCTCAATATCATGGTTCATTACTAGTATGTCACAAAAAGCGAATCCCAAACGTCTTAGAGTCTAAGGAGAAATAATATGAAAAAAATAATCATGCTGAGTCTTTGTCTTTTAAGCCCAACTTTATATGCCAAAGAAATTACAGTAAAAGTCAACGGGATGGTTTGTTCGATGTGTGCACAAGGAATTCAAAAGAAATTTTCTAAAATTTCTGAAGTAAAAGATATTAAGGTTGATCTTGATACGAAGGTCGTTTCAATCGTTACGAAAGACGACAAAGACCTTAAAGATTCAAAAATCAAAGAAATTATAACAGAGGCTGGATACAATGTTGCAACAATTGAAAGAAAGTAGTGCATTGAAAAAGTTCTTTAGCTGGTTTGGACTTTTTAGCTCATTCGGTACACTTTTTTGTTGTGCTATTCCATCGACACTCGTTTTGCTGGGGTTTGGAGCGACGATGGCTTCATTCCTTGGAAACTTTCCTCAACTTATCTGGTTATCAGAGAATAAGGGATATGTCTTCGGGTTAAGTTTTGTCATGCTAGGGATTTCATTTGCAGGTCAAAAATATGCACAGTCACAAGTTTGTCCAATTGATAAACGAGAGGATTGTGAAAAGACAAAAGATTGGTCAAAGCCTCTTTTTTGGATGTCTTTAGGAATAAATGTCGTGGGTTCATTTTATGCATTTGTGCTACCTAAAGTTTTGGAATGAAATGAAGGCAATTATTTTATTAATGATTCCCCTTACAGTGTTCGGTCATGGAAACATCAAGCACTCTGAGAAAAAAGAATCGCATCAAACTCCTGTGAAGGTGGACGATTCCTTTGTGGCAATTTATAAAAATATTAATGCCGAGTATAAGATAAAAGTAGAAGCAATCTTCAAGGGGAAATGCTTCGACTGCCACTCAGGCCAAACAGTATATCCTTGGTATTACAAAATACCGGGAGTGAACTTATTGATTGATTCGGACATTAAAGAAGCGAGGTCTCATTTAGATATGAGCGATGGCTTTCCATTCAAAGGACATGGGACACCTTTACAAGATCTAGGCGAGTTAGAAAAAACGGTGAAGTCGAATTCTATGCCACCGTTATATTATAAGTTGTTTCATGATAAATCTTCACTTACAGAAATTGAAAAAGAGACAATTTTAAACTGGGTAAGAAAGTCAAAGGTGCGGCTAGAAGAGGGGCAATGATTGCTAAATTTTATGTACCTGGTAAAACCTTTTGGGCTGTATAATTAACGCTTGGACGCGAGGTTTGCTGCTGCGGATTAAAAAATATTATTAAACTGATGTCACATATTAGTATGCTCAACCGTTATAAACCAGAGGTAAAAATGTTGAATTTAAAAAGTTTCTCGATCCTGACTCTCGTAACCTTTATTTCCGTAGGCTGTGCCAGCAACAAGCATTCACGCATGAGTGGTTCCGTCGCCATGAAAATTAGCGAATCAAAAGGTGTGGCCTGTCTGTTTGGAGAGAGTCCAAAAGTTGGTGATGATCTAACTATTTTTGAAAATGTTTGCTCAGAAGAAAGAGGTGGCGCTAGAGGTAAAGAAGGCGCTGGTCCATCAAGCTGTAAGATGGTTAAGACAGGGAGCGCCACGATTTCCAGAATGATAAATGATCACTACGCCGAGTTTGAAACAAAATCGAATGTGTCCTTTGATGAAGGTTATATAATCGAGCTATCAAAGTAAGGAATAAAAGTGATGAAATTAAACAAAGGTTCTAATCTTTTTATCTTAGGATTAGTCACTTTGCTGATTTCATCGTGCAATTACAAGATAGAAAAAGAAATAAACAGTGATCCTATCTCTGTAACTGATCAGTTGAGACGGTCAGTGTCTTATAATCAAGTTAAGACGGAAGTCTTTCAAAGTAAGTGCATTTCTTGCCATGGAAATTCAGGTGGGGTGAATCTAGAATCATATTCATCAACTCTGCAAAATCTAAATGGCATCAAAAAGTCGGTTCTCAAGAGTAAGACAATGCCAAAAGCTCCTTTTTCGGCACTGGATAGGAGACAGCTTGAAGTTTTAACGGCTTGGATTGAAGCTGGAGGGCCTGAAAAACCAATCGGTGGTGGGGATGGGGAACCTGAGCCTGAACCAACTGTGATAGAGCCTAATTTCCCCTCCATTAAGAAGCATGTGTTGGAGATGAAGTGCATATCTTGTCACCAGGTAGGTCAATCTGCTGGAAGGATTCCACTCGTGACAAAGGAAGATCTCCTTGAGTCACCCATGGACATAGTAGTCCCAGGTGACCCAGATGAAAGCGGTATTATGATTGTGATTCAACCCGGAGCAAGAAAATTCATGCCCCCGGCTGACTCTGGTATATCTCCACTAACTGAGGAAGAAAAAAATGCAATTAGAGTATGGATTCAAAATGGCGCTCCTTAAAATTCTCTCTGTTCTCCTTGTCGTGGGGTCAGTCGTGGCCCATGCTCAAAAAATTGATTTATCAACGGGTGCAAAAGTTGAGTTTGATGCCGTAGGAAAGCCTGCGATGATCAATATCAAAGGGACCGGTGGAAAAGCGACTGGTGTGCTTTCTTTGTTGGAAAGCAAGCTGTCTGGAGATCTGGTAGTGAATTTGAAAGAATTCACTACAGACATGGACTTGCGGGATGAACACATGAAGGAAAAATATCTTGAAGTGAACAAATCAGGATTTGATAAAGCCATTCTTAAAATCGATCAAAAATTGGAAATGGCAAGTTTCCCATCTTCTGGTGCATGGGAACCCAAGCTTCTCAAAGGGATGCTAACCTTACATGGCGTTACCAAAGAAGTCCCTCTCAACTGCAAAATATCAATTAAAGACTCAGGGGCCGCCGGAACTGTGTCGTTTAAAATTAAAGTTAAGGATTATAACATTGATATCCCTGAGTTCGCGGGAATTACTATGACCAATGAAGTTGATGTGAAAGTCTTCTTGAATAATAAAGTTGTCCCTTGATTTTAATTCTACTTTTTTTACCTGTTTTCTCGGCTTGGTCGTTTCCTGAACTCGTTCGCTACGGTTATCCTAATTGCGTTGCTTGTCACGTGAGTCCTTCTGGTGGGGGCGTATTAAATCAATATGGACGTGAACTCTCGAAAGAAATTCTTAGTACATGGGGAGCGAAAGGGGAGCAATACTTTGCTTATGGATTGGTCAAGACCCCTCAGAATGTTAACCTTCAAGCTTATGTAAGATTACTTCAACTTCATAGAGAAACTCCAAGCATAAAAGAAGGACGTGCCATACTGATGCAGGCCGACCTGGAAGGGTCCTACAGATATAAAAACGTGACAGCAGTGGCAACGCTTGGAAGGCAGGAAAAGCAAGTCAAGGGAGAAAAGGTTGTTCAACCAATTTCCAGAAGACATTATCTGTTATGGCAAGCGACTGACAAGGCTACTTTACGAGGTGGAAAGTTTGCTCGCAACTTCGGTCTCAATACGCCCTACCATACAAGCTTTGTGTATCGGGATCTTGGATTTGGGCAAGATACAGAAACATACAATCTAGAGTTATCTTATATTAAAGATAACATGACCTTTTTTTACACAGCGGTTTTGGGAGCATACCAAGACAAAACGACATATGCTTCCGAGAAAGCGAATACTATTTCCTTTCAATACTCATTTTTAAAAAGTCAGAAGGTGGGTGCGACATATTACAAAGGAAAGGATGATAATCAGGAGAGGGATATCATTGGACCTTGGTTAATATTAAATTATAATAAAAATTTATTTTTGATGTCTGAACTCTTCTTTCAGGATAAAGAAAACTTAAGTTCTAAGGAAACCTCAAAAGGTTATGTAAATACTAATAGGTTTAATTATCAAATTTTCAAAGGTGTCATTCCCTTCCTGACCTTCGAAGCTTCTCAATTAGATTGGACTACAGATTTTTCTAAACGACAGTCTTATGGAGCTGGCCTACAATTCTTTCCTAGGCCCCATATTGAACTCATGGCGAGCTATCAAAAAGATAGGTATTACATAGATGATGGTTATTTTTCTGATCTCTATTGGTTCATGTTCAATTACTATTTGTAAGCAAGCTACTTTTCAGCATTAGCTCATACTTTCGATAATCAGAATGGTGCCAACTTGTCTCATTTGCAAATTTGAAATATTGCTTTAGCTAAAATCTTCTCACACTTAATTTCCTTCCCGGAAATCCCATGATAGCACTTATAGGTATGCTAATTTGTGTTTGGTCATAATGGCGGAGGGCACAATAGTGGATACTAACTATTGAGCCGTGTATTTTTTACATATATGTCACGAACAGGCAGCCATAAACGTTATGTTAACAAGAACAAACAAGTTCAACGAATGGCTTCGTTTAAATAATAACTATGTCTGCTGTTTCAACAGGAAACAGCCTTTCAATTAGGAGTTCTCATGATGAAGGTCTTATGTTTTCTGCTTACTCTTACAACGGTCAACTTTGCTTTTGCACAACATGGAGAACATACTTTAACCAATGCTAAAATTGCTCACGATGCCTCTCATCGAGTAGGAAAGCTTGTTGATACGGGCAAAATTGATGAATTTTTCATCAAAGACATGAGATCTATTGAAATAAAAAATTTGCCACATAACTTACCAACGGACCCGGCTTATTCAGTTCTCGTATCAGCAGGGGCCACAGCTCAAACTCTTTTGACATTCGACATGAAAGGTAAATTCCTTTCAAACAAGATCATCAATCAAGATCCTTCAGAGGAAACTCAATGGGAAACGTATGCTTCTGAACTTTTAGAAGCAGCATTACACTTTGTAACAGAAGTTTCAAATCCGAACATTGATATGAGTCCATTCGTTAAGACTCTTGGTGTTGCTACCTTGAAACAGCAAAAGAGTGAAGATGGGGCAGTACAACCTGTTGTCATCCTTTCTTCAACTTCATCTGAAAAATTGCTACAGGTCGTGTTATCTCAGAAAGGCGAAATCGTTAGTTATTCTTTGGTTGAATAATAATGGTTAGTTCTTGGGGCAAGCATCTCTCCTTTTTGCTTGCCCCAAGAATGATCCATACCTCATAAACACCCTTGTATTCTTCAGTTTAAATTAAAGCTCTTTTCTTAGGATAATTCAGTAGAGTTTCATCGGGACAAACCAAGGAAAGGTGTCACATGAAAAGTCTATTTGTTCTTTTGCTTGCTATCTCTTGCAACTACAAAATTGAAAAAAATAACCTTCCTCAACTAGAAAACTCCGGAGATATGGCCGAAACGGTTTCATTTCAACAAGTGAAGACAGAGGTTTTCTCCCAAAAATGTCTGGCCTGTCACGGGAATGCGGGAGGAGTGAATCTGGAATCTCATGCCTCAGCTCACGAGCATCTCGATTCTATAAGAAGAACAGCTTTGCAGAGCAAGTCCATGCCTAAAGCGCCAGTTGAGGGCCTGAATCACAGGCAATACGAGGTTCTTAGTGCATGGATAGATGCTGGAGGGCCAAAAGATCCTATTGGTCATGATGAGCACGATGAAGAAACTCCTGCACCTTCTCCAGAGGAGACTTCAGCAGAGTTTTTAAAAATAAGAAAAAAAATTCTGACAGCTAAGTGCTTGTCTTGTCACACGGCTGGTGAGCATGCCGGGCATATTCCACTAGACACTAGAAGTGACTTATTATCATCACCTTTAAAATTGGTAGTACCTGGTAATCCAGATACAAGCTTGATCTACACAATAACTGCTCCCGGTGCGCGAAACATGATGCCACCTATGGGGGTCAAGCCACTTTCAAAAGCCCAAAGAGAAATGATTAGAGCATGGATTATTAAAGGCGCTCCATAAGCAGCAGTTTTTGGCCGCAAGTATTAGCAAAAACCAAAGGAGGTTTATGTGTTAAAGCAGCTCATTTTAGGTTTATTACTAATTTCGCAAGGAGCTTTTGCTCACATCATTCTTAGCAAGCATGTGACAAGTGGCCTTGTTGGGCCAGAGGACAGTTTTGTAAAAGATTGTACTTATACGGATGATGCTCACGTAAAAATTACGATTAAAAAAGGCAATGGATCACCAGTCTCACACATACATCATATTTCAAGTTTTCGAGCTACAGAGATTAAAACCTTAGTGAATAGAGCTCATCGTGGCCGCGTAGTTGAGGTTGGTGCGAGTTGTGATGGTGGGGATGATCTCTTGTATGGTTTTATAAATGGTCATCGAGTGATACTTGACGAAAGTTTTGATTGTGGGAGGCACCGTCTAAATCAAAGCTCCGCAACACCCAAACTTAAGACCATCGCTCGTCAAGATTGTGGATTTTAATAATGTTTTTAGATTGAAACCATTCAGGGTACTAATATTTTCCAAAGGAGATTTTTATGAGAGTTCTTTTTCTAGGTCTACTTTTAACCACTTTTTCTTCTGCCGTGTTTTCGATGGAGGAAACCGTTTCTTCTTATGTTTCTGGTTCTGAAGAAGAGAGTATTTTGCATGAAATGTTTATTGGTTGTGCTGGAACAAAAGCTGAATGTCGTCAGATGGCCCATCATGAAGGTTTCAGTACTTCTAAAACAATTCGAGATAGAGCGAGATGTCCTCAACGTAGTAAGTCTTTGGCCTGCATAGTTGAGCATTAAAAAATTCGGGTCGGGAATCATCCATTCCTGACCCCGATTCTAGCAATACGATTTCAAATTGAAATTTTAAAGAAAAGACTTGTCCTAAGTGCGTGTGTGCGTGGTTATTCACAACACCCTGACTTAAATATTTTCGAAATCTTCTTTAGAATAGCCCAAATTTTCATATGAAATTTCATGATCATAGAGTGTTTCTTTTTTTTGCGCAGCACATTATGGAATTATTTACTTCGAATGAACAAATACCAATCCCTGTTATAATAAGTCAAAAGTGGGGTTTGAAATGAGATATGTTTTATTTCTAAGCTTTATATTCTTTGGGATATCATCTGCTACTTTTGGCAAAGAATCCTTAAGTATTGGCAAGCTCATCATTGGTTGCACGACGAAGTGTTCTTTTTTTTACGAACGGGCCTTGAAGAGAATTTCAAAGTTAAATCGCATACCAATCACCATTATAGATCTTTCAAAAAATCCAGAACTGGAGTTAAGCGAGGTTGACGGTATTGTCATCCCGGGTGGAGCCGATATTAACCCACAATACTATCTTCCTTATGTAGAGGATGAACTTCAAAGATATACGCGTGGTCTTGATCACTTGGTCAACTATAGTTCAGAGGGTGAAAGAAGAGACCCCTTTGAGTATGGTCTTTTGAAAAAATATTTCAATGATCAAAGTTTATATGACTTACCTGTATTGGGCATTTGTCGTGGAATGCAGATGCTTGCAGTCTCACAGGGGATACCACTCTATGTTGATATAAAGACTGAATTGGGAATCAGGAACAGAAGATATTTATATGATCGGATCAATGTAAAAGATCATGATTCCCTGATGAAAGAACTGTTTCCTGCATTAACTTTTTTGGGTTTTGAACAACACCATCAAGGCATTAGAGTTGATTATTACAAAAAGCATCACACCCGGTGGCCTAATGTGAAAGTGACTTCATATTCAAATAAGGACCTTATTGCTGAAAGCATGGAATTTACTGATAGGCCCGTGCTTGGAGTTCAATTTCACCCTGAAAAAGATTTCGGAAATGAGCGACGTTCTATTTTTGGTTGGTTTTTGAATAAAGCCAAATCCAGAAAATCGGGCAAGTTTTAAGGCCGGAGAGCTATCCATTCTTCCCAGCTCTCCTTTTTCGTCTTTGTCACCAAAAAGCCAGTCATTAACAAATGTGAGGTAATCCACAGCCTCACAAGGTATGAAAGCCTATATCTTTTCTGGATTCTTTTGGTCGGCTTTTTTATTTTGTTTCCATGTCACAAATATGCTTTTTAAACGTTATTCTAAGTGTAAATCCTTTTATTTTCAGGGGCCTATTAATGAGAACTCCTATTACCCTTGTCTTATGCTTTTTTGTGATCTTTCCACACAAGGCATTTGCAGATTCCATTGAGTCTTTCATAACCAAAGTGCAAACTAAAAACCTCGAAATTGCATCTCAAAGTTCGATCATTTCGGCTGCGGAGGCCAGAAGCAAGGGCCTTTCCCTAAAGGCTCCCATGGTAGGTGTGGCCCAAATGAGAAATCTGGAGGGAGTTTCTTATGCTTTTGAGGTTCAACAGGAAGTTCCTCTGTCGTCTCGGTTGAGTGACGACAAAAAATCACGTGAGCATGCTTATGATCTACAGAAAAAAGAGAGTGATTTTTTCTCTCGTGAAAAACTCTTTGAGGCCAGGCTCGCTTTCGTTAGCTATTGGAAAAATTTTGAGAAAATAAAATACACGAAGGAAGTGAGAGACTGGTTAAAACAGCATGCAAGCTATGCACGATCTGTTGTACGGTCGGATTCCAGTGCAAATATTTATGCCCTTGAAATAGAAAGTTACATCGGAATTCTGGAAAATGAGGTGAGCACTATTCAGAGCATACTTGAAACTGAAAAAGCAAAGCTCAAGGAATTGTGTTTTGATGAATCTTATGATCCGGGTGATCCGGTCTTAGATGAGGCAAAAACACTTCCAGAAATTTCTTTAACGTCCAGAATTACTTCAATAAACCTGAGCAGATTAAAAGTTGCAAATTCTAACCTCGATGTTGCTAAATCTTCTTATCTACCAAATCTTTTTTTCAAGGCCCGTAAGCTTGATCGCCCGATGGAAGGTATGGCGAATCAGGAAATCATGGTTGGGATTGACCTTCCTTTTGCATATTTCTGGCAACCCCGGGCCGACAATGCAGAAGCAGTCGCAAACAAATATATGGCAGAAGCAAACTTCAGGAAGTCCGAAGTTGAAAGCGAGTCCCTTAAGCAATCTTTGAAGTCAAAGGCTTCAATCTTAAAAAATCAGATGAAAACGTTAAAAGAAGTCTCAATCCCAGCCGCTGAAAAAGCTTTGAAGTACGCTAAGAACCTTGCACAACGAGACATGTCTGGATTAGAAACTCATCGTAGAATTTTTCAGGACTACATTGAGCTAAGGTCCCAACTGCTGGAGATACGTATGAACTATGAAGAAATCTATTCAAACTGGAGCCTCGTATTTGCCGAAGGAAAATCCAATGAACTTTAAATTTTTGTTCTTGATCATCTTTTCTTTAACTTTATTCGGATGCAATAAAGGTTCAAGAGAAAAGATTGTTGAATCGAAAGAGGCTGCACATGGAGAAGTGGGGCATTCGTATTATACCTGTACAATGCATCCTCAAATTCATGAGCACAAACAAGGTAATTGCCCAATCTGTGGGATGCCTTTAGTTAAGGTCTCTGGCATGCCGGAGACAAAGTCTCAATCGAATTCAATTCTACCCACGGATTATCAAAAAAATGTAATGCAGCTGACTCAAGGAAGGGTTGAGAGCCATGAAGTCTCTTTCGATATTCAAAGTGGTGGGAGGCTCCTCAGTTCATCTCAAGTAGCTTTTTATATTTATGAGTCAGATCTTATGCGCGTAAAAGTAGGACAGCAATTTGAAGGTGAGTGTTCATCAATGCCTGGAGTGACTCTCAAGGGAAAAATTGTTCAAATTGATACGGTTGCAGATCCATCAAGCAGGGCCGTAAGGGTCATCGGAAATATATCTTCAACTCACAATATGAAATTAATAGAGGGAAGTTTTTTTGGAAAGATCAAAACAACTCCAATTAATGCCCTGATGATTCCTTATGATGCAGTTTTAAGGACGGGTGAAAAAAATATCGTATATAAGATTGAAAGCGACGGAAAGCTGGTGCCTGTTACAGTAACTTTGGGGCAAACCAGTGATGACAAAATAGAAATTCTGGGTGGTTTAGAAGAAGGTGATCTCATTTCCTTTGGACCTAATTTCCTTATCGATTCAGAATCCCGGTTGAAGGGAACTGGCATGAGCAACATGGAAGGCATGTAATGATTCGGAAAATCATCTATTACTCAGCTCATAACAAGTTTATTGTACTCGCAGTAACTTTCATCATTTGCGTTTTGGGATACATTTCGCTTAAGAATATTCCTCTTGATGCGATTCCTGATCTCTCCGACACTCAGGTCATTATTTACACGAAATGGGATCAATCTCCCGACATTGTTGAAAACCAAGTGACCTATCCAATCGTCACGGCATTGTTAGGGGCACCTAAAGTTAAAACGGTGAGGGGTCTCTCCGATTACGGATTTTCTTATGTCTATGTGATATTTGAAGATGGAACAGATCTTTACTGGGCCCGAAGCAGGGTTCTCGAATATGTAAACCGTATAAGTGCCAGCTTACCTGTTGAAGCAAAAATGCAGATCGGTCCAGATGCAACCAGCGTCGGATGGATTTATCAGTATGTCTTAGTGGATGAAAGTGGAAAACTCAATACATCTCAGCTTCGAAGTATTCAGGATTGGAAACTTAAGTTTCAGCTTAATTCCGTTTCAGGAGTGGCAGAAGTCGCTTCCGTGGGTGGTTTTGTAAAACAATTCCAAATCAGAGTCGATCCAAGAAAACTCCAACTTTTTCAGGTTACGATGATGGATGTTATGGAAGCAGTTAAAAAATCCAATAAAGAAAGCGGTGGACGAGTCATTGAGTTTTCCGGTACCGAAGCCATGGTCAGAAGCCGGGCCCTGGCAGACAGTGTGGATGATTTTAAAAATATTCCAGTTAAGTTTGGTATGAACGCTCCTGTTCCAGTTTTACTCCACCAGGTTGCTGACATTGTCATCGGCCCCGAGATGCGTAGAGGTATTACCGATTATAATGGATTAGGCGATGTGGTCGGCGGAATTATAGTCATGAGGCAAGGTGAAGATGCTCCTTCAGTCATTGCCAGAGTGAAAGAAAAAATTCATACCCTTTCAAAGACATTACCAGACGGTGTCAAAATCAAGTCTGTGTATGACCGATCGGATCTGATCGAAAGGGCCCTTCATACTCTCAAGGGAACTCTGGTTGAAGAACTGATCGTGGTAAGTCTGGTCATTCTTATATTTCTTTGGCATGTGCCTTCGGCACTTGTACCGATCATCACAATACCAATCTCTGTCCTTTTTGCATTTATCCCACTTTACTTCATGGGACAGTCATCAAACATCATGTCTCTTGCGGGAATCGCTATCTCTATCGGCGTTCTCGTAGATGGGGCGATCATTGAAGTGGAAAATGCTTATCGAAAGATAGAGCACTGGCATGCGGGAGGTAAAAAAGAAGATTTTCATCATGTAAGACTTGAAGCTTTGATGGAAGTTGGACCATCCGTTTTCTTTTCTCTGCTGGTTATTGCCGTCTCATTTCTGCCTATTTTTACACTCGTAGATCAAGAGGGACGATTGTTCAGACCTCTCGCAATTTCCAAAACTCTCACAATGACCATCGCGGGAATACTTGCTGTGACCCTTGATCCTGCTGTTCGGATGATGTTCGCGCGGGCCGAGTTTTTCAATGGAAAATCGAAAATCCTTAACAAATTAGGAAATGCTTTTATTGTTGGTACCTATTACCCGGAAGAAAAGCATCCGATAAGTAAAAGACTTTTTTCAATTTATAAGCCAGTCCTTGATTTTTTTCTT
Source organism: Bacteriovoracaceae bacterium (assembly GCA_019752535.1). GTDB lineage: Bacteria > Bdellovibrionota > Bacteriovoracia > Bacteriovoracales > Bacteriovoracaceae > UBA6144. The sequence continues at coordinate 43,688 of JAIEMA010000025.1, forward strand.
TTACATCGTAAACTAGTTCTTGTTTCGGCATTCGTACTTACACTTACAGTGATTCCCGGAATGATGCTTCTTGGCCGGGAGTTTATGCCTAAACTCCATGAGGGCAGTCTTCTTTACATGCCCACGGCCTTGCCTGGTCTCTCTGTAACCGAAGCCCAGCGTGTCCTAACGTTACAGGATAAAATTTTAAAGTCGTTCCCAGAGGTTGAATCGGTGTTCGGAAAGGCGGGCAGGGCAGAAACGTCAACTGACACAGCTCCTCTTTCAATGATTGAAACGACGATAGTTTTGAAAGACAAGCAAGAGTGGAGGAAGATTGACCGCTGGTATTCATCATTTCCCGAAATCCTCCAAAAGCCTTTTCGTTTCTTTGCTTCTGACAGAATCGATGAAGAAACTCTTATCTCCGAGATGAATGAAAAGTTGAATTTCCTCGGAATGCCTAACATTTGGACCATGCCGATTAAGAACAGGATCGACATGCTTTCAACTGGAATCAGAAGTTCTGTCGGGGTTAAGATTTACGGGGATGACGTTAAAACAATTCAGGCCATTGGTGTAGAGGTAGAGCGTGCGCTTAAAGATGCTCCTGCTACCAGGACCGTTGTGGCAGAACGAATTTCTGGGGGCTATTTTCTTGATATTGATTTTAAGAGAGAACGCCTGGCCCATTATGGCCTGACTGTCGAAGAAGCACACACCCAAGCTATGTCAGCAATTGGCGGAGAAAACATTTCCCTAGCTCTTGAAGGGCGGGAGAGATATCCAATTCAAGTACGATATGCTCCTGCTTTCAGACAAACGAAAGAATCCATTGAGAAAGTTTTCATAACTTCTATGAACGGTGCCCAAATTCCTTTAAAGGAACTTGCAACAGTGAAGTTCACTGAAGGGGCATCCATGATTCGTGATGAGAATGCCTCCCTTGTAGGATATGTGTATGTTGACGTGGATCTTTCGAAAACGGACATAGGCTCCTATGTGGATCTGGCCAAAGAAACTGTAGATAAAAAGGTGATGTTGCCTGAAGGTTACACTCTGGAATGGAGTGGTCAGTATGAGAATATGCAGAACGTTGAAAAGAGATTAAAACTGGTTGTTCCATTGACACTTTTTCTGATTCTTCTCCTTCTTCATATGAATACGAAGTCATGGGCCAAGACAGGACTTGTTCTTCTAGCGATTCCGTTTTCTCTAATCGGCGCAGTGTGGTTTCTTTATTTCCTTGATTACAATATGTCGATAGCAACTTGGGTTGGTATCATTGCCTTACTCGGGCTTGATGCTGAAACAGGTGTTTTCATGCTTCTCTATCTCGACATCGCTTATGAGGATAGGGTTAAAAAAGGACTAATGAGAAATGAATCAGACTTAAGAGAAGCTATTATCGAAGGAGCTGTTCACAGAATAAGACCCAAACTTATGACCGTCCTATGTCTATTTATAGGACTTATCCCTATTATGTGGTCTTCCGGTACTGGTGCTGACGTAATGAAGCGTATTGCAGCTCCTATGGTGGGCGGGATCGTCACATCTTTTATTCTTGAATTACTTATTTACCCGGTTATCTATGACATCTGGAAATCCAGATCTTTTAAAAAGCAAGGAGCTTAATATGAAGTTGTTTTTATTTTTTCTGACATTTATCTCTTACTCAAGCTTCGCTGGAGATTTGAACCTGAAAAACTATTTAAAGATGCAGGATTCTCTGGCGAACGATGATTTTACGGCTGCTCTCGAGAGCCAGAAAGTAATGTGTGCAAAAGAACTTTCTCATTATAAAGAATCTTATAAAGATTGTGGCAAGAAATTTAAAGACATCGAAGAATTGAGAGAATCTTTTAAGAAACTTTCGAGTGTTTATATTGCAAATAGTGATAAGAAAGAGATGAAAGATTTGATTGTTGCAGAATGTCCGATGGCGAAGGCCAAATGGATACAAACGAAAGGTGGAATCAGAAACCCTTATTATGGAAAATCAATGCTCGAATGTGGCCAAAAGATATAGATGGAATAAAATTTTGCAGCACATGATTTGATTCTGTTGAGATGGCTTAATACATTCTTAAGAGTCATTTTGAAGTTGCTCATTTATTGGTCTTAGATGTAAGGATGTTCAATCTTAAAGGAGATCGCATGCTTAGCATTCTAAAAGAAAATTCCTTAGTTTTGCCAATAAGAAAAAAGATCTATGAGAAGAGGTTTGCGAACCACGAAAACGTAAATTATTTCAGAGGAGTGTTTGAGTCCTTCTCAGAAGCGGCAGCCTCGGCTCCCAGGACTAAACCATCGGGTTACGATAATTCAGACGCAGCCAAAATGTATAAAGAGCGCATTCATAAACCGTATTCAACGGATTATCCCGTTCTTTTTTGGATGGAAAAATTCAAAAATGAGTTTACAACTATTTTTGATTTTGGCGGCCATATAGGAGTCCATTATTACTCCTATCCTAAAGTTTTAGAGCTTTCTCGTTTATCCAAATGGACAGTGTGTGATGTCGAGAGTGTTTGTAAGGAAGGAGAAAAATTTGCCCAAGACAATGATGCTGGAAGGAAACTGAATTTTGTAACTGATATTGTTCATTGTGAAGGTTATGATCTATTCATAGCTAATGGGTCACTCCAATATTTGGAATGGGAATTGCACAGCAAGTTGAAAGAAATTTCCGACAAACCAAAGTTTTTAATAATAAATATGACTCCACTTCATCCAACAGCAAAGACCATCACTTTAAATAGTATTGGAACTGCTTTCTGTCCTTACCATCTTCGAAAGGAAGTTGATTTCTTTAATGGGTTGAGCAACGCCGGGTATGAAATTATCGATATTTGGAATAACGAAGAGAAAGCATGTTCAATCGCATTTGAGTCGGAGCGTTCAATTAATTATTATCGTGGAG
>JAIEMA010000051.1 GCA_019752535.1 Bacteriovoracaceae bacterium
AAGTTATGTCTACAGCACGAACATTCAGCAATTAAAAATTCACTCTTGCATCAGTGTGCCTGGATCACTTGGATCAGACTGTTCAGCAACTCCGGGAGTGACTCAATCTTATAAAATTCTGATCCCTAATATTACATTCTCTCCTGCGGGCAATCCTGTGGCGATTGCCAACAGTGGCCATGTCACCGCTTGCTACAATACCTATGCACCAGCAGGAGGGATGACAAATATAAGAATGCCTTCAGGCACTGCTGGATTGCCGTTTCCTTTTACCATCAAAACCTTCTCTGCTCCGAACTGTGCGGGCTTGTCTGATGAAATTCCTTTCTCTTTGGGTCTACTCACTCCTCAAACTCTCACGACGGCAAGTTTTGATGATACAGGTTCAACTCCTCATCAATCCTGGGCTTATTTTAAGAGTGATAACAACTCAGTTTTAAATCTCATTTCAAATAATTTTTCCATTCCCGCAGAATCCACTTTCCCAATGGATCTTTCAAAATTTATCTCTGGCGGAGTGGCTCCCATTAGTTATTTTTGCACGACTTGCGGTGGGGCAAGTGTGACCGGGAGTATCTTTACAAACAATAACGCCGCTTCACCACGGGTAATCACCATCACTGATGCAACCGGAAGAGCGATTTCCCTTAACATGATTCCTGTGACCTCAACTCTTCATGATTTTACGGCTAGCGCTAACAACGGTTGGACGACCACTCGCTCATCGACCTCAGATGTGAATATGCCCTCACCTGGAAATTTTTCAACAAGCACATCCAATGCGATTCGTTTTCATGAAGCAGCTTCTGGAAACGGTTTAGGTATGCTGGTGGAACCAAGCCGCACCAACAATTTTTCATCACACAATAACGTCTCCTCATGGGGGACAACTGCTGGAACTGTCAGCTTCTCTCTCTCAGGCTCAAGTCCTCATGGCTCTTATCAGCCAAGCTTAATCGATGACGTTGACGGAGGGGCTCTCTCCTATCGCTCAAGTCCAAGTTTTAACTTTTCAGGTTCACCGGGTGAATACGTTTTCTCTGTTTACGCTAAAGCGGGCACATCGAACATTTTGTATTTTTATCAAATGGATATTGCCGACAGTTGCAACGACATTGTGGTGAATTTATCCTCGGGCACCTTTATCAATGGCCCCTCTTGTGGCGGTGGTTCCACAACGAAAGGGGTGATTCCTCTAGGTGGGGGCTGGTTCAAAATTTGGATTAAAGACTACATCAATACCAGCAATTCATTTATAAAAGTTTATCCCGCTTGGAATACGACTCTCACCACCACTGGTTCACCATCAGCAACTGGATCTGTGTATCTGTGGGGTGCACAATATGAGAAAGGAAGTTATCCAACCAGTACGATCCTCTCCACCTCTGCTGCTACAACTCGTGTCGCCGGTGCGATTACTCATCCGACTTTCTATAGCATTCCCCAAACCTTTGGTACGGTTATGATGGAATGGAATACAATGAGTGATAAGCTGAATCCTTCCACACTTCTTGTCTTTAGAAATTCTAGCGCCCCTGCAACGAATGCTGTTTGGTTACAAAAGAATGCAACGGACAAAGTCTCTCTCACCATCGCAAACTCTGGTGGCTATGAGACGATGACGAGTACCGCCTCTCTCAACACGACGAGTGGTGATAATAAAGTGGCATTCAGTTACGGAAATAACTCAATGAACTTAACTTTGAATTCACAATCCAATACTTACACCCAAAGTTTAACCAATGGTTTTCCGGGATCGGCCTTCGATCAAGTGTATTTGGGAACTTCAAACGGCACTGCTGATGAATCGGGAATGGTCGTGAAAAAGATTCGCCGCTGGGATGTCTACTTTATTCCGCAGGTCACCCAGCAGCTACTTCCACCTTAATTACTTTCTATACGCTCTCTGAAGCTCAAGGGCGATTCTCTCGTCCATGTTCCCCGCACGTGAACACATCAAGTCTTTCACATCGAGCTGGTAGTTCACAAACGCACCTAACTGAGAATCATAAAACTCATGGTAGCAATCAGGAAGACCAATCACATGGCCAAACTCGTGGCGAATGGTCCACTGGCTCTCGTACTCTTCGATCGGCTGGTTAGAATCCATCACGATCTCATTGCCGCCAAGACCATTGACGTGAGGAACCACGCCCGGCTCAAACTTCAACATTGGGCCATCAGCATAAGTGCCGTAAATAATTTTGAGTCCCCAAGTTCCAAAGCGGAACTCATCTTCGACGTTGTCTTGAAGATAAGGGATGAACTTCGCAATGCTTGGAGTATTGAATGGAACCTTCATGACGTTTGGATCGGTATGATCCACATCCGTACGTACAGCATCAGATGGAATATCGAAGAATTCATTCCAGACGCGAACACTTGTTGCACTTAAAGTCGCGTACAACTCTCCAAGGGTGCCGGCCGCTTCCGCTTTGGCCACTTTCTTCGTGCATGAATTGTAAGAGGAGAAAGCATCATTTAAGCACATACCTGCAAGATTCTCTCTTACGGCCACTTTTTGTGTTTCAGGTAATTGTGAGAAATCAGCGAAACGAGCTGTCGTCCATCCATCTTTCTTAAAGAAGTAGTAGCTGCGCACATCTTTTGATTTCGCGCGCACGTAGTACGACATGTAAGGCTTTAAAGATTTAAAGCGAGCAGCTGATTGATAGTTGCGATCAACCAAACGGGCCAGTCTCACGAATTCAGCATCATCGACAGGAAGTTGTGTCGGGAAAGCCGCGCCATTGAGAACGGCCATCATATCGGCCGGTAATTCTTTGGCCAATTTATCATTCGTCGCTTGAATGGTTTTCTCTGAATAAATAGATGGAGTCTCAATTGGAATCCCACGACGCGTGCCCGGAGATGTGAGGCGAAGAGCCGTGCTCGGAGAGCGACGAGCATTTTCATCAGCGAGCCATTTCTGTAAACGCTCACCAAGTTTTAAAGCAAGAGCGACTGCAGGATCATCCACATCTTTTTGATTCATCTCTTTCAAGAGTCCGCGGTACTCCAATGAAGTCATCTCAAGATCAAGATGCACGGGAGCTTTCTCGGCAAATGCGGCAAGAGAGAGAGTGGCTAAAAGGCCAGTGAGTACTTTTTTCATGGATCCTCCAGATTGGAGGAAGAATCTCCCAAAGACTTTACAACTTGACTAGACCCCTAGGGAAAAAATGCAATCGAATAAAATCATGGGAGTAAGCATCACTTACTCCCATGAAAAAGACTTAATTAACGAATGGCTTCCGCCTGTGCTTCTTTTTGAGACTTAATTTCAGGGATTTGACCTGACCATGAGAAGCCCTCAGGGAGAACCTTCTGGTGAGTCATAATCATTTTGAAATTCTTCTTATCTTCAATCGCTGAGATATCAGTTTTTGAAAGATCGATTTGAACCGCTGTGATGCCTTCACCAGCTGCCGCCGTCGTGGCTTCAAGGACTTTAAGAGATCCACTCAACTGAGCTTTCCCTAAACTTGTGCCAAAGAGTTTTTTCTTTCTGCCTTCAAGAGTGACTTCAAGAACATCATCCATTTCAACAATGCCTTGAGCAGTGAATGAAAGTTTCTTCGCAGCGAAGTCGATTACGACGGCTGAAAGATTTTGTGTCACTTGAGATTGAACCATTGGAATATCGGCCATCGCGACATCTATACGCTGCTTCACGAGGATGGAGTCAGCTTGAGATTCAACTGTGGCTTCTTGCGCTCTTGTTCCCACGACTACTCCTTGAGGAGCTTGTGCAGTAAGAACAAATTTTTTCGCAGACGAAAGTGCAGCAGTGAAGTTCACTTCTTGAGAGAACTGAGGATTTAAGAACGCCACATCAAGTTGTCCATGGACTGGAATCGTGACGTTATAAGGAACTTCTACTGGACGCTGACAAGCATAAGTCTCAGTGCGGTAGCGAGTGACGTTTCTACAAACGTTTTCTTGATAAGGAATATCACGGCAAACGTTTTGTCCGGGAATGGTTGTACACCATGGAACAGATTCAGTTGTACATTCTTGATCAGGGTATGAAACTTGACGGCAAATGCGCTCACCCGGCTCAGTTGTACAACGAGTTTCAGGTGGAGTTGAGCGACAGTCTCTCTCCCCTGGAACAGTTCTACAAACTCTGCCACCCGTGCGACGGCACACACGACGGCCATTCACCTCGCGGCACTCTTCCGAGCCTCCACGGTCTTCACAAATTTCGCGGCCCGGACGATTGGTGCAAACTTGTCCGCCTGGAAAAGTTCTACACTCACGACGGCTAGGACCGTTCGAGCATTCTTGACGGTAGCGAGTCACTTGGCGGCAGCGACGCTCATCACGACGGCCACACTCTTGGCGAGCTGGAACCCAGGTGCACTCTTGGCGGTAGCGCGTCTCAGGCCCGCACTCTTGTTCTTGATAAGGGATCTGACGAGTACAGGTATCATTCTGCATCTCAGTTCTCGTGCGAGTCTCAACCACCGAGCGCTCGAGAGCGACGTGTTCTTGAGGCTGCCCTCTAAAAATAAATTGTGCTGTCTCGTTTTGAGCGAGCGCACTTAGTGACAGTAAAATCCCTGCGATGAGGGGCCAAAAAGATCCCATGACGACTCCTTGTTAGGTATAACGCGTTGATATGAAGCAAATGACATACCAACTTGCTCAGCTAGTTTTATCATTCACTTGATGCATGGCACGGGGCGAGCTGACCCCAGCGGATGGGGACAATTTTGCTCGGTCATAAATTGTTTGAGCAATTTAAAATGAATCCCGATAGGTGTCCTGGAGGATACTGTCATGGGCCCACTAAAACACTTATTTCAATCTCAGGATTCAAAATATTTTTTGAAAACTGCCTTTAAAATTGGAATGGTTCCTCTTCTCTCTTCTGTGTTGATCACCTACTCACTGTGGATCTACATGGAAATGAATTACTCATTCTTCCTAGCGAATGGTTTTGGCAGTGGAGCAGATATGAAGGAAGCTTTCTGGGATCATCTCATGATGTCTCAGATGGATTTCATCCCATGGCTTGGCGCCTTTTATGTGGGCGTATTTTTCGTTGGCCTCTTCCTCGCACACTTAGTGCTTAGACCTTTCTCGAAAGTTCAAAAAATGTGCAACGACGTTCTCAATGGTGAAGCGCCAGAACTTTCAACTGATCCCATGACTGCAAGAAAACTCGTCATTCGCTCAGCCGTGCTCTTTATGGAGTACATTGCTTCTCAAGAAACAGACACCGAGACCGATTTTGAAATTCCCAAAGATTTAGAAAAAATCCGCAAACCCCGTGCCGATGGTGTGTTCTATCTGCAATATGTCTCTTTCATGTTTATTCTTTCTGCCATCACGGGCCTTGCTGTCTATATGGCCGTCATGCATTTGCATGAATCCATCGTCGAAACAGCAATGACACTTTTAAAATCGAATAAAAGTATTGGAACATTTTTGACTTCTCAACAAGAAAGTATCGAGGCGATCGCTTGGGTGTGTACGGGTTTCAGTACTCTTCTCTATGCTCTTCTCGCTAAGGGTATCATTAGCGAAGTGGAAGGTGTCTCTTATGGTTATTTAAGAGATATTCGCGATATCGTTTCAGGCGATCATATCAAGCGTCTTCGTCCTCGCTTCAATGATCCAGGTAAAGATGCCGCGCTTGCGATCAACCAATTGATGAATAATCTCTTTCCACAAAGTGAGTCAAAACCAACTAATGTGGTCGAGCTTCACCCTCATGTGCAAAGAGAAGTTCCTCCCGCCTTTGTTGAAGAGTTTCATTCTAAAGACGGCACGCGCCTCTATCGCGTAGTGACTCCTGACGGACAGGTTGTCGAAGGTCTCTCGTATCAAGACACTATAAAGGTTCTTAAAGAAGTGGGCTAAGCGCCCACTTTTCCCCTAACATTAGTTCATGAAGAAATTCGCAGGGATTTTGACCATTCTGTGTGTCTTTGCCGTTGGGCAATGGATTAGATCCCATCAGTACTTTATTGGCGCCAAAGACTTCACCATAGATGAAGAAGCCATAAATTTCTTTAGTCGTCCCCTGTTTAAAGATATCACTGCTCAAACGGGTCTCTCATTTGAAAACGTCAGGGCCCCAGTCGATCCCATGCTCTATCACCGCATCGATTCTTTTTTTGTCTCACCAGGAATAGCTATCGCAGACTTCAATCAAGATGGACTTCAGGACGTCTTTTTTCCTTCAACATCACCTACTGCACCCAATAAGCTCTATCTCAATCAAGGTAAAAACAAATTTGAAGAGCAAGCTCTCAAGTGGGGCATTCAATGGAATACCTCAGGCCATCTTGCCGGCATCAGTGCGACGGCCGTCGATCTTGATAATGATGGCCGCAGTGATCTCATCCTGACTGGGATGGGGTGCACGCATGTATGGATGAATAAAAAAAATAAATTTGAAAACAATTCGAAACTCAGTGGCCTGGGTGATTGCCAAAACGCCCTCGCTGCCATTCCATTCGACATCAATAATGATGGCTGGCTTGATATCTACTTGCTTCGCTACTGGGGCCCTCATGACATGTTCAAACTCGATACGCCTCACATCTATGTGAACAATCTTTACAATGCCGATAATGGTGGCAAAAACTCATTTTTTCTCAATCAAAAGAATGGCTCATTTATCGATTCCACAAAAGAGATTGGAGGCGATGATCCTCACTGGAGCTATGATGCGACGATTGCCGATTTTGATTTAGATGGAAATTATGATGTCTATATCTCTAATGACTACGGCCCCGATAAACTCTACTCGATCGTGAATGGAAAAATGATTGATACCTCCTCACGTTTTGAAGTCCCTGATCGCCGCTACGGCATGAACGCCTCACTCGGTGATCTTGATCATAATCAAAAGCCTCACATTTATGTCTCCAATGCCTATGATGGGCCTCCATATGGGCTCACGGGAAATTTCTTATGGAAAGTCTCACCGACAAGGGCCAAAGATTTTGCCTACGAGAAGAATGTGCAGAACTGCGGCTTTGCTTGGGGTTCGGCCTTTGTGGATTTCAATCTTGATGGCTATGAAGATCTCTATGTCGCCAATGGTTTTATTTCCACCTCCACTCCCCAGGCTTCTCGCATTCCCCGCAACCTTGATCAAAATGCCAATCTCTTTAACATGCTTCAAATTCGAACTCTTCCCGGTGAATTCTCATCTGATATCCGCAACTGGATTTCATTTGTTAAAGGCAACGGACTTCATCATCAACAGCGTGACTGCCTCTTTATGAACTATAAAAATAAATTCATGGTGGATATGGCCGAAAAGCACGGTCTCGATCCCCTGCTCTCAGATAATCGCTCCACAGGAGTGGTGGATTTAGATAATGATGGCGATCAAGATCTCGTCATCACTTCACGCAATGGGCCCGTTTTTGCTTGGGAAAATCTCACCAATCCTGAATCGAGCCAGTGGATTGGCTTCTCGCTCACTCCCTCAAGAGAGAATCCCAATCCTGGAGGAGCAAGAGTGACAGTTGAGCAAGAGGGTGTTGTGCAAACACGCTGGCAGACCTCAGGACGTAACGGTTTTCTTGCCTCCTCTGATACGCGTTTAGTTTTTGGATTAAATAAAAAATCATCTCTTAAAGTTAAAGTCTACTGGAGAGATGGTACAATCAACGAATGGACTGATCTTCAAGCGGGTAAATACCATGAGCTTTCTAAAAAAAATCAGCTCCGTTGAAGACTTAAAAAAAGTCTTCCCTCCCTATTATCTGCAAGCACTCATCTTGCTGGGCTATAATCTTGTCGCCAGATACATCTTTAATTTTGAGCGTCCTCAATGGATTTTTGCCATGTCCATTAGTATTGGAGTGGCGTTAAGTTATTTGATTGGAAAGTTCATTTACAAAAAAAATCATTCCATCTTCATTGCTTTAATCGTCGCCTTCGGTGGAACGCTCCAGATGTATAGCCCACTTCTGTGGCCTTATATGTTGCTGCCCGTTTTTGCTGTCCTCTCAAAAGCCACCATTCGCTATAAGGGCAGACATATCTTTAATCCCTCAAACTTTGGACTCGTGTGCATGTTTGAACTCTTTCCTCATGCCGTAGTAGGAAATAGCTACGTCTTTAGTGGCTATCTTGGAGTCGCGGCTATCTTTTTTGTTCTAGGATCTCTTAATGTGCTTTATGCCAGACAGGCCATTGTGGCGTTCAGTTGGTATGTGGCTTTTATCTGCTTTAATTATTTAAGATTTAAAATTCTCGGAAATGCTCCCTTCAATTTTGCTTATCTCGCCTTTAATCCGATCATTATTCTCTTCACCTTTCATATGGTCACTGATCCAGTGACTGTTCCTGTAAGCAAAACAGGCAAAATTTTATTTGGTGTGGGTGTCGCTCTTCTTGATTCCATTTTGAGAGGAAAGAATTTTCCGCAAAGTAATTACTATGCGCTCATTATTTGCTGTAGCTTTCTTCCACTTATTTGGGAGTTGGAATCAAAAATCTCGAAAAATGAGATTCTCCCTAGGCGCGAGTACTTGAAATAATACCTTTCTCTTTTAAATCTTCTAGAAATTCCTTCACATCTGCAGTGACTTCGTCTTGAGAGCCTTCAAACTCTTCCATCACTTCTGTCACAATCTCCTCTTGAGAGCATTCTTTAGTGAGTTTACGAATAATCAGCGCAGCAACTCCCTCGAATTCATACAGATCCATCTCTTCGCTCTCTGTGTCAATGCATTGCACTTTTCCACTTTCAGTCGGCTTAGAGAGAAAGTGAGTCGGATTCAATTTGAATAGAGTTGCCCGAGAGGTGGAATTAGACATAAAGTTACTCCTATATCAATCAGTATAAGGAGCTTCTTTATGAGACTTAAAGTTATTTTTTTCTTAATTCTCGCCTTTTCTCAATCTGTTTTTGCCCTTGAGCTCAAAAGCGGCATGGCCTGCAAATCTGATATTGAAAAATTTTGTAAAAACGAAACTCCTTCTGAAGCCACAGGATGGAAATGTTTAGGCCTCAATTTCTCTTCCCTTACACCATCTTGTACACTTTTTATGAAAAGCTATTATGCGGCTTCAAATCCCTGTGCCACAGATATCTTCAAACACTGTAAAGGGGCCCAGGCCAATTATGGCCAGTGGGATGATTGTCTAAAATCGAAGACGGGCCTGGCACCTGCTTGTGAAGAGAAAATGAAATCCATCACAGATCATGAAGCCAAGCGTGACGTCATGAAAAAAGCCTGCGAAGCAGACTTTGGCAAATATTGCAAAGGACTCGCTCCAAAGCAGCAAACAGAATGTACGGCCAAAGCTTCAAAGATGAAGTTTGAGAGTTTCTCTGCTGGCTGCCAAGAAGCCATCAAAGATTTTACCAAGAAAATTTAAGGGATCACTTTGGTCAACACCAAGGAATTCATTGCCTGGTTCATACTTAAAGCTCAAAATCTTGGGGTTACTTTCAACGTAACCCCACTTTTAAAAAATAATGATCTCTTTCACGTAAGCCTCTTCCTTCAAAATATTCAAGCTCATGGAACGTCTCAAGACCTTGAAGAAGCTAAGCTTAAAGCGATTGTCGAATTTCTAGAAAGATACAACTTAGCTCTCCTGTATCCCAAGAGAGAAAGTAGCGGAGTGGCCTGTCATTTCTCTGAGAAGCTGGCCCAAGAGAGCGCGTATCAAGAGTTAATCGAAAGAGATAGCTTCTTGTGGCACTGGCATCATTTTATCGCGCCCACTTTCATAAGCTCTGAGAAGAGAGATGATTTGATCATAAAGACTTACGCTCTTCAGGCCCGAGACAAAAAAACGGAAGTTTTTCTCGCTTGCGTGCAAGGGCCAAGCGGATTAATTTTTTTAGGAACGGCCTCACAAGACCCAAAGAAAGCTGCCTATGAAGCCATTAGCAATTATTATGCCTGGAAGATTAATGCCGTAGCTCCTCTCGCTCTCACGGAGTTTGTTAAACAAGACGTTTATACTCCCATGGATCACTTTAGACTCTCTCTTCATTCTCAAACTCAGCAAAAAATTAAAGACTGGCTACAGTCAAATTTAATTCAAAAAATAGATAAAAAGATCAAGGTTGCTCTTCAAAAAATGAATTGGAGTCCTCAACTTCAAGATCATAAATTGTTTATGTATCAAGCGACCTCAAAAGATGTGCTTTCTCTTTATGTGGGATTGCCCACAGAGTCCTTTATAAATCCTCTTCCCCATCCTTTAAATTAAGGCGTTTTATGAAATTGCTATCCAAAAAAGAAATTGAAACTCTTAAAGAGCATATGAACAAAAAAAGTGTTCATCTTTTTAAAGCCAAAAATATTCAAAAAAAACTTTGGGACAAAGAGGCTTTCTTTACTTGGCTAAAAACTCACTCCCCTGATCCAGCGCTCATTCGTTTTGTGAAAAAAGGGGTTGAAAAGAAGGCCATTGCTAAGCTTCTTCAAGGCATGCCCCAGATCAATACAGTTCCGGCAGTGAATGCGCGTACGATTGATGAAATGATTGGTTCAGGTCACAGCATTCAAATGCGCTCACTTCAGAATGCCTTTCTCCCCTTAAGCTCTCTTCAAAGAGAGTTAGTCAAAGAGCTGCATTCATTTATAAGCATTAATGCCTACTACACTCCTGCTCACTCTCAAGCTTTTGATAAGCATTATGATGATTATGATTTTTTTGTATGGCAATTAGATGGCGAAAAAAACTGGAACGTTCAAGGAAAGAGTTATCATCTCAAGAAAGGAAATCTCCTTTTTGTTCCTGCAGGAGCCACTCACAAGGTATCAACCTTAGCGAAAGACTCTCTCCATCTCACTCTCTCCATTCATCGCTTAAGCCTCATTGATGTCATTAAAAGTATGGGACACTCGAATCTTGAATTAAGTGCTAATTTCTATGATCCCAACTCTCTTTACGATCAACTCTCTGCTTTTAAGAATGCTATTAAGAAACTCAAGCCTCATGAACTCACGGAGCTCTTGATTGAGGCGTGGCACAAGAAAGTGGCGCAATGTTATTTTATTGAAGATGGTGAGATTGATTCCGTAAAAACGACAGAGGGAACCTGGAAGCTTTATCAAGACAGAAGAGAGTTTACTTCTCGCTAAATTCTCTCAGATCACTCGCAATGATACCTGAAACAAATGGAGAGAGTCCGAGGATCAAGTTTTTATCCTTTGTATTAAAGAGCCAAACCTGAAGATTATTTTTCTTGGCCTGATGGAGAAAGGGAAACGGAAACCCCCACCAATCGATATTTACCTGGGCCAGGTTGAGTGAGAAACTTTTATTCGTGCATTCATTCGGCCAGATTCCAAACAGACCCAAGCTCCTCCAGGCCTCAAAGCAAGCAGCACTTTGATGATGGTTGGCAATGAAATCTCCGTATCCATTAATCGATTTCTTTAAGACCACATACCCCTCATAGGAGCCCCAGTAAGAGAATGATGAATAATCTTTTCCTGGAAATTCACTTAAGACTTTTACGAGGATTTTAAAGGATTGAAGGTCTCTATCCTTTGGGTTGAGAAGAAAATTCTTATGAGGGAATTTTCTTAAGACTTCTCTTAAAGTCACAATCTTCCCCACTCCGCTTCCACGCAAGGGATAGTGATCGATTTTGTCATACACCCAATACCCGAAATCGAGCTTCTTTAATTGGGCCACTGTATGCTCTCGGACTAATCCTTGGCCTTCAGTTAAGCAGTCCACTTCTGGCTCTTGAAAGAGGACAAGGTCTCCGTCTTGAGTGGCCCGCAGGTCAATTTCAACGGCATCTGCGCCTTGATCAAAGGAGCGCTGGATAGACTCCAGAGTATTGTCCATAAAGGGGTAATTAAGATGATCGATTTTACGGGCCGCACAGCCTGAGCTAAAAACATCAAAAGGGTTGTTCGCCCCTTTGTGATCGATGATTTGTGAAGATGAGAATGCAGTAGAAGAAATTAAAAGGAAAAAGACGAGATTAATAGCCACCACAGTTATTTGTTGCATAAACATGAGACTTTTCAATCTTAACGACCTTAACCTTGGGCTTATTATAAGGCTTCTTCTTGGCAGTCTTTTTAGAATCTTTGGTAACTTTTGACTTACTCAATTCTTCCCCCGGTAGTTAACTCTAGTTTATAGGTTCGCAGGTAATTTCTCAATGTACAAGCCTAAGATGTCGAAATTCATAAGGAGCTCTCGAATCGTATGACTCTTTAAATGGTCACCCTGAGAGCTATAAAGCCATTTTAAGCAACGCTCAAGCCCTGAAGCCCAAGATACTGAAATCACACTGGAAATTTCAACATCATTCGTCTGTTGGGCTTTAAATCTCTCAAGCCCAGAGGAGAGAATGCGATAGATCTCCCTTCGACTCAAAAGTGGCGGCGACGCCATCTGAGAATACGCCTTGAGCACTGAATGCTTTGAGTAGGCCCACTCTGCAGAGATTTCACCCGATGCTACCCGTGCATGTGATTGAAGAGTGGCCGATTCAGTTTTTACTTCGGGATTGAGCACATCTAAAAACAAGCACCACCAACGAAAAGCCCACACTCTCTCAAGTGAGAGCTTAGGAAAATTCATTTTTTTGCCATACAAAAGTTTTCCGTGCTCGGAGAGACTCATGTAAAGGCGCAAAAAGGGATGCTCGATATGAAGATGACTTAGGTTTTGAGAGACGTTAACACAAGTGCAGTCAATTTTTGAATCGAGGCTAAGAAAATTGCGCCATAAGAGCTGACCCAATTGATCTTCGCCCTCATAGAAAACGACTATATCCAGATCATGAGCGCTATCAGGATGATTGACTGCAGACCCAATGAGATAAACAGAGTGAATACAGTAAGAAAACTCTTTAGCAAGGGATTCAGCTTGCTTTAAGATATCGGAATAGAGAGTCGATTTATCTTTCAAAAGGCATCCTTTGTGCAGAGCCTTAAAATAATTTTTTCAGCTGAAGCTAACGAAATTTTAGAATCAGTTAGGATTAATATACCCGAGATCAATATTTCGAGCAACGAAGTCGCTCTACTTGCTGTGCACGCACTTGCAGATGATTTGAAAAAGGTTTGGCTTAAACTCACTAAGCAGGGCTTCTATGGCCAAAAAATTTGGCTGACCGATGGCTTAGATAAAATTTTTATCAATTCTCATCTCGATCAACTTTTAAAAGATCAAACCGCAAATTCACAAGAATTTATCTCAGAAGCCTGCGTCACCTATTTTACCGGCAAGGCCTGGAGAATTCATCACACGAAGCTGAATTGGATTTGGCAGTCGGATACGCCCCCTTGCTCCTTAACAAAGACCAAACCCTCAGTTTTAAAAAGTTTAGGCTTTTTCCAGAAAGCCCAATCCTCTTCATACAACCTTGAAGAAGCTCTTCATCAAAAAGAGTCTCTTTTAAAAGAAATTCAAAATAGCACACCATTTGATGACTCAAGCCTTCCCCCTTTTCCAGAAGAATCCACTCATATTGACCTGCCACGTGCAGTCAAGAGATGGGAGACGACTTGGAGAGAGACACTCACTCAACGCCATAGCTCTAATCTTGAAACAAAAATCGCTATTAATCTTGAAAGTCTAGGGAGTTTTCTTGATTTAGGTTTTGCTCAACAGAAATTCATGACGCAAAAAAGTTATTCGAGCTCTGGGGGGCTTTATTGCGAACATCTACTTATCGAATGCGTCGATATTCATGGCGTAGAAAATGGCACTTATCTCTACTATCCTGAAAAACATCGCCTCTATTTTTTGACCCCTCACACTGAACAGATGAACCCTCTCTCCCTCATCTTTGCCTCTCAAGTTGATAAGATGCGTGGACACTACCAACAAATTTCTTCCCGACTCATGCTTTTAAATACCGGCGTACTCATCCATCAAGCGAGTTTAGTCTGCGCTCTTCTCAATTGGAGTGGACATGCCGTAGGAAAAATCGAAACTCCTCTCTGGAAAGAGAGACTTGAGAAGTTCTGGCCGCAAACCTGGCAGATCAACGGTCTCTACCTTATCCATTGATGAATATATGAAAAAATTATTTATCACTCTATTATTTTTCATTCTCCAGGACTTTGCTCTCGCATCGATGAATGATTTTCTTCCCGTGGTGAATACTCAGATTCTCGTTTCGGATCAAAACTTTCAGCTGAGAGTGGTCTCTGTTTCGCCAAAAGATATCAAAATTAATGTCCTCACTTCCTTAAAAACAGAGCATTTTTTGATTCAAGGCTCCCCCTCAGTCCAAGAGTCCATTTTTAATCTTAAAATAAAAAACAAAGACTCAAAAAAATTAAGACTCGAGGCTTGGAGTGGAGAGAGAAAACTCTCATTTCCGCAATACTATCGCGCAAAAAACATCGCTCTCTCAAAACTCAAAGACACAGGACATGATTCGCCAAAACTTCATTTTGATTTAATCCAGATCGATTATTCCAATAAATCAAAAAGGAAGATCGATGATCTCGTCCAAAAAAGCCTCACTCAGGGTTATCTTTCAAAAAATGAAAACTCATGGATTAAAGGTCGAGTAAAATTTGATCAAAAAAGTTATGAGGCTTCACTCAAATTAAAAGGTGACCTTAAGGCCCATTGGAGTGAACCCAATAAATCTTGGAAAGTGAAGATCCCAAAGCTCTCAAAACAAATCAATCTGACGATTGCTAAAGACAAGTATCATGCCATTCAACTTCTCGCGCATGAAATGGCCCAAGAACATCATCTCATCACGCAAAACTACTCCTTAGTTCAAGTCGAGGATTTGAACCTGAAGACGAAAGGTCCCGCTCTCCTTGATGAAGGCTATAGTGACAATTTTTTTAAAGAAAATAACATTCCAAAAAATGTCATCTATCAGCCCAATAATCAGTGGTTGATCACGATAGCCAATCCACAGCACCCATTTGCAAATAATTACTTTAATCCCACAGGCCCCCACCCCTTTCTCTTTGATTGCATCTACTACACCCCACTTTTTCAAAATACAATCCAAATGGATTTTTGTGATTTTCTTAAATCAATGAAACAAAATCCTCAAAGTGCCTTAGTGAAAAGTGATCAAGAAGCGATAATCACATGGCTCGCATTGAGTACTTTCTTTGGCGACACTCACTCATTTATTCACGACAATCATCTTTGGTATAGAAACGAGATCAAAAAAATCTACTCTCCTATTCCGAAAGACTTCATTCCTCTTTATCCTCCTTTTAAAAATTTTGAAGCCTACCTCAATCATGCAAAATTAATGCATCCACTGTTTCAAAGTATTTTAAATCAGCCTTCGCTTAAAGCTCTCTACATCCAACTTCTGAAAGCCCTTCTCACAAGGGTAGAATCACCCGTTTTAAATGCCCCTCTTCAATATCTCAAGGATAAGGAGAAGAGAGACTGGATTCAAATTCAGACAGGACTTAAGAGTTGGCATGATGTCCTTCTCAAAGCGCTGAAGGAGAAGAGATGAAATTATCTACGATTGATAATGATTTCTTGGTCTGTCGCTTAAAATTGCCTTTATGGAACATGCAGAATTTCTCACCCTGGCTCAAAGAGATGGCCGAGCTTGCCCGTCCGCAAAAAATGACCCACGGATTATGGGAGTATCCTCTTTTCCAGACACAACATGAGGGTTGGTCTCAAACAGAATTCTATGAACAAGAAGAGTTCTTTGCAGATGGTGGAATTAAGACTTTCTCACAAATAAGAAATGACCCCACAAAGCCGTGGTTCAATCTTTATCAAGATCTCACCTTTATGGGTTTTAAACTTTATCGCTTTAGACTCTTGGCCCTTGCCCCAAAGACGACCCAGCACACTCACGTGGATCAAAAATCTAAAAATCCAATCCTAAGACTTCACGTTCCGCTCTTAACCCACAGCAAAGCTTTTTTGGATTACTACCCAACTCCTAAAAAAAGGCATCGCCATCATTTATCGGCACGAGGAGAGACCTACATTATCAACGTCGCCAAACCTCATCGCGTCTGCAATCTCGATGAGCGAAAGTGGCGCCTTCACCTCGTCGCCGATTTACAAAAAGTACGCCACGACTACGATGTTGAGATTGTCACAGGTGAGAAAAGTGATGAATAAAAAAACTTTTATTCTTGTCTCGAAAAAGAGTATTTGGCCTTCTCATGAAAGGGTAAAAAAGAATCTCACCCTTTCCTATAGGAGAGCTTTTCAAAGCAAAAAAATTCTCGTGAGTGATATGGATTCACTTTCAAAGTTTTTTAAAGAGCTCATTGCCTTGAGCTGGAAAGAAAAAAAACACTATGATGTCGTACTCCTTGATGTCGGAATCAACCTGAACCAGATCGCGCATTTTTCAAAATGGGTCAATCCAAAGACAGTAAGCTTTCATTGTCTTCTTCATGGTGATTTTATCTTAAGGATTGAGGAGTGGAGAACCTTACTCAATCAGCTCAGTGGTTTTAAAGGAAGCCTAAGAGTGTGCTCAGAACCGATGCATCTTCTGGCCCAGAAAATATTGGGGTCACAGCCTTTTCAAGTCATCCCCTTTCCTATTGATTCAATCTTTTTTAAAGTGAAAAAAGAGAAAATCACAAAATCCCCAGAGATCATCAGCTATTTTGGAAGGATTACTCCTGACAAGGGTCTACTCGATCTCTTAAAACTTTGGAAAAAGATCAAATCTCCCCAAAGACAGCTGCACCTGTACGGTGATTTTGATTCCTCAAGTCTGCATAGCCTAGATTCAAAGAAAACGTTTAAAAATAAATTCAAAAAAATGCGTGAACAGATCGAACATGATCAATCGATTCACCAGAAAAAGCTTACTAGTGATTTGCAAATCATTAGAGCGATGGATCGCAGCTCATATATTATAAATTGCTCTCGATTTGTTCATGAAGAATATGGTCTGGCGGTTCGTGAAGCACTCGTTAGAGGTAAGCCCGTTCTCATTTCTCGCTGGGGTGGACATAAAGACTTAGAGTCAGTGCCGGGAGCCTTTTTTGATTTAAAGAA
The DNA here is from genome assembly GCA_019752535.1 of Bacteriovoracaceae bacterium. Taxonomy (GTDB): domain Bacteria; phylum Bdellovibrionota; class Bacteriovoracia; order Bacteriovoracales; family Bacteriovoracaceae; genus UBA6144. The sequence goes on from JAIEMA010000051.1 coordinate 16,948, forward strand.
ATTGAACTTAAAAAAAATGAAACCCACTGACATTAAGCGGTCAGCTCAAGAGAAATTTTCGATTGAAGCGGTGACAAAAAGAATTCGCGCTCTAAACTTATCTCAAGGAGTGTTTATCCCCGTGGAAACAAAAGAGTTTAAGAGAGATCAGATAAAAAAATGGGTTCAACTCTATTTTGGAGCTTAGATCCTATCGTATTTCGATAACTTAGACGCCCACATTTTAAATTCTTCACTTCCCGCTCCCCCAATTCTCAAGCTATAACTTCCCTATGAAAAACATTATTTTAATTACTCTTTCATTATGGTCTCTAGGCGCGTGGGCATGGGGCAATATCGGTCATCGAGTGGTGGCCCAAATTGCGGAGTCTCGTCTCACTCCTAAAACGTTGGCCAAGGTCTATCAGCTCACAGGAAAAGAAACTCTTGCTGATATCGCAAACTGGCCTGATTGGATTAAATCCGATGAGAATTGGCCACAAGCTTCAATCTGGCATTACGTCAGTATTCCAGATGGCCAAACTTATAATGATATTCCTCACAGCGCGAAGGGTGACATCATTCAAGCCATTGAAAAATTCTCAAAGGAAGTGGGAGACACCACTCTTTCCAAAGAGAAGCGCTGGGAAGCTCTCGCTTTCCTCGTTCATTTAGTGGGCGACATTCACCAACCTCTTCATGCTGGAAAATCAGATGATCAAGGCGGCAACCTTCTTAAGATGACTTGGTTTGAACATAACTCAAACTTGCATGAAGTTTGGGATGAGAAAGTCATCGAAATGGAAAAACTCAGCTACACTGATTACGTCGCTTTTATCGATAAAAAAGATCGCTCAAGAGAGACTGTCTGGTCACAAGCGCCACTTATGGTTTGGCTTGAAGAATCGATCGCTATGCGCTCATTCGTCTATGACTCACTCCCGGTTGTTCCAGTGGGAGACCCGATGCCAAAGGCATGGGAGTATAAGTATTACTACAAAGTTTCTAAGCGCCTCAATGAGCGCTTACTCATGGCCGGTGTTCGCTTAGCTGCGCTACTTGAGGAGAAACTCTGAATCCCTCAGACACTATTCGCCAGCCTTTAGATCATTGGTGGGACGTAACTGATCCTACGAGTGAAGTTTTAGGTGGGATTGCTGATCGCTTTAAGTTGCACAGAACCTCTGTGCAAGATTGCCTTGATCCAGAGCAGTTCCCAAAGATTGAGAAAGTTGGCGAAACCGTTTTCATGATCGTTCGCTGTCATGATATCGAGGCCCCACCTGATGCAGAAGAAGTGCTCACACTGACTCGCAAGATTGCCTTCTTTTTAAACAAAGACTTCCTCATCACTATTCATCGCGGCGATCAGCCCTTCATCAACGACATCAGAAGTAACGTGGATAAGGAGCAAACGCCCCATGACATCATGGTGAAGATGATTAAGAAATCGGTTGAAAGCTTTAACCCTTATTTAGAAAAAATTGAAACCGAAATTGAAAAGCTCGAAAGAGAACTCATGGGTCGCTCCCCTAATACGACAGAGCTCATTTCACTTTATCGCTTAAGGGCGAGACTTTCAGTTATTAAGAGACAAGCTTGGCACACTCTGGGAGTCCTTAAAGAATTTGTCACCGTTCACTCTCCGGCCCCTTCTCCATGGCTCACAGATATGCGTGAATCGGCCGAAGGTCTATGGCAGTACTGTGATGAGCTCATGGAAGATGTTCAAAACTTACTCGGGCTCCATATCGCGCTCTCTAGTCATCGCACCAATGAGATTATGCGCTTTCTTACCGTCGTTTCACTCTTCTTTCTCCCACTCACGTTTATCGTAGGTATATACGGGATGAATTTTAAAGTGATGCCTGAACTTGATTGGAAATATGGTTATTACTTCTCACTGGCTTTGATGTTCTTCGTTTCCTATGCCATTTACAGAAAAGTCAAAGAAAAGGGCTGGCTAGATCGCGATTAGTCTTTAGTTCCGACTTTGATTCTTAACTCTCGATACCCCATCTCTAAAGCATCTCGGTAATCATCAAAATCATAAAGAGTACCTACGTGCTTAAAGATTTTATGAGACTCTTTATTCACCACATCCACTTCTACATGAAAGCGCTCTTTGACTTTATGAACGACCACACGCCCTAGGAAATAGGGATCATTGGTGAATTCGACTAACTTCTCGATTGGAAATGATTCAAGCATGACTCGCTTCCCATCTCTGTCCGGCCGCAATGACGTCATCAAGAATTTTTCCTAGGACTTTTTCATCCGCTCCTGGATGAACCACAATGAAGCGTAAAAAACTCTCCCCAGTGCGACTGGACCAATTAATCATGGCATCGCCTCTCTTGATCAAATCATCTCTGATTGGGCGAACGGCCGTGTTGGCCAGATAATGGCGCTTGGGCAAATATCTAAAACAAACGTTGAGACTTTCTGGCTCATAAAGAAGCTGAAGATCTGGACGTTTTTTGATTTCTCGGGCCATCCATTGTGCTCGAGAATAAAGGGTATCGATGAGGTCATTCCAACCCTTGTCCCCCATCAAGCGCCAAGAGAGCCAAACCTTAAGTGCATCCACGCGCCTGCCGCACTGAAGGCTCATGGGACCTAGATCCAAAGTATTTTCTTGGCCATCATGGAAGAGATAATTATTTCCCCCTCCGCGCTGACTAGCAAGAAGAGAGCCGATGTGGGGAGTGAGAATGAATGAACTCACAAGACCCGTACCAAGCATCTTGTGTGTATCCCAAGTCACAGAATCAGCGCGCTCAATACCTTTAAGTTTTGCTTTATGTTTTGTGGAGAGAAGAGTTCCTCCTCCCCAAGCCGCATCCACATGCAGCCAAAGATTGTGTTGTTTGCACACATCAGCGATCTCATCTAAAGGATCAAAAGCGCCAAGGACAGTCGTTCCTGCGGTGGCGGCCACACACATAGGAGTGAAGCCACGCTCTTTAGCGGCTTTAATTAATCGATCAAGTTCACTCGCGCGCATGCGTCCTTGAGAATCTGAAGGCACAGGAATCAAGTTATCCGTGCCGATGCCTAATTGGTTAAGCGCTTTAAAAAATGAGTAATGAGCTTCTTCAGAAACAAAAACAGAGAATCGCGTGTTGCCGTTTCCAAAACGTCTGGTTTCAGGAAAGCGCGTGTTGCGCGCGAGCAAAAGTCCTGAGAAATTGGCATTCGATCCCCCAGTCACCATCACACCTTCCGTGCGATCCCAACCAATGTATTTTCCAAGATTATGGATGAGCGCGCGCTCGAGCAAAGTGCCAATCGGTGCGGCCTCGTACGTCGCCATCGTGGAATTGCCCATCGCTGCGACCGCATCACCAATAAAGGCAATTGGCAAAGGAGCGGCGTAGAGTTGGTTGGCAAATGTGGGATGAAGCGTATTTCTAGCATGCTCTAGGTAGGCTTCTAAATCTTTCACCACTTCATCATGACTGCGCCCCAAATCGGGCAAGGTCATATCAAAATGTTCTCGCAGTTCAGCAGGCTCTTCAAAAGCCACAACACCCTGCTTAGGAGTGTTTTCAACGTAGGATTTTATAACGTTGAAAAACTTATCGAATGGGAACTGCTGCCAGTTGGTATTTTCCATGGCAGCAGTTTTAGCATGACTGAGACTAAGGAGTCATCAAACGCTGGACCACCGTGACGATATCTGACAGCGCAGCACGTTGTGTGTAATCCACTTCTACGTAGGAATAAGCCACTTTCATGTCTTTTCCGATCACAAATGTGGCCGGGACAGGAAGAATATTATCTCCATTTCCTTGGCTGACCTTAAGATCAATCCCATAACCCTTATACATATCGATCATGGCGTCTTCGACTTTGAATGCGATACCGAGGAGTCTGGCCGTCTCATTATTTTTGTCCGAAATGAGAGGAATTTTTAAGTCATTCTTGCGTTTTGAGATTGCCACTTGCTTTTCACTTTCTGGTGAGATCGCAATAATTCTTGCACCTTTAAACTGAGGCAACTCCTGAGAGAGTTGCTTTAACTGTTTCATACAATAGGGACACCAACCTCCACGATAAAACGTGATGACCAGAGGTCCATCTTTAACCCATTCAGAAACATTTTTTTCGGCAATTTTTAAATCAGGAAAAGCCTCTCCCACTTTGGGCGCACGCTTTTCAATGCCAGTTTCTTTAAGACGCCTAGTCGCTCCCTCAAAAATTTCTTTTCTCTCTTCGGCCGAATATTCTTTGGCCTGTAGTGATCCACAAAGCAGCAAACTTAGAAAAATAAAGCGCATATCTCCCTCCAATTATGGGTAGATGAGTGAAACACAAATTTTGTGACGAGAACAAGGGAGAAATGCTAAACTCACTCTATGTCGGACTACAACACCTATAAAACTGCTCTCAAAGATCAGCGACTTCCTGCAGCAGTCATAGACTTAGACCTTCTTGAGCAAAATGCTAAAGAGATTTTAAAGCGTGCAGGCTCCATGCGAATCCGAATCGCGACAAAATCTATTCGCTGCCAATTTATTTTAAGACACCTTCTCTCTCTCTCCCCTCAATTTCAGGGGCTGATGACTTTCACGGCCGAGGAGACTCTCTTTCTGGCCAAGCTCGGCTTTGATGATCTTTTGATGGGCTATCCCACAACTGATTTAAAATCAGTAAAGGAATTAGCAAGCCTGAATAAGAAAGTGACTTTTATGGTGGATTCAAAAGAACATATTAAACTTTTGGCTTCACTTAATCTTCCTCTACGCATCTGTTTAGACATTGATATGTCGACGCCGTTTCCAGGGATTTGGTTTGGAGTGAGAAGATCCCCATTAAGAACTCTAAAACAAGTTCAAGAACTCTTAAGTGATCTTCCAAAAAATATTAAAGTCGCAGGTGTTATGGGCTACGAAGCCCAAGTGGCCGGAGTCGGCGATCACACTCCCCAAGTACTTATGAATCCCGTCATCAGACGCCTTCAGCGTCACTCAAGGAAAGACTACGCGAAACGCCGTGGAGTGATTGTTGAGTGGCTTCGGGCCAATCACGCTATCGAATTTTCTAATGGTGGTGGCACTGGAAGTATAGAATGGTCGATCTCTGATCCAGGCGTCGATGAAATCACCGTGGGCTCAGGGTTTTATTCTCCCGGACTCTTTGATCACTATCGCCGCTTTAAGCATTCTCCTGCTGCATTTTTTGCACTTCCTCTCGTGCGAAAGCCCGGAGTAAAAATGTGGACGGCCTTAGGTGGCGGCTACATCGCCTCTGGCGAGATCAATCTGAATAAGCGTCCAGTTCCTTTTCTTCCAGAGGGCATGGCCCTGATCGATCAAGAAGGAGCCGGCGAAGTTCAAACACCTATTCACTACGAAGGCCCAATTGAATTGCAACTTGGTGATCCTGTTTTTTTCAGACACTCAAAAGCGGGAGAATTGTGTGAGCGCTTTAAATCACTTCTCCTTCTTCGAGCTGGAAAGATAGAAAATATTGTTCCAACCTATCGCGGTGAAGACCAAGTTTTTCTCTAGCTAAAAAAATTGGCGCTTTTTCCCTCTAAACAAGCTCAAGACTCGTACTTTATGTCAGGGATAACTGACCGAGATGACAAGATTTTAAGAAATAATCTTTCAAACCTCCAAACACCTATAGAATCGTTTTAACACAAGTTACAAGAGGTGGACTCGTAGCACGTTTGATGATTTGCCCACCCCTGCACTTTCCAAGGAGGAGAGAGCATGAAGGGATATCTTTTTAGACGGGTGATCGTTTTTTGTGGATGTTTTATTTATCTGAACGCTTGTCAGGCACCATTAGAAGCAAGGGAGTTAGATGAGACTCCTCAGGCTTTTAGCAGGGAAGAATTAATCGCGGCAGGAGCCGAACCTAGTTACGAAAATTACATTGTGGCGGTTCAGGAAGAACTCCGTGAGGAAGTCTCTCAAGACGAGGCGTCAGACTTTTTCAATCCTTAGGCAGGGGGGAGGGGGCAGGGCGGCTCCCTCTCTTTTTCTTTTACAACTCTCTAACAAGACTTTTGCTGGTTGAACTCCTGGCCCTCTCGTTCGACAATAACACGCATGAGTACAGCCATTTGTTGGATGAGACGGGATTTACGTTTGCATGATCATGCTGCCCTTTTTCATGCCCTCTCCAATCATGAATCAGTCCAACTCGTTTTTTGTTTTGATCCCCATATCCTGAATAAACTTTCTGACAAATCTGATCTAAGAGTAAGTTTTATTCTTCAATCCTTGCAAGATATTGAAGCTGAAGTGATTAAAAAAGGGGCAAGCCTTAAAGTACTCTTTGGTCTCCCTGAAGATGAGATCGTGAGCTTTGCTCAATCACTTAAAGCCCAAGCCGTTTACTGCAATCGTGACTATGAACCTTATGCCAAGAAACGCGACTCCTTAGTTGAGAAGAAATTAAAAAATGTAGGAATCGAATTTTTCCAATACAAAGATTCAGTCGTCTTCGAGAAGACGGAAGTCCTCAATGGCTCTGGTGCCGTTTACAAAGTCTTTACACCCTATAAAAACAAGTGGCTTGAAAAGCTTGCGGCCCAAGACAATCATCTTCCGGATTTTAAAATCAGTCTTAAAAATTTGAGAGAATTTAAGAATCCCGAAAGTGTGCTCAGTGTAGATTGGCATGCAAAAATCGGCTTCACTCCCACTCACCCACTGCTAGCGGGTGGAACACATGAGGCCATGAAGCGGTTGAAGAAATTCATGCCAGCGATGCCTCAATATGCAGAGGCGAGAAATATTCCTGCTCTCGATGGAACTTCAAATCTCTCACCTTATATTCGTCATGGATGTCTCTCTGTGCGTGACATGGTACGGGCCGGTCTTTCTCAAAAGAATGAAGGAGCGACTGTTTGGCTCTCTGAAGTTGTTTGGCGTGATTTTTACCACATGATTTTAGACACTCACCCCTATGTCGAGAAAGAATCATTCAAGCGCGATTACGATAAAATTCAATGGCTGGGGAAAAAAGAATGGTTCGAGGCTTGGTGTGAAGGACGCACCGGTTTCCCTCTGGTGGATGCGGCCATGCGCTGCTTAAACCAAACTGGTTTAATGCATAATCGCTTACGCATGGTGACGGCGAGTTTTTTATGCAAAACACTGCTCATTGATTGGAGATGGGGAGAGAAATATTTTGCTGAGAAACTTCTCGATTTTGATCTCGCGGCCAACAATGGGGGCTGGCAGTGGTCTTCAAGTACTGGTTGCGACGCTCAGCCTTACTTTCGAATTTTTAATCCCTATTCTCAGTCTGAAAAATTCGACTCTGAGGGTATCTTCATTCGAGAATTTATTCCCGAACTCTCTCACCTCAGTGCAACAGACATTCACTGCCCTCCACCCCTTCTAGCTCCCGACTATTATGCCCCTATCGTGAGTTATGAAAAAATGCGCGGTGAAGCTCTTAAAATGTACTCAGTTATTAAAAATTAGTTTGGCTTACCGAACGCGTTTGCACTGCGGCTTTTTTTAGACAAAGAACCTTTTCCCCTGACAAGCGCTTGAACTTGCGCGAAAATATCATCACTTCTTTAGTCATTTTTTCAGGAGATAAACCTCTATGAGTGCTGCCGTCTCGCGCTATTTCTCTTCATCCATTGGACGCAAGCAGTTGATTGCCCTTTCGGGTCTTCTTCTTTGCGGATTTTTGGTGACTCACTTGCTTGGAAATTTTCTTCTCCTTGTTGGAGCAGAAGCTTTCAATCTTTACGCTCACAAACTCATCTCCATGGGGCCTTTGCTCTATGTGGCTGAGGCCGGTCTTGCGGGATTATTTGTTCTTCACTTGGGTTTAGCGATTAAGCTCACGATTGAAAATAAAGTGGCCCGTGGTCAAAAGTATTATGTGAAAAACCGCACGGGTCGTGGTGAAACGATAATGAGTGCCTCAATGCCCTACACAGGATTGATCCTCTTGGCTTTCCTCATTTCACACTTGATTCATTTCAAATTCGGCCCACACTACTCCACAGATATCAACGGTGTGATTGTGAGAGATCTATACAAGACTGTTGTCGAATTTTTCAGAAGTCCACTTAACACGGCTTGGTATGTGATCTCAATGGCCGCCGCCGCTCTTCATACCTCTCACGGTTTCTCGAGTGCCTTCCAAAGTTTTGGATTCAATCATGGCACCTGGACTCCGAAGGTTAAACTCTTGGGTGTGGTCTACGCCATTTTTGTTGCAGGTGGCTTTGCTTTGATTTCTGTCCTCTTGCATGTGAAAGGAGCTTAAGATGAGCACTAATATACTTGATAGCAAAATTCCTTCAGGCCCCTTAAGTGAAAAGTGGGACAAGCACCGCTTTGATATGAAGCTGGTGAATCCGGCCAACAAAAGAAAATTCACTGTTATCGTTGTAGGAACTGGTCTTGCTGGTGGCGCCGCTGCTGCGACTCTCGCTGAACTTGGCTACAACGTTCACGCTTTCTGTATTCAAGATTCTCCTCGTCGCGCTCACTCGATCGCAGCTCAGGGCGGAATCAACGCCGCTAAAAACTATCAAAACGATGGCGACTCCATTAAGCGCCTCTTCTATGATACTGTGAAAGGCGGCGATTACCGTTCACGTGAAGCCAACGTCTATCGTCTCGCTCAAGTGTCAAACAACATCATCGATCAAATGGTCGCTCAAGGTGTGCCCTTCGCTCGCGAGTACGGTGGCTACCTTGATAACCGCTCATTTGGTGGGGCTCAAGTTTCAAGAACTTTCTATGCTCGCGGTCAAACCGGCCAGCAGCTTCTTCTCGGTGCCTATTCAGGCATGATGAAGATGGTGAACAAGGGCAAAATTAAAATGTTCAATCGTCGCGAGATGATGGACCTTGTGGTTGTTAACAATCAAGCGCGCGGAATTATCACACGTAATCTCATCAATGGAGAACTCGAGCGCCATGTGGCCGATGCTGTTCTTCTTTGTACAGGTGGATACGGTAACGTGTTCTTCCTTTCAACCAATGCGATGGCCAGTAACGTGACTGCCGCTTGGAGATCTCACAAGCGTGGCGCTTATATGGCGAATCCATGCTTCACACAAATTCACCCGACTTGTATTCCTGTTCATGGTGATTACCAATCAAAACTCACGTTGATGTCTGAATCACTTCGTAACGATGGTCGCGTTTGGGTTCCGAAAAAACAAAACGACACACGCAAGCCCAATGATATCCCTGAAGATGAGCGCGATTATTACCTCGAGCGCGTTTACCCATCATTCGGTAACCTCGCTCCCCGTGACGTCTCTTCTCGCCAAGCGAAGTACCGCTGTGATGAGGGTTTAGGCGTGGGCGCTACGAAGCTCGCTGTTTATCTTGATTTCCGTGATGCGATCAAGCGTGATGGCGAATCAACGATTGCTGGAAGATACGGCAACTTGTTTGAAATGTATGAGCGTATCGTAGGAGATAATCCTTATAAAACTCCGATGATGATCTATCCTGCTGTTCACTACACGATGGGCGGATTGTGGGTGGATTACAATCTTCAATCAACGATTCCAGGTCTGCATGTTTTAGGCGAAGCGAATTTCTCTGATCACGGGGCAAACCGTCTTGGTGCGTCTGCTCTCATGCAAGGTCTAGCTGATGGCTACTTTGTTATTCCTTATACTTTGGGTCACTACTTTGGCTCAAATAAGATTGATAAAGTCACAACTGATCATGAGGCTTTCAAAGAAGCAGAAAATCGCGTGAAGATGGCCGATACGAAATTGCTTAACATGAAAGGCAGCCGCTCTGTGGACGACTTCCATAAAGATCTGGGCCACATCATGTGGGATCATGTCGGTATGGCCAGAAATGAGAAAGGTCTTAAAGGGGCGATCGCTGATATCAGAAAATTGCGCGAGCAATTCTGGCAAGACCTTAAGGTCCCTGCTGATAATGGCAACTATAACTTCGAACTTCATAAGGCTAATCGTGTGGCCGATTTCTTAGAACTTGGCGAACTGATGGCCCTTGATGCACTTGAGAGAAAAGAGTCTTGCGGAGGTCACTTCCGTGAAGAATTCCAAACTCAAGACGGAGAAGCTGTTCGTAATGATGAGCAATTCTGTCATGTGGCCGCTTGGGAATTTGCTGGCGAGAAAGCCAGCCCTATTCGTCACACAGAAGAACTTAAGTACGAAAACGTTCACCTCTCAACCAGATCTTATAAGTAAGGAGACATTGTATGTCTGATAACGCAAATATGACGATCTATCTTAAAGTCTGGCGCCAAACGAGTGCGGCTTCAGAGGGAAAATTTGTCGATTACAAAGTCGATCACGTCTCTCCTGATATGTCGTTTCTTGAAATGTTTGATGTCCTCAATAATGAATTAGTTCACAAAGGTGAAGACCCGATCGCTTTTGATCACGACTGTCGCGAAGGAATTTGTGGCATGTGTTCAATGATGATCAATGGTAAAGCTCACGGAGGCCAAAAAGGCACAACCACTTGTCAGCTTCACATGAGAAAGTTTAAGTCGGGCGACTCTATTGTCGTTGAGCCTTGGCGTGCAAAAGCCTTTCCACTCGTTAAGGACTTAGTTGTTGATCGCTCAGCCTTTGATAAAATTATTCAAGCCGGTGGATACACAACTGCTCAAACTGGTAATGCTCCAGACGCAAACGCTAACTTGATTCCAAAGACCATCGCTGATGAGGCGATGGATGCAGCGGCTTGTATCGGTTGTGGCGCTTGTGTGGCTTCTTGTCCGAATGGCTCTGCGATGCTTTTCATGGGAGCCAAAATCTCTCAACTCGCGCTTCTTCCACAAGGTCAGCCTGAAGCTCCTAAGCGTGCACTTGAAATGGTTAAAACTCACGATGAGCTACTTTTCGGTAACTGTACTAACCACGCTGAATGTGAAGCGACTTGCCCGAAAGAAATTTCAATCGAACACATTGCCCGCATGAACCGTGAATACACAAAAGCCACTTTCACTTATTATGAAAAAGAGCGCTCAGCAGGCGCTTAATTGAAACTCTACTCTGATACGATCGCAACTTTCCTGGGTCATGCTGAACGCATGGCCCGGGAAATCCTCTCCAAAGAATGCCAAATAGATGTAGGACGAACTCGCTTCACCATTGGTCGCACAACTTGGCCACTCTCTATTGTATGTTTTGAAGATGACTCTCGTTGGGGCTATTTTGAATCCCAGTTTTATCAAATTGGCATCAATTCTAAACTTGTAGGCACCATCAAAGACTCAGTTCTTCGCGATTTGATTCGCCATGAACTGGCCCACTATTTGGCGTTTATTTTTTATCCTCACACCAAGTCAGCTCACGGTGAAGAGTTCAAACTGATTTGTAAAAAGTATCACTGGCCTGAGACCGTGGCGGCGGCCAGTGGGGATCTTCCCTCTCTGATTCATGTGGGAGATATGAAATCAGAGGCAATTATAGAGAAGGTGAAAAAGCTTCTCTCACTTGCGAGTTCAGACAATCCACACGAAGCAGAGCTTGCCACTTTGAAGGCAAATCAACTCATTTTAAAGTATCACATCGAAAAGAGTGATCTTCAGGACTCTAAAGAGTTTTGTGTTTCTACTTTGATGGAATCTTCAAAGAAGAATTCACTCATGCTCGCGATCTATGAAATCCTGACTCATTTTTTAGTCAAACCATTGCTTTTTTATGGGCGAGGTTGTGTACGCTTAGAAGCAGCAGGAGATCGAGAGCAAATTAAGCTCGCCCACTACATCACGGACTATCTAGTGCTCGAATTAGAATCTCTTTGGAAAAGTGAATCCAAGAGACTTGATCTCAAAGGGCTAAGAGCTAAAAACTCATTCTATGTGGGCATTGCCAAAGGTTTTAGTGAGAAGCTCACACAATCTCGCACTCAATTTACTCCTGTTGAATCAAAGGGATTAATCAAGGTTGAGGGTCAACTTAAGGCACAGTTTGATAAGTTTATTGGGGGTCTCTCTTCAAGCACTTCTGGACAAGTTTTAGATTCGAAAGCCTTAGAATCTGGAAAACAGAAAGGAAGAGACTTGAGTATCCGCTCAGCAATTAAATCTACTGAGAAGGTATATCGTCTAAGCTGAATTTCTTTTTCTTCTTTTTGGCATTAAATTTAATTTTTAAAGTCGCCCCTGCAAACGGTTCTGGCTTCATCGTTGAGGTCGTCATTCCCACCCAACCACTTACACTATAAGTCGCTCCACCATTTTTTGAGAGAAAATTTTGTCCCACACTTAACTTATAGCCATCATTTTGATTGAAGTTTTGCAGCAGATTAATGTTTTGAAGAGAATTGCCAATATTCATGGCCTTCATTCCACCTTGATAGGAGAGCATCACTGACGTGTTATTCACAATCACACCAGTTGAGAGTATGAGTCGATTACCGACTCGACTCATGATGAGACTATTGTTGGTGAAGAGAGTGGTTTGTGAATTTAGATTTTTTTGAATAGAAAAATCTGTCTTTAAGGCATTAAAACTGAAAGGAGCAATATTGCTTGGAAGGGCAGAGAAATCAGTCATGAGGTTTTGATTTTTAAGTCCTAGATTCGTCTCTAGACTCATTCCACCAGCTATCGCCAATCCATTTTTCTTATACTCTCCCAGAACTCCGGCAAAGGTTTTAAGGTTTGCATCGCCTGTGGAGAAGCCACCAGCAAAGCTTGCAAACATATCTAACTCATATCCAACAAGTCCTTTAAACTGAAAGTGAGGCGTTTCAAACAGGCTGATGATCTGGCCGCCTTTCATGTTGAGATAGACATAATACTGATTCACCATCTGTTCTTGAGGGAGCTGAACAAAATTATTAGCAAGCCCGATGGAGAAGTATTTACTTTTTCTTTGAACACATTTTTTAAGTTTTGGATCATAGCCGTAGAGTTTATTAAAAACTTGATGACTGACGGCCACACCATAAACTTCCGCATTATCAACTCGTCCTTCATAAATGACGATGCCTTCACTCACCACTCGCTCTTTGACTCCTCCATCTTCTGTTGAAGCCACTTTGATTTTATCATTTTGAAAGGTAAATTTCTCAAGACTAAAATTTTCATTCGCCGGCATCGCGCCTTCAATTTGGCCTTGGCTCTTAAACAGTGACGCCATCATACTGCCAAGTGGTGTAGGAATTGTGGCGATCTGTTGCATCTCACCATCTCCCCCATTGGAAGATTTATTTTTAAAAATTCTCAATTGCATACCGACATCACCCCAAGAGGTGGCGGGTACCGGCATAATTGAATTTCCATCATTCAAGGCTTGCTCTTCATAGCGTCCATAATTGACGACCATAAGTTTGTTAGGATCCTTTGGGTCTACGACAGAGGTGACCACGTGTTGATCTCCGGCCATGGCGTAGCCTACTGTGAAAGCTTCCCAACCTCTCTGTTCTGCAAATTTTGCAACCATACTGTGAATGTCTCCACAAATACCGGCCTTGGTCTGCATAATTTGATCAAAAGGAGAAACCACTCCGAGTCCTGCTCCCTCTTGTTGTTTAAATTTTGAGCGCTGATCGTTATAGTCGGCCCATCCGGCAACTGTGCTGAGAAATTCCAGGTACTGCTGATCTGTTAATTGAGCCGATAGACCTTTAAAAGTCGTCATCATCTCATCGTAGTTTTTTGTTTTCTGAAGATTACGCAAAATAAGTGCGCCATAAAAATCTTCTTTATTGCGGCCCCAATAGTTGGCCAATTTTTTTGCCTCTGCATCGAGGGAAGCTTGATTAGTAATTGCCGTTTCTGGATGTGTCGGTGAACTGTAAAATGAATCAAGCATCCCCTGATGAGACGTAAATGACTGATCCCCAGTTCCTCTGATTCGATGATCGCCTCTAACATCAGTGGGAATATATTTTGCTTCAAAAAGAACTTTCCAGCCTTGCTTGGCATAAGATTCAGAGAGCAGAGATTTTTTTAAGGAATCACAACTCATCTCTTGAGGAACATCCTCAAGGCATCCGCCCACTGATTGAGATGCTGAAACCTGCTGTTCTAGATCGACTGTGGCATTAACAACATCTGCATTTTTCTGCAAAGACTCATTCGTGACGACATCTACAACATTAGAGAATGTCTCATCCAAATTGGCTTGGGCCATCACTTTGACGTGACTAAAAAGAAGAATGAATGTGATAAAAAATTTCACCGTAACTTATCGTCTTTTCTCGGTCTTTATTGAGTACCCGACTCTTGTTGTCGGGAGCGCCAAAGACTAGACCCAGACTGGCAAGATGATTAAGATAGCTTATGGATATTTTAGAACAATTTGCGCCCTACTTTCGCTCTGTTAATCATTTCGATAAGGACAATGGGCTGCAGTTTGAAATCATTAATCCGGGCGAGATTATTTATCGTTTGACGATTTTGGAGAAACACTTGAGCTCTCCAAATGTGGCCCATGGGGCAACGATCGCCGGATTCATGGATTGCGTGCTTGGCCTCTCGGCCCTCTCTTTAGCTCTCACGCAAGGTAATCTCACTTCAACGGTTGAGTTTAAACTTAATTTTATTCGACCTGCTCACTTAGGAGACAAGCTCATTGGAAGTGGACGCATCGACTACAAAGGTAAATCCCTCATCATCGCTTCTGGTGATGTAAAGCTTGAGACAGGTGAACTGGTGGCCAAGGGCCTTGGAACATTCAACACCTATCCACTTGAGAAAAAAGGCGAGATGTATGCTTCACTCACCAGCAAGAATTAATCGCGACGCTCGCCTCACACTTATCACTGCTGGCTCATTTATGTTCTTAGGAGTTTTACTGGGCGCATTCGGAGCTCATGGACTCAAGAAAATGGTAGAGCCTAATCTTCTAGAAACTTGGGAGACGGGTGCACGCTACCTTCTTCTTCATGCGCTCGCTTTATTTGGATTAGGTCTCACTATTCAAGCTTGTAAAATCAAACTCACCTGGGTCACTCGCTTGATCACTCTTGGAACGATCATTTTTAGCTTTGATTGTTTTCTTTATGTTTTAAGCGGCGTGAAATTTTTTGCCATCATCGTTCCTGTTGGGGGAACGCTACTGCTTGTGGGCTGGGGATTATTTATTTGGCAGATGTGCTTTTTTACCAGACGAGATCTTTAAACGTTCTTCGCGTCCGCACCGTAGAGCCATTTGTGTTGCTGACCAATCACTCTAAAAGGTGCGCCCCAGTCTTCATTGAGTTTCATGACTTCTTGGAATCTCTTCAATGGCATTTTCTCGCCCGGAGAAAAACAAGGAGTAAGCACCCATGGAATCGGATGGGCTCCGACTTGTTCATCAATCTGTCTTCTCGCTTCAAATGCTGCACCAAAGTCAGCATTGTCAGCAATCACGGCTTTGATTTGACCTTTATGACCGTATTCGCGAATGAAGCGCGCTAGAAGCTCTAAGCTTGTGCGCACACCAGTTGAAGGCGTTTTAAAATCAAAGGAAATAAAATCAGCGGCTTTAAATACATCATCTACAATTCTTGAGCCCGCTGCTTCTAGATTAATCCAATAACCTTTAAGTTTGAGATCAATCATTAATTCCATCAGCGCTGGAACATGCTGAGGATGAAGTGGATCTCCACCTGTGATAGAAACTCTTCTCAAGGGCCAGCGCCCTTCTGAAGCAAGCTCATCCACTTTCGCCAAGACGGCTTCCATCTCCATCGCCGCTTCAGGTTTAAACTCCCAAGTATCTTTTGAGTCGCAATTCACGCAGCCAATCGCACAGCCCTGAAAACGAATAAAAATTTGAGGCGATCCAAGCTGGACTCCCTCACCTTCGGTTGCTCTGTATATCGTGTTGATGAGAATTTTAGTCATTTTGAGCAATCCTCATACTCATAATCCCAAACTTGCATGCAGTTCAATATTACAGTTTCTTCTGTTGTATCGCCCTGTTCATCAACATCTAAAACGAGTTTCAAATCTCCCGTTACCGTTGAGGTTTTACTCGCAAATGTGGCGACGATTGACTCGAGATTTCTTTCTCCAAACTTTTGGAACACATGATAGGTATCATGTGCAGAATCGATGACTCGTTTTCCAATATGGAGCTCTTCGGGAGCATTTCCTAAAGCAATCGAGATCGCGGCTTGGGACTCATTTTGGCATCCATCAAAATCAGAATAGAATTTCACAGCGACTTTGCTGCTATCCGAAAGATCACCCACGCAAGACTTCTCAATTTGCATCGCAAATGAAGCTTGAGAGAGAAGCAGAATGAAGAGATAAATCGTGGATTTCATGACAGCTTTTTACGCCTTTAGGCCCCATTTGTCATTAGACCAACTTGAGTGTGAAAAATATTCTTAGGCTCAATCTAGCCTCCCCAAAGGACTCTTATCAGGCTAAAATTCCACAAAATCCAGGAGTTTACTATGAAAGCGATCGGCCTTATAGCCCTCATCTCACTATGCGCGTGCAATGCAACTCCCACTCGCCCCATCAATAATAAGGATACTATTGGAATAGGGACTGAAACCTCATCGGCGATTAAATCTCAATTGCACCATGCTCGAAATATTTCAATTATGACAGCACAAAGTGAAACCACTAACGCCCTCAAACTTCCAAACGGCTACTCGGACATCCCAAGAGTTGCTGAAGCTGACGACGGTCGTGGAGCTGACTCACCGGTTGTGAGGGCGGTAAGACCTCCTACAGAATGCGGGCTAGAGGCTAGTTTTGGAACATTGGCCGCAAGAATCCGTGATTGTGCGACAAAAAATCCAAATCATTATGAGTGGAAAGGCGCTGCTTCTGGAAATGCTGGAGAGGGAACTTGGAAATTGGTGGCTCGCTCTTCATCAGCTAAAGAAATTTGGCTAGACGAGACGACGGGAATGATTTGGAGTGATGTGGTTTCAAGTTCAAGCAACTGGTGTCAAGCTTCAGGCAATGATGAATCCCCCTTTGCTCCGGCCACAATCGATTGCAATGTTGTAGGCGCAGGCGACTCAAAATGTTCGGGGGCATCCATTCTTGGTATTCCAGCTTCAGAAATTTCGTGGAGACTCCCTACACGTGGAGATCTACTCCAAGCCGATCTTA
Source organism: Bacteriovoracaceae bacterium (assembly GCA_019752535.1). GTDB lineage: Bacteria > Bdellovibrionota > Bacteriovoracia > Bacteriovoracales > Bacteriovoracaceae > UBA6144. The sequence goes on from JAIEMA010000051.1 coordinate 33,940, forward strand.
ATGGCTCACGCTTTGTCCTTCCTCGTACAGATGCAGTCATCTGGACGGCGACTCTGAATGGTTTAAATCGTGATCAAGCTTGGGCTCAATCAATGACGACAGGAATTCTCTCTCTTGCCAATAGAGACACTAATCTTTCTGTTCGCTGTTTAGGTCGACGACTCAAGTGAGTCTTGAACTAAGCCAAAAATATAATCAAATTTTAGAAGCCCACGCCAAAGAGGGACGCGGACTCACTGTCTTAAGTCCTTCTGATCTCGAGGCCCTTAAAGCTCAACTTCACTCTCATGAAGAGGAACTCAATTATCAGGCCCTCTTTATTCTGGCCCACAGCTCCTACCCCTTGCGAGAGATGGAGGAAATCCTGCTCGCTCAGTTTTCAAAAACTTTGCCTGAGAAAAATTCGATCTGGCTTCTGAACGCTTCAAGAAAACATATTATTCAGGCCAGATTTAAGGATGGAGAGCGCTTAACTCATGAGTTTTTAGAGGCCCTTCGCTCATGGCTCTACTCTCCCTTTGGAGGGGTTAAAGAGTGGACTTTACGAACGATAGAAGAGTGTGGCGCTCAGACGATTGTTTTTCGCAGCGATCTTGCTAAAATAAAACCAAGACTGTGGAGTTTGTGGAAAGAGCAAAATCGTACAATCTTAGAACTTATCGTTTTCATAGAAAGAAGATGGCCATCAAATGAAAAAAAATGATGAGAGCGAAATAAAGGAAAAACTTCTTCTCGCCCAAAAATTGGCGCAAATGCCTCTTTGGGAAATTGATAGACACGAGGATTACAAGGTTCAATTTAGAGTCGATGAGAGCGTCAGTCCTGCGATGTTTAAAGCTGATCCTCTTATTCCTGGCGGCTATTTGGCCAATACTCTTACACTAAAGGCCATGAAACCCACCCTCTTCGTTGCAGGAAATGATGTCTACGAATTACAAATTCCTCATGAGTGTGCGTGTGGAAAAACATGGGATGGCCAATTCTGGAAACTGTGTCCCTATTGTGGACGCAACTAAATCCTGAGACTTGCCGATTTGTCTTAATGGTTATTCAATAGATATATGCTTCTCGTTCAAAAGTTTCATTCATTGCAAGAAATTGATCCTGAGTTTATTGGGGCGATTGAGATTTTAATGCAGGAGCATTGGGCGAATTTTGCAGCTTGGAGAGAAGCAGAATCCAAGTGCCCTCCGGATGAAACATTTATCTATTGGCTCTTTTTTGGGCCCACTCAAAACTCTCCGATTGGTATTGCTCAGGTTAGTCTCAAAAAGATTGATGCCGAGCAATTCATTCCTTGGTGGAAAAAAGTAACTGGCATTTTTGACAAGAATCTTGATCACTGGAAGATGGCCCGCTGGCAGCTGGCCCGTGGAATTGATGGGGCCGCAGTGTTTGATTCTCGCTTTTCAAGAACTGGCAAAGAGAAGCTCATTGAAGTCATCAAAGAGGTCGCCACCAGAAAAGATGTCATGGCCATGACTCTTCTAAGTGCGAATGGCCCCCTCGCCTATAAACCTGAGTGGCCTGAAGTGTTCCATGAGGCCCAACATTCTTGGTCAGTGCTTAAACCTTGGATTCGCATGCACAAAGCCTACCAAGACTATCTAGCCGAGATGCCAGAACAAGACGCAAAAAGAATTCAGCAAAATTGGAAAAAGCTTCATAAAGAAATTCAAGTGGAGCTTGGTGATTATCCAACAATCGAATCTCGTGAAGATATGTATGCTCAATTCCCTTCTTTTGATCGCACCATTTTGCATGAATATAAAGGTGGAATTCTTACGTTTCAAAAAGATGAACATGTTTTAGGAATGGTTCGCTATCATGAGGGGCAGAAAGGTATTCTTTTTGTTGAACCAGTGCCTCTTGAACCTCAGGGTTCAGAGAAGGTCGTTGATGAGCTTTATGTGCAGTATGCTCTTCTAAAAGCGCATGAACTTCCCCATATCAAAAAAATGATCATGGTCAGACAAGGTGGGTTATTTAAACTTAACAACGATGCAGAGGCGGATTTCTTCAAGTCCCAAGGTTTTCAAACAAATCAAATCTCTGAGCAAGATTGGTCGCGATCAGCTTACCTTAAATGAAAAAATATATTTCTGATGTCGTCGAGGCTTTCTATGCTACAGCAAGAGTAGACGTCCTTATCGGCTATCATTTTTTACGAATAGAAAATTTTGAAGAGCATCTCCCTCGTATTAAAGCTTTCTGGGAACTCCAACTTCTTGGGGAGACCTCATTTGAATTCAACCCACCTCTAGATGTCATAAAGGCCCACATACCTCTGCGCGTTCACACAGGTGAAGTGAACCGCTGGGTGATATTATTTAATAAGACGTTAAAAGAATCTGAAGCCCCTGAAGAGCTTAAGGTGAAGTGGGAGCAGAAGGTGTTTCACTTTCAGAAGATTTTTCTTTCGAATCCACTGCTTTTTCCTTCTTCGTAGGATTAAAAGATTTTGCATTCAAGTATTTCACGGCCCATCTTTCAAGCTCTGGCTCACCGTCTACGTCATCGAGCAGCCAATTTCTTGTTGTCCATCCATAGATTTTTTTGGCGGCGTACTCAGCATGCGACGGAGTTTCAAACTCTACAGCAATAAGATTTAAACCACGGGCCTTAAATCGGTGAGCCGAAACGCAACCTTCTCCGTAATCTGAACAAGGGATGGCATCATTAATTGTTTTCGCGAGGACGATCTCGATTTTATCAGGGCCTTCAAAAGGCACCATTTGCAACATATCTTCTTTCGAATAGGTGGGCTCTTTCTTGGCGCACGAAGCCAAAAGAATCAAACATCCCAGGCAGAAGAGCTTTCCCAATGATTGGCGTGAGTTTATCATGACTAAAGTTTAAGCCTCATTGAATTAAAAGGAAAGCTATGTGGAAGCCTCAAGCACACACCCCACTGAGATGGTCAGGTGATAAGCGCCTAACAATTCCTACACTCTCCCCAAATGATGGTCAGCTCCTAGGCACTGTTGAACAAATAACTTCCCAAGATGTGAAATTCATCACAACAGAAATCCTAAAAGGTCAGAAAATTCAGTCGACGACTGCGCCTCATCAAAGATCAATGTGGCTCACTTCCATTTCAAAAAAAATTATAGAGAATAAGGAAATGCTCTCCCTTCTGATTGCTACTGAGGGAGGCAAACCAATAAAAGATGCTCGCGTTGAAGTTGAAAGAGCGGCACTCACTTTTTCTCTTTGTGCAGAAGCTGCTCGCTCACTTACTTCTCCACCAACGGCGATTCATCAAGCTGCAAGTGGTGACGGAAAAATTTCTTTCACATTAAGAGAACCCATTGGACCTGTCTTGGCCCTATCGGCTTTTAATCACCCCTTAAACTTACTTGCTCACCAAGTGGGCTCTGCTCTTGCTGCTGGCTGCTCCGTTGTCTTTAAACCCTCACCCACCACTCCGTATTGTGGAGAATGGCTTGCTGACACTCTTCAAGAAATTGGTGTTCCATTAAATGTCGCCATGATCTGTCATGCCGAGGTCCCACAAATTGAAGAGCTCATCGCTAACCCCACATTTGCCTACGTCTCATTTATTGGTGCCGCCAAAATTGGTTGGTCTCTCCGCTCAAAATTAGCCCCAGGCACACGACTGGCCCTTGAACATGGCGGTCAAGCACCAGCGATTGTTTGGGATGATGCTGACATAGATCGAGCCGTCAATTGTCTTATAAAGGGTTCATTCTATCACGCTGGCCAAGTATGCATTTCGACTCAAAAAATATTTGTTCATCAAAAGATTTGGGAGAAGTTCACGACAGCATTCGTCCTAAAAGCTAAAAACTTAAAAGTCATGGATGCAAGAAAAGATGAATCCGATATCGGTCCACTCATTAGAGAGAGTGAAAAGAAGAGAATATTGTCTTGGATTGAAGAAGCTAAAAAATCTGGAGCAAAAGTTCTTCTAGAAGATTCAAAAGATTTAGGCGCAAATTTTTTGGGTGCCACCATATTAAGTCATGTTTCTCATGAGAATAAGATCTGGAAGGAAGAAGTCTTCGGGCCTGTCGTATGCCTTGAAAGTTTCGAAAACCTTGATTCAATCTATGAAGACCTCAGCAACAATCCCTACCACTTTGAAGCTGCTGTCTTTACTCAAAATTTAAATCACTCACTTGAGGCCATTAAAAAATTGCCGGCCATGACTGTCGTTGTGAATGATCACACGGCTTGGCGAGTGGATGCCATGCCGTTTGGGGGACATAAACTTTCGGGATTAGGAATGGGTGGAGTTCAATGGGCCATAGAGGAGCAAACTCGCTTAAAGCAAGTCATCCTCCATGGCTTTTGATTAATAAGCTGTTTCTTTCAGCGCCATCTCAAGAGTGGGATAGCGATAGTGAAAATGAACTTGATCCTGCATCTTCTTAGGAATAACTCTCTGGCCGTCGAGAAGAGCAGTACTCATCTCCCCAAACACGGCTTTCATGACAAAAGCTGGCGCAGGAGCAAAGGCAGGACGCTTAAGAACTTTGCCTAAGACCTTTGAGAAATCTTTGTTGGTAGCAGGATAAGGAGCCGTCGCATTGTAGATGCCCTTCATCTCAGATTCCTTAGCTGCACGGATAAACATACCAGCTAAGTCTTCAACATGAATCCAGCTCATCCACTGCTTGCCGCTTCCCACTGGACCGCCGCCGCCTAACTTAAAGATAGGAATCATTTTCTTCAGTGCTCCCCCGCCTCTGCCAAGGACAACACCCACACGAAGGATAACTAAGCGAACAGCACTGGACTCAACATTCTTGGCTTCGAGTTCCCAATCTTTGCAAACAGTCGCCAAGAAATCTTGAGCTGTTTTTTCTTCTTCCGTGATTTCTTCATCACCTCTTGGCCCATAGATACCAATCGCCGAAGTAGAGACGAAAGTTCTTGGAGCATTCATTCCAAGTGCCTTGACCGCATTGACTAAAGAGCGAGTTCCCTCAATTCTTGAATAGCGGATTTTCTTTTTTTGTTCTTCATCCCATCTCTTCTCTGCAATACCTTCACCCATTAAATTAATAACGGCATCTACTCCCTGAAAAGCTTCAGCAGGGGGAGCCTTAGAGACGTCTGTCCATTGAAAGAAATGACATTGACCACCTAAAGTGAGTGCGGCCCCTGGAATATGGCGTGTAAGGACATTTACCTCATCACCTGCTTCTAACAGTTGACGGACAATCACTCGCCCAACAAACCCCGTAGCACCGGTTACAAGAACCTTCATAATGACTCCAATTTTTTGAGACCCCGATTTACCAAAGGTACCTCATAAGGCCAAAAAACTCAAGGATTCTAAGTACTTTTGTAACTTACACCAAACATAGACAATGCCTAAACAGTGTAACCTTTCCCGGCCCCCAAGCGTAGTAGTGGGTGTAATGTTAAAAATCTTAAGGAGACTTAAATGAAATACTTCAACATCCAAATGGCGGCCCAAATTTCAGGTCTTAGCACTCATACGATTCGTGCTTGGGAGAAGAGGTATGGGGCTTTGACACCTGATAGGAGTGAAACAGGAAGAAGACAATATTCTTCTGAAGAAATCGAAAGACTTACTTTACTCTCGCAACTCACTAATCTTGGAAACTCAATCGGTCAGATCGCTCGCCTACCTGACGATGAATTAAAAGTTATTTTTGATAAGCTCACTCATAACAGAACAGGCTTAATGGTCGCGCCTTCAGTGGCTAACTCTAATAAGCCTCAAATTAATGCGGAAGAGACTCGTCTTAACCTCTTGATGGCGCTTGCTGGATATAAAGTCGATATTATTTCTCACGAACTTAATAAAGCGAAGCTTGCACTCTCGCCTGGTAAATTCGCATTGGATATTTTGCTTCCACTCATTAAAGAAGTGAATCAAAAGCAAGCCAAAGGTGATTTGACTGCTGCTCAAGTGACAGCACTTCTAGCCATTATAAAGTTTCATGTCGGAAATATTATTTATGGACACTATGAGAAGAAGATCAAATCGACTAAGAAATTTGCCCTTGCGACTCCTGAAGGCGAACTTTACATGCTCGATATCATGATGGGTGCTCTCCTGTGCTGCCAGCATCAAATGAATTTCTTCTTCTTAAGCTCAAACCTCCCGGCTCCCTCAATCAGTGAAGCGATTAACGCGGTCGAAGCGAATATTTTGATCTTGGGAGTGAGTCAGCTGAACAATTTAAAACAGTCCCTCCCTTTATTTGTAGAAGACATTCTTAATACATCAAAAAATATTAGTGAGATTTGGATTGTCGGTGGCAACGATCTCACTCGCCAGATAAACGTTAAATCGAAGAAAGTGAGACTGTTCTCTACGTTCAAAGAAATGGATCAAGTCATGGAGCAGATGGAGTGATCGAAACAATTGTGATTGGGGCCGGTCTCACTGGCCTCACCATTGCTCGTCAAACGAAAGCCCTCGTCTTTGAGAAATCAAGGGGAGTGGGTGGAAGAATTGCCACAAGACGAATTGAAGATCAACGCTTTGACCATGGTCTTCCCTACTGGCCTTGCAACGTGAAAGCTAAAAAGATTCATGATGGATCACAATGTGAATTAGGTCTCACCTCAATTGCTAAAGAGTTGGCGCGAGGCTTAGATATAAGATTTGAAGAGCGAGTGTTGAAAATAATTAAAACTGATTCAGGTTGGACTCTACAGACTGATAAAGGTACCTTCGAGTCAAAAAATGTCGTGCTCACAGCTCCAGTTCCCCAAGCGCTAGAACTCTTAAGCGCGAGTGGATTTGAAATTAACCCTCTCTGGAATGTTGAATACTACAAATCACTCGTTGGACTCTATCGCCTCTCCATTGGGCCTCAAGAAAAGAGCCAAGAGTGGGATGGTCATGAAATCGTCTTTCAAAGAGAAAAGGGCATGTGTCCAGATGGCATTAGCTTTATTGCCTCACCTGAATTTTCAGATAAATGGTTTGATCGCTCAGATGAAGAAATCCTCATCGAACTCAACAAACTCCTTACTAAAAGACTCGGGCAGAGAAAGATTCGTCATCAAGAACTCAAAAAATGGCGCTACTCCATGTCTAAAAGTGTTTCTACTAAGCCTTATTTAGAGGTGGCCCCTCGCCTCTTCCTTGCTGGAGATGGCTTTCTCTTCTCTGGTGTTGAAGGTGCTTTAAGTTCTGCAGAAACATTGCTGCGAGAAAAATTCTAAGTGCTATAATTGATTCATGACACGTTTAGGAATTGCTCTCACCGGCGGTGGGGCACGAGCCGCTTATCAAGTCGGTGCTCTTCGAGCACTGTATGAGATCATGCAGGAAGATAAAGACTTGTTTCACGTGATCACTGGCAATTCTGCTGGTGCAATTAATGCAGTCTATTTAGCGGCCCATGCACATAGCTGGGATGTGGCCACCGGACAGCTTTGGGATTTATGGAAAGATATCCATCCCCAAAATGTTTTTGATTTGGGTGCTCTCACGATTGGTAAACTTGGAGGAAAGTGGCTTTCAGGCACTGTGCTCGGAGGTCTTAAATCCAAGGGCAATATGGCCAATCATCTTCTTGATACAAGCCCATTGCGCCAGTTGATTGAAAAAGAAATTGATTTTAAATCTCTCAATGCCGCTATTAAAAGTGGCAAGCCTCAAGCCTTTGCTGTTTCCACGACAAATCTTTATTCAGGCTCGAGTGTTGTTTTTCACAACAATCAGAACCCGATCGAGGAATGGGCGCGCTCTGATCGTTTCTCAACTGAAGCAGAAATAACTTCTGACCACATCATGGCAAGCTCAGCCATTCCATTATTTTTTCCTCCAGTCCAGATTGGGGACAGTTGGTTTGCAGATGGCTGTGTCAGACAAACGACTCCACTCTCACCGGCGATTCACTTAGGAGCAGATAAAATTATAGCCATAGGAATTCGTGCTCCTCACACTCAAGAAGCGATGAGAGAGAAAGCTTTTGCCAAGAATAGAAATCCTGCGATTGGACAAATTGCTGGTGTGTTAATGAATGCTGTTTTCTTGGATGCACTTGAAAGTGATGTAGAGAGACTTTCTCGAATCAACCATACGATCTACAACATCGATAAACAAAAACGCGAAGAGCTTTATAAAAATCTTCGACCTGTGCCAATCCTTATGCTTCGACCTTCCCAGGATCTTGGGATGATGACTGCGCAGCTCTCAAAAGAGCTGCCAACAATTCTTCGTTATCTTTTAAAAGGTATTGGAGTCAGTGGGGATGAGGGTCTAGATCTTCTGAGCTATTTAGCTTTTGATAAAAGCTATTCAAGACCACTTATGGCTTTGGGCCACAGTGATACTCTGGCCCGCTCAGAAGAGATCAAAAAATTTATCGAACTCTAGTTTTGTTTTTTAACACACGCCCTGGGCCGCGTCTGGCAGAACGAACAGTCTTTCGTCCTTGCTTTTCTACCGCCACGTCACTTGCTCTAGCACGACGGTCACGTTGAGCAATCACTTCTACTTTCTTTTTTACTTTCTCAACCGCACGAGCTTTCGCTTTATCGCGTGCTTGCTGATTGAGTTTTGCATCAGGAATCATCTGAAGAGGTAAATGAGTCTGACCTTGAATTGCCTGATTGATTTCAGTGATCATTTTCCCATCATGACTGGCCACTAGATTATAAACCACACCCGTCTTGCCTCCACGACCCACGCGTCCACAGCGATGTAGATAGTAGATCGCCGATTTTGGTAAACCGTAATTCACAACCCATGCAAGATCATCAATATCAATTCCGCGAGCAGCGACATCAGTTGCGACGAGCACTTGGGCTTTCTTAGAGACAAAAGAAGCGAGGGCTTCCTCACGAGCATCTGTATCCATATCTCCATGGAGAACTTTCACTTTTAAGTTTGGAAGCTTTTCTTTTAAGAACTTATGAACTTCATCGGCTTGATTTTTTTGATTCGTAAAAATAATTCCGCGGCCCTTCGCTTCTTTCTCTAAGAACATACGCACAACCATGTTCTTCTCTTCAGGCTCAACTCGGACGTTATAAGTTTCAATACGTGTTTGAGGGCGATGTGATTCGGTGAAAGCGACGCGCTCTAATTTTTTACCGACAAACTTCTCTGTTAAAAAAATATCAAAAGCAGGTGGAAGTGTGGCCGTGAAGAATCCAAGCTGCAAAAGTGTTTGATCCATATCTAATAGCATCGCTTCGATATCACGCTTAAAGCCCATTTCAAAAAGATTATCGGCTTCATCTAAAATGAAATGACGAAGATGACCCAAAGTCAGTTCTTTGTTTTTAATTGAACTTTTCACACGACTTGGAGTCGCGATCAAAATATCAAAAGTTGAATGGGCCAATGATTTTGTTTTGGCATGTGAATCACCACCAGTGAGCAAGCGCACGCGAAGCTTGACGTGGTGAGAGACACTTTTCATGACGAGATAAATTTGATTCGCGAGTTCACGTGTCGGAGCGAGAATCATCGCACGTGGAGTGCCTTTTAAGGTATTAGGTCCGTGCTTTTCTTCATCAATTTTGAGTGCATGAAAAAGTGGAAGTGTGTAGGCCAGGGTTTTACCTGAACCAGTTTCCGACACAACTACTACAGATTTTCGGTTGATCAAAAGTGGAATGGTTTGCCGTTGAACTTGAGTCGGTTTTTTAAAACCTTGTTCAGCAAAAAAGCCCTTAAAAGCAGGGTGTAATTCAAGCGATTCAAACGACATGGGATACCTCTAGATTTTGACGTGGCCCGTTATAGCGGTTTTCATTCGAGAAAACAAACAAAATATTCCCCGCGAGAGGCCCCCATTTGCTAAAATGGTTCGTGTTTTGGCCCTCTTAAGGGTTTTTTAATGGAAAAGGATGTCCATGAAACTGCTTCTTCTCTCAATTGCCCTCTTAATACCTTCAATTACACAGGCGCAGATTTTTAGGATTCAGAGGTTAACCAATGTGAACTCAACTGTTAACGATGCAGTTGATGCTGAGTTATTAAAAATTCAAAATAACATTAACAAGGATATTCCTGCTGCGGCTCCAGGCCGACTCATGGAAGGTATGGCGAACTCACAAGCCGTCTCCTCAAAAGGTTTAGCCACAGACTACATTTCTCACTTTGATAAAATCATGGTGGGTGCAGGACTCGGACTTGGAGCCGATCTCGAGAAAGATAAGGAATTAGACAGTGATCTTTCGGGGGCGGGTATAACTGGTGGAGTTCAACTAGGCCTTAATATGTCGCTTTTTGCGGATCATTCTTTTATAGGTCTTGATCCTAAGAAGACGAGTGTGATGTTTAACTTCTTTAAATACAACATCGATAAAGACTTTGATAAAAACAATGTGAAAGCTGATCTGCTCTCATTCGGCGTGATGGGGAGTTATCGCTGGATTGATCAGAGTGGAAACCGCCTGTTTGGTTGGGACGGAGTAAGGCTTCATACAGGTTATCAATTTAGTTCTACCACACTCGATTTTACCACAAATCTAAGTGAACCATTTGCTAGCGTAACTGCTGGGACTGAAACTATCGCAGCGAATACAATTACCGGTAATCCAAATGCTACGATTGATACTTCTACTCACTCTATTCCACTGGAAATTTCATCTGGTGTTAACTTCTTATGGATCATGAGCTTTTATGGAGGAGTTGGTACTGACGTGAATTTTGGAACAGCTAAAAGTAAAGCCAATCTTAATGCAGATAATACTACATTAAATTGTACGGGTGTCGCTTGTGGTGGAGGTACTGCTATAACTGTCGCATCATCTGCAAATTTAAATGAGGATGGAAAAGTTCAACCCCTCTTCCTTCGCGGCTTCGCCGGTGTTCAAGTCAATCTCCCTTTCACTCGAATTTATGTTCACGCTAATAAAGTTTTCGGTACTGAGTTATATTCTGTCGCCACTGGTCTTCGTTTAGCCTTTTAGTTTTCAACCTGCCTCCCAGGTTTCAAGGCCCGCTTAAAGCGGGCCTTTTTTTTGAGCTTTCGATAATGATAAGGCCGCATAAATCCACCATGCCCCCAAAGTCCCACTCGCCTTCTTTGAGCCTTGAGAAGCTCCACGCGTATTTGTGAGTCACGATTAAAGGGATAAACCGAAGCACAGCCAAGTTTCACCATCATCATCGAGAGACTCTCCTCTCCTACATAAAACTCACCAAGCTCTCTGCCATACATATCTCTTCCATGGGAGGCCATCTTCCATGAATGAGCTTCAATAAGTCTCTTCAGGCAACGAGTGGAGAAGGCCCCAGCATCCATTGTTCCCGCAATATTCGGCTGTCCTTTCTCGGGAGCATCAATACCCATCAAGCGCACATGGACTCCTCCTTTAATTTCAAGGGTATCCCCATCAAGGACACGCACAATCGTGGTGGGAAGCTCAGGTGTTGTAAAAAACTCCCAGGAGAGAAATAGGCCTAACAAAGGA
>JAIEMA010000043.1 GCA_019752535.1 Bacteriovoracaceae bacterium
AAAGTTGTTAAGGGTGGTCGCAGATTCTCATTTGCAGCTCTAATCATCGTTGGTGATAAAAATGGTAAAGTTGGATACGGACTTGGTAAAGCCAAAGAAGTTCCTGATGCTATTAGAAAAGCAGGTCAGAAGGCAGCTAAGCGCATGATACAAGTTCCAATTGAAAACGGAACTATACCTCATGAAATCCTTGGTAACTTTGGAGCCGGTAAGGTTCTTATGAAGCCAGCTGGTGAAGGTACTGGTATTAAAGCTGCTGGTGCTTGTCGCTCAATTCTTGAGCTTGCAGGTGTTAGAAATGTATTAACTAAATCTCTTCGCGGAAGTAACCCACACAATATTGTAAAAGCAACTTTTACAGCATTGAAAGGTCTTCGCGCTGTTGAAGATATTGCAAAGGCTCGCGGAGTTGAAACTAAGGGTTTACGCTCACGTGCTAAAGCAAAAGCTAAGGCTTGAGGTAGAAAATGGCTAACAAACAAATAACTGTAAAACTTAAAAAAAGTGTAATTGCTTGTACAACCAAGCAACAAGCTACAGTCCGTGGATTAGGATTGCGCCGCATTGGTTCATCTAAGACATTGGAAAATACTCCGGCCGTTCGTGGAATGATTAAGCAAGTCATACACATGGTCGACATCATTAAGTAAGAGGCTCGTTATGTTGAACCTTAATAATTTGAAAAGCCCAAAGGGCGCACACAAAAACATCAAGCGTATTGGTCGTGGCCAAGGTTCTGGCCAAGGAACACAAGCAGGTAAGGGTCACAAGGGTCAAAAGGCTCGTAGTGGCGGCGGAATTAGAATCGGTTTTGAGGGCGGTCAAATGCCTCTTTATCGTCGTTTACCAAAAGTCGGATTTAATAATTCAGCTTTTGCTACGACATACACTGTCGTGAATCTTGAAAAGCTTGCAGAGAAATTTACATCTGAAGTTGTTACTCGCGAATCTTTGATTGAAAAAGGTTTTTTAAGTGGCAAAAACAAGAGTCTTCCTATTAAGATTCTTGCTAAAGGTGAATTTTCTAAAGCCCTAACATTTAAAGGGATTGAAAAGTTTTCTGCAAAGGCTCAGGAGTTAATCTCTAAGGCTGGCGGCAAGATAGTTAACGAATAATCCCGTAAGGAAGCGAGATGTCAAACAACCAATCAAAGCTTGAAGAACTCAAGAAAAGACTCCTTTTCACTATAGTGATGCTTGGGGTCTATAGAGTTGCAACTCAAGTTCCAACTCCTGGTGTGGATGGAGCTGCATTGTCTTCATTCTTTGGAGGCATGAAAGGTTCTGTCTTTGGCGTTTTTAATACTTTTAGTGGCGGTGCTCTAGAGCGTTTCTCTGTTCTCGCTCTAGGTATTATGCCTTATATCACTTCTTCAATTATCTTTTCACTTCTCTCTTACTCTATTCCTGCGTTGGCAGAGTTGCAGAAAGAGCCGGATGGTCACAAGAAAATTAATCAGTACACGAGATACGCAACAGTTCTTCTTTGTATTTTTCAGGGCTATGGCTTATCCGTAGGACTTGAGAGTATCAGAAGTCCAAACAATGGTTTGCCTGTAGTAATTGAGCCTGGTTATGCATTTAGAATGCTAACTGTCTTCACTTTAATGGCCGGAACAATGTTTGTTATGTGGCTTGGTGAACAAATCACAGAGCGAGGCATAGGGAACGGGATCTCTCTTATTATCTTTGCTGGAATTGCTGCCGGAATCCCTCGCGGAATGAGAGATACATTAAACCTATTGTCTAATGGCGAAATCACAGTTGTTGGATTGTTAATAGTTTTAGCCATCATGCTTGTATCATTTTGGTTAATTATTTACATCGAGAGAGCCTTTAGAAAGGTACCTGTTCAATACGCTAAACGTGTTGTGAATAATAGAGTATTTGGTGGGCAGTCGACACACTTACCAATTAAGGTAAATATTTCTGGAGTTATGCCTCCGATTTTTGCTTCTGCATTGTTAGGGTTTCCAACAACAATTTCTCAATTTGTTCCAGCGGATAGTGCTGTAAAAAAGTATTTCAGCAGTATTGAGCAAATGTTAGCCCCAGGTCGCCTGCTCTATAACGTCGTATTTATCGCTCTTATTATTTTCTTTGCTTATTTTTACGCTTCAATTCAGTTCAAGACGGATGATATTTCTGAAAATCTTCGCAAGCACGGTGGTTTTATTCCAGGGATTCGTCCAGGCGAACAAACTGCTCAGTTCCTTAACACAATAATTAGTAGGCTTACATTGGTTGGAGCAATTTACGTCGCTCTGATTTGTATAATGCCAGCGATTTTGTTTAATTATGCAAAAGTTCCATTTTACTTCGGCGGAACATCATTGTTAATTCTTGTTGGTGTTGCGATTGATACTATGGCGCAAGCAGAAAGCTTTATGATTTCTCAGAGATTCGATTCAGCTTATAAGGTTAGAGGCAAGTACTCTGGCGCCAAGAGGTTCTAGGGATGAAGCATCTAATCCTTATCGGTGCCCCCGGCTCTGGGAAAGGCACTCAGGCAGGGAAGCTAGTTGCTGAAAATGGTCTAAAACATGTTTCTACAGGTGATCTTTTAAGATCTGAAATAGCGAAAGGGACTGACCTTGGTAAGCAAGTAAAGTCGGTTTTGGATGCGGGATCATTAGTTTCTGATGAACTTGTGATTAAGTTGTTACAAGCGAACACTGATCTCGATAAATTTTCATATATTTTTGATGGTTACCCAAGAAATTTGGCCCAGGCAGAAACACTGGATAAAGAAGTTCTTAAGGGACGTCCAAGTTTAGCTGTTTATTTTGAAATAGATTTATTGAAATTAGTTCAAAGATTAACAAATCGAAGAACTTGTAAAGATTGTGGTTCTATTTACAACCTTGTTACCCAAGCCCCTAAAACAAAGGGAGCTTGTGACAAATGCGGAAGTACGAACTTGGTACATAGAGAAGATGATCAAGAAAGCGTAATAAAGAAGCGCATGCAGATTTTTTCTCAAAATACGGAACCGGTTTTAAATTATTACAAAGCAGCAAATCGTCTTGTGACGGTGAATGCTGAAAACAGTATTGAGCAGCTCTATCAACAAATTTCAACTCGCCTGTAACGCGTGGCCGGAAAGCGGTTGCCAAGCTAGTGAAGATTTGGTTATAAAGTCGCTTACTTTTTAGTGGAACAATAATGGCTGATGCGCAAGATACCATCGAAGTCGAGGGGCAAGTTCTAGAACTGCTTCCGAACACGAGATTTAGAGTGAAGCTTCCTAATGGTCATGTCGTTTTGGCACACATTAGTGGAAAGATGAGAATGAATTATATCAAGATCCTTCCAGGGGACAAAGTCGTTGTTGAAATTAGTAAATACGACTTGGATAAGGGAAGAATCATTTTTAGAAGTAAAGGTTAAGATATGAAAGTTAGATCATCAGTAAAACCAATATGTAAGGACTGCAAAGTAGTTAAGCGCAAAGGCGTTTTGCGCGTAATCTGTAAAGGCAATCCAAAACACAAGCAACGTCAAGGTTAGGAGACGAGAACATGGCACGTATTTTAGGTGTCGACCTTCCCCGTAATAAAGCGATGAAAATCGCGATCCGCGCACTCTATGGTGTGGGTCCAAAAATCGGTGCAGAAGTGTTGGCTAAAGTCGGAATTGATCCAGAAAAAAGCTCTAACGATATCACTGAGGAAGAAACTCAGCAGATTCGTGCAGCCCTTGAAGGCTTTGCTGTCGAAGGTGATCTTCGTCGTGAAGTAGGGTTGAATATTAAGCGCCTAAAAGATTTGGGTTGCTATAGAGGGATACGTCACCGCAAGGGACTTCCTGTTCGTGGACAGCGCACACACACGAACGCTCGTACTCGCAAAGGGCCTTCAGTGGCAATTGCTGGTAAGAAATCTATTAAGGCAATGAAATAATAAGGTGGCATTATGAGCGAAACGAATAATCAAAAAAATGATAAAAAACCTGCTGTAGGCGGTAAGAAAAAAGCACGCAAGCACATCTCTCATGGCGTTTGCCATGTGTATGCTTCATTCAACAACACAATCGTTACCATTAGTGATGCTGATGGAAATGCATTGTCTTGGGCTTCATCTGGCCACCAAGGTTTCCGTGGTTCAAAAAAATCAACTCCATTTGCTGCGCAAATTGCTTCTGGTGAAGCGGCTAAGAAAGCAATGGAGCATGGTTTGAACTCTGTAGATGTAAAAGTTAAAGGTCCAGGAGCTGGTCGTGAAAACGCGATTCGTGCTCTTATGGCTGCTGGCTTAAGAATCACATCTGTAGCTGACAAGTCACCTATGCCTCATAACGGTTGCCGCGCACCTAAGCGTCGCCGCGTATAATTCTAACGCGTTAAACATTTTGTAAGGAGTCCCTGCATGAGTAATTTTATGAGCAAAAACTGGACAGGCATGATTCGTCCAGCTGCCCTTGAAGTTGACACTGATTCTCTAAAAGCTAATTACGGTAAATTTACTGCTAAGCCATTAGAGCGTGGATACGGTTTGACTCTTGGAAACTCTCTTCGTCGCGTCCTACTTTCATCTCTTCAGGGTGCTGGTATTGTCGCTGTTAAAATTGATGGTGTAGAGCATGAGTTCGGCACAATCAATAATATCAAAGAAGAAGTTTCTGAAATTATTTTGAATCTTAAAGAGATCCGCTTCAAGATCACTGACAAAGAAGAAATGACTTTGGTTCTTGAGAAGAACTCTGAAGGAGCTGTTAAGGCTGCTGACATCACAGAAAATGCAAACGTTAAGGTTCTTAATCCTGAGCACGTCATCTGTAACATCTCTTCAGGCGGAACTATCCGCATGGAGCTTAAAGTTGCTCGCGGTAAGGGTTATGTAACTGCATTAGACAACAAAGATGCTTTTGATCTTCCAGTTGGCTGGATTTATCTTGATACTCTTTTCTCACCAGTAACTCGCGTGAATTATACTGTAACTAACGCTCGCGTTGGTAAGAGAACTGACTATGACCGTTTGACTCTTGAAGTATGGACTACATCTGGAATTGATCCATTGGATGCAGTTGCAATATCTGCAAAAATCCTTCGTGACCAGTTAACAGTATTCTTAAACTTTGAAGACAAAGATGCTCCAACTGAAGTGAAGCCAACTACTCAAGCAAGTGCTTCAGTAGCTAACGAAGCTCTTTTGAAGCCAGTTTCTGAGCTTGAACTTTCAGTTCGTTCTGCAAACTGCTTGCAAAATGCGAATATCAAATATATTTACGAACTCGTTTCTAAGACAGAAGGCGAAATGCTTCGTACGAAGAATTTCGGTCGTAAGTCATTGAACGAAATCAAAGAAATTTTAACTGCAATGGGACTTGGCCTTGGAATGAAGGTCGACAACATTATGAAGCAAGTTGGGTCTCAGGCTGAGTAAGCCTTAAGACCGCAAAAGGGAAGTTATGAGACACGGTAATCACAAATATCAATTAGGTCTTGAGCGCTCACATCGCGTAGCTTTGATGAAGAATCTAGCTATCGAAATGCTTGATCATGGCAAGATCCATACAACTGAAACAAAAGCTAAAGCTCTTAAGCCTTTTATTGAAAAGCTTGTGACTTTAGGAAAGAACGACACTTTAGCAAATCGTCGTTTGGCTTACACAAAGTTGAATAACAAAGGCGCAGTTAAAGCTTTGTTTGAAACTGTGGCTCCAAAGTTCAAGCAACGTCCAGGCGGTTACACTCGCGTTTTAAAAGTAGCTGACTCTCGCCTCGGTGATGGTGCTAAGACTGCTTACCTTGCATTCGTAGAATAGTTCAAAATTGCTATAAAAAACTAAGACCTTCCCATAGACAGCTATGGGAAGGTCTTTTAGTTTAAACCCATGATTAACAGAATTATAATTGCAGTGATTTTTCTAAGTGGAGCCTTGGGCTATGCTTGGTGGTCCAAGAAATCGCTTGAGTCCCAACTTGCTCCTGTCGGTGAGAGTCTCTTGGCAGTTATGCCAGCCGCTTTGTTTACCACTTTAGAGGGCGATACCTTTGATCTGGCACAAGTTAAGGATCAAGGCACTAAAGCCATTCTAATCCATTTTTGGGCCACTTGGTGCGGCCCTTGTGAGACAGAGCTGCCGGATCTTTTGAACTTTATCAATGAGCAGAATGGTGATGCTGTTTATTTGATAGTGGCGATAAATGACGAAGTCCCAAAGATTAAGAAATTTATGAATGCTCTGCCTAAAACTGGGCAAAAGAGAGTTTATTGGCTCTTAGATAATACCCAGGTTCACCGCCAGGCTTTTGGGACCACAAAGCTTCCAGAATCTTATCTTTTTAGCGGCAGTGGTCAAATGTTGAGAAAATTAGTCGGTCCACAGGAGTGGCTAAAGCCACAGTTTTTCGACATGTTTAAGCCCTTTAATCCCTAGAATCGTCAAAAAAATACGCAAATCAACACTCCCTACTGTCAAGTTCGTCTACGAAGTGACGATAAGTTTGACGAGTTAGACATGGGCCATGATGGCCTAAAGGAGTATGCATGATCATCGATTGGAAAACTATTAAAGACCTCCATGTGAACAAAAAGATGGAGCAAATTGTCGGACAGTGGTTCGATTTAGATTTCTTCTATGTAGATGAGCAGGGCAGGATCCAAAACGATCTTAAGTCAAAAGACTATGTTTTCTTCTCTCATTTTTTTAAAGCACAAATGTCTCATGCTTATGGCCAAGAATGGCTTGAGCAAGATGTAGAAAAAGTATTTGAAGGAATAAAGAACGATGGAGAGTTGGTACAAGAGTACAAGACCTTCTTTCCTCATGTACACGGCATCTATGCTAAAGTCGTAGTCGATGGCGAGTTGCTGGGAGCTGTTTTCTCTTATCCATTTATGAAGGATTCTGCGACAGCTAAAGACCAAGAAGAGCTGGTTAAGCAAATGGTAGAGTGTGGAATTAGTAAAGAGGATGCAGAAGCTTCTGTTTCGAAAATGCGCAAACTCTATCCTCGAGAGCGTGGTTATCTAAAGGAAATGCTCGATATCGTTTCTGATGAAGTGGGGACATTTCATGAGGAGATATCAAAGCGCGAGGCAAGAATTCATGAGCTCGCTCACGAAGTTGGGAATAAATATCGCTATCACAATTTGATTGGTAAATCGAAGCGTATGCAGCAGATTTATCATCTACTACAAAAGATCAACACATCAGAAAGTACAATTCTTATTCAGGGTGAAAACGGAACAGGTAAAGAGCTTGTAGCTAAAGCTATTCACTATAATTCACCAAGAAAAGAAGCCGTATTTATGGCCGTGAACTGTTCGGCTTTTAACGATAACCTTCTAGATTCAGAACTTTTTGGCCACGTGAAAGGATCGTTCACGGGCGCAATTAAAGATAAAAAAGGCTTCTTTGAAGTCGCCAATGGCGGAACACTTTTCTTGGATGAAATTGGTGACACGTCTTTGACGATGCAAGTGAAGCTTCTTCGTGTCCTTCAAGAAGGAACATTCCTTCCAGTCGGTGCAACCACTCCTAAAAAAGTGAATGTGCGCGTAGTCGCTGCGACAAATAAAAATCTTAAAGAGATGATCGCTAAAGGTGAGTTCAGGGAAGATCTTTACTACCGTATTAACGTCATCAATGTTCAGCTTCCGGCCCTTCGTGAGCGCGTAGAAGATATTCCTATCCTTATGGATTTCTTCCTTGAAAAGCGCTGTGCAGAGTCTGGCGTTCCATTGAAAACATTTTCTAAAAAAACGCTTGAAAAAATGCTTGATTATCCATGGCCAGGTAACGTGCGTGAGCTCGAAAACGAGATTGAGCGCTTAGTGGTGCTGTCGGGTGAAGATAAAAACATCACTCCTGATATCCTTAATCAGCGTATTTTGGATCATGGTGAAGAGGCGGCGACGCGTGAGCATGGGCATGGTCTAAAGGGCCTTAATGTGAGTGGCAGCTTAAAAGATGCACTTGAAGAGCTTGAGATTCACATGATTCGTGATGGTCTTAAGCGCTGTGGATTCAACAAGTCAAAACTGGCCAAAGAGCTTGGAATTAGCCGCGCTGGTTTGATTATGAAGGTTGAAAAATACGGCCTAGATAAGCGCCTACTGAAAAAAGCTGTTGGCGAGTAGAGTCATAAAGTAATTTTTAACGAAAAAGGAGGCGTTATCGCCTCCTTTTTTTTGTCTCATGAGGTATAACTTTTGGATATTTCCAGGAGGCCTTCATGCTGACAAATACCGAGCGTCGCGCACAGCTCACCCAACTCAATGCCAAAGCCGAACAAGGCGGAGGTCTTGATCGAATCAATAAACAGCATGAGCAAGGCAAATATTCAGCGCGTGAGCGTTTGAATAAACTCCTTGATCCGCAAAGCTTTATGGAATTCGATAAATTTGTTGTTCATAAAAGCCGCGCCTTTGGCATCGAGAAGACTCAATACTTGGGCGATGGGGTAGTTACTGGAATTGGTACCATCAATGGACAGCAAGTCGCTGTTTTCAGCCAAGACTTCACTTGCTGGGGTGGAGCTCTAGGTGCTGCTTATGCAAAAAAAATCTGCAAGGTGATGGACTTTGCTCTTGAACACAGAATTCCCATCATAGGTCTTAACGATTCAGGCGGGGCCCGTATTCAAGAAGGGGTGGAATCACTTGCAGGATATGCAGAAATCTTTTGGAGAAATGCTCAAGCCTCAGGAGTTATCCCTCAGATCTCTTTGATCTTGGGACCTTGTGCTGGAGGAGCAGTTTATTCTCCAGCGCTCACTGATTTTATATTCATGGTTGAAGACACCTCTTACATGTTTGTCACTGGCCCTGATGTCATCAAAACTGTGACTCATGAAGAAGTGACAAAAGAAGCCCTTGGCGGTGCTGCTACTCATAATGAAAAGTCTGGCGTCGCTCACTTTAAGTGCACTGATGAAGATGATTGTTTCGAGAGAGTGAGAGAACTTTTAAGTTATTTGCCAGCATCGAGTGCTGACAAGCAAACGGCTGTCTTAACGGCCGATCCAGTGAATCGCCCAAACACAAAACTTAAAGATTTCGTTCCTGATAATTCACGCAAACCTTACGATATGAAAGAGTTAGTCGTTGAAGTTGTTGATGATGGACACTTCATGGAAGTACATCGCGATTTTGCAAAAAATATCCTCAGTGGATTTGCTTCAGTGGGTGGAATTAAAGTGGGAATCATTGCCAATCAACCGGCCATACTTGCAGGTGTGCTTGATATAGATAGCTCCGTCAAAGCAGGACGATTTGTTCGCTTCTGTGATGCTTTCAATATTCCCGTTGTGACTTTTGTCGATGTTCCAGGATTCTTGCCAGGTACAGTTCAAGAGTACGGTGGCATTATTCGCCATGGCGCAAAGCTTTTGTATGCCTATTGTGAAGCCACTGTTCCTCTAATCACTGTTATTACTCGTAAGGCTTATGGTGGTGCTTATGATGTCATGGCATCAAAGCACATTCGCTCTGATATCAACCTGGCTTACCCAACAGCTGAGATCGCTGTGATGGGTGCCGAGGGGGCGGTGAATATTATATTTAGAAATGAGCTCAATGGTCTTAAGGGCGAAGCTTTTGATAAAAAGAAAAAAGAGCTTGTTGAGAATTATGAAAATGAATTTGCTAATCCGTACCGTGCTGCAGAGTTAGGCTATTTGGATGAAATCATTTTCCCAGAAGATACTCGCTCGCGTCTCTATCAATGCCTGAAAGCGCTTGAGCATAAAAAGGTTCGCGCGCCTGAACGTAAACATGGAAACATCCCACTTTAAGGAGCAGATGATGAAATCAAAAAGAGTTCTCATTGCTAACCGTGGTGAGATTGCGATCAGAATTGCTAAGGCATTAAATGAATTAGGACATGTCAGTGTTGGGCTTTGGACAGATAATGAAACGGAAGCCGCCCATCTTGAATATTGCCAGGAATGGGTTCATCTTTCGGGATCAACAAACCGTGACACTTATTTGAATGTGCCGAAAATTTTAGAAATTATCAAAACTCACAAAATCGATGCTGTACATCCTGGCTATGGATTTTTATCTGAGAATGGAGAGTTTGCTAAAACTCTCAAAGCAAATGGTGTGACTTTTATTGGACCTAACCCCGAAGCCATTGCGGCCATGGGAGATAAGGCGATTTCAAAACAATGGGCTCAAAAAGCCGGTGTTCCTGTTGTTCCAGGATCAACCGGTGAAGTGCCTACAGTTGAAGAGGCCATTAAGCTTTGTAACAGCATTGGATACCCCATTTTATTGAAAGCTGTGGCCGGTGGCGGTGGAAAAGGGATGCGTCCGTGTCATTCAGATGCTGAAGTGAAGACAAATTTTGAAGCTGTTCAGCGTGAAGCTTTATCAAGTTTTGGTAATGCTGGTTTGCTGGTTGAAAAATATGTTCAAAACCCGCATCACATTGAAGTTCAAATCCTGGCCGATAAAAAAGGCAATGTGTTTCACTTATTTGAGAGGGAATGCTCAATTCAGAGACGTCATCAAAAAATTATTGAGGAAGCTCCCTCTCCTTTTATCGGGCATGATGAAAAATTAAGAAAAGATATTTGTGAAACGGCAGTGAAGCTTGCCCAAGCCGTGGGATACGACTCAGCGGGGACAGTTGAGTTCATTATGGGGGAAGACCGCAAATTTTATTTCTTAGAAATGAATACGCGTATTCAAGTGGAACATCCGATTACAGAAGAAATCACTGGGATCGATTTACTAGCGAACATGGTCAAAGCTGCATTTGGAGATGAGCTTGATTTTAAATCTCAAGCTGACATTAAACTTCATGGGCATGCTATCGAGTGCCGTATTTGTGCGGAAGATCCAGTCACGATGCTCCCGGCCCCAGGAAAAATCGCTGGCTTTGAAACGACTTTTCCTCAAGGCATCCGTTTTGATCATTGTCTTTATCCAAAGTTTACCATTACACCAGACTTTGATCCCATGGTCGGAAAGCTTATCGCGAGAGGTTACAATCGCGCCGTAGCGATTAGAAAGGTGAGAGCGGCTCTGGATGGATTACTGTTGGATGGTCTTAAAACAAATATCCCTTTGCTAAAAGTCATCCTTGATGAAGAGAACTTTAAAGCGGGGAAATACACCACTCACTATATTGCTGGCGTGAAGCCGCAAGAGAAAGTTCAACTTGCAGAGCCGGTTGAGGCTTTAATGATGAGAGTGGCTTCTGTTGAAATGGGACAGGTTTAATATGAGATATTATTTTGTTGATCAAGATCGCAAGGACACTGTGATTGATTTAAACCAAGTAGATAAAGCAGGTGTCATCACTCGCTTCACTTTTCAAGATAAAACTTTTTATGCTCGTAAACTCGCAGGTAAATTGTTTGGCTCTTGGGATGAGAAGAAATGGTTTAAACTCACCCAACTCTCTCCAGGTGAAACGGTCGTCTCCAATACAGTGACCTACAAAATGTATCGAGGCTTTAAGCCCTCTGGACTGTTTAATGCCAGTGCCGGAGCCCTTGTGACCCAGATGCCTGGCAAAGTCGTTAAGCTCATGGCCAAGGTTGGGGATAAGGTTGAAAAGGGTCAGACCATTCTCATTCTAGAGGCGATGAAGATGGAAAATGAGATTAAGGCGGGAATGTCGGGGATCCTTAAAACTCTGTATGTAGAGCCTGGCCAGGCCCTTGAGTCTGGAGTGTTGATGGCCGAGATAGAAGAGTAATGACTACTGGCCTGCTCCAGTAATAACGGTTTTGATCGTCTTCGCAATGATGAGTACATCAAGCCAGAGGCTTCTGTTCTTTACATAGAACAAATCAAACTGGAGCTTCTCTTTTGAGTCTTCAATCGTAAATCCGTAGCGAAATGTCACTTGTGCCCAACCGGTAACACCGGGCTTTACAAGGTGTCTCAACGAAAAATAGGGGATATTAGGTTCAAGCTGAGATTTTATGATTTCAGGACGCTCAGGTCTGGGTCCCACTAAACTCATTTCACCTTTAAAAATATTAATGAGCTGAGGCAGTTCATCAAGGCGAGTCTTTCTTAAAATAGCACCAACAAAAGTAACTCTCGCATCGCCGGGCTTTGCCCACTGGGCGCCCGCTTTCTCGGCATCTACTACCATGGTGCGAAGTTTATAGAGTGTGAAGTTCTTATTATTAAGACCAACACGAGTTTGTTTAAAAAAAATGGGGCGGCCATGCACTATCAAAAGTAGGGGGATGAGAAAAATCATGAGAGGGAGAAGTAAAAGAATCAAAGCCGTTGCGACAGTGCGATCTAAGAAAGTTTTTAGCAAGTCAAAAGTGGCTGATTTTTGGAGACCGCAAAATTCAATAAACCAAGTTTGATCAATTGATGTAATTGGGATTTTGCCTGAAATTTTTTCTGAGAAGTGAGCAAGGTCCATAATTTCGACGCCTGTACCTAGCATCGAGAAAACCTTTTTGAATAATGCTTCATCCTTCACGACACTTCTTTCAATAGCGATTAAATTTAAGTCTTTAGGAATAATGAATTCACTTTCACTATTTGAATGAGTGCCTACGATTTTGTATCCGAGATAGGGCTTGCGATCTATTTCAAAGACACATGTATCGATTGTTTCTTGAGAGCCAATGAGCAATGTGTTTCGAATACGAGTTCCAGTAGAGAGAAACTTAAAAAAGAACTGACGCCATTCAAACATCAAATAGGGACTTACCAAGACAATAATTAGTATTCGGGTTCCTGGAAAAATATGGCGAAGTTCGCCAGGGGCGAAATACATAATAACGAATGAAATCAAGCCCGCAAAAGTGGTTGCCCGAATAAGTGATATGGGGAGTTCGGCTGGATTGTGTGTTTTTAGAGTATAGAGGCCCTCAGTGAAATACATAATGAGCCACAAAGGCATAATTCTCAGAAATCCAACCAGATACTCTGGGATAATTGAAGCCTCCTTAATAGGAAGCATAGAGAGAAGCAGGGCAACCAAAAGGATAAGGCTGTCTACGAGGATAAGTAGGGTGGTTTTCTCAGAATTGCTCATCATTAAAATGTAATGATTTCAGCCAATTATGTCTATTTGATATGTAATATTTTCCAAAAAACACATTCAGGCCTTGAAATGGTGTAAGTAGGGGACTCTAATTTTTGGGAGTATCTATGGAATCGCCAAGTTATTCACAGTCTGTGAGCTGGAGTGAGATTGCTAAGAATCTTGATTTTTCAATTCGATCAAGAAAAGCAAGCTCTCTGTTAGTTGTCTCTGAATTCTCGGGTGAGGGAAAGACAAGTTTCATAGAAAATACAATGCCGCTTATGAAAGAGATCTACGGAAGAAGAATTCTTTGTGTTGATTTTTCTAAGCAAGCCGTATCAGATGCTTCTTCGAAGGGCGTCGATTATCTTCAAAGGGCACCGATAACTGATTTTCAAAATTTATCCGAAAATGAAAAAATATCGATGATTAATAAAGTCGTTCAAGAAGCGAAAGCCGACTACGATCTCGTTATTGTTGAAGCACATTCAAATAAAAACTTATCAAATTATTCTGCATTTGATGGATGCGTGCTTGTGAGATCAAACAAAAGCATAACAAATAATTCAGATAGCAAAATACTTGAAAAACTTAAAGAAGCCGAATGCCCTGTTATTGGCCTTGTTTATAATGGAGCTCTTTCGTGAATACAGATAAAGTCCTGATTAAAGATTTAATTAATACGATCAAAAAATATCAATTCAGAATTGCAGGTATATGTATTCTGACTGCGACATTTTTCCTCCAGCTGACTTTTTGGATTGAAAAACAATATGTCTCAACATTTGAGATTAATGTGTATTCAAAGTACTTCCAAAGTCCGCTAATCTCTGGTGTGATTCCTGACATGTTTAATATTCCAGAGATGAGATTTGCGATCGATTCGATGGTGAAAGAAGCGATCAGTGATGATTTTGTCGATCAAATTGGTAGAAGATATAATATCTATACTGGAACGAAAGACGAGAGAGAAATTGCAAGAGAGAGACAAGATTTACGTGATCGATTTTCATATTTCTCAACTGGTGGGCAGAGCTATCAAGTCTCTTTCTCTCACTCAGATCCATTTGTGGCCAAGAAAGTAGCCGAGGAAACCCTTGATGTTGTGAGTGGACATATTGTTGATAAAAGAATTAGCACGATCGAATTAGTTAAAGAGGTGATGATTAAGAAGCTTAATTCTTTTAATGCTTCTCAAAAGTTCACCCAGAGAGGAGCTGAAAAGGCACTTGCTTCTAAGTCGCCTGATGTTTTAAAAGATGAACTTCTTAAGATAAACACAAGCATCGAAGCTTTGGGTGTACAGCTCAAAGAAAATCATCCAAAGATCAGAGTTTTAAAACAAAGAAAAGCGACAATTCTTTCTTGGCTTAAAGAGTATGACATTAAGGATCTCAGCCAAGAAAAAGCAGATCTTCCTTTTGAGATGACTCATGACAAAGTTATATCTGAACAGCTTTCAAGTAAGTTCTATGCCAAATATCATGATTTTAATATTGCTCTAGAGATCGAGAAGAAATCTTTGCAAAGCTATATCGGTGTTATCAAGAAGCCACAGCTCCCAGTTTCTCCGATTTGGCCTAAAAAGAGACTATTTGCCAGCCTTGGGTTTATTATTGGTTTAATCTTTGCTTTCATATATGTCTTTATTCAAGAGGTCCTTTTGCCAAGCAAAATGGAGCTTCTCATAATCGAAGCAAAGAAATTAAATGCACCTATTCTGGGAGAATTTCCTATTGAAGAAGTGGGAGAGTTTAAAAGCCTCAAGAAGGATATTGTTCGAGGAACAAAAAACCTCCTGAGAGTGGGGCGTTGAAAGAGTTAGAACTTTTTATTATTGAGTGCCACCAATTCTTTTTTCTATTGGTGGTTTTAGTTTTTAGTTTTCTTCTTCTTAATGATCTATCTTCTTTCAAGAACCGCTTCAGCTCAAACAAACGATCGCTTATCGTCTTAGGCTTAAGTGTTTTTTGCCTTGGGATTATCTGGGTTTTGTTTGAAGCCTGGGGTATTCAAGGATTATTCTTCTCCATTGAATTTGGAATTCTGACTACATTTGCAATAATACATCCGAAGTATGCTGTAAGTTTTTTGGTGTATTTGCTTTTGTCCAGACCTTGGGAATCTTACTCCAATCAAATGATGAGTTCGATGCCTCGTGATATATCAATTATAACAGTTGCAACGATCCTTTTTTTTAAAGTGGTAAACAAGAAGCTCTATTTTAGATTTAACCCTGGCACTCTAACATTGATTCTATTTTCGATCTGGATGTTTTTATCTGGATTCTTTTCCAATCATGTGGATGTCGCCATGTTTCAGTTTTCTGAAGTGTTCTCAAAGGGCGTCATCCTTTTCCTTCTTATACAAAATGGCCTAGAAAACGAGGAAGATATTATACCTGTAAAAGCCGTTTTTGTTTTAGCAATCCTTGAAAAGTGTTTTGTGAGTTTTATGAAAAGCTATGTTCTTCTTGATCAAACTATTCCAGAGGATTCGATCTCTCGATTAGAAAGTGTAGGTATACTTTCTAATTCAAACGATATCGCAGCGATCTTTGTGCTGGCGATTCCATTTGCGATCTTCTTCATTTTACGTACTAAAATTCGGCCGTTCAATTGGCTTGTGGCGATAGGTGCACTAACTGTTATGTCAGTTTTAGTTTGGAAATCCCAGTCAAGAGGAGCTCTCCTCGGTCTCTTTGCAATTTTTGGTGCTTACGCATTAACAAGGATAAGGAGTAAAAAACTTCTAGCTCTAAGCTTCGCTTTTGGTGCCATCGCTACTGTTGGAGCGTTTTCAATGCTTCAAAGAGGCGCTGAAGACATCGAAGGTTCAACATCAAATCGTAAGCTGTACTGGCAGGCCGGGGTGAATATGGCCGTGCGGAATCCAATCTTTGGTGTTGGTTTTTGGGGATTTCCACAGAACCTTCCTAACTATGTGCCTGATGGAAACGTTGGAAGTGAAGGGGAGCATATGACTGCTCACTCCACCTGGGTCCTTGCTTTAGCAGAGGGTGGTCCTATTGGACTAATCATATTCCTCTCTCTATGGGGGTATGCCTTCAAAGAAGCTTGGAAAATTCGTCAAGATAGCCCTGAATATTTTTTAGGCTTAGCTGGCTATGGAACCTGTATCACATTCCTCTCACACACTTATTTACTGTACCCTTACATTTTGCTCTCTCTCTCAATAACACATGCTAAATTGGTGCGACTAAAGAGTTGAGGTCGCCATGAACTTAATGCTTATCCTTTTGCTGGGTATTCTATTCTATATTTATGTAGGATATTTTTTTCTATGCTTAATTCTTGGAAAAATATTTAAAAGAAAAATCACTCAATCAGATATTACGCCTTCTGTATCACTTTTGATTGCTGCCTATAATGAAGAATCGTCAATTGAGGCAAAGATTCTCAATTCACTTGAGCTGGACTATCCAAAAGACAAATTAGAAATAATAGTTGTATCTGATGGTTCAACCGATAGAACCGATGAAATTGTAAATAGATTTTTAAGCCGCGGAGTGAGATTAGTTCGAGTTGAGGGAAGAGTCGGTAAAACTCAAGCTAGAAATGTTGCAGTTAATTTAGCCAATGGTGAAATCATACTCTTTTCAGACGCAACGACTAAGTATGATCCAAAGATTATTCGTAAAATGGTTAGAAATTTTGCGGATCCTCAGGTAGGGATGGTCACATCTCAGTTGATATATTTTGCGAACAAAAACAGCTCCATGGGTCTAGGGCAGAAACTATTTTGGAAATATGAATCACTGCTAAAGAAAGCTCAAAACCAAATGGGTACTCTCACCGGTACAGTTGGGTGTGCAACATCTTTCAGAAAGAAGTTTTATACACCATTGCCTTCCAATATTATCGAAGACTTTACTGAGCCCTTGATGTTTATTTTAAAGGGTTTCAGAGTGGTCTACGAGGAAGAAGCGATCTGCTACGAAGAAGTCACCGACAAAACCAAGCAAGAGTTAAAAATGAGAGTTCGTGTTATAAGAGGCGGGATGACAGGATTGTTATATGCCAAAAAAATTCTAAACCCCTTTATGTACCTCGTTCCTTCCTTCCAATTGATAAGTCATAAAGTTTTAAGATGGCTTGCGCCAATTATTGGCCTTTCTCTTTTGTTTGTTAGTATTTCAGCCGTGATTTTCGAGAGCTCTAATATCTTTGCTTCTTTGATTCTTTTGCTGCAACTATTGTTCTACCTCTGTGCTCTTGTCTCATATATTGTTGAGAAAAGAGGTAAAACGCTCTCAAAAATCTCAATACCTCATTATTTTGTTATTTTAAACATTGCATCACTTGTGGCCTTGTTTAAAACTGCTACATCAAAACTTGAAGCGACCTGGGAAACTCAGCGATAATCTCAGTGTGCATTAAAACTCATTCTCACAAGGCGAGAGATATTGAATAAAATATTGTGGATTACTCCTAAATGGACATTCCCTCTCTTAGATGGCGCCAGGATTGCGACCGACAGTCTTGTCCGTTCGGTCATTGAAGCTGGTGCTATCGTTGATAACGTATGTATCTGTGATAATGCAGAATCTATCAGCGTTGATGAATTATCAGAAAGATGGAAGACGCGTGCTATTACCCTCGTTCCTAGGTCGAAGCTGGACTCATTGGCTTCCAAGGTGTTTTTTCATTTAAAAACCTTGCTCACAAAACGAAAACTTCCTCTTACGTTTGCATATTTTCATGAAAAAAACACAAGAAGGATTGTAAGTGAAATCATTGAAACTGGAGACTATGACTATATTGTTCTGGATGCTCTTCATCTCGGTGTTTTATTTTTAAATGATAACTTAGAGTTTCATCGTTTGAAAACGAAGGCAAAAATCATATTACGTGCGCACAACGTTGAATATGAGCTCTGGGATGAAGCCAGAAAAAGAAAATCCTTTCCTCTTAATATCTTATTAGAATGGCAGAGGAATAAAGTTTTGCATTTTGAGAAACTCATTTATCAATCTGTCGATGGTATTGGTTCTATATCAATAGAGGATAAGGAAAAAATAAGTAATGAAATGGAACCTCAAGCGATAGACTGCTTTCCTCTGGGATTTGATTTTTCAACTCCGCTAAGCGATCAAACAATCAATAAAGAGCAATTTCTTTTTGTGGGAAGACTCGATTGGCCTCCGAATCGTGATGGCCTTGAGTGGCTTCTCAAGGAAGTCTGGCCTAAGGTTGTTGCTCGAAGACCTAGTGCCAAACTAAGGATAGTTGGTTCTGGAGAGCAAGGTTGGTTGTTAAATTACAAAAATCTAAAAAATCTTGAAATTTTAGGTTATGTAAAAAATCTTAATGATGCCTATATCGATGCTGCTTTCACTCTAGTGCCCATGTTTTATGGTTCAGGAACGAGAATCAAGGTCATTGAATCATTTGTAAAAAATCGTCCATTAATCAGTACTCAAATGGGGGTACAGGGGGCGAATCTTGATAAAGGGGATTACATTAATGCTGAAACAGCTGAGAATTGGATAGAAACACTGAGCTTAATTAGCCTCAATCAAAACAGACTTGATGCTTTGAAAAACTCAAGAACCAAAGTAGAAGGTTTTTTTTCTGAAAAGAAAGTGGGGGTGAACTTTCTCAACTGGCTTCAAAGCCTTTGATATTGCTTAATTGTTTTATCCGTCCAAACATCAAGTGAGAAACGCTGAGTGTAATAGTGCTGCTTAGCTTTCGCAGCAGTTGTCATTTCAGTAAATGAATGAAGAAAAGCTTCAATCCCTTTTTTAATATCAATCGGCTCATTACTCGCTAATAAAATGCCGTTTATTTTATCCTCTATAAGACTCGGGATGGCCCCTACAGAATTAGCAATTACCGGAAGCCCACAACAAAGTGCTTCAATCAGTGTTAATGGGAGACCTTCGGTAAAAGAGGGAAGAATGAGACAATCTGTCTGTGAATAGACGGAGCTCGTTTCTGAAGTAAATCCGTGGTAGAAAATATTGCCATAATTGTTATTTGTGATGATTTTTTCAACATCTGACCTGAGTATCCCATCGCCATAAATGTGCAATTCCCAATCTTCTTTTGTTTCAACCTCACCGCATGCGGTCAGTAGATTGATGATGCCTTTTTCTGGTGAAAGACGTCCGACGTAGGTGAATTTGATTTTACTTGAAAGCTTGTCTTTCAATATTGGATCAATACTCAACGGGTTTTCAACAACTGTTGAGTTTTTGAGACCGATTTTTAAAAAATGCTGGTTCATATAATCTGATACAGCAATAACAGTTCTCACCCTTTTCATTAAGAAAAACTCGATTGCCTCATAAATTTTAACTTTTAAAGTATGAGATGTGACTCCATGGTGCGTATGTATGATTTTATTTAAAGGAGCTATTAGACTTGCATAAGCCAGAGCTTTGAAGCCATGAGTATGAATGATGGCGTCTCCATTTTTCTCGTAAGACTTTTTCAAAGAACGATAAAGAGCGAAGTCGAATATTCCCTTTGATGCAAACTCCTTCTTTTTCGATTTCTTGAGTAGTTTTGAAAAATCAGAAGCAGCCCTTGGGGCTCTCTCTTCTTTAATGATCCAGACTTCATAAGAGTCAATTCTACTACTTATAGATTCAGAACCTAGCGAAACAACTTTCTCCGCCCCACCAATTGGCCCGGGAGCAAATAAGCACAGCGTTTTACTAGTGGGTTGCATAACGATCTTTTTTTAAATAGATGTAAGCGACGCCCAAGTAAATGATTGCAAACAAGCTTCCACAAACTAAAAACCACAGGATTTGTGTAGGGAAGATATTATGAATAAAAATTGAAAGGATTGAGAGTGAGCCAGCGAGAGAAAAATAAAGTGCAAGATGCTTTAAAGGGAAGAGATCTCTCCACCTCCATTTCATGACGGTTTTAGACATCGTAAGTCCAAAAAACTTCGGTATGAATTTAACTGCAATTGAGGCGATTAAGGCACCCAACGCGCCAGCGTGTCCAGCAGCATAATAGGTGAGGAATAAAGAAATGGGGGTAACAACAAGATACATTTTGAGAATCCATTTTGTCTCCCCAGTCGCTCTTGCAACAGAATCATGGGGTAAAGCAAGGAGAAGATAGCTAAGAGCAAAGATACGTAAGTAGATAGATGCATGCAGGTATTTTGCTGTTAAAAGAATCTCGACAATTGGTTCTGCAAAAACAATTAACCCCAATGTGGATGGTATGATAAAAAGAGTGATGTCACTAATTGCCTTGCGAAAAGCCTTCGAGGATTCTTCACTATTGTTGTCTCTATAATACTTTGAAAGTTTTGGTATCAGAATTTTCTGAACTGACATCTCCAAAAGATATAAAGGAGGAATCACTAGACAGCCTAAGGAGTAAAAAGCAAATTCACTTGCATTAAGCTGCTTAGACATTAGTAACAGGTCATATTTCTCAACAAAAATCCCTAGCAAAGCAGTAAGGGCTATGGGCATTGAGTATTTTAACACTTTTAATAAATATTCTTTATCCCACTCCAGTCTTACGTGATGAACATAATAATTTAGCCATGCTGAAAGTACAGACTTAAAAAGCATCAAGCCCGCAAAGAACTCAATTGAGTGCAGGAGACTCTTTTTGGTAACTGCAAAATAGATAATCCCTAGAACCTTAGTAACCTCAAAGCCTGTATCATAAATGGATCCCAAAGCTTGTCTTCCTTTTGCGATAGAGAGCTCACTAAAAAATGAACTAGAGGACCACAGCGCTCCAGTCGCAAGAAGTATGACAACATAAATGGGAGACATATCAAAATGACTCTCAAGATAACCTCTTAATGGAAATCCAATTATAAAAATAAGAATTGAAAAAAAGAAAGTTAGTGTCCAGCTGGCGTTGAAATATTGTCTCTGCTTATCATGTTCATGACCGGCCCAGTAATAGACAGAGTGAAGAGGCCCCCCCACAAATAATAAAAACGGTAATATTGAGAGATGAATAAAAAAGGATTTATAAAGTCCGACTTCTTGAGTTGTGAGCACACGAACTAAAATTAACGGTAAAAATAGATTACCGATGGAACTGGTGCTGCTTAAAAGAAATATAGGCCAATGCCCCTGTTTTAATTTACTAAGCATAATGAGTCTCGTAGACACGCAAATATTCTTGACTCATTTTATGAGAGGAAAAATGATCGTAAATGGTCTTTTTTAAATTTGTGTTTATTTCAAGCGGGTTTTGTTCGTAATTGATTATTTGGGCAAGTAGATCTTCTATGCTGTCGGGTTTAAAAAAGAGGGCAACCGGTGACTTTGACTTTTCTTGAATCGCCAAATGCCCGGGAATAAGACTTAGAAAGCAAGGTAAGCCAAATGATCCTGCCTCTAAAACGGCCACTGGTATTCCTTCATGTAGGGAAGCTGAGATGAAAAAATCAGAGCTTTGCAAGATTTGACTTATGTCTGATCTAGCTCCTGTCATGATAAGGTTTGATGGTTTTTCAGAAGTGATTTTTTTCCAGTAATTATCATCTCCTGAAGGCCCTACTATCAGCACATTGAGATCGTTTCTTCTTTTTGCTAACTCTAGCAGTAACATTTGATTCTTCAGTGGTAAAACCCGTGCGACACAAACAAAAGTCTTTTTATTCGGATCCGTTGAGAATTCCTTATTTAGCCATTGCGGATCTGGACTACGTGTATCAGTGCCAAGAACGGGGATAGAAGTTCCATTGTCAATTTGAGTTATTTTTTTAGAGCTAACCCACAGTTCATTCTTGTATGTTTGACATACTTTTTCACTTACTCCCACTATTTCATTTGTAAGCAGACCGGTTAATCGCTCATACCACTTATTGAGTGGTCTTCGTATTATATGATCCATTCCATGGGCCGTGTGAATAACCACAGGATGTTTTCTAAAACATAACTTGGCGAGAATTTTAGAGAGGGCGATATAAATGAGCGGATTCAAGTCATGGGTATGTATAATGTCAGCAGTTCTAGTGACGTCCTGAAGCTGGCGCACGAGTTGAAATGAAAATCCATTTTTTTTGGTAAAACCAGTATTGACCTTGATTCCTTGTTCACGAAAAAATGAGACCCAGCTTTGTTCGTGATCATACACAATAAGCTCAACATCATGGCCTGCCTTCATCTGCTCAATAATGAGCATATTGAGAACTTTTTCTAGCCCCCCAATTCCCAAAAATTGTGTGATGTGAATAATCTTCATTTTAAATCCATTTTGAATCCCCTATTTATCAGATTTTTGAAGACTTAAAGCATTTGATAATTAAGTCGTGTAATTTTGATAGTATTGGGGGTTTTCCTTGCTACATTCTTAATTTCCTGAGAGTTAAATCCATATAAATAGAGGTTTTTATGAAGAATATTATTTTAGGGTTGATGTCTCTTGCTCTCGTTGCATGTGCCTCGAGTAATTCCAATGAAAACTATGAAAGATTAGTGGATAAGATTAAAAACTCAGAGAACAACAAGAGTTCTGCCAGCGTTTTAAATGCGAACGATATTCCTAACTTCGATGAAACGAATGACCTTGTGGCTCCAGGGTTCCTCTTTCTTCTTAGTCACCCCTCAGATGATAAGCTGACTGGTCGTTATCGTATCTCTACGGATGGATTCCTCACTCTTCCTTATAATATTAGGATTCAAACCAAGGGACTTACGTTTCAGGATCTCTCTCAAAAAGTCTCAAAATCCTTTGAGAGTTTCTTTCAGCGAGGTGTTCAGGATATCACTTTCAAGCTGATCGAGAGGAAATATTTTGTAGAAGTGAGAGGGATGGTTAAAAAGTCGGGATACTATCTAGTGAATCGAAAAGAATCACTGGATAAAGTTGTCGATATGGCAGGTGGTGTGAATGGAGATGTAAAGAAAGAGCTTTATGCTGTTGCTTTCAAGCAAATGGATCGCTCGTACTCTTTAAGTCTTAATCAATATCTCGAAAACAATGTTTTCTCTGGTGCTGTAACCTGGACTGGATATGACAGTATTTTTATAAAATTATTAAATGAAGACTCAACCAACGACTCTGTGCCGACAGTCACAATCATTGGTGGTGTTCAAAATCCGGGAAAGATACTTTACAGTGAGGATGCGAGTCTCTTTTACTACTTAACTAAAAGTGGAGGCGTGATTCCGAACTTAGGCTATCAAGAAGCCTACGTCATGCGACAAACAGACTCGGGACTTAAGAGAATCCATTTCAATATCACAAAAGTAGAGACAATCCCTACTATCCAACCTAATGACGTTATTCTCCTCAATGCTGACAAACGCACGCCAACTGATAAGTTCTTTGAGAGGTTAACTCAAATCAGTGCTCTGCTCACAACTATGGCTTTCTTAATTATCGCTTTATGAGTGGAGAATTTCTTGGCACAGGCGAGACAGTTATTTTCGCTGCTTCTATACCTATTGCAGAAGAAGAAAAAAAACTTGTTGCCCACTTTACCCTTCCAAGAGGGGTCCCTAAAAGAATTAACGAATTTCTGTCAGCTCGCTACTGTGCTTTAAGATCTTTTGAAAGCCTAGGTGTTGGGCTCCAGGACCTGCCTGCAGTCGAGAAAGATGCACCCCTATGGCCTGCAGGTTTTATAGGCAGTCTTAGTCACTGTGATAAAATGGCCGTTTGTGTGGCCCGAAAGATTGGCGCTGGTGATATTTTAGGAATAGATGTTGAGGAGATTATGACTCCAGAGAGATCACAAACTATTGGGAATTCAATTGCCTCTTTGGAGGAGCAATCCCTTTGGACCAATAGTAATAAGTGCCTTGAAATGACGAGACTTTTTTCTGCCAAAGAGGCCTTTTACAAAGCAATCCATCCTCATTGCCGCTGCTTTATTGATTTTCTAGAGGTGCAATATAAGTCGCTGAATACACACGAGTGGCAGTTGACACTAGCGAGTCAGAAAAGTGAACTCAAGGCCCTGAATGGAACTTATATGGGCAAAACTCTCTATAAAAATAATTTTATTATTTCCCTCCTCCAGACATCAAAGCGGGAAACGTCAATCGTACCCCTGTAAAAAAGTCATGCTTCTTTAAGCCCTCCAAAACGCAAGGCTAAATCGTGTTAAATTTTATGAATCAACATAAAGGGGCTTTCCGTTGCTTATTCATCAACTCTTTGAACAAAGAGCAGATCATTCGCCAGATAGTGAGGCTATTCTGTTTCAGAATAAATTCGTAACTTATGGTGACCTTAATAAGCGTGCCAATCAAATCGCTTATTCTTTAATTAATGATGGTGTAAGGCCCGGTGATATTGTCGGTATATCTCTATTGCGCTCTGTTGATCTCATCGCTTCAATAATCGGTGTTCTTAAAGCTGGAGCCGCTTATCTCCCTCTTGATGAGAGCTATCCTAAAGATCGCCTTGAGTTTATGAAAAATGAATCGAAGGCGAAGTTAATTCTTACGAAAGAGTATTTAGCTTCGAGCATTGAAAATACTTTAGAGATAAGTAATCCTAAAGTGAATGTAGGAAGATTTGCTTATGTGATTTTCACGAGTGGTTCAACAGGAAAACCTAAAGGTGTTGCACTCTCTCACGAAGCATTAAGCAATCTTATTGAATGGCAAAATCAAGAAGCACAAAATTCGTTAAGAACCTTACAATTTGCTCCAATAAGTTTTGATGTTCACTTTCAAGAAATTTTTGCCACACTAACGACTGGTGGATGTCTTGTTCTTATTAGTGAAGAGCAGAGATTAAATCCCGAGGAGTTGTTAAATTATATTGATAAAACACAAACAGACCGTCTCTTTTTACCTTTTGTCGCTCTTAACCAAATGGCTCAGATGGCAGAGTCAATCAGCGTTTGGCCCAAAAATCTGAGAAATGTAACGACGGCTGGTGAACAATTAAAAATTACACCTTCTATTAGAGAATTTTTTAGAGTCACAAAAGCCAGCCTACACAATCATTACGGGCCAAGTGAGACTCATGTGGTTTCAAGTTTAACTCTTAATAATGATCCCTCTTCATGGCCCAGCCTACCTACAATTGGAAAACCAATTAAGGGAGCGAGATTTCACTTTTTAGATAGCAATTTAAATCAAGTGTCTAATGGGGAAATTGGGGAGATTTATCTTTCGGGGGTCTGTCTCGCTGATGGGTATATCCATAATACGAAACTAACGGATGAACGGTTTATCACTCATCCTTCATTGGGTAGAATGTATAAAACTGGGGATCTGGGAAAGGTTGAATCTACTGGCAACATAAACTATGAGGGAAGAATAGACTCTCAGATTAAAGTGAGAGGATTTAGAGTAGAGACAAATGAAATTGAAGCTGTGCTCTCTGATCTTGGTTGCAGCGCCGCTGTCAAGGGATTTGAAAGAGATGGAATCTTTGAACTTCACGCATATGTTACTGGTGATACAAAAGATCTAAGGGGCAAACTTTCAAATCTTCTGCCGGATTATATGATTCCGAAGAGTATTATTCAGCTTGAGAAACTTCCACTCACGGCTTCTGGTAAAATTGATTATAAAAATCTTCCTTCCCCTTCAACGGATAGACCAAAT
Source organism: Bacteriovoracaceae bacterium (assembly GCA_019752535.1). GTDB lineage: Bacteria > Bdellovibrionota > Bacteriovoracia > Bacteriovoracales > Bacteriovoracaceae > UBA6144. The sequence goes on from JAIEMA010000043.1 coordinate 25,493, forward strand.
CTATCAAATGAGTATGTTGCTCCCAGAACTGAAGAAGAGAAATTGTGGGCTAAGATTATTTCTAAAAACTTGAATATTGATAGTGTTGGTATTCATGATGATTTTTTTGAGCTTGGAGGCAATTCTCTTTTAGCAATAAAAGTGATGACTGAGATTAATTTAAATTCTTCAAAAAAGAAAAATATTCTCGCTTTGTTTCAGGATTCTACGATTAGCAAAAATCTTTCTCAATCAACTTTGCTTACCAAAAAGCGCGCTTCGGTGTCGCATTCACCGATTGCAGTAATCGGAATGAATGGTCGATTCCCTGGCGCCAGAAATATTGATGAACTTTGGGAAAAGATATTAAAGCAAGAAAATCTCATTCAGCTTTTTGATAAATCAGAAGCTGGAACGGATTCAAGCTTTGTAAATGCTGGAGCTAGTCTTCCAGGCCAAAAAGAATTTGATGCACCTTATTTCGGATTCACTCCTCGTGAGGCTGAAATGATGGATCCTCAACAAAGGAAATTCTTAGAAATTGCTCATGAAGCCCTGGAATTAGCAGGTGTGAATTTTGAAGAGGAAAGTAACATAGGTGTTTTTGCAGGTGAGGGGAATTCTCTCTATCGCCAAAAAATTGAACAATATCCTGATAAAACTGAAAGTCTCGGTGCGTTCAATGTCATGCTTGGTCTCGAGAAAGACTATATCGCAACTCGTGTATCACATAAATTAAATCTTAAGGGGCCATCCTTAAGCATTCACACGGGTTGTTCAACATCTTTAGTTGCTATTATTGAAGCTGTTAATTCCTTAAGACTTGGTCACTGCGATATTGCTCTTGCCGGCGGCATATCGATCTCTGGCAGTGACGAGAGAGGTTATCATTTTCAAGAAGGTGGAATCCTTTCAAAAGATGGTAAGTGTCGCCCCTTTGACTCTCTTTCCAGCGGAACAGTGTTTACCGATGGTGCGGGTGTAGTTGTTCTTAAAAGATTAGATGAGGCAGTTGAGTCACAAGACAATATTCTTGCAGTGATCAAAGGTGTTGGACTTAACAATGACGGATCAAACAAGATGAGCTTTACGGCTCCAAGTGTTGCTGGCCAAGAAGACGCAATCCTAAGAGCACATCATGATGCAGGCATTTCAGCTGAAGAGTTAAGTTATATTGAAGCGCATGGAACGGCTACGCCAGTTGGTGACCCAATTGAAATAGAAGCATTAAAAAACGCCTTTGCTCAATCAACTCATAAATCTAATTTTTGCTATGTCTCTTCACTGAAGGCGAATACAGGTCATTTGACTGCAGCAGCTGGTGTAGCAGGTTTGATAAAAGCTATTAAAGTTCTTCAAACGGGAATAGTTCCAGGGACTGCCCACCTAAACGAAATCAATCCTCTATTAAATTTAGAATCAAGTCCATTTGTTATCACAAATGAAAACGTAAAACTGGCCGGAGATAAATTAAAAGCGGGCGTTTCATCCTTTGGTGTAGGGGGTACGAATGCACATATTGTTATTGAAAAATTTATTCCTCAAACCAGCGAGTCTGCGGATTTAAATACGATCTTTAAGGTATCTGCTAGAACGGAAGAACAACTTGATGATTACATCAATCAGGTCAAAAGTGTTCTAGAGAATAATGTTGCTCTCGATCAAGTCGCGTTGGCTTCAACTCTTGAGCATTCAAGAAAGCTTCATGCTTTTCGTGCTACTATTCTTCAAAATGGTGATGTTTTAAAGAAAAATGATGCTAAGAAAAAAATTGTTTTTGCATTCAGTGGTCAGGGTGCCCAATACGCAAAAATGGGTCTTAGTCTTTATAAATTGTTCCCTGTGTTCAAACAAGTTGTAGATGAATCTGCTGTCATTTTAGATACTATTCTAGATCGCAGTCTTAAGGATATTTTGTTCTCTGAAGACAGCGAGAAGCTCTTGAACAATACCTATTACACTCAGCCAGCTATATTTGTTTTAGAATATGCCCTTGCCAAACAACTTCTATCAATGGGTCTGATTCCAGATTTAGTCATAGGTCACAGTGTCGGCGAATTTGTCGCGGCCACAATTTCTGGAGTGTTCACGCCTGAAGATGGTTTAAGAATTATAGCCAAGAGAGCTTCATTAACGAGAGAGATTCCAAATGGGGCCATGCTCTCTGTCCTTCTTGATAAAGAAAAGGCTTTAGTTTTGGCCCGTCAATTTGATTTGGATATAGCGGCGATTAATGGATATAAAAACTGCGTAATCTCTGGGCCAATTGAAAGAATCGAATCTTTAGAGTCAGAATTACAATCTAGAGCAGTCGGATGTATAAGAGTGGCAACTTCTCATGCCTTTCACTCACGTTTAATGTCGCCAATTTCACCTAAGCTTAAGAGCTTTATGGAGAATATTAAACTCAATGCACCTCAAATTTCGTTTATCTCAACAGTTACTGGCAAGAGTGAATCAAAGCTTATGCTTGATGTTGACTATTGGTCGAAGCATATCGAGAGGACTGTCAATTTTGTAGAGGCGGTTGAGCAGATAGATTCAAATGATTTTCAAGTGATTGAAATTGGTCCCCAGCAAATTTTAAAGAATCTCATTAAGAAAGTTAATTCTAAGATCAGTGTTCAAAGCTGCTTAAATGGAAAAATAAATGATGAACACTTAAGTCTCTCAAGGGTTTGTGGAAATCTATGGGTAAATGGACATAATTTAATTTTCTTACCGAAGTCATTCAAAAAAGTACCCGCTCCCACATATCCATTTAGCAAAAAAGAATATTGGTTAGACGATAAAAACAAAATGAATAAGAACAGTATTGGAGAAATTATGGATTCATCTCAGTCGATTGAAAAGAAACTAATAGAGATTTTTGAGGAAACATCAGGTCTAGATGTTGGCTCTAATCCAAGAAGTATGTCATTTATCGAGATGGGTATGGATTCTTTGTTTTTGACTCAAATTGCTTTGAAATTAAAAAAAGAGCTTAAGGTTCAAATTAACTTTAGGCAGCTCATCGAAAATTATCCTTCCATTGAGGCGCTCGCAAAATTCTATAGTGATAAAATGCCAAAAGTTGAAATGCCTAAAGTAGCCTCAGTTGTAATTGAGCCAGCAAAGATTGAGACGCCAAAGGTCACTCAAACAACAATGCCGGCAGCGCCTTCTGCTGTCGTGACTCAGTCTTCCGCTATTAATAGTGATATGGCCTCTTTAGTAGCGCGCCAACTTGAGATTATGGCCCAACAATTATCCTTGCTTCAGGGCAATAGTGTTTCACCAACTGTCACAGCAAGTGCTGAGACGCCAAAAGCCGTTGAGGTCAAGTCAAAAGCCAAGGCAAGTGTTTCAAATGCCAAAGAAGCCTTTGGCGCTTGCGCGAGAATTACTGTTGAGAAAACTTCAGACTTCTCAGATAAGAAAAAGCAGATGATTGATGAATTCCTCACTCGCTATGCAACTAAAACAAATGGGTCTAAATCATTTACTCAAATCAATAGAAAAAGTCATGCAGACCCTAGAGCTGTTACTGGATTTAAACCTGAGTGGAAGGAAATAACTTATCCAATAGTAGTTAAAAAATCTCTTGGTCAGCTTCTTTGGGACCTAGATGATAATCAATATGTTGATATGACTTGTGGCTTTGGTTCGAACTTTTTCGGAAATAATAACTCACAAATTAAAAAAATAATGATTGAGCAGATGAACGATGGAATGGAGATTGGCCCTCAGCATCCCCTGACTGCAGATGTAGCGAAAATGATTAACGAGCTAACTGGCAACGAGAGATCTGCTTTTTGCAATACTGGATCTGAAGCGGTGCTTGGAGCGATGCGAATTGCGAGGACCGTAACTGGGAGAGAGAAGATTATTGTGTTTAGTGGCTCTTATCATGGGATCAATGATGAAGTGATCATTCGTGCAGGCCGTGATTTAAAATCATTCCCGGCTTCCCCTGGTATCAATCCAAGTGCTGTCTCTGAAATGATTGTACTTGATTATGGAACAACAGAATCATTAGAAAAAATCCGTGAGCTTGCTGGGGATGTGGCCGCTGTCCTGGTTGAGCCTGTCCAGAGTCGCCGTTGTGACTTTCATCCGAAAGAGTTTTTGCAAGAGGTGAGAAAAATCTGTGACCAAAATGATACGTGTTTGATTTTTGATGAAGTCATCACTGGTTTCAGAATCCACCCAGGTGGCGCTCAGGCAGTTTTTGAAGTCAGGGCTGATCTCTGCACCTATGGGAAAATCGTAGGCGGAGGAATGCCGATTGGTGTTATTTCTGGTAAGTCGAAATATATGGATGCCCTCGATGGAGGGGATTGGCAATATGGTGACGAATCCACTCCGACAGTAGGAGTGACTTATTTTGCTGGAACCTTTGTGCGCCATCCGCTAACTCTAGCTGCTGCTAAAGGTGCACTTGAAATTATTAAAAATGGTGGAGTGGCCCTCTATGAAGAGTTGAATAGAAAGGCAGCTCATTTCACTGAGGAACTTAATCTGTTTTTGCAGCTTTCAGGTGTTCCTTTGAAAATGGACCGTTTTGGTTCCCTAATGAAACCTAAGTGGAAAACGGATGTTTCTTGTGGAGAACTCCTCTATGCACATCTTAGATTCCATGGTGTGCATACCTATGATGGATTCCCATGGTTTGTTAATCTCGCTCATACAGATGAGCAACTCAAGTTTGTTTTACAGGCGTTTAAAAAATCTATCGCAGATATGCAGTTTTTGGGCCTTTTACCGATGAGTGAAGTGAACATAGACACTAATTTTAAAGAGAAAAGCTCAAAAGTAATTGATCCTTCAAGGGCCCCAGTTGTTGGTGCTATGCTTGGCCGAGATGAGCATGGAAACCCTGCTTGGTTTTTAAAGAATGATACTGGTGGCTTTAATAGACTAGAAGTATGAGTGATCGAGAAAATGACAAGAAAAACCAATTTGGAAAGCTAGTAGATTACAATCCATTTCGAGATGGTGTCATTCAGCTTGCTATCGCAACCACTGAGTCACAAAGAGAAATTATTGCAAGTATAAAGCTTGATCCTGAATCAAGCCTAGCATTTAATGAGGTCATTTCAATAGATCTCAATGGGCATCTTGATGAGTTGTCACTCAGAAATGCGATAGAAATTCTTTATAAAAGACATGATGTTCTTCGTTGCGTTTTTAGTGGAGATGGGAAAAATCTTTTATTAAAGCAAGAACAGATTCTTCCTTATAGATCTCTGAGAGTGAATTCTTCTAGTGAAATAATTGACATCGAATCCAAGGAAGTTGCTACACCGTTTGATCTCGTCAATGGTCCATGCAGTCGATGGGTACTATTAAAAATTAACGAAAATCACAACAAGCTTTTATTCTCGGTTCATCATGCGATTTGTGATGGGTGGTCAATTGCTATTTTGCTCTCAGAGCTAAGTAGCATCTATAATACTTCTCGCGCTCCAGAAGCGCCTGCTGACTCATTCTTGAGCTTTGCGACAAGCGAGACTGAGAACCTCCCGTTCGAAGATCGCAACTACTGGAGGGATGAGTTTAAAAAAATCCCACCCTATCTTTACCTAGAAGATAAATTAAGACCTGAATTTCGAACTTATACGAGCAAGAGAATCGATTTTGCTATCCCAGAAAAAATCTCTGATTGTATTAGAAGTCTCTCGGCAAAGCATGGTTCAAGCTTATACACAGTGCTCATGGCGGGCTTTAGCTGGAAAATTGCGCAAATTTCTCAGCAAAATAATTTTGTCATAGGTATGGCTTCTGCTGCTCAAGCGAATTTAGGTAAACCGAACTTAATAGGGCATTTAGTTAATATTTTGCCTTTAAATATTGAAATCTTATCTGGAACTTCTTTTGACCAACACCTCAACCTCACTCGTGGCAAGATGCTGGATGCATTTGAGCATCCATTTTTAAGTTTTGGCAAGCTTTTACAAGATTTGAATTTAACCAGAGACCCCAAGTGTATCCCACTCGTGAATGTTGTTTTTAATATTGACCAACAGCAACCCAATCAGGGGTTAAGTTTTAAGGGCATCAAGGGTCGGTATATAACAATACCTAGGGTTGCAGAGAATTTTGAGTTATTTGTTAATGTTGTTAGCTGTGAAAAAAATATTGTAATCGAATGCCAATACAATACAAATTTATTTACTGAAGAATTTATTAATAATTTCTTCCAAGATTATATTGAAAGTTTTTTATCAATAGAATCGGCACATTTGAAACTTGAAGCGAAGGTGCCAACCCAAAACAAACTCGCTTCAAAAATTGAGCCAACGGCACAAGTAGACACCGAAGCTTGCGCATTAATTTGTGATGTATGGAAAAAAATTCTAAATGTTAATGTTTTGCCTGACTCTAATTTTTTTAGCTCTGGGGGACACTCTCTGCTTGCGATTGAAGTGGCCCAGGGCTTGAGTCAGATTTTTGAGAAAAACATAAAACCTAAACATCTTTTTATTGCACCAACTCCAGCCTCCCTCGCCCAGTTGTTAAGCTCGCTTGAGTCGATAGTGACACAACCCCACAAAAATGAAGTTGCACCTGTAAGAGAAGAGATTTTTAGTCTTTCTTACTCTCAATGGCAGGCTTGGTACCTTGATGAGATAAATCCACGCTCAACGATGCATAACCTTCCTGCTTGCATCAGGCTCAAAATTGATATTGATAAAAACTGTCTTCTTGAATCACTTCGGTTTCTGATCTCTAGGCACGACATGCTACGAACCAAACTCGTTCGTGAGGGCAAAGAGATAAAACAAAATGTGACAACTATCAGTGAAGCGCTTGCTGGTTTTAATCTTTCGTTTGTTGAGTGCAGAGAAGCAGAATTGGCCGAAAAGCTAGCCAAGGAATCGACGTTTGTTTTTGAGAAGAGTCGCGCTCCGCTTTTTAAGGCGACACTTTTTAAACTCGGAGAAAATGATTATGCCTTTTTCTTTATGGTTCACCATATAATATGGGATGGATGGTCTTTTGATGTATTCTTTAAAGAATTAGATGAGGTGTATTCATCATTGATTAGAGGACTAGCTCCAAAGCTAGGTGAGATTAAAGCTTCGTATTATTCTTTTACAAAAAAAGGATACAGTGAGGAGCTGACTGGTGAGAAGAGATTTTGGCATGAGCAGTTAAAGTCCCCCTTACCACTTCTCGACTGGAAAGGACAAAAGGATCGCCCTTCAAGAGTTTCCCATCAGGGCGAGGCATTTAATTTTGTCCTCAATGAAAAAGTGACAACTAGCTTGCAGGACTACGTAAGAAAAAATGGAATCACACTTTATAACGTTTTTTTTACTGCTTTCTCTCGATTAGTGGCAGAGATGACGGAAGAGACGGATATCATTATAGGTATGCCGTCAAGAAACAGAAACTCAGTGAATGAACTAGATGTTATTGGTTTTTTTGTAAACACTCTGGCCATTAGACTGAATATAAATATGGCCGAGAGCTTTGACGAGACTCGAAGAAAAGTCGATAAAGCTCTTGTGGAAGCACTCGACCACCAAGCTTATCCTTTCGCAAGGCTTCTTCGAGAGATTAACTATCCAAAGAGTCCATCGAGAACGCCTGTTTTTCAGACTTTCTTTTCGTATCAAGATGTAACGAATAGAAAATCATCGTTTAATGGAAGCTTATACACACAGATAAATGTCGATAAGTCCTCCACTCATACAGACTTGGATGTTTGGATCAAAACCAGTTCTTCAAAAATTGAAGGTGCATTTGAATACAGACTAGATTTATTTGAGAGAAAAACAATTGAGTCTTATTTTGATCGCTTCCTAGAGATTTTAAGTCAGGTTATTGTTCCTGGAGAATCTAAGGATTTCGTTTCTATTTCTAGTCTAATCAAACAGTGGGCTCAAGCCTCTCCTCTTTCTGTTGCAGTGAAATCAGAAAAAGGAAGTCTAATTTATGCCGATTTAGACTTAAAATCCACGAAACTAGCAGTTGCTCTGCAGGATCGAGGAATTGGCCCCAGAGATATCCTAGGTGTTTCTATGAATAGAAGCATCGAAATGTTAATAGTTCTATTGGCTATTAATAAGGTCGGAGCTGCCTATGTTCCACTAGACCCATATTTCCCTATCAATCGTCTTGAGAAGATGATCCAAATATCTAATCCAAAAATGCTTCTAACAGATGAGGCTAATTCAAAGCGTTTTGCTCAATCAGTTTTATTTTCAAGTCTTCATTCCGCTAATGATGAATTAAAGCCTGTGAATCTTAAGCCAAAAGATCCAATGTATGTGATCTTTACTTCAGGAAGTACTGGTGAGCCCAAGGGAGTAGAAGTCAGTTTCTCCTCTGTCTTGAATTTTCTGTTTTCGATGAAGAAAAATCCTGGATTTGTCGAGAGCGATAAACTTTTGGCCGTCACCACTCTTAGTTTTGATATTGCGGTATTAGAGCTCTACCTTCCACTCATCTGTGGTGGTTCTGTTTTTGTTGCAGATCCTTCTCAGATTGTAGATGGACATGAAATTGCACAATTGATTGAACGAGAAGGAATAACTGTTTTGCAGGCGACTCCTGCCACTTGGAAACTTCTATATGCTTCTGGCTGGCAAGGCAAGAATGATTTAAAAGTTCTTTGTGGAGGGGAAGCCATTCCAAAAGATTTAGCTGGAAGACTAATAAGAGATACAGCAGAGGTTTGGAATATGTATGGACCTACCGAGACCACGGTATGGTCAACATGCAAGAAATTAATAACAGAAGATGAAATTAATATTGGCTCACCAATTAACGAAACTCAGATCTATGTTCTTGATGAGAATAAAAAGATTTTAAATCCTGGTGAAATAGGTGAGTTGCATATTGGAGGAGCAGGTCTTGCAAATGGATACTTTGCTCGAGAGGAGATGACAAAAGAGAAATTTTTCAAACATCCAACAATAGGCAAGCGTCTTTATGCAACTGGTGATCTTGCTCGTCAGACAAAAAATGGTGAATGGGAGTGCCTTGGAAGAATTGATGGTCAAGTAAAGATTCGTGGATATCGAATTGAATTAGAAGAGATTGAAGTTGTTCTTCGAAAGCAAGCTGGAATTTCGGATGCAGTGGTGAGAATCCAGGAAGTAAAACCTGGGGACTTAAGAATTGTAGCCTATTTGGTTGGCAAATTTGATGAACAATTCTTAAAATCAGAGATTGCTAAAGATCTTCCGCCTTACATGCATCCAGCTCATTATATGAAACTTGAATCTATTCCACTGACACCAAATGGCAAGGTTGATCGTAAGTCTTTGCCATTGATATCAATTTCAGAAAAGAAATCGACAAGTAAAGATATTAGAAAAATTTGGCAAGACGTTTTGGGAGTAACTCACATCAAAAGCTCAGATGACTTTTTTGAACTCGGTGGTCACTCACTTATGGCCGTAGAGCTGATTGCAACCATAAATGAGACTTTTGATCTATCTATCGCACTTGTTGATCTTATTGAGCATTCTGAATTCGGTGCTTTTGTTTCTCACGTCTTTGGTGAAAATAATGAAGATATAAAATTTAAGCATATTGTTAAAATCAGTCTTGAGGGTAATGGCTCTCCCGTTTTTTGTATTCATGGTGTGGGTGGGAACGTAATGAACTATCACACTCTCATTCCTGCTTTAAAAGGCAAGAGACCGCTTTATGGGATTCAATCCCAGGGATTGGATGGTAATTCCCCTTTCCTTAAGACAATTGAGGAAATGGCTTCTAGTTACATAGAAGAGATCAAACTTATTCAACCACAGGGCCCTTACACTTTGGCCGGAGGATCCATGGGGGGTCTCGTTGCATTTGAAGTGGCAAGTCAACTTGGTGCAACAGGAGATATTGTTGAAAAACTTATTCTTCTCGATACCTTTGGCCCAGATGTTAATATCGCAGTACCCAATCCAGATGAAGTTTCAATCATAAAGAGGATTATTCCTGCCATAAAACATAGGCTCAAGCGAATGATCTCTTGGTTTAGAAATAACTACTATCAAAATAAGGGTGGACCACTTCCCCTCGATCTATTGCTTTTCAACTTAGAGTGCCAAAATTTTCAAGCGATATATTCTTATAAACCAACATCGTATAGTGGTGACATTTATCTATTCCGTGTACCGCTCGCCAAAAGTGGATGGTACAGTGATCCTTATATGGGTTGGAGAAAAGTAATTAAAGGAAATATATACATTTTTGAATTAGAAGGTGAGCATTCAAGTTTCATAGAAGCCCCACAACTCAATTCGAAACTTTCACAAGTACTATAAAATGTGGTTTTTTCTTTTTTTGATTTTTCAGTTGTTTGCTGATGATTTCTCTGGCGGCTTGGATGAGTGGCAATCCTATGGTGAAGGATTTGTAAGTCATCAAAAGACGGAAGGGTATTCTGGCTATGGATCTCTTAAGATTCTCAATGACCTTGGTGAATCAACAACAGTCTTCAAAAAATGGTCAAATTTAAAACCTGGTAAATACCGATTTTCGGCTTGGATAAAATCAAAAAATATTAAAAAGAGTTTGGATGGATACTCATTGTGGCACTTTTATGGAAGTGATTCGGCACAGACGTCAGTGTTCACTGATTGGAATGGAAAATTTGATTGGAAGCATCTGGAGTACGAAGTAGAGGTAAAAGATAATCCATTTTATATTTGGTTTCGTTTGAAATCCCCTGGAGAAGTTATCCTGGATGATATGACATTGATTCCAGCTAGTGAAAAAACCTTCAAACGGGAGAGAGTTGTTCAATCTCAACCAGAGGTAATATCCCAATCGAAAGTTAAGCGATATCTATTTAATGAATCAAGCCAGCGGGTCTCTTCTCAAAAATATATAAATTATCGGCCAGAAAGTTATAATAATGGAAACTGGAGCGGATATGATACGCTTGAGCTTCAAATCACCAATCCTACAAAAGCCTATCTTGAAGTCTATGTCTCTCTTGGTGACACCACGACCAAGGATTACTGGTCTCAGCTGAATTACAAAACGGTGCTCTCTCAGGGACAAAATATAATAAAAATCAATTTAAACGATTATCTCGGTGAGAGAGGGTCACACCGTTTTAATCGTAGACTCGACCTGAAGAAGATCGCCAAGTTTTTTGTCATTATTGATCCAAATAATCGCGAAAAAATTGTCCCCAACCTTGAAGTGAAATTGCTAAGCCTTGACTTGTTTACTGCGCTTAATTTCCCAAATGAATTTCTAGCCTTCGATTTTTCAAAAAACAGCACGCCACAATCCAAGGGATTTATTAAAGTTGTTGCCAGCGACAGTATTGCAGATGATGTAGGCTACGGTTTTTCAGAAGATTCAAAATTCTGGAGGGCCGAAGATTCGTTCTATGTCCCGACGAGTTTAAGGGGAACAATTGGAGTGGTTAAAGGAAGTTTTGAAGTCCATTTACCGAATGGTGAGTATGAGTTTCAGCTTATTTGGGATCGATTGGGATATTGGGATCCATCTTTTTGGAACCAAAGATACTTGGAAGTAAACGGCAAACCATTTCGAAAAGAGGTACGATCGCTCAACCATTATCTCGATGATTTATTTTTATTTGAAAATATTTTGCCCACAAGATCTGACAATCCTTATGATCTTTATTTAAAGAAAATTTTTAAACCACTGACTGGAAAGTTTAATGTTACAAACAAAAAAGCAATTTTTACCTTTGAGGGAGATCCAACGGGAATATCACTTAATCGCCTCATCATATGGCCTTCGAAACTGAAGAAAGCCGCGGACAAGGTTCTTGAAGACATTAATATCAATGAAAAAAAAGAGTATTTCACAATCACACGACCACTGAGGGAGGAGAAAATAAGTAGAGCAGAGGATATTTCTTCTCTTTACCTTTCAGTGGAATTGGGATTAGCAAATAAAGAAAAAATTAATCCTAAGCTTGTGCTATCAGGAGGGGTTGGATCTCATCCCTATCTTGTTATCAAAGTTCCTGATGAAGATCTAACTTGGAGGATTGAATCAACGGACGTGAAATCGAAGTTTAAAATTTCTAACACGCACTTTAATTCTTTTTTGATAAATCAAAGATTAACTTCACCTGACATGAATCACGAAACTTATACACTTGCAGCAAAAGAGTTGCGACCTGTGGGCAGTTTTATAAAAGGTCACTCAACTTCTCATTCTCGCTATCTCTACTTAGAGCTTCCGATTTTAAAGGAATTTCCAATAGGTGAACATAAAGCAGAATTAAAGCTGGAGTGCAAAGGGAAGATAAAGTCATTCCCCCTCTTTTTAAATATAAATAAGTACGAAGTTGAAAGCTTGGATTTTCCAGTTGGTTTTTTTGGACTAAATTCCTTACCCGCAAATTATTTTCCTTTAAAGGGGTTCGACACGTTTGCACAAAAAGTAACTTCGTCCACCCTCGATTTATTGTCTAAGTACGGGTTTACTGCTTTTTCGGGTCTTCCCAAGGATACTCATTCTGATTTTGCTGACACGAAAAGATTAGTAGCTGAAGCCAAGAAGAGAAACATAAGAGCCATTTATTCGTATGGCGATGGACTAGATCAAGATTATGTGTTGAATAAAGAGTTTCAAAATATCTTCACTCAATCAAATATCTATTTTTCCTACCTCTTTAGCGACGAAGTCAATGGTTATAGTGGAAGTTTGGGTGAAGATGTTTTAAAGGCTAAACAAATCAAGAAATCTCACTCCAATGTTAAAATTGGTGGCTTTGGTCAAATGAACAATGAAAGTGATTCACTTAATGTTCTTTTTGATGATGGATTTTATACTAAAATAGATCCTTGGAGAGCGACTCTTTATTCAAAGAAAGGTCAGCGTTGGGGGGGGTATAATGCTAATCCATCAAATTTTGATGATCCACGTTTCACTTTTGGGCCAGGCCTCTTTATTGCCAGAGAAAAAGGGTTAACTCATTATCTTGAGTGGCAAGCTCACAACAACTATCCGTATCTTGAGCTTGATGGAAGAGAGACGGATGTGGCCGCTTGGCTGCCTAGTCGTGAAGGGAGGGTTTATCCTACCGTTCGTTTCATGTTAGCTGTAGAAGGTCTGGAGATGTTTAAAAAACTTCAAGTCCTCAAGAAACGAAATCATCCACTTGTTCATAAACTTCTCTCTAGGGATATTTTTAAATCCCCAAGATTTTTAAAAGAGGATTTTAACTTTGAAGAATTTAAGTCTGAAGTAGATAAAGCGCTCTCTATTTAAGTTTTGCTTCCCAATCCAAGGCGCTTTTCACAATTGTCTCAAGGTCATTGTTTTGTGGGATCCAGTTTAATACTGTTTTGATTTTCTCTGCTTTACTCATCACCATCATGCAGTCACCGGGTCTTCTTGGTGCGACTTCTACACTAAAGTTCTTGGCACTTACTTTTTTTGTCATTTCTATGACTTCTTTGACGGAGTGTCCGGCACCATACCCGCAATTAAGTGTCTGCGACACATATCCATTAATTAGATAATCAATGGCAGCAACATGGGCCCTGGCTAAATCATCCACATGGATAAAATCTCGAATACATGTTCCATCAGCAGTGGGATAATCAATACCAAAAATACTCATCGATTTTCTTTTTCCTATAGCTGTTTCGCACGCCGCTTTTAAGAGATGTGTGGCTTGAGGTGTCGATTGGCCAATATTACCATCCATACTTGCGCCAGCTACATTGAAGTATCTGAGTATGACATAACGAAATTTAGGATTTGAGATGTTTAGATCTTTAATCATCTCTTCGGTCATTAATTTTGTACGACCATAAGGACTTTCTGGATTTGTAGGGCTCTCCTCTGAAGCAATGCCATTCTTAAGCTCACCATACACAGCCGCTGTAGATGAAAAAATAAGTGGAGGATTATTGTATTTTGCTATGTGCTCCAGGAGTTTAAAACTATTGATAGTGTTGTTTGAATAATATTTTAGAGGGTTTTCGACACTTTCTGGCACGACAATACTGCCAGCGAAGTGGAGGACAGCTGATATGTCATGACTTGCAAAAACTGAATCCATAAATTTATGGTCACCTACATCTCCAATTTTTAAGTCACCATAGATCACACTTTCTTTTCGACCTGTACTTAAGTTATCAACAACGATAACGTTGTATTTTTTATTTTTTGAGAGCTGATTGAGGACATGTGAGCCGATATAGCCGGCTCCACCTGTGACGAGGATTGTTTTCATAGCCCATAAAGTTACACCAATACCCACCGTCTTAGGTTTGTTCAGTGTAGATAATTCACGATTTAGTTTAACTATTGCCTATAGATTGAACTCACCTTATTTAAGGGGTTCCAAGGATTACCTATGCGCTCAATTTTGATAACTGCCCTGTTCTTGCTCCCTACTTTAGTTTCGGCTCAGGCCTGGAACAAAGTGAATAATCCCTCTATCATGCAGTCTGATTTTGTAGCGAGGCTTGAATCTCTTCCCCTGAATGGACAGGTTAAGGACTCAAGGCTTGCTTGGCCTGGTTTTCACTGGCTTAATTATTTAGGAAATAT
>JAIEMA010000027.1 GCA_019752535.1 Bacteriovoracaceae bacterium
AATCTTATACTTGCCCTTTGTGTGTTTACTTCCTTTTCAGCTTTCTCCCAAATCCATAAACCGATTTGGAAGAAGTTAAATTACACGCAAAAAATTAAAACTCTCGAAGCTCTCAAAACATTTTTGAAATCTGATGCGCGAGACACTGAATTGGAAGAGGTGAAGGCTTCTGCCTTTAAATTATTTTTTATCCACAAGGCCTATGCGGCCGAGTTTGAAGGAAACTGTTTCTATGCCGGATGGCCTAGTAAGCTTGTGACTGTGGGTGAGCGCAAAGTTTGTACCTCTCCCCAAAATGTGAATCCCATTTATAAAAAAGAAGCCGCTCGCTGTGGGCAGGGCGCTCTGCTTTGTAATCCTTTACTGTTTGGATCGGCGCTTTGTATTTCTAATAAAACCAAAGAAGAGAGACAATCTTCATTCAGTAACTGCCAAAAAGCATTTGAGAGCGAGGGAAGATCTCTTGAGAAAGTGATTAAAGAAATTGATGCTGATCCTGAGCTACAAAAGCGTTTGAGTGATCTCTTTGATTTGCTCGCCAATGCCTGCTCACCTACAGGTTATCAAGGCAAGAGTGGCATGTGTGCGCTTTTAAAAAGCCGTCTTGAGAATTTAAAAAAGAATCAAGCGGGAGAATCGACCCAAGCCGATGTCTTAAAGCCGGATGCCACCGTGATTGGAGTCGTCAATCAACTTGATGTTGTCACCAATACGGTCACAAAGCTGAATACTCCCAACACTAATCGACTCTGCTATGACTCAATCCCTATCCCCGATGCTGACAAAGTTCAAGGCCCATGGGAAATGAGTGGCCCGATGGATCTTAGCGCTTCAACGCCAAAGGATTATTGTTTTGGTAACGAGAATGGCACGACAAAAGAAAAATATATGACGACGAAGTACGCTGACTACGACAATGGAGCCGATCTGCAGGTGACATTTGTGAGAGAGAAGGGCAGTGAGGAGATGGGGCGAGTCGATGGATTTGAACTTTCGGCCAATCGTTATGGTAAATCTCTGCCTTATATTGAAGAGGGAGAAACCTATCCTGAAGATGAGATGATCCCTCACCGTGATTATGGCTATGACATGGATGCACGAAATAAAGAAGCGATGTTCACTTTGCTTGATTGGCCAGTCAAAGAAATTTATGCCCCAAATGGAAAAGTCATAGAGCGCTATCGTTCAACTGATGTGCGGATGACAAACTACATGTTCTTCCCAAGAAAAGTGATCCCGAGTGTGAGTCGCCGACAAGATAAAATCTTTATGACACTGGTCACGGGAGAGAAGGTTGTCTTTGATGCTAAGAGCGGAAAAGTTGTTGATGGGGCTTTCATTGAAAAGGAAAAGGTCAATGTCGAGACTCGCCCTAAAGAGAAGCGCTTCTATCCGAATGCGAGTTTTAATTATAGAGGCGAAGGGATGTGGCTAGAGGCTCCCATCACAAACGATAAAGACTATCGCAAACCAGGTTCATTGGTTCCGATTAAATCCATCGTGAATGGGGTGGAATCAAAATGCAACATGCCTTCAGAATCTTTATTTGAATACAATTGGGGCTATCGTCTGCCTCAAGGCAGTGAAGGGTGGCTTAATAGCGGTTGGAGTTGCTTTAAATTCAAATTTGAAGATGATGAAAGTTTTTACAAGGCAGTGAAAGCGAAATGCCCTGCCTTTAAAATGCCTCCACTTACTTCAAGCGCCAATCAATAGGCTTAATTTTTTTTGATTCAAGATAGGCATTGGTTTTTGAAAAGGGCTTTGAGCCAAAAAAGCCACGATAAGAGGAGAGTGGTGAAGGGTGAACACATTTAAGCAGCAGGTGTTTGGATTCATCCACACTTGCTGCTTTTTTTTGCGCAGGCGCGCCCCAAAGAATAAACACCAGATTCTCTCTCTTCGCATTTAATTCTTTGATAATGAGATCCGTAAATTCTTCCCAACCCTTGCCGTGATGGCTGCCAGGTTTTCCATCCCTTACGGTGAGCACATTATTTAAAAGCAGTACCCCTTGTTGGGCCCACTTGGTGAGATCACCATTGAGTGGTGGAGAGATTGCGACGTCCTCTTGGAGTTCTTTAAAAATATTTTTAAGACTTGGAGGAAGTTTTACGCCGGCCTTCACGGAGAAACTCAGTCCATGGGCTTGGCCCGCGCCGTGATAAGGGTCTTGCCCCAAGATCACGACTTTGACTTGATCAAAGGGTGTCATGTTGAGTGCGTTGAAAATATCTTGAGTCTCAGGATAGATCGTTTGGCCCTCTTTAAGCTCAGAATGAATAAAAGCCTCCAGAGACTTAAGCTCTGGGTGATGAAGGGCCTTTTTCCATGATGAGTCGAGGTTAAACACAGCCTAAAATACCTTGTCCCTCAATTGTGGGTCAATGTAGCATTGTGTGTATGCGTTATGTCATTGCGGATATAGAAGCCACAGGTCTTGAAGAAAATCGCGAGATGATTGAGATCGCGCTGATCAGTTTTGAAGAGGGTGTGGTGAAAGATGTTTTTGAAACCATCATCAATCCGACAGTCCCAGTATCAAAAGACATTCTTGATTTGACCGGCATCACTCAGCGCGAACTAGATAATTCACCTAAATTTTATGAAATCGCTGAGCGTGTGGCCTTGCGCCTTGAAGGCCATGTCTTTGTTTCTCACAATGTCGAGTTTGATTGGCAAATGCTCTCTAAGGCTTTTGAGAAAATGGGCCGCCCTTTAAAGTGTAAAACTCTTTGCACGCTTAAACTCTCGCAAGAGCTCATCCCGGGACTTCGAAGCTACACGCTTGATGAGATGTGCCGCTTCTTTAATATTAAGGCGATCAATCGTCATCGCGCGCTCCCGGATGCGAAAGCGGCCTTGAGTCTTTTTAAAGAATTGAAAGAGCTTGTAAGCACGCCTCGTGCGGCCCTCACACCACGCTATCTTCCTCACCATCAGCCACTTTTAAAAAAGCTTCCTCGTCACGCGGGTGTTTTATATTTTAAAGATAAAGAGGGTGTGGCTTTCCAGATTGAAGCAGTAGAAGATTTACTGGCCGCTGCCGAGCGGGCCTTGGAAGTGAAACCTGAGTCGCGTGATCTTTTAGAGCGCTGTGAGGCCTTGCACTTTGAAGTCACGGGCTCTGCTCTCATCGCCCAGTTTAAACGCGCACGCTTTTCTCCCATGAAGTGGAAATGGATGATCACGCTTGAAGTGGATAAGCTTGGTGAGAAGTTTTTTCACCTGAAAGCTTTTAAAGCCAACAGTGGTGTTTGGTTTTTTGAAGAGCGTGATGAAGCGGAGAGCTTCCTTAAGAAATTAAAAAAGAAAATCCCTCAAGAGAAGATTGTTTGGCGAGAGGGAGGAAAGAGTAAAGAGCAGATCTTGGAGCATAACCGAGTGCTTGAAAATCTGATGAGTGAAGCGCAATTCCCCTGCGAGAATCTTCTCCTTTGGGGGCCAGGGCGCTCGCCTCAGGAATTCTCCTATGTTCTAGTGAAAGAAGGCAGACTTTTTGGATGGGCCCATCATGAAGCGGCCCCGGAAGAGGTATTGAAGAATCCTGAGAGTGTCGTTTCAAAAAAGACGGACGCTCAAATGGAAGCCTTGGCGATTAGATACCTTCGTGAGCATCGTGAAAAACGCATCAAGCGCGATCAGTGGCGAGAGTTGAAGGAGAGTTCATGTTAATTTTTCTGCTCACAAGCTGGCTGATGGCCCAAGATTGTCCTCATGGCAGTGATCGCTTCAATTGCGTGAAGTTTATAAAAAATTATGATGGGGACACCCTGACTGTCACAATCCCGGGCATTCATCCCTTCTTTGGCACAAATCTTAAAGTGCGAGTCCTGGGAATTGATACTCCTGAGATGAAGGGGAAGACTGCGTGTGAGACGCAATGGGCGCGTGTGGCCAGAAATCTTGTGGAAGCGGAACTTAAGCATTCAAAGCGCATTGATCTTAAAGTGGATCATAAGCATAAATTAGATAAATACGGCCGCCTCTTGGCAGATGTGCTCTATGACGGTAAAAATCTTAAAGATGTGCTGATAAAAAATCGACTTGCCGTTGAGTATTATGGCAAAAAAAAGCAGAAGATCGATTGGTGCAAAATGAAGGATAAAATATGAGCGATGTGAAACAATTTATTTCGACAAAAAGATTTACGGGTTTTCCCTGCACTCACCGCCAGTGGCTGGCCGAATCACACTGCCGTTTTGTTCATGGCTACTCGAGAGAGTTTTATTTTGAATTTGCCTGTAATGCGCGCACCCAAGAAGGCTGGGTGGTGGATTTTGGAGGCTTAAAAGAAGTGAAAGCCTTTTTAGAATATAATTTTGATCACACTTTCCTTGCGGCTCAAAATGATCCCGAGCTCTCGACTTGGAAAGATCTAGATAAGCGCGGAGTGATTCAGTTAAGAGTTCTTCCAAACCCCAGTATGGAAGGAACGGCCGAGTGGGTTTTTGAGAACGTCGATAAGATGGTGAGAGAGAAGACGAAGAATCGTGCCTGGGTGACTAAGGTTCAAGTCAGCGAGAATGAAAAGAACTCGGCTATTTTTCAAAAATAGCCTCTATTCGAAGATGACCACTGGTTTGTCCACCCTCGGTTAACTCTTTAGGCTTTTCACCCACGATCTCTTTGAGATTGTAGCCGTATTTATCGATCATTGCATTTCCCAGTAGACGAGTGACTCGCTCTTCTGGGTCTTCAGTCTTAGGGTTTTCTGGTTCACTTGATTGTTGAATACTAAAATCACTAGCCAGCAATAGCAAAAGGCGTGTCGCTTGTTTTTTATCTAAATTTCCAAAGCGCACGGCCCAAGAGAGAGCAGCGTAGCGAGCATAGGGTGAAGAGAGTCTTTCGGGATAAAGCTGAAGTCCCACAAGAGCAAGCTCATCACTTGTGACTCGACTCCCTAACTGATTGGTCAGATCTCCGCTCCATTCTTCAACCGCCGCAATAAATTCCTCATCAGGTAGAGTTTCCCACATCCTGCCTTCGGGTGGATCTTGCTTAATTGCATTGATGAATGCGTGAGATAAAATATACTGACGATCTTTTGGAATCTGTATTCTTTTATCTTGGGGAAGTTTGTCAGGAATTCTTGAGTGAACAATCGGTCTTGAGTTCATCGGCGCAGGTTTAATCTCTAGTGGCAATTGATCAGATGAAGGGAGCGGACGTCTTGACCACCAAATGAGGGCGACAAAAGCGATGAGAATGATAGCGACCCAACTCTTCTTCATGAAACTATTTTAGCACAATTTCCGCTTCTACAAGGAAATGATCTGAGGCATCTGAATCAAAGTGTTTAAGTTTGTGGATTGTTGATCCAGTGATCTCTAAATCCTTGCTCACCCAAATATGGTCAATGGCACCGAGAGTTCTCGAATTAAAGCTATTGCTCTCACAAAAAGTAGATCCCTCATATTTGGCCGCATGAAGGCCCGTCATCTCTTGATAAAATTTAAACTCTTCATGATTGGGAGTCATATTAAAATCTCCGGTCATGATGATATGAGTTCCAGTAGGAATCTTCTTTAAGCGCTCTAGTATTTGATTGAGCTGAGTCAGTCGATCTCTCGTGGTTTCGCGCTTTGCAGGAGGAAGGAGGTGAGTGTTGAAAAAAATAAAATCTTCGCCTTCAAATTTGAAATGGAGTTCTCCCAACCCCTTTCCACTTAATCGATCAGTGATATTTGTTCCTTGGTGGCTGAAGCCTTCAAAATTAGACTCAATAATCGGGAATCTAGAAAGTTGGGTGTTTCCAGTACCGAATAGACCTTTGTGCTTATGTTTAATGACTTGATAGCGCTCATCTCTCCAACGCAAATGGCGGCCCCAATAATAATCCTCTTGAAGTCCGATCAAATCCCAGTTGCCCTCTCGTATTTTATTTTCCACAGTCGCAAGCCTGGCCTTGGCATTGGGAGAATAGAAGGGGATTGCAAAAAGATTATAAGAGGCAATTTTGATTTTCTTCATGGATCTAAAAAAGAGGCGGGGAAGTGTGACTTCCCCGCAAAATTGAATTAACGATTTTGGCTTACGAAGCGACCTGTTTCAGGGTCACGGAAGACGATTTTGCCAGTTGAAGTCTTCTCACCAGCAATCCAAGCGAGAAGCTTGCCATTGTTTCCAGCATCCGCTGAATCTCTCACCACAAGAACTGGAGTTTTCACGTTTGACCAGCTCTCAAGCTTGGCCTTTGCCCAGTTCACAAATCTTCCTTGGTAGCGCATGACATAGACTGTCTCTTTCTTGCCATCGCCATTAAGATCCATCATCTCAAATCCAGAAGAGAAGAGTGAGTCTACGGCCTTCCAAGTCACCATCATGCCTTTGGCATTACGGATGACAAGACGAAGCTCTTCTTTTGGGCCTTTCACTTTAAATTTTTCTAATTTACCTTTATAGCCAGTCACAAAAGTTCCGTCAGCACGACGAGCGACCCATTCAGAGACATCATCGCCATCATTCCAAGATTCATTTGTAAGCTCACCATAAGTCACAAAACGACCATCATCACTTCTCACGACAAACTTAATGCCTTCACCATTTTTCCAATCTTCAATTTTGCTGCCGGCAAAAGCAACGCTAGAGACCAAGAGTGCAAGTGCGAGTAAAAAACGCATGTGAGTCCTCCAAAGTTATTGTGTTCAGTGAGGCCGTTCTATGCTTTGAGTTTGAGGTTGAAAAGAGGCCGGTAAAATCTATAGACCCCAGTTTTCGCAAAACTGGGTAATGCTTACACCGTGCCTTTCAATTTGGAAGTCCTGGCCATTCATAAGCTTAAGAGAGAGGGATTCTTCTTTTGATAGTCTTAAAAAAGACGGAAGTGTTTCCTCAAACAGCGCAACCGTCTCAGGCGTTCGAGTCATGTGACAGATGGCCTTAAAACATTTCCACAGATGAAGGGGATGAGAATTCATATCGGCCATGAGGTATTCAAGTCGATGAGGATAGTCTTCGAGTTTCATCCAATCATTTAAAAGACCTTCTTTATGAATCGCTGCAATCTGGCGGTAAAATCCAATTTGTCCCAGCATCAATCCATTTTGATGAAAAAAATGATCAGCATGAATGAGGTCATGAAAGCCAAAACCCAAAGGATCTCTCTCGCCTAAAATATATTTTGAGAGTTGAGCTTCTTGATGAAAAAGTGTCACGCATCTTTTTCCTTTCGTTTGTTGCTCTAAAACTTCTGCAACAGAAGGAATGCGATCCATCAGCACAAGAGGATAGCCCCCAGTGCTCCAACTCAAGAGTGCGCGATGAACGGATTCCGGTGTCGCCCTAAAAGCGCGATGAGAGAGCAATTCTCCAAGAGTAGGATAGCGCTCGAGAATTTTTAACTCCTCTGGACTCCAATCAAAATACGGCAGCTCACTCCACTTCAAATCAAAGTTGTGGGGGCAGACGGCGTCTTTGCGATGAGCGCCCCACCAGCCGAAAGGGTGACGGATGCGCAGGTAGGTGATGGTCCACAACGCTGCATAGAGTGCGGGAGAAACAGATTGTGTTTCAAGCTTTGATTGAAGATTTCGAAGGGCTTGGGCGACTTTTGGTCCTTCAATTTTCAGCTCATCTTGCGAAACTAATCTTTTTTTGAATTTTCCCCGCCGCAAATCGCTAGTTCGGGGTAGAATTTTACTCATAGGGCCACACCATACCAGGAAGGCCCCGAAACCTGCAAGGAGGCATGGTATGCATTGGGACACACTCATCAGTATCTGGCACCGCGGCGGTCAAAAAAACGGATTAAAAGTTCGTTTTCTCGATTGGAACCACACCATCAAATATTTCATGATCACTGGCGAATCTGAAGACGGCAAACGTCTTGTAGGTAAACTAGATAACGGTGAGAGCATGAGCTTTGCGAAATTCTCACGCGGCTGGGGTCTCTACGGCGAAGGTGCTGAACAAGCTGCTAAGGCCGTTTAGTTTTTTCAATGATCCCAAAGTATGTCACTAAAATTGAGCAGAGAAAGCTTCAAGATAAAGTCTTTGTCCTAGAAGTGATCAATGACCTTGATGATGCCATAGAGCTTTTGTGTGAAAGCTTGGGCCCGCATCCTAATCCCTTCGCAGAAGATCTTTGCCCCTATTATGGTGTGCTCTGGCCTTCGGCCGAAGCGCTGGCCGGCTATATCTCAAATAATCTAAATAAAATGAAAGGCAAGCGAGTCATTGAAGTGGGCTGTGGTCTGGGATTTCCAAGTCTGACGGCCGCGCATTTTGGCATAAATGTTTTGGCCACTGACTTTCATCCCGATGTCGTG
This sequence comes from Bacteriovoracaceae bacterium, assembly GCA_019752535.1. Lineage (GTDB taxonomy): Bacteria > Bdellovibrionota > Bacteriovoracia > Bacteriovoracales > Bacteriovoracaceae > UBA6144. The sequence continues at coordinate 8,274 of JAIEMA010000027.1, forward strand.
AATTTTCTCGCGCGCAATCAAAAACACAATTCAGTCGAAGTGGCCTTTGAGCGTTTGAACTGGCGCAATGATCAACATACTCTTGGGAAATTCGATATTGTGATGGGCTCTGATGTTCTCTATGAGCCGAAACATCCGGGTGATGTCGCCGCAGGATTTGAGAGGCTCTTGGCCCCAGGTGGAGAAGTGTGGGTTGTCGATCCAGGACGTGGTTATTTACAAAAATTTCTTGATGAGATGGAGAAGGCGGGGTTCAAACATTCGTTCGAACCCCAAACCATTAATAAGCAAGAACTATTCCTGTTCCGCTTCTTTAGAGATTAATTAAAAGGGACTTTGTAGAGAACGGCGCCATGGGATTCGTCTACATGGCAGAACTCGTTAAACTTGAAGACGATTGCCTGCTCAGAAACTTTGCGCCCATGTTTTTCAACTTCAACCACTGCATGAACGATGGTGACTTGCTCTTCAGAAGTGAATTCATTTTTTAAAATAGTGCCGAGTTTAAGCGTTCTGACTTTTTCAATTTGATTGAAATCATTCGCGATAAATTCTTTAACGATTTTTTCAGCTTCAACTCTGTCACAAGAGAAGGCTTGAATAGAAATAAAGAAGGCGACAAAAGCGATAAGAAGGCGCATGAAATTCTCCCAAGGGTGAGACGATTTACCACATCTCACCTCAGGGAGAATAGAGGGATTATTCGTATTTCACGCCACAACCATAGGCTTTGGTCTCAGGGAGCATGATCTTCTGACCGTTAACCAATGAATCTACTGCGTCGCGTACAAAGTTACGGGCACCCTTCACGTCACTTTGCTCAGTGCTGGGCTTGTCATCAATCGCTCCCTGATAGGCCAAACGCCCCTTGGCATCAATGACGAACATATGGGGCGTACTTTTTGCTCCATAAGCTTTGCCCACAGTTCCATCCTCATCAATTAAAACATCGGCCGCATTGGATCCATGAGTTTTCATGTCGGCTTTGGCGCCGGCCTGATCAACGTGACCCTGTTTGCCTTTGGCCGAGGAGATAATCGAGAGCCAAACAACACCTTTGCTTTTGGCTTCAGCTTGAAGAGTTTGCATGTTGTTTGAGCCGTAATGTTTTTTCACAAAGGGGCAGCCATGATTAAGCCATTCGAGAACGATGACTTTTCCTTTAAGACTTGTTAGAGAGACATTTTTTCCAGAAGCGCCCGGCAGCACGAAAGCGGGAGCAAGATTGCCAATTTCAACTGCGAAGGCAGAGGTAGAAATAAGTAATAAAAGCGCGAGTATTTTCATTGAGGACTCCTTGTTTGAAAGCAAATATACCGTATAATATTAGCAAAGACTCATTGCATGGAGGCAATTGATGCGTTTGAAATATCTTGGACATCTGGGGGCCATCCTTTTTGGTGGACTCTTGGCCACCTTTCTTCCAGAAATCGCTCAGCCTAAAATGGGGGAGCCGCTCAATCCTGGGGATACCGCTTGGATGCTCACCGCTACTGCTTTGGTTCTTCTCATGACCCCAGGGCTCTCCTTTTTTTATGGCGGAATGGTTCGCAAAAAAAATGTCATCTCGACGATGCTTCAATCGATTGTGGCTTTAGGGGTGATCACTGTCGCCTGGATCGCTGTCGGCTTCTCACTTTGTTTTGGTGAATCGATTGGCGGAGTGATTGGAAATCCAATGACCTTTTTTATGTACCGTGGTGTGGGGATGGCGACTCATCCTGATTTTTCAGCGACAGTGCCGTTTGCTTTGTTTTCTTTATTCCAACTTAAATTTGCGATCATCACACCGACCCTGGTCTCAGGTGCGTTTGCTGAACGCGTGAAGTTTTCAAGTTATTTAGTCTTCATGGTGCTCTTCTGTTTATTTATCTACGCTCCACTCGCCCACATGACGTGGCACCCGGATGGTATTCTTCGCAATTGGGGTGTTCTGGATTTTGCGGGAGGAACGGTCGTTCATATCTCAGCAGGTATGGCCGCTCTCGCAGGTTCGATTTTTTTGGGACCTCGTAAAGAGCAACTCCATGATGCCGCTCATGTGCCCTACGTGATTTTAGGAACGGGACTTTTGTGGTTTGGATGGTTCGGCTTTAATGCTGGATCATCTCTTGCGGCCAATGGCACAGCTGTGCTCGCATTTTTAAATACCAACACCGCTTCGGCCGTAGCGATGATCACCTGGATGTTTTTTGATCGTTTGCGTGGCAAAAAATCTTCGGCCCTTGGGGCCTGTATCGGTGCGGTCGTGGGACTCGTGGCGATTACACCTGCGGCTGGATTTGTCTCTGTCGGTGCGGCGATTTTGATTGGCTTCATCGCGGCTCTCATTTCAAATATGGCCTTGAGTCTTAAAGCGCGCTCTGGTGTGGATGACACACTTGATGTGTTCCCTTGTCACGGTCTTGGCGGCATCGTGGGGATGATTCTCACAGGTGTGTTTGCAAAAGATGTGGGTCTGATTTACGGCGAGACGCAAACGTTTCTTTATCATCTCTTAACTCTTGTGCTCGTCATGGTGTTTGCTTTCTGTGGCTCGTATGTCCTCTACATCGTCTCCAATGCCATTAAGCCGATGCGAGTGAATGAAGAAGAAGAGCGCCAAGGTTTAGATATCTCTCAGCACGGTGAAACCGTTTAAAAGGATCAATAATGAAATGGATTTTAATCGCTTTAGTTTTCTCACTTTCAGCTTTTGCTCAAGACCGCAGTAGTGGTTGTGGGATGGGCTGGCAGGTAACGCGTTCGATGACGACTTCTGGCTCATACACCAGAGCGCTCACGAATTTTACTTTCTCAAATACACTCGCCATGACTCTAGGGACTTCAGGTCGCTCAAAGCATGACCTCGTCATGAAAGAGCGTGAGAAGATCTATTATGTAGAAGCTAATCTGATTCCGCTCAAGCGCGAAGTCGCGATGGGACAGGGAGAGAGATTAAATGCGCTTGCCACTGTTTGGGGATGTGAATCACAAACACTTGGATCAGCTTTAAAGAGCAACTATCGTCAGTTGTTTAAAAATAAATCGGCCGAGCAAGTGGTGAAGCAAATTGATTCTCTCATCCTGGTGATGCCAGAACTTAAGGCCCATTGTAATACTCAAGTGTGATTTTAGTTTTCTTTCTTCTCTCCTGGGCGCAAGCTTTAGCCCAGGAAGAAGTTTTCTGGCAGAGATGGTCCACGATTCTTCACCGAGACGCTCAATCGAACCCCCATTTCTGGTTTTCAAAATCCAAGGATAATAAACTTGAACTCGAGGCAACTCTTGAAGCCTTTCGCTCTAAAGTGAATTGGGGCACCAATGATCATGCTCAATGTCTTTATCCGGCCAGAAGAGAGTTGATAGAAGAATTCCAGATGGGTGAATTCGAACATTCAGTTTGTCCTGACTATGACGAGTGGATTGAGAGACTGAACCCGAGTGGCGTGACAATCGTTTTTGCCGGCAATTATCCCGATAATCCAGGGTCACTCTTTGGTCATACGTTTTTAAAATTTTCTGGCACCGAAAAGCATGGCGAAGAAATCCTCGATTACGCTCTCAATTACTCAGCAGAAATTTCGGATGATATCGGTGTGCTTTATGCCTTTAAGGGATTACTTGGGGGCTACTATGGGGGCTTCACTCTCACTCCATATTATTTGAAACTCAATGAATACAGTGAAGGCGAGGGGAGAGATCTTTGGGAATATAAATTAGCTTTGAGTGCTAAGGAGTCACGCTTTATTCTGGCCCATGTGTGGGAACTTAAAAATCGTGCGGCCTTTCGTTATTACTTTCTCACCAAAAATTGCTCACTTTTTATTTTAAGATTAATCGATGCCGCTCATCCTGAGTGGCAGTTAGAGAAAAAACTTCGCTGGTATGTGATTCCTCTTGAGACTGTGAGGGCCTTGCATCAAGTCAGTGGCAGTGTGACTGAGGTCAAATATCGCCCTTCAGTACGCCTGAGAGCAAAAAAGATTTATAGTGATTCAACGCTTGTTCAGAAACATAAGGTCAGAAAAATTCTTCAAAATAAGATGGATCCAAAAAATATTTCTGACACAAAAGTTTTACAAACAAGTTTAATGAGTCTTGCTTCTAAACACAGCCGCCAAGAGGGAAGGCTCAATCTTGAGGATTCAAAATTAGAAGAAGAAATCTTGGAGAGGCTCAGTGAGCTTCCCACCCAACCTCTTCCTGAAGCGCCCGTACTCGCTTCTCCTCATGAGAGTCATAAAGTGGGTCAAATCAGTGTGGGGTATCTAAATTCGCAAACCAATTCACTTCTCCTGGGTCATCGCTTAGGAGTTCATGATTTTGCAGATTCTCCTCGCGGTTATCTTCCTTTCTCAGAACTCACGATTTTAGATGGGCAGCTGAGAATTGAAGAGAAAAAAATTGCTCTCGATGAAATCGATTTTATTAAAATTACACTTTTGCGTCCAAGAAGTTTAGATGAAAAAGATTGGTCATGGAAGGCGAGTGTAAGTGGAGAGGGAAGAGCGCAAGTTTTTAGTCAGGGTGCACAGAGGATGATGGGTCAAGGGATGATGGGGCCTTCTTATTATTTAAGTGAGAGTTGGGTTTTCAGTTTGCTCGCCGGGGTACACGCTAGGGCATCTGCCACTGACTCAGGATTTGTGGGAGGAAAGAGTGAACTTTCACTCATTCATCAAACAGAGAAATTTCAATTCATTCACACTCTAGAAATTGATCATCGCTTTGGAGTAAAAAAGGATTTCAATTGGCAGCTCAGACCCCAGTTGGATTGGGTGTACCATCCCGATTTAAATTTTGATCTCCACTTAAAGCTAAGCGTTCCTCTCAAGATTAGTGGTCTATATGACAACTCTTTTCAGTCAGTTATCGCTCTTGAGAAGCACTACTAAGTCCCTAGAAAGTCATGGAGGCTGACCCAAAAAAACGGCAGTTTTCTCTCTTAGGATTTTATTTAATCCTCTCTAAGTCTTTGTTCATACTCCCTTGCGAAACTCCGAAGAGTCAGAGGCTTAAACTAATGAATCTCGAGGTTTTATGCGTTTATTGGGACTCCTCTTTTTGATTATTTTCGCCACCGCTTGCGGGGGAAAAAATTCAAACACCAATATCAAAGTCACCACCTCTGCATTATTTGGTGGCTCTGCGGCCTTGCAAAATATCTCCGAAGGCGGCCTCATGCTTTGGGGTGTGAATGACAAAGGGAATCGCTTCGGACAAACACTCGAAGATGCTGACACCATAAATCTTGATCTACCTAATGGGACTTGGACCTTCTATGCTGTTGCGTGGGACAACGCCACCAATGATCCATTGCTTGCAAGCACTGGTTTGAAGTGTGCAGAAAGCGTCCCCACGCAGCTTGCGGGCACGCAAGTGAACGTTGCTCTCGCTGTCTCTGCAACAACTTGTGCCAATGATATTTTTCGCGGCTACGCCTCCAGTGCCAACAGCGGCACGATCAATGCTCAATTGTGCGAAAATCTCTCCGGTGTGACGGCCTACAACCATGTTTGTAGTGATGATCGAATCACAGCAGGGGCTAACTGGAAAAGTGATAAAGTCCCAATGATGTCGGTGAAGGTGACCCTTCCCAATTATCTCAATAATATCGACGTCCCAGGTGGAATTTCGCGCTGTATGGTGATGCCATCCAATCAAGATGGCTCTTGGACCAATGTCACCTCAATGAAATTGCCGATTGGCGATGTCGCTTATCCAGCGAAGTCTCCGTTTCGTTTGCGATTAGAATTTTTTCCTGGAAATAACACCTGTGATTTAACTGGGACTGCGAGAGGAAGTATTACTCGCATTTTGCCCAATGGACTTCTTTCACCCATTTCACCGATCAAGACATTCCATAACAGTGGCCAGCACTATACCTTTCTTTCGATTAGCGACAACGAAATTTGCAATGGTCGCACGGCGGTTTATACAGATGTCGCTGGGGCGAGAAACTTTGCTGGTGGTGCAGGAACAGTAGGACATCCCTATTTGATTTGCTCTCCTGAGCAGCTCCTTTCGATGCATGACTTAGTCAATGCGACGACGTACTATTATCGCTTATCAGCGAATATCAATTTGAATCCTTACTCAAAAGGTGTCACGACCGCGACGTTACCTAGCGACAGTGATTGTTGGGAAGAGGGACAGAACTGGATGCCCATAGGCCATTCCTACGCTGCACCTAGCGCTTGTACGGCATCGGTCACGGGTTTCACAGGATCTTTTGACGGTAATGATCATAGCATCTCCAATTTACGCATCAAAAAAGATAACTCTGACGAGGTCGGCTTTATAGCGCGTCTTTCAGCTCCAGCAGCAAGAGTGTTTCGAGATCTCACATTTATTAACGCTGAAGTAGAGGGACAAGCAAAAGTTGGAGCTTTATTTGGAAGTTGCACGGCGACTGGAAACCAATTAATTGAAAATATAAGAATTACAAACTCGAGGATAAGAGCTCGTGATAATGCTGGCAGCTCTTATGTGGGTGCTCTGTTCGGTGATGGGACTCTTGTTGATGTAAATAAAATTTTTATCAGTGGTGGCAGTGTAGAAGGTGATGGAAGTTATATTGGCGGTGCCTTTGGAAATCTTTCATCCTCAACTAAGCTAAGTAACGTTTTCGTCAATACTCAAGTCAGGGCGAATAATTATAATTCAGGCTCCACTCATACGGGAGGAATTGGAGCAAAGTTTGTCTCCACTTCACTTGCTGGTAACATAGACTCGCTTTCATATGAAGGGATTATTACTACCGGAAGTACAAAAGTGGGTGGTTTGTTTGGAGAATTAGGGGATACAAATGCTGGTAAAAATCTTTCAAACTTTTATTCAAAAGCAGCGATTACGACATTAAACACAACTTCTAGTAATATGGTTGGTGGTTTCGTTGGAAAAAACCTTTTCAATAAAGCGATGATCAACGGGTATTTTGCCGGTCATGTTTTGGATTTCTGTAGTGCTGGCTGCGACGTGGGTGCCTTAATTGGAGATTATTCTGGAGGCACACCGACAGGAAGTAGTGATATTTATTATCTCTCAGATAATCAGCCAACTGATGCAGGATGGGGGACGAGTGCATTTGCGACTTCTTCATTCAGCAACGCTGACAACGTAGGCTTATACCTTACTGGAACGTTGACAACTTTTGAATCTGGACCGTGGGTCCATCAAGCCGGAGATACTCCAAGGTTAACATTAGAGCAGCATCCTTGTGCATTGACTATAAACTCTGCAGGATTGGCGGGACAAATTATAGCTGGGCGTGGAGGTGCGAGCAATCCACTAGTCATTTGTAAAAAAGAGCAACTCTCAACGATAGGTGCTCTTGGAAGTGGAAAATACGTCTCAATTGTTGGAGCCGTGAATCTTACCGGCAGCTTTACTTCACCCAATATCCCATCAGGTGTGACCCTCAGTGGAGAGAGAGGGTTAGTTTTTGGGTATACAAATAATTTAAGTGGAACAAGTTCTGGCAATCTTGCTCCTTTTGCTACGAACAGTGGAACAATAAAAAACCTCGATATGGCCAATATCAAAGTAAGCGTTTTAGCACCGTCATCTACTTCTTCTGTTTCAGGTGCAGTTTATATAAATAATGGAACGATAGATAACATGAGTGTGATCTCAGGAGAGATCAAGCATAGTGCTTCATCAACGGCCTATGCCTCAGGTATGGTCTACCAAAACAATGGCACAATTAAAAATTCTAAGATGTCTGCCGTCGTAGGTGGAATAAATTATGTAGCGGGCATAGCTGCTTTTAACCTAGGTCATATCTTAGATTCTGAGGTCGAGGGAGCTCTCTTTCAATCAACTGCCTCATCTTCATCTGTTTTTGCGGGAATTGCCTTACAGAACGGATCCTCTGCCACCATCAAAAGATCAGTGGTGAGAAGTAAAATGAACACTTCTTACTCCCTTGATGATTCTTCAATGGTTGTGAGGCAAAATCTTGGTCTCATCCAGGATGTCGAAATCAGCAGAGAAGCCAATTGGCGAATTAATAGTTTTGGTGCAACAACGGGACTCGCAAGTGTGGCCGTCACTAATAGCGGAACTATTAATAGAGTTCTCATGAATGGATTTTTACTTGATACTCAGAATGCCACTTCTACGATTGGCGTGAATAACAGTGGCAAGCCTGTCTTAACTAACACAGGCACAGTGACGGGTGTCTCTTGGACGATTCCTTCGGGGCGTTTGATTCAAAATATGGTTGGCAACGGATCGAACTATACCTGTTCCTCAGGTGTGCTCAGTGTCACAAATTATCCTTCTTCTCCATTCAATAACTCAGCCGCTTACTGGGATTCAACTACTGCTAATAATGATCTCAGTACGAATAATAAATATGTATGGGTTGTGGCCGAATCCAATGGATTTGTTTCTGTGGCTAGGGCCTTGGACAGTCAAACCAGTACTGCTCTAAAGTTGGATGTGAATCCTTCTGATTGCTCAACCCTTGCGACAAATGGAATGAATGTTTACATCATTCAGGACTACTCCTCTTCAGATCCGACCGCGATTGCGGATTATACGACAAGCCCATACAACGGCTACATCATTCCAGGATCCATTTTAGGTGCGGGCTCGCCGTCTTTTGGAAATGGAGTCACGTTGTTTCCAGTTGGCAGCCCATGGAGAACTAGCGGAGTCGTGTTAGATGAAACGGTCACCGCAGATATGGATTTAATCATAGATTATTATGAAGCCATTTTAACTGGCCAGTCTCCTGCGAGTCCCGCGATATGGACCATAGAAGATGGTGGCAGCAAAATGGGTCTCTTCAGCATTAATAACTAAAGATAAGCTTTCAAGTTCTCTTTTGATTGCGCTTCCACATCTTTATGAAGTGAGTTGCCATGGCTATCCATGGTGACCACGACAGGGAATTTATCCACTGAGAGATCCCAAATGGCTTCAGGTGAGCCGAGCTCTTCAAGATAGACACCATTCACGTTCGTGATTCTCTCGGCCAGCACTTGAGCCGCGCCACCGACAGCATGAAAATACACGCAGCCATACTCTTTACAAGCATCAAGGGTTTTCTGGCCCATTCCACCCTTACCAATCACGCCCACAATTCCGTGATCACGAATCACTTCCCACTGATAAGGCTCTTCACGAATGGACGTCGTGGGGCCAGCGGCCGTGACGGTGTAGTGACCTTTTTTATCTTTCATCACCACTGGGCCGCAGTGATAAATGATTTGGTTTTTAAGATCCACTGGGCTCTTATTGCCTTCATGCAAATATTTATGAACAGCATCGCGTCCGGTAAAAAGTTTTCCGGTAATAAGAACCATATCTCCGACTTTAAGACGTCTCACGGCTTCTTTTGAGAAGGGGTAGTTAAGTTCAATCATAAATCTTCCTTAGTAGAGCCATTTTTTTAAGGCAAAAGTTTTTGTATCAATCACTGCACCCTGACGTCTAAACGCCCAGCACATGTAACTGATACTCACGATAAATGAGGCTGGCACACGGTTTCTGTGGTCAATCAAACATTCCATGATCGTGGTCTTACCCCCAAAGCCCATGGGTCCGATGCCAAGTTTATTGCAGGTTTCTACGATCTCTTTCTCCATCGCGGCGAGCTCTTTAATTTTTGAGCGCTCACCCATTTTTCTAAAGAGCTGCTTTTTAGCATGAGCACTTGAGTCCGCCCGGTCACCACCGATGCACACGCCAAGAACGCCAGGGCCGCAGCCTTTGCCTTGAGCTTTCATAACAGCATCAAGAATGACTTTCCTTGCGCCATCAAGATCACGTCCGGCCGAAAGTGTAGTGTCAGGGAGAGTGTACTGAGCAGAGACATTCTCGCAGCCTCCACCCTTGAGCATGAGTTTTACTTCGAGAGTTTTTGAGGCGTGTTCGACAAAATGAATCGAAGGGTGACCCGCGCCGACGTTAGTGCCTTCATTCTCGCCTGTTAAGGAGTTGACGGAGTTTTGTCTTAAGTAGCCTTTCTTCGTCGAGGCGATCACTGCTTTATGAATGAGTTTAATAAACGGTGTTTGATGGAAGCCTGGTGGATGATAAATATAAAAAATCACTGTGCCGGTATCTTGGCAGAGTGGCTGGCTTTTATTTTTGGCGAGCTCAATATTATCGCACATGATGTTCATGGCGTAGCTCGCGGTTGTGTTCTCCACTTCTTCGCCTTGGGCTTTGCGAATTGCACGGTCTACGTCATTGGGGATAATTGTGCTGGTCACACGAATGAGTTCAACAAGAGTTTCTACTGCCTGAAGATCAGGAGACAGTTTTTTCTTCACAGGTTTTTTGACAACTTTCTTTTTTGTTTTTTTCACCACGGCAAACTCCTCATATTTTCAATGGTTAAAATAATCCCACGAATGAATGGTTTCTCCAACCTTGACGTTTAAAAATTCAACCCCATCTTAGGGTTAAGACCACAAGGAGGTTCTATGATGCAATTTGAATTAAAGCCCTCGACCTGGCCGCGCGAGTTAAATGACTTGCTGACTCACCGTGAACAAATTTTGCCAGCCTGCGAAATAGTGGACTCAGATACTTCGTTTACTGTTTCTCTCGATGTGCCAGGACTAAAAAAAGAAGATCTCGAGTTAGAACTTAAAGATCATCACCTTTTCATCACTGGAACTCGTAAGGCGCCAGAGAGAAATGAAAAAGAAAAAGTATTGAGACAAGAGAGAAGATTTGGAAAGTTTAATAGAACATTTTCTCTACCCGATGGGATTGATGAGCAAAATGTCACCGCCAATTTTAATGATGGCGTGCTTGAAATCAAGCTTCCAAAATTAGCAGTGGTAGGTCGCAAAATAGCCATCAATTGACCTCTTCTTTGGGGACAAGTTATGCTTGTCCCCAAAGGATCTTTATGACCATTATGCATGTTGAATACCAGGGTAATCTTCGCACTCAAGCCACTCATCTTGATTCGGGCGCAAAACTGATCACAGATGCTCCTAAAGATAATAATGGAGAAGGACAAGCCTTCTCTCCGACAGACCTCTTGGCCACATCCCTGGCGAGCTGCATGCTCACGATTATGGGAATTAAGGCGCGCACTTTAAATGTCGATCTTAAAGGAGTGAAGGTGGAGGTGGAGAAGATCATGCAAGCCTCTCCACGAAAGGTTTCCGAAATAAAAGTTACTCTGAAACTTGCGGGCTTAGCGCTTGAGGCGTCTCAGATGAAGACTCTTCAAGAGGCGGCAATGACTTGCCCGGTGTTTTTATCTCTTGATCCGGCGATGAAGAAGACGGTGAGATGGGAGTGATATCAGTAGGATCATCACTCTCGATTGTTTGGGTGTGAGGAAGAACGTTTAAAATCGCTTTTGCAGGATCCTCTGGTTTCGGTCTTGAAGGAATTAATCCACTATTAGCAAATTTAATGGCCTCAGTGAGAGGAAGCTCTTTTGAGAGCTCACTTGCTCTTAAAGCTTTGGCCACATCAATCACTTTTCCTGTCGCCGTTTTATTGGCGAGATCTGGCACGGATTCACCTGTCGACTCTAATAAAAGTTTTAAATTCTTAGCCGTGAGTTTCTCATTGTTTTGCAGACAGCGAGCCGCAAGATTAGAAACAGTAGGAGCGGCCATACTTGTTCCACTGGCCGGAGTTTCAGACATACCCGATTCTTTGGCGTAAGCCGTAGGCACAAATGAAAGAATCGCCACTCCTGGTGCGGCCATATCCACATGCTTTTGTCCCCAATTTGAGAATTGGGCTAAGTAATTTCCATTCATCGCCGCCACCGTGATGGCATGATCACTTAAGATGCGAGAAGGAAAATGATGGTGGAGGTCATTGTCTTGATGGGAATTGCCGGCCGAAAAAATAAAAAGGATATGGGGGTATCTCTCAATGATTTTTTTTCCCTGAGTGTAGAGAGAATCAAAATAAGAATCGACGATTTCATTTAATTTGATTTCCTCAAGATCAAGACCCGTGATCTCTTTGTGCCATTCGGCAAATCGACTTTTAATATGTTTCTCTGTGACTCCATAAGAAGCGTTCACCACACGTATTTTATGGAGATCAATCCAGGAGAGCATCTTGCGCATTTTTCGCAAAATTCGATCGCGAGAAAGTTTCACTTGGCGCTCAAATTCTGCTTGAGAGTGTTTTAAAATAGGCGAGGTAGGCTCAGAGTTTGATTCAACGACCACAGTAGGAATTTCAATTCCAAGACCTCTCACCGGAAAAACATCAATATCAATGGTATCCTTAAGAAGGATGCCTGTGACTAAAGTTCCGTGGGCGAGTTTCTTGAAGAGTCTCAGTTTCTCCTTAAAGGAGGGATCACTGGCTTTTTTCTCCAACCAAATACGCTCTTCAGGGGAGAGACCTTGTTGATGAGATTTAGCTTTAAGTGAGCGATAGAGAAGAACATCTTGGAGTATTTCGCCTTGGATCAGTGGCGTTTTTAGATGGGTGTTGTCTGTGAAGTTCCAACCCGCAAAACCTGGAAGCGCAATCGCTCCTTCTTCATCTGTTTCACCAAGTTTAAGTCGGGGGCGCAAAATTTCATGGTCAATATCAAAGCCGGTATCAATGACGGCCACAGTCACGGCCTGCGTGTCGAAAGTCATGAATAAGAAAAATAAAATCACCCATTTCATAGGGCCCATTGTGCCATGAATGAATCGACCTCGACAAAGTCAAAGCTCAAATGAAAAACTCTCTTTATGAAAAAATTATTTTGCTTGATCCTTCTATCTCTGACTTTTTCAGTCGGAGCTGTCATTGAAGCACCAATCGCTTTTCCTGATTCGAGGCAAAATCCTTCTGGGCTAGAGTGGAAGCAAGTCTCATCGGATCATTTCAACGTCATTTTTCCTGAGGGCACTGAAGCAGAAGCTCAAGAAGTTCTCTCGAGCCTTGAATCCCTCTACGCTCCCATTGCCGAAGGTCTTAAAGTCTCACCGGCCCCACTCACTGTTATTCTTCAGGCGCACACTCTTCAGTCCAATGGCTTTGTGACTTTGGCCCCGAGACGATCAGAGTTTTTTATCATTCCATGGATGGGACCAGAGATCTCTCAGACAGATTGGCTCAAGGCCCTCTCCGTTCATGAGTTTCGCCATGTCGCTCAATTTGATAAGAGTCGAACTGGTTTTGCTAAAGCGCTAAGAATTGTTTTAGGTCAAACAGGTACGGCCTTAGCTATTGGCCTCACACTTCCTGCTTGGTACTTAGAAGGGGATGCAGTGGGAACGGAGACGGCCCTCTCTTCGGCCGGTCGAGGAAGGCAACCTTTCTTTGAGCGAGATTGGAGGGCCCTCATCCTGGATAATCAAGAGTGGAGCTATGATCAGTTATCTCTTGGCAGCTACACGCGATGGCGCCCCAATCACTATGTCTATGGCTATTTTCTCACGACTTATCTGAGACGTCATTTTGGAAGAGAGGTGTTAGAGAGAATTCATTTTGAAACCATGGAGCGTGCCTACAATCCACTGGCGTTTTATAATGCGATTGAGAGAGTCACCGGTCAGAGCATCGATACAGTCTATAAAAAAGCTGTTCGAGAATTAAAGGCCAAGTGGAGTGAGCAGCAAGAGAAGATCACTTCAGTTGCCCCTTCTCCTGTTTTTATGAATCAAAGTGAAGAATGGATCAACTATTCTTACCCGTCAGCTTTAAATGAGGGAGTGTTCTCGTATCGAGAGAGTCTTGGGCACATTGGGCAATTTGTAAAAATGACGAGCAAAGGGGAAGAGATTCTCTGGACGCCTTCTCCACTGCTGCAGGATTTTCCTTTTAAAGTCAGGGCCGGGTTAGTCGCGACATCAGAAGTTGAAGTCGATCCGCGTTGGGGAATTCAGGACTATTCTCGAGTCCGTATACATGAGGCGTCGAGTGGAGAGGTCGTTTTTCAAAAAAATAAAACGAAATGGCTTCTTCCTGTTGTGAATCATGAGGGCAGTGAGCTTGCTGTTATTGATTGGCAAACCAAAGGGGAGCCTCAATTTAAAATCATCGACATCAAGAGTGGAAAAATAAATTTTAAACTTCCCTGGCCCAGGGCCAATGCGGTTTTAGGGCTAGATTGGGTTCAAGGTGAAGAATCTCTTGTGGTGTTATACCGTGAAGGTGTTTATCAGCTGACTTTAGCCAAAATTGATTTGAAAACTGGCTCGCGCCAGATTCTGGGGCAAACGGAGAAGTGGAATTGGGCCTATCCCTCGGCCGATAAAGATTATGTTTATTTTCAATCACCCCAAAGTGGTATTGATAATATTCACCGCATCTCATTTCGTGATCATGTAGAAGAGAGAGTCACGGATGAGAAAGTGGGCGCTTATCATCCACAAATTCACAATGGAGAGCTGTATTATTCTCGTTATACGGCCAGGGGACTAAAGCCAGTTAAAGTTCTGTCTTCTGAGCTTAAGTTTCCGCTCACAGGTTCTGGATCTATTGAGTATTATTCTCCTCTCGTCGAGCAAGAAGGGAAGGGAGATCTTCTCTCCAAAATTGTCACGACAGATTCAAAAGTAGAAGACTACTCTCTGACAAAATCGGCTTTCAATCCTCATAGCTGGGTTTTACTTGCACCCCCTTTCACTTCATCTGTCACGGCCCAACTGACAAGCACAGATGTTTTAAATACCACTCATTGGGTCAACGGAGTGCAATGGAATTTGAATGAAAGGGCCCTTCAAGGATTTACGAGTTTGCGTTGGAGTTATCTCTGGCCCATTTTTGATATCGGGGCTGCCTTTGGGTCTCGCAGAGAAAAACTCTCAGGAAAATCTGAAGACTCATGGCAAGAGGCTAGTACACAAGTGGGAATGACCCTCCCTTGGTCATCTTTTCATGGAGCGTGGCTTTTGAATTCGAGTCTTCGCGGTTCAGGGCAAATGCTTCATGCCAATGGAAGAGTGAATCCACCTCGAGGTGAGCTCTCGACCAATACGCTGGCCGCTGCTGGAGTTGAGGGGAGTTGGTCTTTTTTGAGAAGACAAAGTGCGAGAGATCTACTTCCTAGCTGGGGAGTGAGCACCAATGCTAAACTTTTAAGTGCTGCTGAAACTCAGAGGAGCGCAAAAGACTCCCATCAACTTTATGGCTCGCTCAAACTCTTTGCCCCAGGACTCTTTGAGCATCATCATCTTTATGGAGAGCTAGCGAGTGAAACTCAAAGGGCTGCGGGGTATCACTTTTTATCACCCATCTTTTTTGCAAGAGGATTTCCTGGAAAATTCATGGAAGAGCAAACCAAGAATTCCCTTAATTATACCTTTCCACTTTTTTATCCTGAATGGGCTCCTGGAAAATATTTTTATCTTAAGCGTGTGGCCTTTAATGCTTTCTATGATCACAGCTTCGGCAGGCAATATGGCGATAAGAGAAGCTATGAGTCTCGCGGAGCCGAATTATGGTTTGATTCGAATTTTGTCCGCAATGCCTTTGGATTTCAGTGGGGCCTGCGTTGGAATGCGCCAGTCTCGCGTGAACAAAATTTTGATATCTTCTTAAACACAGGAATTGCCAGTTGGTAGAGACTGAAAAAATTGATTTCATTAAAGGACAGTCAACGGCACAGGTTGATTTGTTTTTTAATTTAAAACCTATCTCAGAAGTGGAGAGAGAGGGGCATGAGTCGCTTTATCTCTCTGGCGTCACAAGTGAAGCCCTTTACACCTCTTATCAAGATCTTTTAGAAGTGATGCCTTGGCTCTATAAGCAAGGGGCGAGAACTTGGTGTGATGTGGGTTGCGGAGTGGGTAGAAGCTGTTTGCTTTGGTCATGGCTCACTCAAGAGAGAGCGATAGGAATTGAATTAGTGCCAGAGAGAATTGAAGAGGCGAGAGCTGCTTGTCGCTCAAAAAATTTATCTCAAATTCATTGGATAGAAGGTGATTTTTCCTCTCCTTCAAGAGCGCTACCGGAGAGTGATGTTTACTTTCTTTATTTGGCCACAGGGCCTCAACTCGATGCTTTACTTGCAAAAATAAAAAAACGCTCGACCCCTTCATGGGTCGTTGTCATTGAATCTCACGGTGATTTGAAGCCTCGTCTGCAATGGGAGGCCTGGTGGCTTGCTCCAACGGCCAATCGCTTCTCACTCAAATCTTTTCGCCATGATCCCTGGGTTCAAGTTTATAAAACCAGGCCTGATCATCCGGTTTTTCATCTCGAAGATTCATGGGAGACAAAAAGTGGATTGCTGCCTCAGGACTTAGCTCTGCATCCCAACCCACTAGGTTATCTGTTAACTAAATCCTTTTTAAAGAATTGGGAGATTGTGATTGATGAGCGAGGAGAAAAGTGGACCATGGAGACTATAGGCCTTGCTTGGCATGACATGAACACAGTTCAAGGTCATCTCCCTCCAAGGCAAGTCAGTTGGAGTCGAGAGAATATTGGTCTCAGAAGGATTCCCGAAGAAGGTCAATATGCCCAATGGTCAGCATGGAGAAGAGAAGAGCGACTTTTTTCCTACTTAACTCATCAAGGGATTAGTGGGCAGCGGGTCAAACTGAGAAAGATTATCATTTCTCCCTACGACGAGCTGGAGTTTTCAGACGGTGTGCGCGTAAAATGGGAAGATATTAAAAAATGGGAAGAATTGAAATGAAGTTTTTTACTCTTTGCGCTCTTATGTTTTTTTATTCTTGTGCACACAAGATTATTGCAGATGGGGGACAAGCCCCATTTGAGAAAGAAAAGTATGAGCAACTCTCTCCCTCTGATTTGGCCACCTACGCTCAAACAGTAGTAAAAAAAGAGCAAAGAGACCCTGATTCAATGTCTCTCAAAGAATTCACGAAAACCAGTGAAGGTGAAATTAGAAAAATTGGACTTCTGATTGTGGAGAGTGAAATCCAACCCTCGCGCTCAGGACTCGCCACAGAGAGAAGTGTCTATCTCTCTCCTAGAGGAAAGCAGCTTTTAACAGAAGAGCTCTATCACTCTTTTTTTCAGCATCTAAAAGCTTTAAGCCCCAAGAAAACTCTGCATTTTCTAAAAAGCGCAGATTTATTTCTCTCCTCGAGTTATCGCAGCGCTGGAAGTCCAAGCAATGATTATATCCTTGCAACCAATGCTCATTTAACTGGCGAAGACGTTTTTTGGAGATTACCAGGAAAAAATATTCCAGAAGCGACGATCCTCACTCCAAGAGGCTTCCAAGACATGAGCATGATTATGATACCTGCTTATGATTTAATTGGTGGGGCCAAACCCAATCAGCACCAATTTCATTGGGTAAATGATGTCTGCAAAGAGATGGGCCTTGATGCCATAGTCGTTCTTCATATGGATGCCAGCTGGACGCGTGGCTCGATTGATAAAAGATCGAAAGAGGTCATTCCTGAAGAGATGAAGATGTCACTTAGGGGAAGTGTGATTTATCCCTGGGGTAAATTTCATCAAGCAGTGGAAGCGAAAGGGGAGAAGAGCTTATCGAAGTTAAATATTCCACTTGCCGCCTATTCAATTGAAACGCGTTTTCCGATTACTTTGACTGTAGAAGAGAGCGCAGAGACGTTTGAATCAGCAGAAAACAATATCATTAATCCTCTTCGCGCTACATTTACAAGTTTCGCTAGTCTTATGTCTTCTCGAATGATGACTGATATTTTGGCCACCCACTCTCAATCTGCTGGAGAGAAATAATTGTTAAAAGAAGAATATCTCCAGAGAATTAAATTCATTGTTCAATATGGAAGAAGTCTTCACTCCGTGGGAGCCCCGGCCCATTCTCTTGAGGCCGCACTCAATGGCCTTTGTGAGCGCCTTGGACTTAAAGGCTCATTTGTCTCAATTCCAACCGCTATTTTTTATTCATTTAGATTTTTAGATGAAGAAGTCACTCGGATCGCTCGAGTGGAGCCAAGTGGTGTGAACCTTGGAAGGCTCACGAAAGTAGATCTCGTCGCCCAGGATGTTATTCGCCATAAACTCTCAGTGGATGAAGGGCATGCGAGGTTAGAAGAAATTTTTAATTCTGCTGATCCATACTCTCACTTGATTACTGTGTGCTGCTTCTCCATCACTTCGGCCGGAATGTTAACGCTTTTTGGAGGCACCTGGGGTGATCTTTTAACCGCCGCTCTCGTTGGAGCTTTAATTGGCATCCTCTCTCTTCCAAAACATTTTGGAGTCGTAGCTCAGCTCTACGAAGCCCTAATGGCTTTTGCGGCCACACTTCTTGCTTCATTATTTGGTAAAGTCTCTCCGGATATTAATCTCAGTGTGGTGATTCTCTCTTCACTTATCATGTTTATCCCTGGGCTCAATATCACGATTTCTATTGCTGAAATTGCCACTCAAAATCTCACTTCGGGCACTTCAAGACTAATGGGTGGATTCATGATTTTACTCAAACTCGCCTTTGGAGTTTTTGTGGGATCAAAACTCGCCTCACATATTCACATCAATGGATTGTCTTATACATTCGCCACAATCCCTTACTGGGTGACATTTATCAGTGTTCCCATTACTGCATTAATGTCGACAGTTATCTTTAAAGCCGAAGCCAGAGAAGCCAAGTGGATCACTCTGGCCGGTGTATTTGGTTATGCTCTCTCAAAAATTGGATCAAACTATTTTGGGCCAGAAATGGGTCTCTTTATTGGAGGGCTTGGAGTGGGTGCAGCGGCGAACCTTTTTGCACGCACGAGATTTCGTCCTAGCTCCATTTTCCAATTCCCCGGTCTCATTCTTCTTGTGCCAGGCTCGATTGCTTACAGGGGGCTAAATTATTTATTTGCTCGCGATGTGATCTTGGGCTTTGATACCGCTTTCACCATGATCACTTTAGCTTTCTCTCTAGTAGTTGGAGTTTTTGTCGGAAATATAGTGATTAAACCTCGTGTTAATTACTAAGCAGCTTAAGAAATCTTCCGATAAGTTTTTATGAGCAATAAATTATATGATATTTTACTCGTCGATGATGACGAAGATCTCTTAGAGATGCTTTGCGAGGTCTTTCCTAAAGATCGCTACCGGGTCTTTACGGCCAAAGACGGTCTTGAAGCCACGATGAAGTGCCAGAACCAAAGATTTCATGTGGTCGTGACAGACATCAGAATGCCTAAGAAAGATGGAATTCGATTTATTAAAGACATGGTGGCCGGGATCTCAGCGCCGGGTGGGCATAAAGATAAAACAGTGGCGGAAACGCATATCTTTTTGATCTCCGCTTCCGTTGAAGATTATCGCGTAGAGATTGATCTTCTGCCAAAAGTGGAAGTCATTACAAAACCTTTTAGTGCGACAGAGATTCTCAATAAAGTCGATTGCTCACTTTTTAAAAAATCACGCTCACCTGAGAAAATGGATAGTAAGAGCTTAAAGCCAGGTGAGATACTTATTGAAGAGGGCGAGGAAGATCGCACTTTGTATCTCATTAAAGAGGGAACTCTCAAGATCATGAAAGGTCAAACTGTGGTGGCCACTCTTGGTGCAGGAGAGTTTATTGGAGAGATGTCGATTCTTAATAAAGGGGCGAGGACTGCTTCGGTGGTTGCTGTTTCAGATTCTGTTGTGATCCCTGTCCCTACCTCAAAATTAGAAGACACTCTTGATCAACAACCGAAGTGGTTTAAGATACTGTTTCAGTCAGTTGTGAAACGTTTAGAAGTCACGACAAATTTATTAGCTGAAGCAGACAAAAAGAAGCGCTAGTTCGTAAAACTTATTTTAGTCAGTCCATCGGGCAGCGTTGTCGGAAGATCTTTACTCCCAAAAATGACATAGAGACTTTGGTTATTTTCCTGAACAGAGCGGATGCCTTGTTGAATGTTATCCACTTGCTTAAGCATCATGGCCCGACCTGTAAAAAATTTCACCCGCCAAAGATTTGTCAATTCACGAGAGGAGAGTTGCAGCATATCCTCAAGATCCGTCTCACTGATCTTCGAGAAACGATCCAAGATTAAGGTATGCCCTTCAAGACTTCTCTTCGCTTTAATAATTGAAACTAACTCTTCAAGCTTCAAATCAATTTTTAATTGAGGATGATAGATAACAGTCATCTCTCCTGCACGAGCAAATGCTGGTGAAACGGTAAAAATGACAATTGTCAGTAAAAATAATAATAGTTTTCGCATTCGTATTTTTTCACTTTAAAATCTGTTTTCTTGTATATCATATGACTGTTATTAAAATTTAACAGCGAAATATTATGAAATCAAAAAATTCCCTTTTTCTTCTTTTGTTTTTCTTAAGTTCAAACGCTTTTGCTGTTGAAGTGGGGGCTTTTGGAAATATAAGAGCGGCGATGACGACCATTGATAAGAATGTCACCTATAATGATATCTCCAATCGACCTACCGTTTCAGATGTCTCTCAAGTAGGTGTGAATTTCTCTCAGTCACTTTCTGATCAATCTCATGGTTTGGTTCAGGTTCTTTACAATAATACATCTGGAGCGAATCTGGATTTATTTCAAATTAAACACCAACAAGAGGAATACACTTTTAGAATTGGAAAGCAGAGAATTCCTCTTCTTATGGTCTCAGAACATGTGCAGGTTGCGGCACTTCTTCCTTGGGTGAGTGCACCGACTGAAGTCTATGGAAAGCTGCCTTTTAATTCATTTAATGGTGCCAGTATTGAGAGAAGATTTGGACCGTTTAGTGCGCTCCTGTTTGCAGGAGATTCAACAGAAACTCTTGTGACTCCTGCAACCGGCGCTTCGTATAATGTTAAGACTCGAGGTTTTCATGGGGCAAGGCTTGAACTCAATACAGATATCTCACGCCTCTATATGGGGTATGCTGGATTTGATGGAATTGTTGATGTGGCAATTCAAACACCGATCTCCTCAGGCTCGTCTTCAAATGTTATTTATAAGTTCAGAGACAAACTAAATAATTATCAATTGATGACAGTGGGGGGGAAACTCAACTGGGGCAAGTATTTCTTGATGTCTGAATACCTCGATGCAAAGAGTAATGGCTTTCTTGTGAAGAGAGAGAGATCTGGTTATGTCAGCGTAGGAACAGTCATAAAGGATAAGTGACAACCCATCGCGACAGTGAGTCAAGATTTTGAAATCGAGTCTGAGATATTCCCAAGTCGCACGACAAGCTATGATTTAGGGCTTCTCTACTTTTTAGATTCTTCAAGTGTTTTAAAAGCGGGCATCAAGCATGTCGATTATAATGAAAAAACGGCCACTGCTTCTGCTCTTCCATCGGCAGCAAATACCACGAATAATGGTCTGCCTTTTAGTGCCTCTCCTTCTCAGAATTTTGATGTCTACACGGTGGATTGGTCATTTATTTTTTAAAGATACGTTATGAATGAATCACAGCTCTTTCCAAAAAAGTTAACCGTCTCCGCTCTGGTGGTGATGTTTTCTGTTCTCGTTTTTAGCTTTCTCGTGAATATTAAAAACATAAAGACCTTAACTGACTTCTCAGAAAAGGATGCTCCCTCCATTCAGCTCTCCTGTGCGGCTTCTCGTCTCATAGATGAACTTCAATACAGTAATCCAAGTGATGCGATTCAAAAAAGAGAGATTTTACAGCAGACACTCCAGGAAATTGCCACTTTAACGAAAGATGCTCCACTCGTGTCAAAAAGCTTCCTTGCTGTAAATTCTAGCCATGAACTTCAAGAAAGCCTTGAAAACTATCTTTTAAAAAAGAATGAACAGCTTGAAGAGCAAAGAAAATCCTCAATTGCCTCACTTGCTTTAACCATTTTTGGATCTGTCTTCTTTCTTGTCCTGGCCGTTTATATTTATTTTCGCTATCAGCTCAATCTCGCACAACTCAATGAGATCTCGTCAAAACTTGAAAATGAAAAAGTGAAGTCAATTCATTCCGCCAAGCTTGCCTCCTTGGGTGAGATGGCCGCTGGAATGGCCCATGAAATTAATAATCCACTCGCTGTGATTATTGGTCGAAGCGAAATCTCAATGGAGCAAGCCATTGCAGGTAATTTAACGGAAGCTGAAATTATTAAGACCCTTGGGAAAATAAAAGAAGTCGCTTTACGCATTTCTGCGATTGTCACTTCCATGAGAAAAATTTCCCGTGGCACAAAAGAGACCACTCTTAGAAATATGTCTGTCGCTGATGTCCTCACCGATGTTACCAATCTCATGAAAGAGAAATTAAAAATGCGAGAGATTGAAATTGATTTCTCCTCAATCCCACAAGAAGTCATGGTAAAGGCCGATTTTTCTCTGTTATCTCAAATACTCATCAATTTAATTGGTAATGCTACGGATGCGCTGGCCGAATCGAGTCTTCCTGAAAAAAAGATCTGGATCGAAACTCATGTTGCTGATGATAAAGTCGCTATTGCTGTGAATGATAGTGGAAAGGGCATTCCTGCTGATATCGCGACACGCTTATTTGAGCCATTCTACACGACGAAAGATGTGGGGAAGGGGACTGGTCTGGGGTTGAGTTTATCAAAAACTCTGGCCCATGATATGGGTGGAGATCTTATTTTAAATGCTACCGTTGCAAATACTCGTTTTGACGTCATCTTAGAGAAATCTCATGACATTGAAGCCTGAAATCTTTACCTCCTCTCACCTGTAAAATCTCATCGTCGGCTATAAGAGGGGACTTATTAAGGAGTCTCTATGTTGAAGCCAATCACTTTGTTTTTCGCACTCATTTTTTCTCTCTCCTCTTTTGCGATTGAATCACAAAAGATTCTTGTACCAAGTGATTTGAGTGAGAAAGAGGGAACTCTTCTCGTCGAAGAGCTTTTTCAATCGGGAAGAAATATTCTTCAATCTTCTACATTTGCTCTGGAGTCCTCTGAAAAGAGTGCTCAATATCCCTCTGGTGATTTCGTCCTTCTTTGGGGACTTGGTGAGGAGACTTCGAATCAGGATATGACTCAAAGTGAGTACAACAAGATTTGGAGAATTATGAACTATCTTAAAAAGATGGGTTTTAGAGTCATCATGAACGTCCGTGCTGAGGGCGCAGATGTGAAAGAAGCTGTTGAAACTGAAGGCACTTCTGTGGTGCTTTATTCTGGGCATGGAAACACTTCTGGCTTTTATGACTTCTTCTCTAGAAGAGTAACGTATGATCTTTTCAAAAACAAGGCCAAGTCAGTCTATCAATTCATTCTCTCGGCTTGTCATGGAACTGAATCTCGAGTGAATTATGCGCCACCAAAAGATATGATTATGTACACGTGGGAAGGACTCACCAACACGGATGATCTCATGACATTTTTGATGGGATCATGGACAGGCATGGAAGGAAAAAACTTAGCGATCAGATAATAAAAAAGGGCCCCATATGGGGCCCTTTTCATTTAGCGAAGATTTTCAATAACAGTTGCGACCCCTTGACCCAAACCAATACACATTGTGGCCAAACCATATTTTGATTTAGTCTCAACAATTTGGTGAGCAAGAGTTCCCGTGATACGCGCGCCTGAGCAGCCCAAAGGGTGACCCAAAGCAATGGCTCCACCGTAACGGTTCACTTTATCCATCGAATTTAAAAGACCTAAGTCTTTTAAGACAGGAAGCGATTGAGCAGCAAAAGCTTCATTAAGCTCAATCACACCCATATCTTCCATCTTAAGTCCCGCTTTCTCGAGCGCTTTTTTACTGGCGGCCACAGGGCCATAGCCCATGATCGAGGGCTCACAACCTGTTGAAGCAATAGAAACAATACGCGCGAGTGGTTTTAATCCCAAAGCTTTCGCTTTCTCTTCACTCATCACTAAAATCGCAGAAGCTCCATCAGAGAGAGCTGAAGAGTTACCAGCAGTCACAGTTCCATTCTTCGGGTCAAAGACGGCCGGAAGCTTTCCCAATGTCTCAACCGTTGTCTCCGGACGAATCACTTCATCAGTGGTGATTAACATCGGCACACCATTTTCATCATGACCCATGACAGGAACGATTTCTGATTTAAAAGATCCTTTCTCCGTGGCGGCAGCGGCCTTGCGGTGAGATTCTTTGGCGAATTCATCTTGCTGAGCGCGAGTGATTCCATGAGAGCGACCAAGAAGTTCGGCCGTGAGCCCCATCGCTCCTGCGCCTTTAGCGACCGTGAGACCAAGACCTGGATTAAAATCCACTCCGTGAGTCATGGGAACGTGTCCCATATGCTCGACTCCGCCGATCATATAGATATCACCCTCTCCAGACCAGATGCCTTGAGCGGCCATATGAAGGGCCGTCATGCTTGAGCCGCAAAGACGATTGACGGTTTGAGCAGAAACAGTTTTTGGAATCTCAGTGAGAAGTTGCGCGTTTCTGGCAATGTTATAGCCTTGCTCTAAAGTTTGCTGCACACATCCCCAGATCACATCTTCAATCTCAGCAGGCTTCACGGCCGGATTTCTCTTGAGAAGAGCCGTCATGAGAGCGGCAGAAAGTTCTTCTGCACGCACGTTTCTAAAAACACCATTTTTTGATTTTCCCATCGGCGTTCTTACGGCATCAACGATGACTGCATTTCTTTGTGTGCTCATTGGGCACCTCCTGCATGATATTTTTTATTTGTCTTAGTCATTTCGATCATCGTCGGCGTGAACTCATAGAGTTTCCCGAGATGCTGCCATTTTTTGGCTTCCTGACTTAATTTTTCAAGACCAATCATATCGGCCCACTTAAAGATTCCTGCTCTAAACGGAGGGAAACCAAGACCCAAGAGAAGCCCCATGTCCACTTCAACTGGAGTGGCGACAATTTTCTCTTCCAAGCAGCGCGCACTTTCAATCAACATCGGAAGCATCATACGCATGACAATGTCTTCATCAGTGATCGGAAGAGTTTGCTTAACAAGTGGTTTCACTAAACCATAGGCCACATCAGTGATGACTTTCTTGGGTTTGCCTTTTTTATCCAACTCATACTCATAGAAGCCTTTGTTATTTTTCTGTCCAAAGCGCTTCTCGGTGTACATGACTTCAAGAGCGTTCTTGCCTTTGAATCCCATGCGATCAGGGAATTCAGCGGCCATAATTGCTGAGGCGTGATGACCAGTATCAATTCCCACAACATCAAGAAGATAAGCCGGGCCCATAGGCCAGCCGAACTTCTCCATGACTTTATCGACTTTTTGGAAATCAGCACCGTCTTCAAGTAAGAAGAGGAAGCCGTTGAAGTAAGGAAAGAGCACACGGTTCACTAAAAAGCCGGGGCAATCATTCACGACGATTGGTGTTTTTCCCATCTGAGTGGCGTACTGAACTCCACGAGCGACTGCAGCGTCAGAAGATTTTTTTCCGCGGATGATTTCAACCAATGGCATTTTATGAACGGGGTTAAAGAAGTGCATGCCAATGAAATTCTCTGGACGCTTTAAGCCTTCAGCTAGCTTTGTGATTGAGATAGTTGAAGTGTTAGAAGCAAGCACTCCTGTCTCTTCAATGAAGTTTTCTGTTTCAGCGAGCACCGCTTTCTTGATCTTCTCGTTTTCCACCACCGCTTCAACGACAAAATCACAGCCCTTGAAATCAGCAAACGAGAGAGTAGGCGTAATTTGAGAGATCACTTTACCCATC
>JAIEMA010000030.1 GCA_019752535.1 Bacteriovoracaceae bacterium
GAGGGGAACGCCTTGGCAGTCTTTGGCTGATTTAAATGTCGCCTTCCCTTCATTTAAAACGGGAAGATCGACAATGAACTTCAAGGCATTAGGGTTAGGTGTCGGTTGAACAAAAATATCAAGACTCATAGAACCTCATAAAAAAAGTCGACAAGCTTTCTCAATCGCTTGGACTAATTGTTGAATATCTTCTTTAGTGTTGTAAGGGCCAAATGAAGCGCGGGCCATGGCCGAAACTTCACATCGTTTCATTAGGGGTTGAGTGCAATGGTGACCCGTGCGAATTGCCACACCTTCTTTATCCAGGACAGAGCCCAGATCTTGAGGATGAAGACCGCTGACTTCAAAGCCAAATGTCGCAACTTTCGGTGACTTCACCCCAAAGATTTTTAGACCAGGTATTTTCTGTAAGGCGATCTGTGCTTGATGATTTAAGTCTTCATCAAGACGCATGATCTCTTTAAACCCCACTTCATCTACAAACTTTAAGGCTTCACCAAAACCCAAGACTTCAGCGATTACAGGAGTGCCGGCCTCAAACTTTTCAGGAAGCTTGTTCCATGTCGTCCCATTCGTTAAAGAGACAGTGGAGATCATGTTGCCTCCTCCCTGATAAGGGGGGAGAGAGTCGAGCAGATCCTTCTTGCCCCAAAGAATGCCAACCCCATTTGGGCCAAAAACTTTGTGAGCTGAAAAAACAAGAAAGTCGCAACCTAAATCTTGAACATCGAGAGGTATGTGAGGGGCCGCCTGTGCTGCATCGAGGACAACTGTAATCCCGTGAGCTTTAGCGAGCTTGATCATCTCTTTATAAGGAGTGATGACTCCAAGTGTGTTGGAGATCATCGTGAGGGCCAACAGTTTTACTTTTGGATTGAGTAGGTTTTTGAATGCTTCAAGATCAATTTGTAATTCCTCATTGAGTGGAATGACTTTGATTTGAGCTTTTTTTTCAAGAGCTATCATTTGCCAAGGAACAATGTTGGCATGATGCTCAAGCTCGCTGATGAGAATTTCATCGTTCGCCGAGAGGTGAGTGCTTCCCCAACTTCTGGCCACACAATTAAGACCGTCAGTTGTGCCCTTGGTGAAAATTACACTTTCTACATCTTGAGCGTTTATAAATTTTGCGACTTGGCCTCGCACGACTTCATAAGCAGCCGTATTGTCTTCGCTTAATTTATAAATGCCACGATGAACATTTGAAGTGTGATGAAGAAGATAGTCTTCCATTCTTTTCACCACGCGCAATGGTTTAAGTGCCGTCGCTGCACTGTCAAGATAAGCCAGACGCTTCCCGTTCATCTTTTCATTGAGCATTGGGAATTGTTCAGACCAAACTGAGCTCATAGAAGATCCTCAAAAAAGGATTGAAGATCTTTAGGAGCATGATGGATGACTTCTGCAATAAAGGCTTTGGTGAGTAGGGTTGCCGCCATTTCTGGACGAATACCTCTAGAGATCAAATAAAAGCTCGCCTCATCATCAATCTGGCCGGTGGTGCTCCCATGGCTACATTTCACATCGTCAGCGAAAATTTCTAATTGCGGCTGCCCGATCGCATGAGCTTTTTTACCCATGAGAAGATTGCGATTCATCTGGGCTGCACTCACTAGTTGTGCATCTTTTTTGATATGGACTCTTCCTGTGAAGATCCCTTTTGATTCGTCTTTTAAAAGATTCTTCGCGAGCTGGCTAGCAGTGGTGCTGCCTACTTGATGATCGATGTCTGAGTGCAGGTCAAGCGTTGACTTACCATGAAGCATGGAAAGATTTGCCAGGGCCGCATGGGCCTGAACTCCAATTAATTTCGCTTTCACGTTGAGGCGTGTGAGTTTGCCGCCTCTTGCAATAATTGTTTGGTTAAGATTGGAAGCCGCTTTAAGAGTGGAATGGAAACTTGTGGTATTGAGAGCCTCGCTGCCTTCAGAGAGAGAGACCACATGATCAACAGATGATTTTTCATCTAAATTTAAATTGACCTGACTCACTGTAAGGCCTTCTTGTGAGCCCTTTATCGTCTGCTGGATTTGAAGTTTATTGCTCTCCAAAATATCAATCTCTATTAGTCCTAGAGTCGATTGCTCGGCGTTGAGAGAATTGCGCTCTATTAAGATGATTAATGGTTCTTTGGGCGTTTGATAAACTTCAAGATGAGCTTTACCGCCAATCTGAGTGAGTGTGTTCCAGAAATCGACGCCTACTTTTTGATTCGAATCTTTAAGTCTAATGCCATCAGGGAGATTTTGAATAATGAGAGTCTCACCGCTTAAAATAATGTGAGAATTTGAATCAACTTTTTTTGAAGGAGAGATCTCTGTGGGAAGAAATTGATGAAACGGACTAAAGCGCCATGCCTCGCCGAGGGCGGGGTATGAAAGCTCCTGAGTCGCACCAAAACCTGAGACTTTCATTGCTTTTTGCCTTCTGATTCTTCGATCAACCAGTCATAGCCTCTTTTCTCTAGCTCAAGGGCCAAAGATTTATCCCCTGATTTAATTATTTTTCCCTTATAAAGAACATGAACATAATCAGGCACGATGAGATCTAATAAGCGCTGATAGTGAGTGACGAGAACGACAGCATTGAATTTTGACTTCAATGCGTTTACCCCTTTTGCCACGATCCGAAGAGCGTCGATATCAAGTCCGGAATCTGTTTCATCTAAAAGGGCCAGACGGGGATTCAAGATCGCCATCTGAAGAATTTCATTTTTCTTTTTCTCTCCACCTGAGAATCCTACGTTTACGTCACGCTCTAAAAAACGCTCATCCATATCGAGGATTTTAAGTTTTTGGCGCAAGAGATCTCTAAAGGCTGATTCATCAAGTTTATCAATTCCCTGATGAGCACAAACTTCATTAAATGATTCTCTAAGAAAGTCTAGATTTGAGACGCCTGGGATTTCGATCGGGTATTGAAACCCAAGAAAGATTCCTTCTTTGGCACGAACGTCTGGATCAAGCTCTAAAAGATTGATCTGTTTACGATTCACATCGAAGCTCACTTCACCGCTTGTGACTTCATAAGCCGGATGGCCTGCGATGACTTTTGAGAGTGTGCTTTTTCCTGAACCATTGGGCCCCATGATGGCATGGACTTCACCAGGCTTTACCGTAAGGTTTATCCCCTTAAGGATGTCGTTGCCTTCAACTTTTGCGCATAAATTTTTAACTTCTAACATATTTTATCCTACTGAGTTTTCTAATTTCATTTCGATAAGTTTCACGGCCTCAACGGAGAATTCCAAAGGAAGAGTTTTGAAAACATCTTTGCAAAAGCCATTGACGATCAATGAGATGGCTTTCTCTTGCGAGAAGCCCCTGGATCTTAAATAAAAGATTTGATCAGCGCTAATCTTTGAAGTGGTCGCTTCATGTTCAACCACTGCCGAATCATTTCTTACGTCTATGGTTGGAAAAGTATGAGCGCCACAATCGCTGCCAATGAGCATTGAATCACACTGAGAATAATTTCTTGCCCCTGTGGCCGCAGGCATGATTTTCACTAAACCGCGGTAGACGTTATTGGATTTCTCAGCGCTGATGCCCTTAGAGATAATGGTCGAACGTGTATTTTTTCCCACATGGATCATCTTCGTGCCAGTGTCGGCCTGCATATGATGGTTCGTAAGAGCGACAGAGTAGAACTGCCCCACAGAATTTTCACCAA
Organism: Bacteriovoracaceae bacterium; assembly: GCA_019752535.1. Lineage (GTDB taxonomy): Bacteria > Bdellovibrionota > Bacteriovoracia > Bacteriovoracales > Bacteriovoracaceae > UBA6144. Next base: position 3,673 of record JAIEMA010000030.1, read on the forward strand.
TCAGCACACAGCTTGGATATTTCCAAGTAATGGCCGAGCCCGCTTCAACTTGCGTCCATGAGATTTTAGAATTTTTTCCTAAGCAATGACCGCGCTTGGTGACAAAATTATAAATACCGCCAAGACCTTTCTTGTCCCCGGCATACCAGTTTTGAACCGTAGAATATTTAATTTCAGCATCATCAAAAGTGATGAGTTCAACGATCGCTGCGTGCAGTTGATTTTCATCACGCTGCGGGGCCGTGCAGCCTTCAAGATAATTCACGTAAGAGCCCTTATCCGCAATGATAAGTGTTCTCTCAAACTGGCCAGTCTCTTTGGCATTAATTCTAAAATAGGTAGAGAGATCTAGCGGGCATTTCACACCTGGTGGAATGTAGACAAATGAGCCGTCAGTGAAGACAGCGCAATTGAGGGCCGCATAGAAATTATCTGCGGCCGGAACGACGGTGCCCAAATATTTTTTAACAAGCTCTGGATGCTTCTTTACGGCTTCTGAGATTGAACAAAAAATCACTCCGACTTTTTCCAGGTCTTCTTGGTGTGTGGTCCCCACAGAAACTGAATCAAAGACCGCATCCACGGCCACACCAGAGAGTCGTTTTTGTTCGGTTAATGGAATGCCGAGTTTCTCGAAAGTGGCCAGAAGCTCAGGATCAATTTCATCTAAGCTTTCGGCCGTTTTTTTGGCCTTAGGTTTAGCGTAATAAGTGACGGCCTGAAAATCAATCGGCGGCACTTCGCAGTATTGCCATGAAGGATGAGTCATCTTCTCCCATTGGCGAAGACCTTTGAGGCGAAATTCTAAAAGCCACTCAGGCTCATCTTTCTTTTTAGAAAGAAGCCTCACGATCTCTTCGTTGACACCTTTAGGAAATTCTTCCGCTTCAATGTCACTGACAAATCCGTATTTATAATCTTCTTTGAATTTCTCTTCAGCTTTCACGCGTGCTCCTTAAAGCTTGGGCAGCTGAGTTTGACTTGTGAAGGAAGAGTGTTGTCAGTCAAAAGTTCAAGAACTGTGAGGGATGAAAAAATCGCGATCAGATAATCATTCAGTCTTTTGATAGGGGCAGAAATGTTGCAAGTCCCCATCAATTCGCATGGACCTTCGTGGCAGTCGAGAGCAAAACCTTTTCCTTCAATCATTTCCGCTAACTCTTTGTAGCTTAGAGTGGAAAGATCTCTCTGCAAAAAATATCCGCCCTTCACGCCTTTGACCGACGTAAGAACTCCAGAGATATTTAACTGCTGCATGACTTTGGCCGTGGTGTCGAATGGCGTTTTAAATTTTTCGCACACTTCTCTTGCAGTGGTGAGCTCTTGGGCATCACGCTCATGCATGAGTTTGAGCACCATGAGGGCGTATTCAACTTTTCTATTAATCTTAATCATCGGTTTTATTAAATAAGACAAATTTTGCCTTATTTTATCCTTAAATTCAGATTACTCGAAAGACGACTAAAAGACACCTATTTTTAACATATTGATTTGTTTGGGTTATCAAACAGATGTCTAAGACTGGAAGAAGAAGTAGCTAAATCCGATAACCGCCAAAAGGGCAATGATGATGAGAGTTGTGGGTGGGGTTTTTTGCTTCTCAATTTTGACAAGACCCTTGAGTGGAGATTTGCCTGTGAGACGAGAGTTTTTCTTTTTTGTTGGGACATCTAACTCTAGAGAGATGGCTTTTTTAGACTGAGAGATCACTCTCTCTTCCTGGACTGCATTCGCCGTTTCAATCGTCACGTGGGGAACTGAGCCGATCGCAAGAGGGAGATAGGCCGAGTATTTTGTAGGTTCATTGGCCGTGATTCGTTGATTATCAATCAACACACCATTGGTGCTGCCAAGATCAGTAATAATGAATTCTCCTCGCGGAGTGGCTTCAATTTGGCAGTGCTGACGTGAGATACCTTCAATCTTGAGAATGACATCGCAGTTAGAGCCGCGGCCAATGATTACAGTATTTTTATCAACTTCAAATTCCTGAACGCCATCGTTCATCGTGTGAAATATCAACTTCATAAAAAGAGTATAGCACTAGTTTTTACATTTTCGAGGGGCTAGGTATCCCGAGCAATTTTAACCCAACGTTAATGACTTCAGCTGCTGCGAGAGCAAGACTCAGTCTTGCTTCTTTTTGCCCCGATGGCGCAGAGGCGACTGGGCACTCGGAGTAAAAGGCATTGAAGCCTTTTGCGACATCATACAAATAAGCCGTCAAAACACTTGGGCGATACTGCTCACAGGCCTGTGTGACGATGGTGTTAAATTGCGGCAGTAAGCGAATGAGTTCTGCTTCTTGCGGTTGAGTTAAGCTTGAATAGTCTGCGGCCCCTAGTTTCTCTTGATTGAGTTTGCGCGAGAGACTTTGAATACGAGCGTAGGTGTACTGTAAATACGGGCCAGATTCTCCATCAAGTTTAAGCCACTCATCCATCGCAAAAACAATTTTCTTCGTCGGATCAATACGGGTCATTCCATATTTGATCGCCCCGCGGGCCACGTCTTGTGCCGTTTGTTCTATCTCGTCTGCGCTCCATTCATTCTCATAGCGATGGAGATGCTCTTTTTTAATCATGGCGACCATATTGTCGACCAAGGCCTGAAGAGGAACGATATTTCCTTTTCTTGAGCTCATCGCACCGTCAGGAAGCTCGACGAAATCGTACTGCAGATGGAAGCAGTCTTTGGCGTGCTCAAAGCCCATCAGCTCAAGCACTTTGAAAACCTGCTTAAAATGGTGAGACTGGCGAAGATCAACTACATAAACACTCTTCTCAATTCCACGCTCTTGAAATTTTCTGCGCGCCAGTTCAATGTCTTTCGTTGCGTACAATCCATTGCCATCAGTTTTAAGCAGCAAGCAGAAGCCCAGGCCATACTCTTTCAAATCTGCGCCCACTGCACCTTGGTCTTCAACAAAGAGACCCTTCTTCTGCCACTCACGCACGAGTTTCACAGAATCAGAATCCACTTCAGATTCCCAGTACCAGGCATCGAATTTTACATCGGCCCATTTGTAGACTTCATTCATGAGATCAATCGACCACTGACGAGTCTCTTTCCATAACTCAAAGTACTCGCCTTCTTTCTTCTCAAGTTGGGCAAGAATTTCTGTAAGCTGTTTGCGATTAGATTCTTCCTTATCGCTTCCGCGCTCATCTTCAAGTTTGTTGTGAGCTTTTGAATAAAGAGTTCCAAGCCAGGCCCCTTTGCGCTCAAGAGGGGGCTTTTCGGTATTAAAATTCTTGTAGAACCATAAGCATTTAGCGACGTGTGTGCCAACATCCCCTGGAAAAGTTGAGGCCACGATATCAAAACCGCAGTAGCGGTGAAGACGAATGAGTGCATCTCCAAGACACAAATTTCTCATATGCCCCACGTGCATTTCTTTGTGAGTATTGGGCTGAGAGAACTCAATCATGGTTTTCGGCATATTTTGAGAGAGTTTTTTCTTAAAGAATTCGCCGGAGAGAATTTGCGGAACGATCACAGAGGCGAGGGCTCCTGGATCATAGAAAAAATTGAGATAAGGCCCCACAGCGCGGACTTCTTTGAGCCATTTTGGCTTTCCTGGATCCGATTCCAGCGTTTTGGCCAATGTCCCAGAGAGTTGGGCCGGGTTTTGTTTTAAAAGCTTGGCCCAGGGGAAGAGTGCAAAGGCCAATTGACCCATTTTGGTGTCTGGGGTTGAGGCAAATCCACTGTAGAGCTGAGAGGCTTCCGCTTCACTGGCCCCTAAAGAGCGCAGAGTGGGAGTCAGCCACTGCGAGAGTTCTGAACGAATTTGGTCATGCATTAGATAGGCCATGAGATCCTCTTAAAATCTGGGGTCAATACACCGATAAGTTACTTCATGAAGTATCTTTTAGTCACCCTCGTCTTGTGTTTGTTTTCTGGGCCTCTGCTCAGCGAAGAGAGCCTAGAGTTTGATTACAACAAAGATACTCTCTCTGATAAGTGGTATGCCGGGCCTGCGCTTGTCTATGATTGCGAAGAAATGCACTGGGCGTGTGTGGGTGTTGTGGATCATAAAAAATGCGGCAATTTAAGAGAAAATGCGCTCAAAATCGGCAAAGAAACTCTTGAATGTGCCCCATCAGAAATTTATGAGTACAGAAAAGAGTGCCATGAAGTCATGCAAAGATTGATCAACGAAGCTTCCTATCCCAGAGTGTGCTTGAATCCGCGAGTCCGCGGACGATTTATCGGATTTCGATAGCCATCAGACGGTGCGGGCCGATGAGCGGAATATCAAAAATTTCACCGTTTGAGGTAAATCCTACTTTTTGATAAAAACCTTCAGCACTTTCACGAGCATTACACCACAAAAGTGTGCACTGATTTTGCTTGATAAGAGGAAATGCAGTCTTTAAGAGAGCTGAGCTTAATCCCTGGCCTTGAAATTCTGGAAGAGTGGCCATGCCACGAAGGCGATATTGGTGAGGATGCTCGGCTTCGTATTCAGCTTTGTTTTCGAAATAAAATGAGGCTACGCTGACTAGTTTGCCATCTTTGAATGCGCCGAGATGAAAAGTCAGCTCGTCATCATCGCCCTTAAACATACAATCGGCCACAGTACCATGGGGTCTGAGAACCTTATGACGGATAGGATAGGTGTCTTTTACATGGACTCTTAATACTTTCACGAGCCCCAATGTAGATGAAGCAAGGCCATAGGACAACTATAAAGAAGAGATGCGAATTAAATGCTCAAGTCCAATCTTTATAAGTGTTTGCGCGAATGTTTCCACCACTAAATCGGGAAGACCCGTCGAGGACCCGCTCCAGTTTGCAGTCAAAAAATAGGCGCACCTGTTCCCCACACTCGCCACTTTTATTTCACCGTGAAGGTCTTTAAAAATTCCGTTAGGAAAAATAAATTTTGTCTCACCGGGTCCAGTGATGCGTGGGAGTTGAAATTTTAAAATCATGGGGAAAGGAAGGGCGATGTGATCGACAACGAAGCTGACGATTTGCTCCTTTTCCAGATAGCTTGATTCAGACACAAAACTCATGTGTGACTTGTAATCTTCATAGCGAGAAATTTTTCTCAACCCTTTGCTGCAGCTTCGGGGATGAAGGCCCGTCACTTTAGCGGTGAGAGTTTGGTTTTTTTCGCGATGGCCTGCCTGGGCCCAGGAAACAACCTCACCCTCCATCAAGTTGGGGATAAATTTCACCTCTTCACCCCACCATGAAAAAATTTTTTCTTTAAATTCTTTTTCCTGATTTTGAGTAAGGGTTATGCGCGCGGCATGCACGAATGAGGGAAGGGCAAAAATGAGGATAAAAAAAAGTGTCTTCACAATGAAATTTATTTTAGCAAAAGCGTCAAAAAAAGGCATTCATTAACGCAAGATGACTTTTCACGGCTAGTGCGGCCCGTTACTCTCAAGAGTCTAAGCCCTTAGAAAAAGGAATACCCTTCTTATGGTTCAAGAGGTTAAGCGCAAAGGCGCGAAGGTTAAAGAAGCGGCAATTGAAAGCAAAGACCAACGTTGGCACTGCCGAAATCGGGTTTCATTGGTGTTTGGGTCAAACGATGTTGAAGACCTCGAAACCTATGTTTACTCGGACGAAGGCCTTAATTTTCAAACCGTAAAGTTCCATCAAGCCAAATCCAAAGCGATCGAAGAGATTTTGGATAACTGTATTGATGAATTCTACCGTGGTCATGTCACGGAAATCCACACCACTCTAACGGCAGACGGTAAAACTGTCTCTGTGCAAGATAACGGAATTGGCTTTCCGATCGAAAAAATTAAAGACGTTTACACAGAGTTTAGAACGGGATCGAAGTTTAAAGATGAAGATCTTGATGAAAAAGGTTTTCTCTTCAGAACTTTGGGCCAAAACGGTCTAGGCGCTTCGGCGACTTGCCTGACCAGTGATATTTTTAAAGTCACTGTCCGCCACTACAACACCAAAAATGAACAAACTTATGAGTTTTTGGACGGGGCGCTGACGATCAAAAAAGGCAAAGCCAAGAAATTCAAAGGCCCATCGGGCGTAAAAGTTGAATTTCAGCTGGCCAAAGAAGTTTATAAAAACAACATGGTCGATAAAGAGCTTTTAAGAAAGCGCATTATTGATCTCGCCTACAACAATCCAGGTCTGATTTTTTACTTTAATGGTGAAAAACACCTTTATAAAAAAGGTCTCTTTGAGCTCGCTCAAAGAATTTCTCCAGAAGGCGCACAAAACTTTGGTGAACAATCCTTTGTTCAAGAAGGGGAGAGTGCCAGAGGGAAAAAGTACAAGGCCATGTATGATCTTCATCTCTCTTTAGTGCTTGATCATAAGAATGAAGACAGAGAGAGAGTCATCTCTTTTGTGAATTCGACCCCTACCTACGACGGCGGATTTCACCACGATCGTATAAAGCGTCTTTTCATCAATTTTATGAAAGAGAAGCTTGAGAAAACGGCCAAAAAAGACAAATTGCAATTGGTGGATAACGATATTTTGGCCGGAATGACCTTTATTATCGGCATTGTGATGCCCAATCCGCGCTTTGAATCGCAAACAAAACGTAAACTCGTGCGTGATGCCTTCCTCGAGAAGAGTATTGAGAGCTTTATCAATGACGGAATAGAGAAATTTGTTCGCAAAAACAAAGACTATCTCGAGCAGATTATGGACCGTGCTCGCTCTCGCCAGCGCTTCACAGACCTTAAAGATGCTTCAAAATTAGCGAAAAAAGGCAAAAAGCAAAGAATCGAGAAACTTCTCGACGCCAATGAGCGCCGTGATCGCAGTAAATGTACTCTTTTTATCTGCGAAGGGGACTCGGCGATTGGTGGACTGCGCTCGGCTCGTGAAAAATTGAATCAAGGTGGAATTGCCCTTAAGGGTAAACCGATGAACGTCTCTCAAGCTTCAATCAAAGAAGTCATTGAGAATCAAGAATTCGCCGATATTATGGCCTCCATTGGGCTGATTATTGGGCAAAAAGTGGACCCAAAAGAGCTTCGTTACACAAAAATTGTCTTCCTTGCCGACTCTGACGTCGATGGCGGACATATCAATACACTTTTAACGAATTTCTTTTTCACTTTCTGGCCTGAGCTCTTTGAGATGGGAATGATCCAAGTCGCTAAAGCGCCACTCTTTGAGGTGATCACTGATAAAGGGACGCTTTACTGCGAAACTCAGGATGATCTCGATAAAATGAAGGCGAAAAAAGATATCAAAATCAAAGAAATTCAGCGCAACAAGGGTCTTGGAGAAATGAGCCAAGAAGCCTTTAAATATGTGCTTCAGAGAAAAGATTGGACCAAAATCACTGTTCAAAAAGACATGAAAGCGGCCCGCGATATGCTCGAGACATGCTTTGGTAAAGAGTCACAGCTCAGAAAAGATTTGCTGATTGATTCGGATCAAATTGAAGTGGATTTGGATAATATTATTGCTGGCAAAAAAGCGGCAGCAGCGGCAGCGAAAAGAAAACAGGCAAGGGCTTAAAAAATGGAAGAAAAGTTTCTCCCGTCGATGACTTCAGTGCCATTGGCGACGCTAGTAAAAGAAGAATATCGCATTTATCAAATCTATACGCTGATGGATCGTGCTATTCCTTATTTGCAAGATGGTCTTAAACCTTCTCAGCGTCGAATTCTTTATACACTTTGGAAAAATAGCAATCGTGGTCTTATCAAGGTGAGTTCACTGACTGGTTTAGTACTCACTCTCCATCCCCACGGGCCGCAATCGGTTGAAGCGTCTATCGTGAATTTGGCGCAAGATTTCTGTTTCTCCAATAACTATCCTTTGCTTGATAAAAAGGGTTATTTCGGCGAGCGCATGGAAACCCAAGCAGCTGCGGCCCGATACATTGAGTGTAAGCTGGGGAAAGTCGCAGATCTTCTTTTATTTGATGACATGAACCAAGTCCAAATGGTTCCGAACTATGATGAAAAAGTCATGGAGCCCTTGGGTCTTCTTCCAAAACTTCCACTCATGCTCTTGAATGGGGCCGAGGGAATTGGAACCGGATTCTCATCTGTCATCCCAAGTTTTAATCACAAAGATATTATTAAATCGATGATGTCATTCATCGAAGGCAATAAGCCCAAAAAGATTAAGCCATGGGCTCGCTATTATACTGAGCCTATTGAGATCGATGAAAAAAATCGCGCCCTTTATAAAATGGGCTTCAAGCAAGTGGGAGAGAAGATTTATATCACTGAGCTTCCACGTGGGTATGATGCGCAAAGAATCTATCGCCACTTGAATAAGTACATGGAGAAAGATTTCCTTAAAGATTATATCGACTCATCAGTTGATAATGAAATTCGCATTGAATTGATCTTTAAGCGCGGCATGCAGCCACCTCTAGAGATGGTTGAAGCGGAGATGGGCGCTGTCTCTTCGGTTTCTCCCAATTACACTCTGATTAATGAGAAGGGTGTAAAAGTTTTCAATACGGTTGAAGAGATTATTGAAATTTTCACTGCTCAAAGACTCCTTGTGACCAAGCGTCGCTACGAGCTTTTGATCGAAGATTATGAAGCGCGTTTGCAGAAGAATAATGAAATCATCCGATTTATTAAAGAGAAGCACTACGCGATCGCTGAGAAGAAGGCCAATCGCAAAGATTATGTGGATTATCTCACGAAGCAGAAATTCACTTATGCTGAGTATCTTGCGGATATGGCGATCTATCGCATGACTAAAGAGGAAGTGGAGAAGCGCCAACTTTTAATCAAAGATGAGACAAAAGCTTTGATTGAATTTAAGCGTATTTTGAAATCTCCTGAACTCATCAAGCAGAAGTTGGTTGAAGAGCTCAAAGAAGTCGATGAAAAGCTTACTGCGATTATGGAAGATAAAGAAAAAGAGAAAAAGAAGGCTTTCGCTAGAATGCCTAAGACTCCAAAAACGCGTCAATAATATCTGATTCAGGGGAAGATCAATGTCTTCCCCTGATATTTTCTTACATTCATGACAATGCCTAGGCCTTCTTGTTCAAATGATTAGGCATCATTTGAAAAGGAGTTCTTATGCCTGCATTAATCACTGCTCTCGTGATGAGTTTTGCTGCCTTCGCTGGCGATCTCTCACATGCACCCAAGCCATTTAGCTATAACAGTGAAAAAGCCATTTACGTGGATTTTCTCTCAGCTCACTATCAGTTGAGTTATGACATCGCGGCCGAGACGGCCACTGTCGTTTCAACGATTGAGTTTGAAGCCGACGAGTCTGGATTTCCGCTTCTCGATTTGGCGACGACGCCTTCAAGCGTTCTGATTGATGGGGCCTCTGCTGTCATGGCATCCATTCAAACCCCTGATCGCGCCACAACTTTAAAAGTCATCAACACCTCTGTGACCGCTGGCCATCATGTCATGGTGATCACCTCTCCACTTTCAAGCCTTGTTGATTGGAAAAATGGGGGAGTTCATTCTGCCACATGGACAACAGATTTAAATGACCGCGGCTATCTTGAGCAGTATATGCCTGCCAATATGGAATTCGATCAAGTGCCAATGATCTTTGATGTGAAATTCGTGAACGCCACAAAAAAACAAATCATCTACACCAATGGCGAGCTTCAAGCGATTTCAAACAATGAGTTCCGTGTTGTCTTTCCTCAATACTTCACTTCAAGCTCAATGTTCTTTCACACTGTGCCTGAAGGTGTGATGGCCGAGACGCGCTTTGATTTCAATTCTATCGATGGAAGAAAACTTCCTGTGGTCATCTACTTAAAGCCTGGCTTTTTGGGATCTCCGGACTCTCAGCTCGAGCGCTTAAAGTCTGAGACTGTCTCAGTTCTCAATGAACTTGAATCGGATTACGGTCCTTTCTTGCATCCACGTGTGACTATCTATAATGCGGGTAGCGGAGGCATGGAGTACTGTGGCGCTACGATGACTAGCCTTTCGGCCTTGGGTCACGAACTTACTCACAGCTATTTTGCTCGCGGAATTATGCCAGCTAACGGCAATGCAGGATGGATTGATGAAGCTCTCGCAAGCTGGAGAGATAACGGCTATCCCCGCGGCTCTGGTTTCTCAGGCAGTGCGAATATGGCCGGCAGAGCGAGCTACACGCGCTTTACTGATCGTCAGGCCTACACTTATGGCGCAAGTTTCATGAGTAATCTTGATAATCATTTTGCGGCCAATGGCGGATTGAAGCCACTTCTTAGAAAGCTTGTTGAAGATCATGCCTTCTCGCCGTTTTTCACGGAAGATTTTGTGGCCTGGGGTGAGAGTCACTCGCGCATGAGCTTGATGCCGATTTTTAAGCAAAGAGTTTATACAGGCTTTATGGATTCAATGAAGAGTATGCCTGCACAGAATGTGCATCATCAAAAACTCTCTCAAAAAGAGTTAGCTGAATTACTTTGATTTTATAAGATCGACAAAATGGGATCCCTGGCGGATCCCATTTTCTTTATGAACGCATTCACCGTCTTTCAATAACTCCATTGTAATTTTCACGCCACGACCAGACTGCATCACGTCTTCGTGTGTGGATGCTTTCTCAACTGAAGCGATTGATCGCTTAGCGCCTAAAGCCCGTGTGCCAATGTTGTAGCGAGTTTGGATTGTTGAAATATCATAACTGCCTGGCTTGATATAAAAAGTGCTATAGCCAATCGTGGTGTACATGACACTGTCATAAGAATAATTATAAACGTGGCCCAATCCTAAGAAGTGTCCATACTCATGGAGCACCACTGTGAAGAGATCGTAGCCAGAAGGATCTGTGGGAGCGAAGCGATAGCCACGCCAGTTTACAAGAATATCGGCATCGACGATTTCGATGTATTCACTGCTTGATCCCGTGTTATGGCGGACACCAAAAATTTGTGTCACGGCAAGCGCATTCGGATCAAGTTCTCTGTTCCATTGAGTCGCCTTATAAACGCCGAATTCTCTATCAAGAAGTGAATCAAGGTTGGTCGTATTACCTTTGTCCGCCACTTGCGTATTGGGAATACTAAAAAAGGTCGTTCCATTTCCGGCATGGGTCGTCCACGCCGCCGCAGAGTTTTTAAGTTCAGTCACTTCTGCAGGAGAGAATGATGTTGAAAGGCTCACTGTCTTTGGAAAACTTCCATAGCTCCAGCGCGAAGGAGCATTAGGATTTGTCGCTCCACCAGTCGTGAGACTCTCTTTTTGTGATGGCACACAAGAGCAAAGCAGAATGAGGAATAGGATACGTAGCAAATAGTCCCCCAGGTATGACCTGAAGGACTTATCGGCATTTATTTCAAATTATTTTGGGAAAAGACTAAAATACTTATTCAGACAAATGGTGTCAGGTATCTCTTATTTCTTGCTCTTAGCATGGTCAGCAAGGAACTGATCTAAACCATTCTTTGTCAGAGGGTGAGCAAACAAGCCTTCGATCACTTTAAAAGGAATAGTGGCTACGTCAGAGCCATGAAGAGCGCACATTTTCACATGATCAGAGTGGCGAACAGAAGCAGCGAGAATTTTTGTTTCAAACCCATAGTTATTAAAGATAGTGCGAATTTCAGCTATGAGCTCCATTCCTGTCTGGCCGATATCATCAAGGCGTCCGATGAAAGGGGAGACATAAGTCGCGCCATTTTTTGCAGCAAGAAGAGCTTGGTTCGCTGAAAAAATAAGCGTGATATTTGTCTTGATGCCTTGTTTTGAAAGCTCTTTTAAAGCAATCATTCCATCTTTTGTCATAGGAAGTTTGATCACGACGTTTTTGTGAATTTTTGCGAGCTCACTGGCTTCTTTGAGCATGCCTGGAGCATCAAGGGCGATGACTTCAGCAGAAATCGGGCCATCGACGATTTCACAAATTTCGCGAATAAGTGCTATTTGGTCTTTACCAGTCTTGGCCACGAGACTTGGATTAGTGGTGACTCCATCAATCACACCCCAAGTGGCCGCAGTCTTGATTTCATTTAGATCGCCAGTGTCGATGAAGAATTCCATTTTGCCCTCCTAGGACAGTCAGGTTTTGCGCTCTAGCAAGTGCACAATTTTTACAGCATAATAAAAAGCATGAAGCTTGTTGGCCATTTATTGTTTGCGATTCTTCTGTCTTTGCCATTTTTGGCCTGGGGCATGATTGCTGAGCCCGATCTACCCAACGATGGCGTTGTTTCTGCTGACATGAATCATGCGATGGATCCGAATATTAATTACGCGGAGTTTACAGGACGAGTTTCTGACAAGGATGATTCGAGCCGCGTTTTTAAAGTTCATGTTGAAAATAATAATTCGAAATTTTTCAGGGCCGGCGATTCGCTTTATTTCCGCGTTCAGGGCAAAGAAGACGAGCAGAAATGTAAGGGCTTTGTCAGAAACGTAGAAGATAATTATTTTTCTATGCATGTTGAAAATCTCTCTCCCTGCTGGAAAGAGGGTTATTTTCGTCGTGGGACAGTTTTAAAATTTGATTCAAAGGTGCTGGAGTCTAGAGTTTTTGAGGCCATGAAATACCGTGAGCTTCTGATTATTCGCAAAGACGATTTTCTCAAACAACTCAACGGCATTAATAATTTCCTTTGGACCTTTGATCAACAGAAAGTCAAAGTCGCAGCTAATTATGATGAGCAAATTGTCGAACTTCAAAGGGCCAAACAAAAAGCCCTCGATGACCTGATTCAACAAAAACAAGAACAGTTGGTTTTGCAGACAGAACTCATGCGCCGCTTAACTGAAATGGATGCCTCTCTAAAATATTATCAAGTTGAACGCAGAGAACTGCTCACCGACAGATGGAATCTTGACCATGATCAGGCTTTGCCAGTAGGACAGCGTCCTCAAGAGCTTAAAAAAGAATAAGACGGCCAGGGCCTTTTTCTTTTTTTCTGCTATTATTTCCCCCATGTTTAATCAATTAGAAAAAATTCAAAGTGACCTCACGAAACATCCTTTGTTTGTTGAGCTTAATTCTCTCGATCAAGTGCGACTCTTTATGGAGTCTCATGTGTGGGCCGTTTGGGATTTTATGTCTCTCTTAAAGCGCCTCCAAAGAGATGTCACTTGTGTCGAGGTTCCTTGGAAGCCTTCACGTTATTCTTCAGAGATGGTTCGCTTCATTAATCAAATTGTTTTAGGCGAAGAGTCTGATGTGGATGAGAATGGAGTAGCTGTCAGTCACTTCGAACTTTATCTTCAGGCCATGAAAGAAGTGGGCGCGAATACTTCTAAGATTGAAAATTTTATGATCGATCTCGATTTAAAGCGCCTGCCTGATCATGCCCGCGCCTTTACGAGTAAAACTCTTGCGACGGCGACTGGTGGCTCGACCATTGAAGTCGCAGCTTCCTTCTTCTATGGCCGAGAGAAAGCGATCCCTGGCATGTTTCAGGGAATTGTCGATGTCTTAAAAGCTGAAAACATTCATTGCCCAAAACTTATGTATTATCTTGAGCGCCATATTCATGTGGACGGGGAAGAACATGGGCCTTTGAGTGAGAAATGCTTGATGGAACTCTGTCAGGGACAAGAAGAGTTACTCATGATTGCTCAGCAAGCAGGGCTTTCGGCCCTGCAGGCAAGAAATGATTTCTGGAATGGAGTGATGGCTACTTTAAAAAGCGGCACTCGCGCTGGATGGCAAATTCCTGAATTTCAGGAAGCGACACGAGAGATAAGCCGTTAGTTTTAGCATACTCTAAGAACATTCTTGTGCCTTCAATCGTCTTCTCTTGAATGTCATGCTGAAGGATGACTCCGCCTTGAGTTGGATCTTTAAGCTGAACGGGAACTTTCACGTAAGTGGTGCGGCCTTGTGAATCTCTGACTGTTTTAAAATCAAAGTACGTGCCGCCTTCTTGATAAGCTTTAAGATTTTGAAACACGTCAGCAGGAGTCATGTTCGGAACCCAATCCGCGCTATCAATATCCCAGAACACAAACTGTAAGCAGTTATCGCCAAACAATTCATACGAAACTTCTCTCATGGCATTCATTTGATGATAATCCGTGCGAGTGCCGTAAGCGGCATAGGGATAGCGGTAATAGAACTGTGTGTATTCATGGCCCGCGGCTGCATAGACTTCTTTAAGTTTTAAAACGGCATTCTTCACGTTGTCTTTAAATTGCTTCTCAGTCAGCTGATTGCTGTTGAAGTGCTCAACACCATGAGCGGCGAGGATGTGACCTTCATCAAGTGCGCGCTTTAAGATCGGAAGTGTCGTGGCATCGACTCTTGAAGTGATGACAAAAAAAGTCGCTTTCACATTATGTTTTTTTAATAGATCTAAAAGCAGCGGTGTGAGCTTTGAGTGAGGGCCGTCATCAAAAGTGAGGGCATATTTTGAAGTGTGATACATCGAAGGGGCCGTGTATTGCATAAATCCACGGTCATTGACTCCATAGTTTCTCTCTTCAGGATACTGCTCAATTTCAAGTGGAAGAGCGTGAGCTAGACCTAAAAATAGGCTTAAAAAAATGAACATAATGGACCCCTTTTGTTGGGTATATCGCTAACAAAAACTCGGTGGCAAGTCGGATGTAAGAAAATATCCGAGATTGGATACAGACGATGAATATTTCCATGGTTAGCCTAGTAAAGCATTGAGATTTCATTGGATGAGATTTTCAGCTTGTAACTTCAAGGAGGAAGCTTATGGCCCGTCATTTGACTTTAGTATTGGCCGCACTTTTGATGACTCTTTCGGCGTTTGCCCAAGACTTATCTGGCGCGGGTTTTCAGAAAAGATTTAACCTGGTTAAAAACGATAAGGGCGAAGTCATCGCTATTCGTTTGAAATCCATTTCTGCTCGCTTCACCTTGAAGCCATTCATTGAGCAGATCAAAAACGACATCATCGAAGAGCAACGCCGCTGGCAGAGCCAAGGTTTCGCGAACCGCGAAGCTCAAGTCGATCAAGCTCTCCTTTCTATGGGTCTAGATCCATACGGCAAAGAAGATCTTGAAGAAGTGCGCACAATTAAAGATGCCTTGATGAATGTTCCGGCAATCGATGTGCAAAATAGTTTTGCAGATATCGAAAGATCAGGACTCTTTAAAGAGTTTGAATCGAAGATTCAAGATGCGCTTTTGCAACTTGACCTCTCAGTGGTCGCAAACCTCAGTGATGCTCGCTTCTTCTACAGAAGAAATGTGGCTTACACGGTTGTGACTTGGGCGCTTGATCAGGCTAAGAAGCGCTTTGCTTCAGTTCCTGTTTTAAACCTCGCTTCATTTGTGATCGTGAAGGTTCACGACCTTCTCCATGAGCAGCGCATGTTTCACCACAATATGATGCTTCACTACTTTGAAACTCTTCCTGAGTCTGCTTTTGGCATGACAAAAGATGAAGTTGATCGCGCAGTTTCTTCGATCTACGAATACCGCATCGGTGCTGTAAACTATAATGAGTCGAACACGGCTTCTCAAACTTGGGCCCGCTACGGCTTCAATAAGTTCTATCAACAAGTCCGTGCCGGTAACTCTCGCGCTCGTGATATGAGCTCTCCTGTTTTAGGTGACTCTCGCTACACTGAGTATGCTCGTGTGGATTTCGCTTTCGGTGAGTTCACGAATGATGGCAGCCGTAAAATCTTCCACCTTTTGGCTAACCAGCATATGTTGTCTTCTAAGCCAGCTCTTGCTTACGACTATGCAAAACCAGGCAAAGTTAAACGTGACCGTGCTCTCTTGAATCTTGCTCAAGTGGCTTTAGGCTTCATTCCAGGTGTTCCAAACATCATTAAGAGTGCTGCTGATACGTTCTTGAATAGCATGATGAAAGAGCAGAGACTTCTTGAAGGCGCTCTTGTGGCCTACTTTGATATGAATGGCAATCAGCCAATGGTTGAAGCTGTTTATAAGCAAAACATCAATCCGTATCTTCTTCGTTAATTGATCTTTAAGAAAACCCTCGCTTAGGCGGGGGTTTTTTTATTCTTTAAAACGACAAAAATCAGAAACGCCGACTGAATCAAGAAGAAGCTTCCCAGAAATAAAGCCCCGCCTTCAGAGAAGCCATAAGAGTGAAGACCTGTGGCGAGAATGTAATTCACGCCAAACCACGCCATCATCACACTCATGAACGCTCCAGCTGCCAGAGGCACAAAACGCGCCGGTGTGATCCAGTTGGTGTAGCGGCCATGAAGAATCGCCATATAAACTAAAAGCACAATTAGAGACCATGTCTCTTTCGGGTCCCAGCCCCAAAATCTGCCCCATGAGTAATCGGCCCACACGCCGCCTAGGATTACGCCAGCAGATAAGAGCACCACACCGACTTTAATGCACGTATAGATTTGCTCCATTTGAAAGCGTGTCTGTGCGGGAGTTGAACCTTTAAAGACCTGACGGGCAAGCACCACGTTGGCGAGAATCCATGAAAGCGCCAATGCGGCGTATGAGAGGATCACGGTCGTCACGTGAGTGGAGAGCCAGAAATTGTCTCTTAAAACCGGAACGAGTGGTGAGATTGAAGGATCCAGCATGCCGTTGGCAAACTTCATCATCATGAGACAGAGAACGTTGTAAGCAAGGCCTCCGATCAAAAAGAGTCGCTCTCTTTTGATCAAGAATAAAATGAAGCTAATCACTAGGGCCCCAAAGCCCGAGAACATCACCGTCTCATACATATTCGTGATCGGTGCTCGGCCCGAGATCAGCACTCTTAGAACCATGCCAGAGACTTCTAGAAGAATAAGCGCTGAGGTGAGTGTGATGGCGATCCAATCCTTAGGGACCGCAAAGGCGACAGCAAGAGCGATGATGCCAAGAAGCAGGCCCCATAAAAAGAACTGCGCTTTTTGATAAAAATACTCACGCATGAAATGATCATTTTCAGCTTTAATAAAATCAGCTTTGGCCGTTTGATAAAGAGCGCTAAAGGGATCGGCGTGCTGGGCTTTGAGCGCCGCCATTTTTTGCTCTGTGAGAAACTCCGCCAGCGGGACCCATGTGACTTTGCTGCCGATCACTTCAGGCAGCGTCCAAATTTGTCCATTGATGGTGTTTTGAACAATCTGCACACGGTTCATGATCTTATTGAGCTCTTTTTTATAAGAGTTGTTCTCTTTAATCTTCATGTGCGCCATACGAATGTCTTCGGTTTTTTGAGAGAGAAGTGAGAAAGGGATCGACGTGTCATCTGGCTTCATCCCAAGAAGCGCTTTCGCTTCCACATGCTCAACCTTAACCGGCAGATCAATATTCGAGGCGATTCCCAATCCATCATAGGAGAGTTTACAGAACGTCATCGTCGCCGATTCATCGCCATACTTTGAAGATCCGGTCACAAAGCGCAAAGTCTCATCGGCCAACACCAGCATGGGTTTCACGCGTCCTCCTGCTCTCACCGGCATGGTGTCGAGGTCAGGGGGGCAAAGGGTTTGCGCGTAGGCTTGAGAGATAAAGAGGAGAGCAATGAGATATTTACGCATGAGAAGTCTCCGCATTTTTTTTGCTGGGCTTTTTTCGTAAAACGAAATGCCATAAAGAGCCAAGGACTAAAAGAATAGAGCCAAGATATTTCCAAGGTCTTCCTGGATCATAATTGACACTAAAAATTGATCCAAACGGGCCCTGTTGAGTTTGGAAGTAAGAGGCTTGATAAAAGGTGAAGGTTGAATACTTCATCGGATGATTCATAAAGACATGATGTTTTTCACTGCCCTCATTACCCTTAAAGAGTGTCACAAAACTCTCGTAGCTTGCGGGATTATTCGTGCCGGGGTCAGTGTCCATTTTGAATTGATCAAGCGTGATCTCAAACGGCAGCGTGAGGGATTTTCTTCCAAGCTGGAAAATGATTTTCCCATCTTTAGGATCCTCAATCGACATCGCGCGCTGATTGGTGACCCAAAAGCGCGTATCCCCGGCCTGAATCTCAATCGCCTTCATCGCGCCTTTAATGAGCTGACCGTTATCTTGAATAGGAGTCACAGCTTCAGGAACACGAATCGGAAATTTGGAGGGGCTATGATTTTTTAAAACAATTTTAAAGCCCATCCAAGGAAGATCCACTGGGGTGAGATTTTTAAATTCTTTCACCATCCACTTGCTGGCTTCTTTATCGAAGTAGCCCACAAATCTTCCAAATAAAAAAAGATGCGGCTTTTCTTGAAAAAGACTGCGGCTAAAAATGCGATAGGGAGAGTCTTGAACAATTTTTAAGTCTTTATCAACGGGAAGCGGAGAGAGATCAGGGAGAAATCGAAGGTCTTCTCCTGACTCTTTTAAAATCAAAAGATTTTTGCCTGAGATTCCTTTCTGCTCTTTCATGTCTTTGGTTTGTGGCGCAAAACAGCGACCACCTTGAGCGTCCCACACCAATAAACCCTTATGTGAGTCTTTGCCGAAGCAATCTGCTAAAACTTCCGGCATGTAATGCACACTTAGTGGGCCCAGTTGAGCGGTGCTTTCAAAATCACTGGCGGGATGCAGACTCAAGGTGAAATCTTCACCGAAGTTATCATTTTCAATGCGGTACTCGCCGGAATGCAGTCTTGAAGTATCGGCCAATTTATCCTCACTCCAGCCGATCACTTCATCAGCAAAAGGGATGAAGCGCAAAATTTTGATATTCTCCCACTTAAAGTCGAGATTTTTTGTGCCAAAGCTGTAAGGGAGATCGATAGTGACTTGATTGCCTTTAGCGGGAAATTGCATCAAGAGCTGATCGGTATTAAGTGAAACTTCGCGGGCCGGAGAGTTCGGCGCTAGCGTGAGACTTCCATCCACCCCCGCTTCATAAGTAATGTAGGACCCCAAGAAAAGGGTCATAAGACCAAGGTGAATGACGTAGAAGCCATAGAGATGTTTTTTAGGCGGTAATCTTAAAAGAGTGGCCGACAAAATACTTAGGAACATGAGAAGTTGCACGCCCATAAACGGGAGCGATTTATACACTAAGCGATTGGCATACTCTGCTCCATGGTAGGATTCCATGAAAGTTCCAAAAATCAGACAGACGGCAAAAATCAGAATGATAAAGACGGCAAATTTTAAACTGCCCAACGTTTTTTCTGTTTGTTGGTAGAGACGCAAAAATGAATTCCACATAGGGCGCTAATGTCCCACAACTGTGTCGTCATTGTCGATGAATTCGGCCTTTTGTCTAAGTCTTTTGCCACCACGCAATGAGACTGAAAAGGGCATAAAAAAGGGCCTGATGAATTAAATATATTTTGAGTGCGTGACGGCCCAAAAAACTGAGGGCATTGATGTTCATTTTTTCTGGCCACCGCTTGAGAAGCCAAGGGCCTGTTATCATGCCCAAGAGGACGACCCAGAACCAGGGGTAGGCCGGAATAAAGTCCATCGACATGCGGGGAATGACTCTTCCCACCCAAGCGATGTCATAACCCAAGAAGTACTGAGCGATGAGGATCAAAATCATTGTGGGAAGACGCGCCCAGCGGAATTTGAAAAAAGGAAGTGCCAAAACACTGACGGTAGCGATGCAATGAATCGTGCCGAAATAAATCCATGAGCGCGGAAAAGTAAAATACGTCACCACACTTATAATAAGAGAGATGGCGGCCAGTTTATAAAAGCGCTTAAGAAAAGATTTCCATTTAATGCCTGATCCATTCACCAATTCAAGCGAGGCCCCCACGCACCATAAAAATAAAAAGACAATAAATCGTGGAAGGGCATACCAGAAATAGGTTCTAAATGAATTTCCCACATGACCAAAAAGCCACAGATCATAGGTAAAATGAAAGATGAGCATTAATAAGACGGCCACACCTCTGAGAGTATCTAAGCCTTGAAGGCGAGTCTTAGAGTTCATTGTTTTCTCATATAACAAAAGAAGGGCTCATTAGAGGCAATCTTGACTGGCCCATGGCCCTCATTTGAAAGCAGGCGTGAAGAGAGGGGTGAGATGGTGCGCGAGGTGAGGGGGTATTTGCACTCACCTTCAATCGATAACTTTATTTCAAGAGGAGAGAAGAGAGAGAAGAGACCTTTTATAGAGATTGTATGCGTGCCGGCCGGAAGTCCGATGACTTCATACTCTCCATCTAAATAAAATTGAACTCTCCCACTTTGAGCTTTGATCCAATTCAAAGTCTCACCCAGATTTGTCATATGATGATCAAAACGACCGCCCCAAAAACCCCACATATGAAGACGAAAAGGACCAGTGGGCAGGATTGAAAGGGCCAAGGCCAGATCGCTGTCATCTTTCTCTTTGGGGAAAATTTCATCTAACAGATGAGGCTCTAGGGCGGAATCACCATCACCAATCATATAATGATAATGATCCGCGCTCGCCTTTGAACTTCCCCCATCGACCCCGAGTACGGCGATATCTTTTGAGATAAGATGATGAGGAAACGTCTTGGCCATGGGGCCTATAACTAAGACTTCACCACTCAAATTCACCCGGCGATGAAATTCTTCTAGACGTTGATGAGGTTGGAGCTTGCCCTGTGACATGCAGGCATTTTATCCTGAGTGCTATGGATAATCCAATTAAGTACTCACTTCGCGCTCAGAAGTTCATCAATAATAGACAGCATTTTCTTCAAGAGATTCCTGAAAATTGGGGAAAGTGTCAGATCAATGACACTTATAAAATATTTTGGAAGGGCAAAGAAAAGTGCGAAGGATGGGGGTATCAAGGCCCATGGAGTGACTCGGAAGTGGCCATTCTCGAGGCATTTGGGGAAATTTGTAAAAATATTTCATGGGAAAAAATAAAAATTATGTCCCTTCGTGAGGCCGAATTTTTCCTCAGGGATCGCAATTCTGTGGTCGCTCTCGAGGAGAAAAGCTATGAGTTTTTATCAGCTTCTTGGCCCCATGTTTTAGACTCTATCGAGCAGTGGTTACACTCCGGAAAAATCTTACAAAACTATCGTTTCCCCTCTGGGAAATCATTCAAAGTGTTAAGTTTGCCCGAGAAGATTCACGAGCTTAAGTCATTTTTCTCCTCTGAACAGCTAAGCGGATTTTATCGTCAGGGCGGTAAGATTGAAGTGCTCGATGTGGAAGAGAATACGGTTTTTATAGCGCTTGATTGCGCTCAAATTCCTGAGGCCGCATTGCTCGATTGGCTGCAAATGATTATGGCCGAAACGTTCCGAGAACCGGCCCTAAACCTCGTCCCAGAGCCCTTTCCCTCGTGACCCACATAAAAATATTGTTTGATTTAGTGAAAAACTTATCTATAGAATCAGTTTTAAGAAAGTTTTGTTTTTTTATTAGAGAGTGAAAGTTTGGAAAAAAACTTAGTATTTAAAGAAGTGAAGAAGGAATCAGAGATATTGGATCTTGCCAATTTCGATATCCAGGTCTTCACGGACTCACAAGATCAACAGTGGAATATAGACAACATCCGTCGTGAAATGAAGACTGGATGGAAGCTCTACTCTGTGACTTTTGGCAATGACACTGTCGCAGCGATATTCATGAAAAACGATAAAGATTCTCTTTTTACGAAGAATACTCCTATTAAGCTTGCTTTCCAGGGGAATGGCTTCAGTCATCGTATAAAAGACTTCTACGAGCATGAGGCGACACGTTTAAGCATTAAGAGACTAGTGAATTACTGTCCAGTCGATAACTTTAGAATGATTGCTCTGAATGAATCTCACGGCTACCGCAAAACGGGAAATAGCCTCGGAGACAGTCGCTCTATTGTCGAATGGGAAAAGATTGTGAGTTAATAGGTTAAGTAACCTAAGTTTTATATAAATCGGGTCCCAAACGGTACCCACTTTAGGAGGATTTTCACATGGCTAAGAAGACAACAAAGAAAGCTACAGCTAAGAAAGCTACAGCTAAGAAAGCTGCTCCAGCTAAGAAAGCTACAGCTAAGAAAGCTACAGCTAAGAAAGCTGCTCCAGCTAAGAAAGCAACTGCTAAGAAAGCTGCTGCTCCAAAGAAGAAAACTGCTCGCAAGCCGAACGCAGCTTTCATGAAAGCTTTAACTCCATCAAAAGAGTTGGCTGAAATCGTAGGAGCTACTGCTCTTCCACGCACTGAAGTTGTTAAGAAGATCTGGGTTTACATCAAGAAGCACAATCTTCAAGATGCTAAGAACAAGCGTAACATCAACGCTGACGACAAGCTTAAGGCCGTATTCAATGGCAAGAAGACTGTTTCAATGTTCGAAATGACTAAGCTTGTTTCTAACCACTTGAAGTAATCTTTAATTAGATTCTTTTAAAGAAAGGGAGCTCTTTGAGCTCCCTTTTTTTGCTCAAAAATTAAATGGTTTGATTAAATAATTTAACAGAACTCTCAGGAAGAAGATCGTGAATCGATTGCCCGATCTCAAAGAGCTCTCGGCAATTAAGCGCCGGATTGCCGTCTGGAAAACGCTTCTTACCCCCATAGTAGTCGATGCAAGTCAGGGCGTAGTGATCAATGTATTCAGGGAAGTTTTTTTGAAACAGTCGGGCAATAGCATTTCTCTTGGCCAGATCTAAATCCGCAAAGAGGCCACCTGGTAAAGGGCTCCAGCCCTTAAGCGCATCTAATATTTTCTCTCGTCTTTGCGAGTCCCTTGAAAGCTCCTGCAAGCGATTCCAGGCCATATTGAAGATTTCTCCACGTGAGGGAGCGCTTAGAAGGTAATTGATATAAAAAAGGTCCTGCTCAAGAGGAGTGAGAGCATTTTCTGCTTTCAGAAGTAAGTAGGAGAGATGAAGCTCATCTTCTGAAGCCCCATGGGCCCACTGCCCGTGAGAGCTCTCGACTAAGGCCTTCCAACAGGATTCGTGGGCGACAGTTTTTAAAATTTGGGTAAATGAGACGGGCTTATAGTTGGCTTTCCACTCACTCATGAGTTTTGACTTCACTACATTTTGAACCTCAGGCTTTTTGCATTGAAATTCGGCCAGTGAGGAATGAATGACTGGAGAGAGGATAAAATAAGGAGTCACCATTAATCGAGCACGATGCGCCGGGTTTTCAGCTAAAGGCTCTGAAAGGGGGAGATAAGGAGTAAGGAGGGTGAGAAGACGTGGAGCGAGATCAGGCTCTTGTCTGTCTTTTTCCCAAAAACTCACCAGGTCCTGCCAGCACGAAGAATCTGGAGAGGAATTCTCTTTGAGGCATTGAGAAATCCACTTAAAGCCAAATTCCTGGCGTTTGATACGGAAAAAATCATAGTCCTTAAGGACTGACCAGCTCATGAGTTTTTCGATTTGCATGAGGTCGTCATGCGCTAAACGATTTTTTGTGAGGGAGAATTTAATATAACCTTCGCCCATGTTTTGAACCATGGTTTTCCAGTATTCATTGCGCTCTGAAGGACGAATATCAAGGGCGTGGGCAAAGAATTCGTTATAGTTTTTTTCTTTTTCTAAACTCTCGAGATCCACCATCGAATAGGGGGCGGCCTGTAGGAGTTTTACAGGTGATATACACAGTGCGATGAATAACAGAAATGTTTTCACAACTCTATGTTAGACCGTCGCATTTCTAAGAGTCAAACGCATTGGCGAACACACTGGGGCAGGAGTAAGCTCAGGGTGTTTTTTAATGATCAGGAGTTTTCAATATGTCTGGCTTTTCATTGGCCGAAATCTATAAAATTACCCACCTCAATCTACCGCAGGGCTGGATGCTTGCCGCTCCGGAAGACTACATCAATTTAATGATGGTGAATGGTGCCCCTACGGCCGAGATGAATGAGATCTTAACTCAAATAATGAACTTCAAAGGTGTAAAACCCTTTCGCCGTGAAATTCAAATCAAAGCTTTTCCTATCTTATTAGGAGTCAATCCTCTCACGAAGAAAATTCATGCAGGTTCTCGTCGATTGGCCCGCGAGCTGGCGCTTCTCGATAGCCTTGAGATTGAAAATAATATCTCTCAAGAGCTTAAAGAGCACTCCGAAGCGATCAGTGTCCTGGATTCACGTGAATTTCCAACGGAGTGGGAATGGGTAAGTCAAACAGAGAATCTGGCCGATTGGAGTGATAAGCAGAAGTGGAAGGAAGTAGAAGAGCTCACGAGTGAAAAATTGCGCCACTTAGTGAAGCATGTTCAAAGTTATCAGCCGACGCTCTTTGAGCGTGTTTCAGATTGGGGATTAGGATTAACGGCAACTTTCTCACTCATCCGTATTCATCTCCTGAAATTTTTGGCCCTTCTGCCCTCATTGGATCATGACAAGGAAGGCTTTGAAGTAAAGCGTAACTTGATTGAGTCACTCAGAAGACTTTTAGAAGATGATCAAAAGTTGCGTCAAAAAGGGGTGAAAATTGGAGGGGCCCGTGCGCTTCCTCGTGTCTATATCAGCTCACTCACAATTGGGCTGCAGGTTGTCCGCTTTTTGCCAGCAAAGCTTCTTGCCAACATTGTCCGCTCATTAGTGAAAAAGATGGCCCGCCGCTTTATTGCAGGCGAATCCATTGCCTCTTCTGACAAAACACTTAAAACGCTACATGACTCTCGCCGTGAAGCGACGCTTGATCAATTAGGAGAGTTAGTTGTCTCAGAAGAAGAAGCCGATGAGTATCTAAAAAGAGTTCTCTCAATTGTTCATGGATTAAAAATACATGTTCAGCCAGGAGAGAGAAATCGCGCGGGCATTAATAAGGCTCACGTCTCAATCAAAGTCTCGGCCCTTGCTAGCGATTTTAAACCTCAAGCGTTTGATTACACCTATAAATTAGTAGCGCCAAGATTGAAGAAAATTCTTGTTGAGGCCAAACGCGAGCAAGTTTTCATTAATGTCGATGCCGAACATTATCACTACCGGGACGTTGTTTTAAAAATTTTTAGAAAAGTTTTAATCGACACTCCTGAGCTTGAGGGGTGGGGTGATTGCGGGATAGTCATTCAAGCTTATCTGCGTGACGGTGCTTCTCACTTAAGGGATGTGGTCAAATTGGCCAAAGAGCGCAAAGTGCGAATGCCTATTCGTTTAGTGAAAGGCGCTTACTGGGATGCTGAAACAATTGAAGCTCAAGTGCACTCTCATCACGCTCCTCAATTTTTAAACAAAGAAGAATCCGATCTTCATTTCAGGCAGCTGGCTTATCTTGCCTTTGAGAATGAAGAGCATATTCAATTGGCCGTTGGCTCTCATAACTTACAAGATCACTGTTTTATAGAAGCTTTAAGGCAGATTTACTTCCCTAATGCTCCAGTCATTGAGCATCAGTGCTTGCACATGACCTATGAAGCGCTCTCGCATGGTTTAGCGAAAATGGGATGGCCTACTCGAAACTACATGCCTATCGGAAACTTATTAGTTGGTATGGCCTATCTTGTGAGAAGGATTATGGAAAATTCTTCGCAAGTCGGAATCCTGACCATCATGCGCTCACACAATAAAAAAGACGCATTCCAAAACCCTATTACCACTCATGAACAAAAAATTTCTCAAGGTGTGATTCAACGTGATGACCTTGAAGCAAAACTCGATTCTGGATTTAAGAACTGCACTCCTCTTAGACTTTTTATTGATCAAGAAAGAGATCTATTTGTTCGCGAGCTAGAGGCACTTAAAGAGAGGCTTCAAAATCAACAGGAGAGCTTCTCAAAAACGGAAGGCCTTAAAGTGATTTCAAGCTCACACCCAGAAATGATTGTGGGCGTGATTAATGAGAAAACGGCTGATGAAGCGAAAGTAGTGATTGATGAGATTCATCATCAGCTGGGAGCCGGTAATGGCTGGAGTGAGAAGCCACGCAGCTTCAGATTAGGTGTCATGCTTAAAGCCGCTGATAAGATGTGGATGGAGAGACAAAAACTTTCGGCCCTGATTGTCTATGAGGCCGGGAAGTCATGGTCTGAGGCTTTGGGTGACGTTGATGAAGCGATTGATTTTATCAATTTTTATGTTCGTGAAGAATTACGTTTGGCGAGAAAACTTGAAGCAAGTCACCCTAGAGGTGTTATTGGTGTCATTGCACCATGGAATTTCCCTCTCGCTATTCCCTGTGGCATGGCCGTCGCTCCTTTAATTGCTGGTAATGCTGTGATCTTGAAGCCTGCAGAACAAACTCCATTAATCGCTCAAGAACTTGCTCATTTGCTTTATGAGTGTGGCGTTCCAAAATCGGCCCTGGCCTTTCTTCCTGGTGATGGTGAGCAAGTGGGTGCACCTCTTGTGACGAGTCCTCTCGTGAGTGGAATTGTTTTCACAGGTTCAAAAAATGTAGGTCAATGGATTTATCGAAATGCGGCTAACCAATTAGTGAAGCATCCACTGCTCAATAGCTGGCAGACGAAGAAAGTGATCACTGAAATGGGTGGTAAAAACGCCATTATCGTCACTAACAATTGTGAACAAGATGAAACGGTTTCAGGAATTCTCTATTCCGCTTTTGGTCATGCTGGACAAAAATGTTCTGCTTGCTCTCGAGTGTTGGTGGATGAAGAAGTAAAAGATTCTCTTCTTAAGAGACTCGTTAAGGCCATTGGAGATTTAGAAGTTGGGCCTGCGACAACGGCAAGTGTTCTTATTAATCCTCTGATCAGCAGCGCTGATCAACTCAGAGTGAGACAGGCCGTGCTCGCGGCTAAGGATGAAGCAGAAAAGTTCGGCGGCAAAGTTTGGATTGATCGCTCTCAAGAAGAGCAGGGCAATTATTGTGTCGGCCCCGTTTTAATTGAACTTCCTAAAGAGCGCGCCACTCACCCAGATTCTTGGGCCCAGAGAGAAATTTTCGGTCCGGTGGTTCATATCGTGGCCTATAATAATTTAGATGAAGCCATCGAGCTGTTTAATTCGACTGAATATGGATTAACTGGTGGCATCTATGGCCAGTCACAAGATGATATTGATTATCTTATCCAATCGGTGAAGTGCGGAAATCTCTATGTGAATCGCCCTAATACAGGCGCCAGAGTTGCGATTGAGCCATTTGGGGGCTTCAAGCTTTCAGGTACGGGCCCTAAGGCCGGTGGACGAGATTATTTAATGAATTTTCACGTTCAAGTCTCTTCTCAAAAAGCTCACTCCGTCCAGGCCTGGGGCAAGGGCAGTGGTTATCGCTTTGAGTCTCCAAAACCAAGCGGCCTCTCACTGGCCTCAAGACAAATGCGACTCTCCAAACTCTCGCAGTTGATCCTAGAGAGATTTGAATCGCTCACAGGTGGTGTGGGCGAGGTGCAAAAAAGATATTTAAAGCAATTTATTGATTGGGCTTCATCTGACTTAACCTCATTCATTCAACTCACACACCCCAATCACACGATCCCTGGTCAGCTCAGTTATGATCAAAATGATCTCTCGCGCGAGTCTGTTCTTTTTTTGATGAATGAAGAAAAGCCTCACCTTGCTGCTTTATTGCACCTCTTTAGTGCACTCGCCGTAGGAAGTGGCGTGGCGATTTGTTGCGCGAATCAAGAGAACTATTCAAATTGGAAGCTCATCTGTGACCTCGCTTGGCAGAGTGGGTTTGCCAAAAATAATCTTGATGTTTATTTGACGGGAAAAGAAGAAGTTCAAGTCATTCTCAATGACTCAAGCTTAAGTGCCGTCTACATATCTGGCGCAGAGGATTTTGTCCGTGAAGCCTTGCAGATCTCATTGCCGCAAGAGTCTTTAAAAACAAATATGCGTGCTATCTATACCGATTACGAGCACCCACAGTTTGGTCACTGGAGTGACTGGCTTAATCAGTATCTGTATACGCGATCATTTGCCGTCAACACCATGAGGCATGGCGCCCCCTTGGAGCTTGGCGTATGAAAATTCTCATTTGGGGATGCGGCAACATGGCCTCAGCTTTTGCTCTTGGACTTCATCAAGCTCACCCTGAATTAGAGTTTTATTGCTGGAATCCAACAACTTCAAAAGCACAGGCACTCGCCTTCAAACTCAAGGGAAAGGTTTATCAGGATGAGAAGATTTCCTTTTCTGCTGTAATCCTTGGTTTTAAACCTCAACAGCTTGAAGTCGCAAAAATTAAACTCTTA
>JAIEMA010000006.1 GCA_019752535.1 Bacteriovoracaceae bacterium
AGAACGATTATAAGCCACTAAGCCCTTGTAGTATGAGTAGTTTACAGAGTCCCTTAGTGACACCGGATAAGAGGCCAATTTGGCATCCGCTTTATCCCATTCTTTATTAGCGATGGACTTAATGACACTTAACTCTTGGATCATATCTTTAAGTGGAAGATCTTTTGTTCTCTCAACCCAAATCGGAAATTCACGAACCGGTTCATCATTCATCGCTTGAAGCGTATCAAAGGCTCTCTCGAAACTTTGATAGAGACCTAATTTGATAAAACTATCGGCCACTATGAAATTCATGTAAGGATTACCGGCTACACGTTTTTCATACTTATCTTTATACACTTCCCACATCTTGACGGTGCGAGAGTAATCTTCTTTCAAATAACTTTGCTGAATAACACCAAAGACGATCTCAGCTCCGTCCCCTTCAAAAACTCTTTTCTCTGAAGGACGTAAATTACTCAATGGTATTGAAGCTAAATAAGAGAGCGCCTTATCGTAGTCTTTCTTATTAATGAATGTTCTTAAACGAACAAGCCATAACAGTTTTTTGAGATCGGCATTGAGAGCTTTTTTCTCTTCAACATCTTGCTCTAAGAAAACTTCAATCTCTTGGTCACTAGCATCCGGTTGATATTTACGAGCAAGTCTCATCGCTACATAGCGAATTTTGGCTTCATATCTGTAATCAGGATAAGGACCACGGTCAATCGCACTCTTATAAAGAACAAGAGTTTCAGCAGCAGGCTTTTCTAGTAATTCATAGCTGATGGCTAAGCGCATGCGAGCTGCTGCTGCTTCTTTCAAATGTGACCAATCGGCCACAAAACTATCAAGGACTTTGATTGCATCAGTGTATTCAGCTTCTCTAAAGAGGGCCTCACCCACATTAAATAAAATAGAAGGATGAACTGGTTTAACTAAACTCTTTTCAATCGCTTTATAACGTTTAATCACTTCTAAAGAATTACCTGCTGTTAACAATGCGTATGAAGCATAAGCAAATTCCGTTTGAGCGGGAAGAAGCTTAGAGAGTTTTTTATCTGAGAGGAACTCAGCGATTTTATCATCTTGTCTTAAACGGGCCAAAGCATTCAAGATGACATTGGAAGCAAGAATGACCATGTCGTGATCATATTGAGAGCGGGCTTCAACGAAAAATCTTTTGGCTAACTCAAGACCTTTGAAATAATCACCGCGATCCAGCTGATACTGCATGTTGTATCTGAAAGCTGCGCGCTTCATTTCATAATCGTTGCTTCTTTCAAGAAGATTCTGCAGGAGGTTCATGGCCGAAGCCTGAAGGACGCGATCTTTCTTTGTAAGATTTGCTTTCAATAGCGCATTGATACGAATCCACTCATTCGTATCATGATTGGAATCATCGCCATATTTTTGCTGATATAAAGTCAGCGACTTATTCATCAATCCCCATTTCTGATCTTTATACAGATTAATCGTGAGCTGAAGATGAGCTTCTTTAGGATCATCTAAAAGTTCACGATCCTTAATGGGATACATTGATTCAGGGATTTTACTCTCTAATTGAATATCTTTTTCTAGAGGAGGAAGCAGAGGAGCATAATCCCATACAATCGATGCTCCATAGCGGAAATCTCTATAATCAGGATTCACGGCTTTGCTCATCTCAGTTGGAACCTGTACGGCTTCAATCAGAGACCCGTTGGGCTTGGCCAGTTTGGCGGGAATTTTCGATGTCTGTTTTTTAACTGGTGCAGATTTTTTCTCAGTCACCGGTAACGGCAAAGGTTTCTGAAGAGAAGCGGCCCTTGAGGGGACACTGTCTGCATTGACCCAAAAATCCAAAATCCATTTCTTATCGACGTCACGATAAAAACTAAAAAGCTCAACTGATGTGTCTTTTAGAGTCACCACTATCTGAGCCGGCTTGTTTGGAAAATCTTCTTGTGAGAAGGACACGTTTTCAACGTAGCCCTCAGCGCGTTTAATCTTCGCTACATCTTTTGTGAGCTCTTCATATAAAGGAAGATTAAGAGTCTCAATCGTGACCTGGTTATCTTTCTTACTGATCGTGACCTGCTCTTTTGAGAGAACAAGATTCCAGCGCAAATGAGTCTTGAAATTTTCCTGAGAGAATATGTCGGAAAAACACGGTGCTGTCCAAAAGACAGTTAAGGCGAGGGCCGGGAGCCATGTTGGCAGCGCGGGGAACTTCATCATTCTTTCCTGTGGGGGGGCATCCATCCTAGACGCACTCAGCACCCATAGGGTAATTTTAGCCTAGATCTGAAATTTATGTGGAAAAACTTACCTCAGGCAAAAAAATCCTGTCCGAACTTTGACATTGACTCGCACAGCTTTCATTTACAAAGGTTTACGACTCCTAGTTAAATCTATGTGTGAAGGATTCACACATGAAATACTATACACGACTTTTTACCTCGGTTTTATGTCTCTCATTTGTGAGTTGTTCAATCTTTTTGCCTTCGAGTGATAAGAAGCCAACAAAAGATAAAAACCTCCAAGTGCAATTTTCTACATCCGGCTGGAGTCCAACAGATCCGAGAGAGAGTGATAAAGCTTGGGTTCAAGAAAATCGTGGCGACGTCATAATCGTTAACTCGTTCTGTGGTGAATTTCAATCTCTGCCCTTGGAGGAGTTGGCCCTTAAAACTTTTAAAGACTACGACTCCTACAAACCTCTTGGAAAAAACCATCTAACTTGGCTAGATCGAGAAGCTTTTGAAATGGAAGCTGAAGCTTATGTCGATGGAGTGAAGGTCCTTATTCATTTAAGAAACTATCGTCGTGATCATTGCTACTATGACTTCTTACTCATTTCTCCACGATCAAGAACTCAGGATAGTCTTCTGGCTTTCCAGAAAATGATAGATGGGGTTTCTTTTAAATGATTTCACGCACACGCCATCAGCTCGAATTTATCGGTGAACTTGTCAGTCTCACATTTCAAACTCTTAAAGCCTCACTCTCACGTCCCTTCTATTGGTTGAGATTGCTTGAGCAAATTGTAGAACTGGGCCAGCGCTCCCTTTCAATTACAATTGTGATCGGCTTCATCATGGGACTAGTGATGACCCTGCAGTTTGGCTATGGCTTAGCTAAATTCGGTGGAACACTTTATGTGCCGGCCATCGTGTCTCTTTCACTCATCAGGGAGATGGCCCCGATCTTCACTTCCCTTCTCGTGGCAGGACGAATTGGCTCTGGCATTGCTGCTGAAATTGGCGCTATGAACGTCACCCAACAAATTGATGCCATAAGAGCGCTTGGAACATCACCGGTAAGAGTTCTAGTCGTGCCAAGAATGGTAGCCGCTATGCTGACGCTCCCCCTTCTTGGAATTCTTGCCACATTTGTGGGGATTATTGGAGGAGCGATTATTGCTCGTAGTGAATTTGATATCGCCTATGGCTTCTACGTCAATAAAGTCCTCGCCACGATTCAACTTCATGATGTTTTTAGCTGTTATATCAAATGCATGTTTTTTGCTTTCATCATCACTCTGTTTGCTTGCTGGAGAGGCTTCAACACAAAAGAAGGAACCCGGGGTGTCGGGGAAGCAGCGACATGGGTCGTGGTGAGATCAAGTATCGTGATTCTTATTTCTGACTTTTTCCTCAGCAAGGCTTTAATCTTGCTTTTTGATTAGAGGAATAATGGAAGAAATTTTAAGAGTAAAAAATTTAAAAAAAACATTCGGTGAAAAAACGATTCATCACGCCATCAATTTTACTTTGCATAAGTCTGAAACTATCGGCCTATTAGGAAACTCTGGAACGGGAAAGAGTGTTCTTTTACGCTGCCTAATCGGTTTAGAAACGATGGATGATGGTGAGGTGTGGTTGGGTAAAGAGAGAATTGATCTCCTTAAAGAAGAAGCGATGTTTAAAATTAGAACACGCATCTCATATGCTTTTCAAAGTGGTGCCTTATTTGACTCACTCAACGTGTATGAGAATATTGCTTATCCCCTACGAGAGCATTTAAAACTCACCCATAAAGAGGAAGAAGCACGAGTGAGCGAAATGCTCAAACTGGTTCGTATCGGTGAATCGGGAGAGCTGTTCCCGTCCGATCTCTCCGGCGGTATGCAAAAGCGCGCCGGTCTTGCCCGAGCGATGGTTCTGTACCCAGAGATTATTCTTTATGACGAGCCAACTGCCGGTCTTGATCCAGTAAATGTGGAGAACGTGCTTGAGATCATGCGGGCCTTTAAAGCAAAAGGCACTGCTGGAATTTTTGTCACTCACGATATTATCGCTGCAAAAAAAGTCTGTGACAGACTTTTAATCGTTGATTCAGGGCGAATCGTATTTGAAGGGACAGTTAAGCAATTTGAAGAAAGTACAAATGATATAGTGAAGAATTTTCAGTCCACTCATTAAGGATAGATTATGAGAGCAAAAGATAGATCAAACTTGGTACGCGTAGGAATTTTTGTGACAGGTCTTACCATCGTTCTGATGATTATGATCGCGGCCATAGGCAAGGAGTCAGCTCTCTTTGAAAAAAAGGTCATGGTTAGGGCCCAAGTGCTCAATGCCGAAAACTTGAAACCGGGAGCCTCTGTTGAACTTAGAGGTCTAAGAATTGGACATGTTGAAGAGATCAAAATCGTGGGCCAAGAGCTCGTAGAAATCGGCGCCCTTATCACTGAGTCAGATCTAAAATGGATTAAGAAAGATGGAAAGGTTTCAATTAATAATGCTGGTCTCGTGGGAGATAAATACCTTGAAATTATCGGTGGATCTGAAGAGGCCGAACGGTTTAATCCTTTAAAGGATGTCTTAACATCAGAGCCTTCTTTGGATTTTAAGGCGATGGCCGCTAAAGGTGGCAGCATTGCTGATAAAGCCGACAGAGTACTCTCAAAAGTCGAAGTTTTAGTTGAAGCCATCGATGGTAAGAAATTGGCCGTCACAATGGATAGCCTCTCAAAAGCTGCTGAGCATTTTTCAAAAGCCTCCGCCCCAATGGCAGCGACGGCCCATAAGTTAGAATCGGCTTCAACTCGTCTGGATCAAGTGATGGAGAGAGTTCAGAAAGGGCCAGGAACAGCGCACGCGATGATCTATGATGATGCGCTTTATGAAGATCTTAGAAAACTGTTAGGTGGAGCGGAAAGAAATACTGTTATCAAATATTTTATCCGCGAATCTATAAAAAAAGCCCCCACTAAATAGTGAGGGCTTTTGAGCCTTACGGGACAGTTAACCAAATCTGCCAAACACGACGACTTCTGCCATACCAATCATTAGGATCTTGCTCACGAGCTCTCACAGCTTCAAGCTTGCAGTTTCCTGTGTTTTTAACGATTGGAGTTCCCCAACGACGAGGGAATACCTTGGCACAAACCGTGCTCTCATAACGAATTTCATTTGAAGTACGATCAAGATAGAGACCAGCGACCTGGGCTGTTTGTGAATCTCTCCAGTTTCCATCACTGTTTTCATTAGAGCTGGTATTAAAGTCTGCATTGATCCAAGCGCTTCCATTGGGTGAAGCCTCAAAAGTCGCTTTAACTAACACATAATTGAAATCACTTTTCGACATCACATGAAGACGTTCGGCCTTCACATTCATAGAAACTAAAAGAATAACCAAACTTGCAAAAAGTTTCATGAGTTCTCCTGAGAATAGGTTGAATCTCATAGTTACTTTGAATTTAATTCTTTGGGACAAGATGAGAGGCAATGAAATCAAGTTGGTTTCACAAAACCTTAAGAATTGTGAACCTCTTGAATAAGGGAGGATTGACCCAACCATTGAAAAAACTCAGACAATGCCATTTCGGATACATCCAGATCCCGAAGGGCCGTCTCAACACCCTGAGGCAAGAGAGCTAATACTTTTCTCTCCCATTGCTCCATGATTCTAAAATTGACTCCATCATCTTTAAGCCAAAAAATAATATGATGAGTTTTAAGTTCTGGAACGTCTGAATCTTGATAGAAATCTATTACATTACAAGAAAATTCGACTATCTCATAGGGGCCTAAATCTAATTTTGAATGATCACTCAGCTCTGCGATGGGCTTTAAGACACAAGCTTCGTGAGTCCATGGAAAACTTTCAAGCCTCAACTCGAACTTCGCCAGGGCTTTTAATTGAGAAGATAAGGCTGTTTGATCTAAATAATTTAAAAAAACCTCAGAGATATAATCGAGAGAGCGAGGCGAGTGGGAATTGGTTTTCCAAAATTCTCTCCACACTCCATTCCATTCTTTTTTTCCAAGACGGCTAATCAAAGAAGGATATGACTCTTCGATGGCGTCTCGTATTTTTGCCTGATGCTGAAAACGATAATGGGCCATGGCCTGTGAGGCATTGGCCGAACCGGCCCCAATCAAATCTTCTGAAGGGTCACTACCTTTAATCGATTGAGCAAACTGGGCAAACCACTGACTCATAAATGATACCCCATGAGAGAGCGAGCTTGATCAAGTGACCTTTTCACCTCAGAAAAACTT
The DNA here is from genome assembly GCA_019752535.1 of Bacteriovoracaceae bacterium. GTDB lineage: Bacteria > Bdellovibrionota > Bacteriovoracia > Bacteriovoracales > Bacteriovoracaceae > UBA6144. Next base: position 6,471 of record JAIEMA010000006.1, read on the forward strand.
GGAATCTCCTCATCCCATTCAATCATAAATGGAATTTTTTTCTTTTGACTTACAAACTGCCATAAATCCCACGTGGCTTCGTTGGGAGCCTTGGAATGAGTGTCAATGGCAAAGTGTTCGCTATCTATGTGTCCGGCCAGATGAATTTGAGCCACAGAGTTTAAATTAATGTGTTCTAACTCTTTGTATGGATCAATTTTAAAATTTTTTGAATTCACAACCATGTTGTTTAAATCGAGTAAAATCTGACAGTCTGTTTTTGCGACAAGAGCGGCTAAGAAAGCATACTCACTCATTTCACTCTTTGAACTTGCGATATAGGCGGAGAGATTCTCTATGACGAGAGGACGCTTAAGCTTATCCTGCCAAATTAAAACTTTTGAAACTAAGCGATTTAAATTTTCTTCTGTATAGGGAAAAGGAAGAAGATCGTGCCAAAAGTGTCCACCCGTTGAGGACCAGCACAGATGATCTGAAACTCTAGTTGGCTTCAGTTCATCACAAAAAACTTTGAGCTCACTGAGATATTTGTTATCGAATTCTTCTGGAGCAGCAAGAGAGAGAGACACACCGTGAAAAGCTAACTCGTAATTTTCTCTAAGACGCTCGAGCCTCTTTCGCCTAGACCCTTTATCCCAAAGATAATTTTCAGTAATGATCTCAAGCCACCCAATTTCTGGGTGACCATTGATGAGATCAGCATGAAATGGGGCTCGATAGCCGAGCCCCGTTAATTCTTTCATTTAGATTCTACTCTTCTTCTTTCTCTTCCATTCCATTACATCCGCCTTTGCCGCTACATGCGTTAGCGCCATCAGCTTTTTTACCTTCTTTTGTTTTGCAAGAAGCTTTTCCTTCTTTTGACTCGCATGAGTGTTTACCGTCTTTATCTTTTTTGCCTTTGCAAGAATTCTTCCCTTTGCAGCCGTTCTTTCCTTCTTCGGCTTTCTTTTCTTTATGATGATCAGCGAGAGCAGCCTGGCTTCCAAGCAAAAGACCGGCCACAGCACAAGAAACTAACAACTTCGAATTCTTCATAGACCCTCCATTGGGTGTTAATGACTCTTTTTTTGAGTCGATTGTTTTCAGTTAACGTAGAGTGTGCTCAAATTGTGACATGAAATTCCATGAGGACAATAAATTCAGAGCGGCTTTTCTTGCCGACGATCCCTCTGCGGTAAATGCCTTTGTCGGCCATTTTGTGACAGTGCTTGGGAAAATGGGTCATGCACAGGGGTTAAGTCGTGAAGAATCTGAAGATGCTGTACAGGAGTGCTTCAGTGTCTTCTTTAAAAAAGTTAATGACATCAGGCCCGACGTTAAATTGTCGACTTTTCTCTTTGGGGTCTTTTTGAACTCGGTTCGCGAGACTCGTCGCAAAAGAGGCCGTCATGAGTCCCATGGGGATCTCGCTTCTATCGAAACTTTGATCGATCAACAGTACGACGATAAGGGACACTGGAAGCCTGGTGTAGGCCCAAAGCCAATTGAAAATGTTCTTAAACAAGAAGAGAGCAGGCATCTAGAGAACTGCTTAGAAGGCTTACCTGAAAAACATAAGACCGCTATCTTGCTGACTCTACAAGGTGAAGAAGATCCAAAGGATCTTTGTCACATTAGGGACGTGAGTTACGCTAACTTTAGACAGCTTCTCTCAAGGGCCAGGAATGCCCTAAGATTATGCTTAGAAAACTACGTAGGAGAGCCCTAGTGCTTACCTGTAAACAAGTTCCTGAAGAACTGATGAAAGTTGACCTCAATTGGCGTGAGAAGGCTCAATTGCGTTTTCATTTATTTATCTGTTCGCGCTGTAAGGAGCTTAAAAGACAATTTGATAATCTCAATGATGGTCTTCATCGCTACATCAATAAAGCACCTACACTTGATGCCAATCTCGCACAGAAGATCCTAGATAAAAAATTTAAAAAGTTTGACCCCTGATTTCTTCAGGAGTGAGATAAATTAGACGTTTTTTAGCAAGATCTTTTGGTGAGAGCCACTGATATACCCATTCCCGATACTGAGCCAACCCTTCACCAAGGCCCAACTCTAGAACCTTTGCATCAGTCGCTCTTTCGTACTTCACCTTAACACCACAGCTTAAAGCATACTTGCCACCATGAAGAGCGATGTGCCCACTACTCCACCCCATGTAATCTCGCACGTGCTCAAGTTCATGGACCAAAATGGCTTCTAAGCCTTCGGGTGTTGGGGGACATTCAAGAAGACGCAGATTAATCTGAACGTTATAGCGACGGTTCTGGCGGCGATTGATGAGTGTTTTAAGATAAGGCTGTGCTTGTAAAAAATAAGCCTCTGATCTAAAGCTTTTGATACCTAAATGCTCTTTAGGTATATCCGAAAAATACTGTGAGCGCACGTTTTCTACGAACTGGCCGAACTCTTCAAGAGACAACGGCTGAGCGCAATTATTTTGGGCCAAGGCGCTAAAGCTCAAAAAAATGAAGAATAAAAAACGCATCTAAGTATCATAGCAAAGCTCGTGGCGAGTGATGGGGTCATTGAATTTTTTACATTGATCTAAAAGATGGGCTGATTTCGCACAAGAGACTGGTTTCGAGTGAAATTCTCGTTCATTTTCACTATTGAGCTGCAAGTGGTGAGATCATGAGCACCCAAAGGATCATCACTGGCATAACAGAGATCAGCAGAATCCTGGGCCACATTTCTCTGAATCGGCGTCTTTCCTTGAAGAGAATCAAGAATCGATCCCGTCGTGACAGCGACTGCGCTGGCGGTATTATTGATGGCCGCTTCAGTTCTAGAGCCAGTTCGAATGACTTTTCTCTCAGATCTTGTTTCAAAAACAGTTCCAGTGATGTGAGGATTATTTGGGATCATTGCAAGTGGATCACCTTGAACTCGGTAATGAACGGCCGAAGAGGCAAGCCAAGAGAGGCCAGAAGGCAGAGGAGCATTTGAGCCAAGAGCATCTCTATAAGGACCAATTCCCCCAAGACCGTTAAAGGTTACAATTTTAATACGATCATCTTTTTGAAAATCACCGAAATTGGGGACCGTTTTTCTCACTTCCATCATGACGGCCGAACAAAAACTTTCAGCTAACCCACCACCAAGGCTGTGACCGGTGCAACGAATATGACCACCAGACTTCACGTAAGAGACGGCATCTTGAAGCATAAGTCTATTCGCTAATTTTAGTTGAGAGCCACCCTTACTTCCAATATTGGCAAGCCAATCAAGTCCAGTCTGAGTCCCAGCGAACGCGAAAGTTCTCGTATTCTTTCCATCAATCACACTGTCTTTGGTGAATCCCTTGAGACCTTCAATATTGAAATTATTTCCAAACAGGCCTTTAAAGCCATCGAGCATATTTTTGCTTCCAGCAGGAAATGGCTCAGTGTAAGCAGCCTTTGATAAAGCCAGAAGATCCAGATGAGTTCTTCTCTCTCTATTTTGACACTCATAAAAAGCGATTTGAGCTTTTGACTTCGCTTCCTGAATTTCAGAAGCACTTGACCGTGTAAGAAGAGAGTATTGTAGTTTTCTAAAATCTGATTCAATAAAGCTAATTAAATCCTGAAGACCCGGATTCGTCGTATCACAGTTGCAAGCCACTCTTGAGTTTGAGTCTTTTACTTTTTTAAATTCCTGCGAGCTGGCCTGCTGATCAAGAATCTGTTGAACTTCATCCGTTGAAAGCTCTCGCGCGAGAATTTTAAACTCAACAATTTTCTTTTCACGCAGACAAACAGGATACTCCGTTGCATTTGAGGCCATGGCTTCAATTGAAAGAGAGATGAGGATTAAGGAGAGAAGAATTCTCATTCCAGTATCTTAAACTCAAACCTTAAACTTCCAAAGAATGGTCAACTTTGCCCAATCTAAGCATTTGAAATCACTAAAAATAAAGAGTCTTAAACCAGAAGTCTAAGCGCCCGATCTTTAAGGCGAATTAATGGCAATGATGCTTTTCTTGCTGCTCAATCTTCGGTTGCACCATCCCCAGAAGCTGTCGGTAGGAGCGAAAAGTGATGGTTGAGACCCCAATCAAAACTAAACAGAGAGCAAAAACTTTAGGCCTCTGCTTCTTTAAGGGAGAAAGTATTTTTTGAATAAGTCCAGGGGCCATCACCATACTAGGCACAGTCCCAAGCCAGAAGAAAAACATTCCCAACATCGCATTCTGCCAACTTTGCAAAGCGACGCTCCCTAAAACAACACCATAAAGCAGTCCACAGGGTAGAAGAATGGAAATGAAACCAATAAGAAGTGAGCGTGTGAAGCCAGTATTTTCTTTTACAAATCTCTTCCACAATTTCTGATAAATGACGGAGAGAAATTTTGGCAAAGGAAGCTCTGCTCTTCTTCCTCTAAAACTTTGAATACCCCAAAAAATGAAAAGACCACCAATCATCAACGAAGGAATCAAGGCGATAAGAGGATGAGCATCTTTAAAATTTAAGAAACTCGCTAGAGTTCCTGCTAATAGTCCCAAAAGCAGGTAGCCCAAAAGTCTGCCCAACTGATAGCGAACAATATCCTTACTATTACTACAGCTAGCGGTCACTAGACCTCCACACATCCCCACGCAATGAAGACTTCCTCCAAAACCAGCGGCAAAAGAAACCCATGGAATGACATGCTTGAGTTCACTTAACCATTCAATTGATAGGCCCAACAAGAGGAACCTCCTTCGTCGTGATCAACTCATTTGTATTAGCCTCTACAATATTCAGCTTTACCATTTTAGATCCAGTCTCAAAGGTCCCCATTTTGAATTTAAAAAAGATAAAGACCTTTTTTTCTGCTCGATCCAATTCAATTGGGTTTTCTGAAGCATTGATGGAAATTTTATCCATATAGAGTGGATCAGCGATCTCAATTCTAATAGGAAAGCGAGTATCACCTTGATGCTTAATTTTTAGAGTGAACTTATTGGTAATCATTTCCTCAGAGATCAGAAAGGGAGCCCCAACTCCTCTTAAAAAAACGAGCTGTGGTTTTTCCGAATTCTTTAGAAACATGAAAAACGAAGCGACAAAAATCAGAGAGACTCCGAGATAAATAAACGGTCGAATCGTTTTCTTTTTACTCTCGCCCTTTAATTCAACCTCGGTGGCATAGCGAATCAGCCCAGTTGGCTTTTTTAATCTCGTCATAATGTCATCGCAAGCATCTATACACTGAGTGCAAGCAATGCATTCAAGTTGAGTGCCTCGTCGAATATCAATACCTGTAGGGCATACTTTCACGCAATTGTAGCAATTCACGCAATCGCCCTCGGCTTCTTTGCTCACGCCTTGAGATCCACGGTGAGGCTCTCCTCGTTTGTAGTCATAAGCAACCACCTTGGAGTTCTCATCCATCATGACAGATTGAATCCGACCATAGGGACAGGCGATAAGGCAGAACTGCTCTCTAAACCAGCCAAAATCTAAAAGGAAAATCGCAGACAAAATCATCGTAGCCGTAAAAATCCCGAAATGTTCACCAGGCGATTGCATCGTCATGACAAACAGCTCTTTGGGTCCCACAAAATAACCAATAAACGTATGGGCAATGTGAAGAGAGATCACCGAGAAGACAAACCACTTTAAAGCTCTCTTCCAGATTTTTTCAAAATTCCAAGGAGCCGCATCGAGCGCCATTCGTTGACGTGCTTTGCCTTCTATCAAAGCCTCAATCTTTAAAAATATTGACTGAATAAAAACAGTCTGAGGGCAACCCCATCCACACCAAACTCGTCCAAAGACTGTAGTCATGAAAGCAATAAAGAAGAGACCAGAAACAAGCAAAAGGAAAAAGAGGATAGGCTCCACTCCATAGAGAGTTTGACCCAAAACAGTGAATTCTCGCTTCGCGATGTTCACCATTAAGCTAGGTTTTCCATTGATATAAATCCAAGGAAGAACCAGATAGACAAGAATGAGTCCCCAATAGACCTTCATCCTTAAACTCTTCCACTTCCCCTTCACGTCTTCGGGATACAGATAAACTCTATTCCCGTGCTCATCTGTCGTGGCAAGACGTTCTGGATCTAAATCGTAGCGATTTTTAGTCGTCAATCTTCACACCTTGTGGCTCTTTGCCACCTTTAGCAAATGTATTTTTTAATGAATTCACGTAGGCCAGAGCAAGATAAATATCTTCAGAAGAGAGAACTTCTCCCCAGGCCGGCATGCCGGCCTCTTCGCTACCATAGTAAACCACTTGATAATTGCTCTCTGGTGTTCCTTTAGAAACCTTCCAATAATTATCCGTTAAATTGGGACCCACATCTCCAAGTCCACCCTCTTTATGGCACTGGACACAGTTCTCTGCAAAAATGGCGATCGCTTTTTGCATGTTTTCAGGTTTATTCAATTCATTAAATTTTTCCGGATTATAGGCCGCAGTTAATGCCTTGTATTCATCTTGCAGCACTTTGACTTGCGCCATTTCAACCTTGAGTTCATCTCTCAAAGTCGGGCCGCCCAAGAATGAATAATAGACCCAGTAGCAAACACCAAAAATAATTCCAGCATAAAAAATAAAGTTCCACCAGCTCGGCAGAGGGTGATTTAGCTCTTGAATTCCATCATAGTTATGATCAAGGAGCAGATGTTTTTCATCAGCTTCAACTTGTAGTGACGTATTCTCGTTTTTATTGGAGCTCATTTCTTTTCTCCCTTCAATGGCTCATCCAATGGAATAAGCGAAACCTCTTGATAGAAGGCTTTATTACTTTTTTTAAAGGTGTAAAACACATACATGGCGAAACATACGGCAAAAATTATAAGCGCCGTAATTGGGAGCCATGGCAAATCAAATTGACTTAAAACTGCTTGCTTCATTGTTGCACCTCAGGTTCTGGAAGCGATCCGTAATCAACTCCGAGTCTTTGAATGTAAGCGATGAGAGAGATGACTTCTCTGTTTTCCATCTCAACCTTCACTCCACCTGCTTCACCCAAATCAGTAACTATTGTTTTGGCTTGAGCTTGAGCATTTTGAATACCATTTGCAATTTCTTCTTGAGAGTACGGCACTCCGAGCTTTTGCATGACTTCCATCTTTTTAGGAAGACTTGCATAATCCGTCTTCCCTTCAAACAACCAGCCATAGCGAGGCATGATAGATCCCGCTGTCACTTCTTGAGGCTTGGCAAAATGTCTGTAGTGCCAAAGATTTGAATATTTACCCCCTACCCGTGCGAGATCCGGCCCTGTTCTCTTTGATCCCCACTGGAATGGATGATCGTACACAAACTCTGCGGCCTCAGACGCTTTACCATAACGAAGAACTTCGTGAGTCATTGGTCTCACAGTTTGTGAATGACAGAGATAACAGCCTTCGCGGATGTAAACATCACGACCAAGAAGTTCAAGTGGAGTGTACGGCTTAACTGCATCAAACTTCGCGATATACTGCTTAGATATTATCGAAGGCACGAGCTCAATTGCCGAACCCACTAAGATGGCAATCAACGAGAGGACAGCAAAGAGGTAAGGCATCCCCTCAAGTGATCTATGCTTGCTGGCATTCTTCTCTATTGATGATTCATCAAGCGCGTAAGCTTCAAAGACTTCCGAATCAGAAGTTTTTCCACTCTTCGCAGTTTTATAAAGGTTGTAGAGCATCACGAGGAATGAGGTGAACACAAGGGTTCCACCGACAGCTCTCACCCAGTACATAGGAACAATTCTTACAACTGTCTCAATAAAGTTTGGATAAACTAGCTTTCCTGTCTCATCAATCGCTCTCCACATCAGTGACTGAGTCACACCAGCAACCCACATGGAAATGATGTAAAGGACGAGTCCAATTGTAGCTGTCCAAAACTGTATATTGGCCAATCGCTTTGAATAAACTTCAGCATTCCAAAGTTTTGGCACCAGGTAATAAAGGATACCGGCAATAAACATATAGTTCCAGCCAATCGTTCCTGAGTGAACGTGCCCTGGAATCCAGTCAGTAAAGTGAGCAATTGCATTCACTGACTTAATTGAAAGGAGAGGCCCTTCGAATGTCGACATTCCATAAAAAGTAAGAGCCGTGGCCATAAAGCGAAGTGTGGGCTCTGTTCTGACTTTATGCCAAACACCTCTCAAAGTCATAAGACCATTGATCATACCGCCCCAGCTTGGCATCCATAGGGCAACGGAGAATACCATCCCTAAAGTCTGTGCCCACTCAGGGAGCGTAGTATAGAGAAGATGATGGGGACCCGCCCAAATATAGATAAAGACCAGAGACCAGAAGTGGATGATGGATAAGCGATAAGAGTAGACCGGACGGTTGGCCGCTTTTGGAATAAAGAAGTACATCAAACCTAAAAACGGAGTGGTTAAGAAAAACGCCACAGCGTTGTGGCCATACCACCACTGAACGAGAGCATCTTGAACACCAGAGTAAATTGAATAGGATTTGAGAAATGAGACTGGAAGCTCTAACGAATTCACAATATGCAAAACTGCAACAGTGATGATGGTCGCAATATAGAACCAAATCGCAACATAAATATGACGTTCACGTCGCTTAAAAATGGTTCCAAAAAAATTGACTGCAAAGACAACCCAAATAAGTGTTATCAAAATATCAATTGGCCATTCAAGCTCAGCATATTCTTTGCCCGTGGTAATACCAAACGGCAAAGTGAGTGCTGCAGAAACAATGATGAGCTGCCATCCAAAAAAATGGATTTTTGAAAGTGCATCATTAAACAGGCGGGCCTTAAGAAGTCGTTGATGAGAATAGTAAATGCCCGCAAAAATAGCATTACCGCAGAATGCGAAAATGGCAGCGTTCGTGTGGAGAGGACGCAATCTTCCAAACGTAGTCCAAGGAAGTCCTAGATTCACCTTCCATTCGGCCATTTGAAAAGCGATCGTCACTCCTAGAAGCATTGCAACCGCGCCCCAGATTACTGTGGCAATGACAAACCATCTTACGATTTGATCATCATAGGAAAAAGATTCTAACCTTCTTCCTGAATTTGATTTAGCTGTACTCATCCGCGTTTCTCCTCTTTATCCAAAACTTTTTGGTCATCCAAAAGCATTTTTAATCTTGGTGTTTCTAAGTCGTCATACTGCCCTTTGCTAGCCATCCAAATGAATCCCACAATAAAAGTGAGACCAAGGAGGAGTGCCAAAGGAACTAAAATCACAATTACTTCCATAAGCTCCTCAGTTTTTTAGTCCCAACGAGAGTTGAGAGCAAAACAGTGACAGAACTTATGGGCATGATAATTGCTGCCGTAAGTGGACTGATCCATCCCATAAAAGCAGCAAGGATTGAGATGGCGTTGTAGACAAGTGAGAGAAAAATATTTCTCTTGATCACTTTCATCGTCTCAGCGGCAAGACTCAGAACTTTTTCCACTGATGAAATCCCCGGAGTCGCAAGATACACATCAGCCGCTCGAAGAGAGATATCCATTGCGCCCAAAACGGCAACACTGACATAGGCATGCGAGAGAGCGGAGGCATCATTGGCCCCATCTCCAACCATGAGGGATTTTTTTGATCCTGTGACGATACTTTTTTTCAATTCAGGCGAGAGTTCAGCATGAATATTCACTTTTTCAACTTGAGTAGACTCACCAACCTGAAAAGCAATGTCTTGTTTATCACCTGTTAAAATATGAATTTTATAATTTTGATCTTTTAATGAACTTAGTGTTCTTGCAGTATCTTCTCTCACATTGTCATCAAAACTAAACTCGGCGAGGAGTTCTCCGTTTTCAAACAATCCAGATCTGTTGATTTCATATTTTTTATTTTCGATTGAACCTTTCACCCCAAGACCTGGAACTTCCACAAAGTCTTCGACAATTAAGAATTGAGCATGATTTCTTAATGCATACTCACTCAAAGCCTTACCTACTGGATGTTTCGAATTTCTCTCTAACGAATAGATCACATCCTCAATTTTTATTTGGGATGTTTTTTTTATCTCAACATTTGAAACTGAAACTTTCCCATAGGTCAGAGTTCCGGTTTTATCGAAATAAATTTCATCTACATTCGTAAGCCTTTCAATCACCTCATCATTTTTTATGATCACTCCCTGCTCTGCCGCTCGAGAGAGAGAGTGAGTAAACGCTAATGGAGTCGCCAAAGCCAAGGCACACGGGCAAGTGACAATAAGTAAAGTGAGCGCTCTCTCTAGAGCATGATGAAAATTTGAGTCTTGCAAAGTCATAAAGAAGAGAATTGCTGCCAGAGCAAATACCGTCAAAATAAATGCTTTTGAAATTCTATCTGTCAGCATCACAATAGGGGCTCTCTGGCCCCAACCGTTTTCGACACTCTTTAAAATTTTTCCAATTCTTGAATCTGAACTGATGGCCGTCACTCTAATGAGAAGATCATTTGATATGTTTTGAGTTCCTGCAAAAACTGAACTCCCCATTTGGGCCGATTCTGGCTTTGACTCCCCTGTCAGGAGAGAGAGATTTACTTTTGAGAAGCCCTCAACCACGATGCCATCTGCTGGAATCATCTGATTGGCTTTCACCTTGATCACATCCCCGAGTTGCAGAAACTTAGGATAGACTTCTTTATAAGTTTCTCCCTCAAGTCTTTGGACTGACTCACCCTGATAAAAGAAGTGAAGATCATTGGCCGACAAGGCTTTTTGCTGAATTTTTTTTAAGAAGTAGCGTGAGAGAAGAAGCAAAAAAACCAACATCGTGAGTGAATCAAAGTAATTCTCATTTACCCCGCGAAATAAATTGGTGGCTCCCTGAATGGCCCCCAAAATAAGCGCAAGAGAAATCGGAACATCTATCGATAGAGTTTTAGATTTAAAGGATTTCCAAGCATTTTCATAGAATGGAAAAGCTGAATAGCTGAGAACCGGTAAAGCAAAGAGTACTGTAAGTGTGTTAAAGACTGTGGCGTAGTTTGCTGTTGCCCCTGCATAGAGAGAGACAGCATAGAGCATAATATTGCTAGCTCCGGCGGCAGCAACACCAATCTGTAAAAGTGATCTTCGCTCTTCTCTCTTTTGAAGATCATGCGTTTTCTGGTCTTTCTTTAAAGCATGCGGACGATAACCCAAGAGATTTAATTCAGCTGCCACTTCTGAAAACTTTCCTTCATTTGAAATCGTGATCGTAGCCACTGAGCGCTCAATATTTAACCGCGAGTTTAAAACTCCTTTCATAAAGAAAGGCAATTTCTCAATTAGCCACAAACAAGCAAGACAATGAATGCCTTCGAGGTAAAAATCCATCACTGCATTTTGATGATGATCAATGTAGCTGTACTCTTTGAGGAATTCTTCTTGATCTAAGAATTGAAATTTCGACTGGTCTAAATCAACTGGTGATCTTCTCTTGTAGATGCCGGCACTCTTTTTGATCTCATAATATTCTTCAAGACCTTTTTCATGAAGGATTCCATAGACTGTGGCACATCCCTGACAGCAAAAAGGTTTATGATCTTCAGAGAAAATCGGATGCAAAGCCAGTTCATCACAATGGATGCATCGAAGAGTTGAACCTGCTGGAAGATGGGATTCCACAACCCGCATAAAGCCTCAGAAATGAGCTTGGCGGGAAAAGAATCCGCACCCAGCTCACTGTAAATAGTAGAGTTGGGTGAAGATTAAGGCTTAATGGGCTAAGAAAACATGACCGGGATCAGGGTTTGGTTTTATCTTTTAATTAAACCGAATCACCCATCTCAAGACCCTTCTTCTTCATTTTTTCAATCAGAGTGGTCCGATTTAAAGAGAGAAGCTTAGAGGCTTGATTCTTATTGCCGCCAGTGCGTGAAAGCGCCTGAAGAATAAGTGAATCCTCGATATCTGAAAGGATTGTTTTAAGATCCACCCCTTGGTTAGGGAGCTCAAATATCGTTTTGTACTGGCTAGAGACCAGTGGATTGGTGCGATAAATTTTTGAAGGAAGATCCTCTGGGAGGATTTCATTGCCCCCACGAAGAATGACTAAACGCTCGATCACGTTTTCTAGCTCACGCACGTTTCCTGGCCAGTCATAGCTCATGAGAAGATCCATCGCTTCATGAGAGAAGCTGATTTCATTTGATCGATCGGCCGAAGTGAAGCGATCAAGGAAATAGCTAATCAGAAGTGGAATGTCTTCGCGGCGCTCTTTTAAGGCCGGAAGCTTCACTGGAATAACATTTAAGCGATAAAATAAGTCTTCTCTGAATTTTCCGTCTTTCACTTGAGCTTCAAGATCTCTGTGAGTCGCTGCCACCATGCGCACATCGACATCAACGGCATCAGATGAACCAACAGGCTCAATTTGGCGAAGCTGTAGAACACGCAAGAGTTTGACTTGAAGAAGAAGCGGCATATCTCCGATTTCATCGAGGAATAGAGTTCCCTGATGAGCCAGCTCGAAGCGACCTTTACGGTTACTGATGGCACCCGTAAATGATCCCTTAATGTGACCAAAGAGTTCTGACTCTAAAAGTTCACCTGGAATAGCTCCACAATTGACCGAGACACGCTGAGCTTCAGCGCGATTAGAAAGTTTGTGAATGGCGTTGGCGACTAACTCTTTACCCGTTCCAGAAGGTCCAGTGATAAGAACTGTCGAATCAGATTTAGCGACTTTTCTAATGCGCTCAAAAACTTCTTTCATCGCAAGGGATCTTCCGACCATACCAAAGAACATATCATCGGCAATCGGACGCTCAAGTGTGAGCTTAGGCATAAGCGGACGAGCGGCACGAGTCGGGCGATTTTCACCCTCTTCTGGCGTTGAAGAATAAGAGCTCCAAGCTCAATACCTAATCTCTCTCTAAAGCCGTTAAAGACCAATTGCTTTAAGACTTCGAGCTCAAAGGGCTTCGTTAGATAATGAAAAGCTCCGCGCTTTGTGGCCGCGATCGCCGTCTCAATGCTCGCAAATCCAGTCATAATCACAGAAGTGAAAGTGAATCCGCGCTCTTTTAAAATATCGATAAGAAGTAATCCATCCGAGCCCTGGCCAAGTGAAATATCGGCCAAAAGGAAGAAAGGAGCTTTAGGATCATGGTTCTTAGTGAACTCAACTAAGCAGTCTTCAGATGAAGTGTAGAGCTTCACCGTGAGTCCAAAAGTTCTTTCTAAGAATTTTTTTAAAGTCAGTCCCAAGAGATTATCGTCTTCGACAATAACCAGTGGTGCTGAGGGGGCTTGATCAAAGGAGCGCTGCAGAAAATTCAGATCGTTCATAGATCCTCCTGCCAATATGCTAGCGGTACCTGAGGGCTTGTGTCAATTTTTGGACACCGGGTATGTGATTCTTATAGCTCGAAAGTTCTCTGCCATTTCATGAATTTTTTCACGGACTTATCTGGCCCTCCGGCATAGTAGTACCAAGAGAGAGCGGTAATAGAGATCAGCATGAAAAGAATACAAATCTTCACATTTGTCTTTTTTTTCCGCAGCCAAAATAAATAAGCGAACTCACCTGAAAGGAGCAAAATGGGAATCGCCCAAAAGGGCGTATGGCGAATCATAAAATAAAGTTCAGTCTTCATAAAAAAAAAGGGCCCCTAAGGGCCCTTACCTTATTGCTCTTGATTCTATTCTAGAAGAAAGCTTTCAACTTCTCCACCATATCAGTCTCTTCCCAAGTAAATTCACCAGCAGCACCCTTGCGGCCGAAGTGACCATAAGCAGCTGTTGAAGAGTAGATTGGACGAAGGAGGTTTAAGCGCTGAATGATCGCCTTAGGGCGCATATCAAACAATTCGTTAACAGCGGCCTGAAGTTTCATTTCATCCACTTTCGCTGTTCCAAAAGTATCGACTAGCAAACTCATCGGCTTGGCCACGCCAATAGCGTAGGCCACTTGAACCAAGGCTTTATCAGCGAGGCCTGCGGCGACAACGTTTTTAGCAATATGGCGAGCAGCATAGGCAGCTGAGCGATCGACTTTCGATGGATCTTTTCCAGAGAACGCTCCACCGCCGTGAGCGCCGTGACCACCGTAAGTATCCACGATGATTTTTCTTCCTGTAAGACCGCAATCTCCCATTGGTCCACCAATGACAAAGCGGCCAGTTGGATTGATGAAATATTTTGTGTCTTTATCAATGAGGTGTTGAGGAACAGTCTTCTTAATGACTTCTTCCATCACTCCCTCTTGGATTTGCTTCAACGTCATTGATTCAGCATGCTGAGTTGAAACGACAATCGCGTCGATGCGCTTTAAAACGCCATCAACATATTGAGCCGTCACTTGCGTCTTACCATCAGCGCGAAGATCTTTCATTGTGCCATTCTTGCGGACTTCCGTTAAACGCTGAGCAAGTTTATGAGAGAGATCAATCGTCATTGGCATGAGGCTTGGAGTTTCATTGATGGCGTAACCAAACATGAGACCTTGGTCACCAGCCCCTTGATCGAGGTAAGTGCCTTCGCCTTCGTTTACACCCATAGCAATATCTTGAGATTGACGGCCTAGGGCCACAGTCACTCCACAAGTGTTGCAATCAAATCCTTTATCAGAATGATCGTAGCCAATTTCTTTAATTTTTCCGCGCACGATATCTTGAAGATTCACGTTGGCATTCGTTGTCACTTCACCAGCGACAACCACGAGGCCAGTAGTAATAAGTGTTTCGCAAGCTACGCGAGACTTAGGATCTTGCTTAAGCATGGCATCTAAAACAGCATCAGAAATTTGATCTGCAATTTTATCGGGATGACCTTCTGTTACTGATTCAGAAGTGAACATAAAGTTTTTCAACATAAGTGCTCCTAGGAGTAGCCTAAACAATTAATAGTCTAGGGCGCTTTATACACCGAATTTAGAAGGTTTCGCAAAGAAATTAATTCACCGGACCATTAGGATTTTTTAAACCAAAATAAGTGAAGTAATGAGGATTTCTCCAGCTATAAAAAACCCATTTTCCCTCGAAAAGACGCGCTACATAGATTTTGTTTTCATCTTGATAAACCTGAAAGCTTTCGCCTTTAGGATCTTCAAATTTATACAAGTAAGTTAATTTTTTTTGCTGCATTTTCTCTCTCAAACTGTTTTGGCCAGATGCAAGAAGACCCGGACGCTCTGGGAGCGCACGATAGTTCTCCCACACACTCGCCATATTGATTCTTCCTGGCATAGAGGCCCGAGAAAAATAACGAAGGGCCTTAAATTCTGAAACGGGAGAGCGCAAAACAGAGAGAGCAATTTCAATATTTTCTCTCTGCAGTCTTTTTCCGATGGGACTCATATCGGGACAGAAAGCCTTAACCGAGCCTGGCATATAGTAATAGGTGAATGAGAACTCCCCTCTACGATAGAGAATATTCAACCAAGCCGCTGATTGAATTTCTTTATCCGTCATCTCTTGTTTTAAAAGGGGATAAATATCCTGCTCTTTATCGAGCGTGTGATAAAACGGAACGCCATGACGGTTCATGACTACTTGAGCGACATCCAGACGCTCAAGAGCTTCATTTGAATCCACATCTCCGACTTCGTTATAGAGAATAGTCTCAATGACATAAATGGCACGCATTGATTCATCTTGCGAGTGCCACCACAACCAGCTTTTTGCCTGCTGACTGGCCACCCATTCTTTTAACTGCAATGAAGCTTGATTGCGCTCTTTAATGAGTGCTCTCGATTTTTCACGATTATCAGGGTCCACAAGATCGCGATAAAACTGAAGTGCTCCAGATGTACGCTCTTCCCACTCACCCAGTCTTGCGACTAAAGAGTCCTTCCCTCGATCTAATTCTTTTTGAATTCTTGCTAATATGAAATCGAGATCATAACGAAGATCTTCATGAATAACGATCATTGGACGCTCAATCTCAAGTTCAACCGTATCAAGCGTGGTTCTAAGCCAGGAGTCACTTCCCGTGTGATCTGGATTATAAGCTCCATCCTCTAAGATTCGTCGATAGAAAAAAGCATAGTTCGCCACCTGTCTGGAGGTATTATCTTCACGGTCACGAAACTCATCATGAATTTTTCTATTCTTTAAATGATCCACAGGAGAAGCATAAGTGGTGAGGAATGGAATTTTTCCCATCATTTTCTTCCATTCCACTTTCAATTTTTTCAAATTGGCCAGTGAGCGCTCTCCCGCTTTCTTTTGTGCGTCACCCTCTTGCGTCTCCCATTCATACTTTTGGGTTAACAATTCTTTGAGCAGATTCTCTATCGGTTTGAGTGTGACAGATGTAGGAAGTTTTTTTCTCTTAATAAGACTTGAACGCTGACTTTGAATCCAAGCGAGTTTTTTCTCCATTTCTGGAATGAGTTTAGAGACAGTCACGTAATCAACATCTCCAGCAAGCTCTGGCACCCAATGCCCAAATCCTCTGTAACGTTTCAGTAAGCGATTGTACTCATCTTCAACACCACTAGGACAAAGAGTTTTTCGATGTTGGTCATAGAGCTTATGGTAAGTTGCTATCGTGCTTGCCTGCGAAGCAGGACTCAACGGTGAGGCACAGGACTGGGCCCCACTTAATATAAAACAGAAAATAAGAAAATTACTTAAGCTTCTGAACAAAATCAGACTCCCAAAGACCCAGGCAGGTGCGATTCGATAAAATCACTAAAAGATCTCCCTCTTTCACTCTCTTATCTATCTCTGCACGTAAGGGAGCAAGTGTTGAAACACAGATGGCAGATTTTTTATGCATGCTCTGAATTTCTTGGGCCAGCTTATTTCCATCAAGATCCGTTCCACCAAGAGCTGTCGTCGCTATATCAGGCTTGGCAATAATCACTTCATCACTAATCGCTAAACTATCACGGAATTCATTTTGAAAAATAGCCGATCTCGCTGTCGCTGAGACGGGCTCAAACACAGTAATCATCTTGCGGTTTTTATAGCGAGCTTTCAGCGCTTCAAGAGTCACTGTAATCGCTCGAGGGTGGTGGGCAAAATCATCAATCACCACTGCACCGTTATAGCTGCCTCTGACTTCTTGACGTCTCTTCACCATGCCTAATTTTTTTACAGCGGCTTGGATTTTTTCAACCGCAAATCCCTCTCTATAAAGAAAGGCGATGCATGAGGTGATATTCAGCACATTGTGCATCCCCACGGCATTGGTTTGAAACTCAACATCGACATCATCCAGGCTAAGAATGAACTGTGATCCTTCTTCATTGACTTCAACTTCATGCGGGCCAAGCGGCGAGCCAGGGCCATAGCTAATCCATGATTTCGCAGGTGTCTGTGCAATATACTCATTCCAGAGTTTGAGAGACGACGGATACTCAAGGTTCATAATGATATTTCCCTTAAGCTTTGGGATGACATCACGAAACTCGTCTTCAATTTTCTCAACGCTTGAAAAAATATCAGCGTGATCAAATTCAAGTGAAGTCAGAATCATATGTTTCAATTCATAAAGTCTAAATTTAGAAATTTTATGAAAGTAGCCTGAGTCATACTCATCGCCTTCAATCGGAAAGTATTTACTCTCGCCAAGACGAGCGGGATCTCTTCCATCAATAATTCCGCCTACGAGATAGCCCGGCTTCTCACCCAAAGATTCAAGCATCTGAGTAAGGAAGAATGTCGTTGTGGTTTTTCCGTGAGTGCCGCAAATACCAATCACCTGGCGATCTTTTAAAACAAGTGCACCTAGCGCCGCAGGAAACGAAGTAAAAGGCACGCCCACTTGTTCAAGCATACGTGCTTGTTCAGATTTTCCTGAGAGGGAATTTCCCACAACAATGAGGTCATATTTTTTTAAAAATTCTGGGGTGGCCTGATCGAGTTTATAGAGAGGAATGCCAGTACTTTCTAAATAGGTCGACATCGGTGGATAAAAGGCTGAATCGGCACCCTCAACCTCAAGACCTGCTTGCTTCATCAAAACTGCAGCTGGCCCCATGCCGGCTCCACATATTCGATAGAAGAAAACTTTTTTGAATTCTGATCTTCTTTTTAGTAAATCGTCTTGGGCAATTAAATAGCGCAAATCCATGGAATAGAACTCCTCAATTAGAGCTCTATTCTATCTTGCTTCACTAAACAGTGACAGCTTTTCAAAAAGCTGACTGTCTTTCTCGGCAAAGAGACTCAACCTTATCTTCTACGTCTTGAGCAATGGAATAGGGTGAGCTTTCAGTCGGCAGCCCCGTGGTACTCAAATCCGAGGGACACCAGGCGAACACGGGAATGACTTTACTTGCATTTGCCTGACTAATCACAGCGGCAATTTTCTCTAAGGTATCAGGTGTCGAATTCGAATCTCCATCGGCTAATAGGCGACCACTCATCGATTCTTCTGAAGCAATATCAAAAGCCGTAATATAAGGAATATCTCCAGCAAAGAGCGAGCGATTTTTAACTGGACGCACATACTTAACCAAAATGCGTTTTCCGTACTTCTGCTCAATCGCTTCAAAAATTTCTGGATCTTGACCGACGTCATCTCCAATTAAGACTGCATCTTCTTGGGGATTGAGGTCTAAAATTCTTGAGAGCTCACGCACTTTATACTTGAGCTTTGATTCAAAGAGATTCGACTTCAGAGTGAGCGATTCATATTGAATATGATGATAGCGAAGAAGTTCGAGCATTTTGTGTTTAACTAATTTAGGTGAAGCGGTGACGAGATAGATCTTTGCACCATCATCACTCCAGGCCTTAAAAAGTTCAGGCATCGCTGCGAAGACATCTTTTTTAAAAAGTCCATTCCATCCGGCCTGAACTGAACTTCCTGAATTCGTGATTTTTAAAGTGTCATCCACGTCACTAATCACGATGTAGGCCTGGGCCATTTGAGAGATAAAAAGTGACGAGAGAAGTAAGAGTTTAAACATATGTGTTCCTCATGGGAGTTGGACAAGAATCATCTTCCTTAATTGAAACTCATTATCTCACATAAAAACAAATGGTGTTTTTTAGCTGAACCTGTAATTAGGAATTTGCGAGAATAAATTCTCATTTTTCATCACAAATCGACCTAACGCAGAAGGCTAATTGAATTTTTCAGACGTGATCTGATCCCACTTATTGGCCCATTTCTTGGGTGCATGCTCCAGCCACGCATTCTCTGGAACCCACTCGACCAGATCTTCCCAACTTCTCACATCAAAGTGACTGAGACGTCTTCTGAGAAAATAGGGCTTCAGTTCATCATGGCTGGTAAGACCCATCGCCCCGATCATCTCTGCAACCGCGTGAAGAGTCTGTGAATGGAAATTCTTCACGCGCTCTCTCTTATCAGTCACCACTAAACCAGAGACGAGTTTAGGATCTTGAGTCGCGACTCCTGTAGGACAATCGTTGGTATTACATCGAAGCGCTTGAATACAACCTAGAGAGAGCATAAAAGGTCTTGCCGCATAAAGAACATCGGCTCCTAAACACATCAAGCGAATAATTCCAAATGCCGTTGTGAGTTTTCCTGAACACAGAACTCTTATATCTTTCTTTAAACCAAAGCCTCTGAGGCAATTCACGACAAAAACCAAAGCATCTGTTCCAGGCATTCCCATTGAGTTTGAAAACTCAAGCGGGGCTGCACCAGTGCCGCCTTCGCCTCCATCAACAGAGACGTAATCAACATAAATTTTAGTTTCAACCATCGCCTTGCAGAGGGAGATAAATTCTTCTTCTCTGCCGATACAAAGTTTGATTCCAATTGGCTTTCCACCACTTAATTCTCTAAGCTTTGATACAAACTGAAGCAGCTCTTTAGGATTTGAAAAAGCGGAATGACCTGGAGGCGAAATCACATCTTTGCCCATAGGAACGTTTCTAATTTTCGCAATCTCCTCCGTCACCTTGCCCTTAGGAAGAATTCCCCCATGGCCGGGCTTCGCTCCCTGACTGAGCTTGATCTCGATCATTTTCACTTGAGGCTTTGCCGATTTTTCGGCAAAAAGCTCACCGTTAAAATTTCCCTCAGCATCACGACAGCCAAAGTAGCCGGTCCCTATCTGCCAGATAAGATCTCCCCCATTCTTTTCATGCCAAGAGGAAAGTCCACCTTCGCCCGTGTTGTGAGCAAACTCACCATCTTTAGCTCCGCCATTTAAAGCAAGAATGGCATTTTGAGAAAGAGAGCCATAACTCATGGCCGATATATTAAAGATTGAAGCGCTATAAGGTTTTTTACAGAAAGGTCCCCCAATCATAGTTCTCAGGTCTGAGAGAGCGACTTTTTTTGGCGTCAGTGAATGGGGCAAAAACTCATATCCTTCACGATACACATCGTGCTGAGTTCCGAAGGGAATTGTATCAGTGACTTTTTTAGCACGCTGATAAACAACAGATCTATTTTCACGATTGATCGGAGTTCCATCCGTATTACTTTCAATAAAATATTGGTTAATTTCTGGACGGATCATCTCTAGCAAGTAGCGAAAATTCCCGAGTACTGGGAAATTTTTTCTAATCGCTTGTTTCGATTGAAAGATATCTCTAAGTCCTACAATAAAAAGTGGAACGATCACATAGAGTGAGTAAAGACCATTCGGCCAATAGAGGGCGCAAAAAATATTAAAAATAAAAGCGAGAGCTGATATCCAGTAGAAAAGAAATCTCATGATAACACCTTAAAAAATTATTTCCAGACCATTTCACCAATCGCGCGACGAATCTCATTGAGACCGTCTTTCAAGTACCATCCATCTCGAGTAGCATTGGATAAAATGACATGACCCTTCATCTTGTCCGCATCAATCCAAACCGATGTTCCTGTAAAACCCAAATGACCGAAAGTGTGCTTCGAGCACCCTTTACCTGCTAAGGTGTTCGCAGGGTTTTCCACTCGATCCCATCCTTGAATGAAGCGATGATTATGTTCGCCCCAAGAGGTTTTTACTTTATTTATAAAATCTGTTTTCTTTTGAAGATTGAGAAGAGTCTGACAAACACCCTTGGCCGTTCCAAATAATCCAGCATGACCGCACCATTGATCAATGACCCAGGCATTGGGATCATGCACTTCTTTGCAAATGGCTTTTTGATGACGGTGCCCAGTGACTGGAGACATCGCTTTGATGGGGAGATCTCTCCAGAATAAAACTTCCATATCCCAGAGCGACTCAAGCTCTTGAGGGACTGTCTTTTTGAATCGCTTTTCATATTCCAGTGAAACTCTCATGGCCGAATAATCAGAGTAGAGAGTTTCAGATTCTTTAACGGAGTAGGAATTGATAATTTCTTGCCAGCCAGGATTCGGGAGTAATCCCCACGCCGGAAGACCCGCTCGATGATTAAGCAGCAAACTCATGTCTTTATCAAAGTTTTCTGGCTTTAAATAATAAAGTGCACTGTGGCCTAACACTTTTGTGACTGAGGCTAAATCAAAATAGAGATGATTATGCCCAATGATATCAACTTGAGCCGTTTTAAAATCAATCACTCCCACAGCGAGTGCATCGAAATGCGTCTGCTGTGGAAGTAAGAGATCAATAATTTTTTTTATCTCATCCATTAAGAGCGAAGCGCTGCTTGAGCAGCGGCTAGCCTAGCAATAGGAACTCTAAACGGTGAACAAGAAACATAATCAAGGCCGATGCGATGACAGAATTCAACTGAGCTTGGCTCTCCACCGTGTTCACCACAAATACCGATGTGTATATGAGAGTTTGTTTTCTTGCCTTCAACGGCTGCATGCTTCATCAAAAAGCCCACTCCCTCTTGATCAATCGCAACGAATGGATCCTTGGGATAAATGCCTCGTGCCGTGTAGCTTGGGAGAAACTTACCAGCATCATCACGAGAGAGGCCAAAAGTCGTTTGAGTGAGATCATTGGTCCCAAACGAGAAGAAATCTGATTCAGTTGCAATTTCTCCGGCCATGATACAAGCGCGAGGGAGCTCAAGCATTGTGCCGACTTTGTATTTTACTTTTGCACCCTTCTCTTTAAAGACTTTTTCAATCTCGGCAATGCATTCTTCCTTAATGGTCGCGTACTCACGAAGTTCACTTGTGAGTGGAATCATGATCTCAGGGTGAGTCTTAATCCCTTCTTTTTCACACAGAATCGCCGCTTCGATAATGGCACGAGCCTGCATTTGATAAATTTCAGGGTAGGTAATCGCTAAGCGACAGCCGCGATGACCGAGCATTGGATTAAATTCATGAAGTGCATTATTGCGCTCATGAATTTTTCTTTCAGTCACACCTAAAACTTGGGCTAATTCTTTCACTTCATGATCTTGATGAGGCAAGAATTCGTGAAGAGGGGGATCAAGAAGACGGATATTAGCCGGCTTGTCATTAAGGGCTTTAAAGATGCCGAGGAAATCTTCGCGCTGGAAAGGAAGAAGCTTATCAAGGGCTTTCTTTCTATCTTCTGTTGTCTCGGCAAAAATCATCTCTCTGACGGCGAGAATTCTTTCAGCGGCAAAGAACATGTGCTCAGTACGACAAAGGCCAATGCCTTCCGCTCCGAAATCGAGAGCCACTTTTGTATCATGAGGTGTATCGGCGTTGGTTCTCACCTTTAAGCGGCGCGATTCATCGGCCCAACCCATAAACTCGGCAAAGGCAGAAGAAATTTGCGCTTCGACTGTTGGAATTAATCCTTCATACACTTCGCCAGTTGCGCCATCAAATGTTAGGTAATCCCCTTCTTTGTAGGTTTTCCCTTTCACATTCAAAGTTTTATTTTTTTCATCAATCACTAATGACGTACATCCGGCCACACAGGGCTTACCCATTCCTCGGGCCACAACAGCAGCGTGAGAAGTCATACCTCCGCGAGCGGTGAGAATACCAGTCGCAGCGGCCATGCCCCCAATATCTTCTGGACTAGTCTCGGTACGAAGAAGAACAACTTTCTTTCCACCCTTAGCCCAATCTTCCGCATCTTTTGAATGAAACACAATGTGTCCAGAAGCTGCACCAGGAGAGGCCGGAAGACCTGTAGCGAGCAAAACTTTGGGAGCTTTCGGATCAAGACGCGGGTGAAGGAGTTGGTTTAAGTCATCAGGCTGAACTCTAAAGAGTGCCTCTTTCTTGGTGATTAATCCTTCATGAACTTGATCAACGGCCACTCTCATCGCTGCCGCGACAGTACGCTTAGCATTTCGAGTTTGCAGAATATAGAAAGTTCCCCCTTCAATGGTGAACTCAATATCTTGCATATCTTTGTAATGCTTCTCTAAAAGCAAATACGTTTTCACTAACTCTCCGTAGGCCGCTGGCATTGCGGCTTCGAGAGTTTTAAATTGTTTATTGTGATCATTGGTTGAAGCGAGATTGAT
>JAIEMA010000054.1 GCA_019752535.1 Bacteriovoracaceae bacterium
CTCGCTACTTGCGGCCGTCACACTAAAAAAACTCAAGCAGACTTTCAAAGAGAACGAAATCATCCGCGTGATGCCAAACTTAATGGTTGAAAAGAATGATGGAGTGGCCATCTGGTCAAGTGAGGCCAAAGGCCAAACTCTAGAGACTTGGGATAAAATTCTTCCTTGTTTGGGTCTTGTCCATAAGGTCAATGAGCCGCTTCTCGATGTTTATACTCTTCACGCCGGTTGTTCTCCGGCTTTCATTTTCTCATGGCTTAAATCAGCCGAGCAGTTTGCAGTCAATCATTCAGGTGAAGCCAAACTCGCAAGAGAACTTCTGATAAAATCTTGGATAGGAGCGCTTGAGAGTATTCAAGGGCAGGATGTCGACTTAGAGGCCAAGGTCACAGCTGTCGCCTCTAAGGGTGGCGTCACTCGTGCGGCGCTCGATTCATTTCATGCTCAAGCACCCAACTATATCGTCGAAGCTTTTGAAGCAGGATTGACTAGAATTAATGAATTAAAAAATTAAGGAATCAGGAAGTCTTTTTTTTCTTGATCTAGTTTTTTGAACAGATCCGTTTGGCAGAAAACTTTTTTCTCTTCAGCGATGCACTGATCATTCTTTTGATTCTCGGAATTCAGTCTAATTTTTTCAATCTCATTTTCTGAATAAGTGTGTTGAACCTCTTCATCACTCAAAATGGCGAGCCACTCATCACAGCTGCAAGAGTCCAGGCACTGAGAAGGCGAGGGATGCTTTGAGAGAAGATAGCTTTTTAATCTTACTTGCTCATCTTCAAGATGAGGGCGCAGTATTCTGAGATAAAGGGCCGGATCATCAACGCAAGAAAGTTTTTCATCATTATCATGAAGCGAGAGGAGCATCATTCCAGCAACAAATACATTGTTGGAATGATCCTCTCTGCTTACAAGGGCACACCCTGTAAACAGAGAGAAAATGATGGCGATTATTAAGGAGCGGGACAAGGAGTCTCTCCGCGATTCATGGCTTCAACAATCTGATCAAGTGTACAAACTCTTCTCGAGTCTTGCTTAAGGAATCTCATGACTTCTTCTGAAGCGATCACAGTTCTTTCATGAATATCGTGAAACAGAATCACACCAGCGTCTCGACTTGAAGCGAGGATTTGTTTTTTAGCGCGGGCAACAATCTCTGATGGGGCTTGCGCCATCCAATCAAGGGTATCTACGCTCCAAAAGACATGGATCATGTTGGCGTTAGCAATTCTTGTTCTGATGTCTGTATTTGAAACACCAGCACCGTAAGGAAGTCTAAAAAATTTCATAGGTCTTCCATGAATAATAGAGAGGTCACTCGCGGCTATGCGGATTTCACGGTCTCTTTGTTCAAGAGAGAGCTTTGGAACTTGTGGGTGTGAATAGGAATGAGAAGCTATATCCATCCCTTCATCACGGATCATTTTCGCCGCTACTCCAAATGACTTTGCGTTTTGTGTGAGTTGAAAGAACGTCGCTTTAAGTCCGTGTGTCTTCAAATTATCGATGACTTTCTTTGAGGTCTTAGGTCCTGGGCCATCATCAAATGTGAGCGACCAGACTTTCGCAGGAAATTCTGTGCCGACTATATTTCCTGCCTTCTCAACTGTCGGATAGAATTTATTCGCTCCGGATTTTTGCATTTTATTTAATTGAATCAATTCAAAGCGAACTTCTTGGGCCATATGCTCTAGATTTCTCTTTGCCGCCTGCCACTCTGGCTTATCTGCTAAGGCCGCACGAGCTTTACTTGTGAGAATTTTCCAATCTTGCGCTTCATCTGATTTTTCTTTGAGAGGTCCAAACTGAAAGCTTAGTTTATTATAAAATTTCTCCATCTTTCTTTTGACTGATTCATCTTCAATTTTTGAGAGATCGTTAAGAACAACTTTTGTAAAGAGCTCATAGTTTGAAATCAAATTAAAGAAAACTAGGCGATTGATCGAGTTGTCAGTTTCAGGGAGAATCGCACTCAGCATATCCACACTTTTAAGGCGGTCTTCTACAGGCAATGATTCGTTTATAGAGGCTTTATAGAACTGATCTCGAAGATCAATAATCTCATCTTGAAGGCCTTCGATTTGTGATCTTGCGGCCAGCAGGGCCGGATAGTGCGGGTTATCTTGGAGCTCGCCTGGATTTGTATCAAGGTAGAGGTCAAATTGCGCCATCGTTTCATAGGCCATGAGATGCATGTACTCGATTTGCTCTAATTTCTCAGCGACTTCTGATTTTATATCCTCGACCTGAAGGGTAGAGAGTTGAGTTTCTATAGAAGAAATCCCTCGAGAAGGATTGGAGGATTGGGTAAAATAAGCACATGAAGAGAGGATAGGCACTATTAGAGCTACGGCCAAATACTTACGCATAGAGGTCTCCTGTTGGTGACTTATCGGAATAAGGGCAAAATACTTGAGCAAGTTTGTCAGATGGGTAGTGCTTGGAAACTTTGGCCTATTTGTCTTTTTTTCTGTTTAGATCAATAATATATATGGAGGCTTTGTGGAAGATATACGCTCGATCCTTTCGATGTATAAATCTCGATCTAACAAAGAAGATGCGACTGCACCTGAGCGTGAAGTCGCGCATGAATCTCCCACTCTAAGTGAAATCCCTGATCTCTTCTTTGATGAAATTATCCCTGAGTTCAAGCTTAGCCGCGGTGATATATCCCTTCTTATGCTTCTTTACCGTCAGGTTTGGTGTCGCCCTAATCTTTATCGAAGCCATGGCATTGGCCCATTGAATGCCTATCACGATTTGGCGCGATCACTCGGAGTAAGCCAAGACGAAGTCATTCATTCCATTCGCTCCCTAGAAGGGCATGGCTTTATCCAAACAATACGTGCTGGACAATATTTTGTGCGCAAGTTCTTCACAGAGAAGAACGACGCCAAGTATGGTCAGCAGTATGAATTCTAAGTTTCCACTCTCTCAAAGACTTCAAGCGATCTATTCACTCATCCCTCCAGAAGGCGAGTGCTTTTGGGATATCGGCTGTGACCATGGATACCTAGGGATGAATGTGGGGATCCATAAGAGCTATCAGACGGTGTGCTTAGTCGATCCTTCAGAGGAAGTTCATACAAAACTAAGTATACTAGATGCGGATATTCCAAAAGGTAAGGATTTTAAACTTATTAAAGAGAAAGGTGAAAATTTAAAAGTTCGAACTCATTCAAACGTCTTTGTTTTATGTGGCTTTGGAGGCAAACAAATATTGAAAGCCATTCAATCACTCTCAAAGCAGCTTTCATCCCCCTCGTTATTTATTTTAAGCCCTCATCGAGATATGGGACCCATAAGAGAATGGCTTCATAAGATGAACTGGAGCCTTCATCATGAAGAAATTGTGACTGAACAAGATCAATTTTATGAAATCCTGGCCGTCAGTAACCAAGAAGGCCCGAAGATTTCACTCTATGGCGAGGCTCAATGGAGAAGTGTAGAGGGAGCTTCATATAGAGAAAATCTCCTTAAAATCTTGGCAAATCACAGAAATGTTAAAGATCAGGCCTTCCGGTCCTACTTGATAACCACTTTAAATAGTTGATTTTCCCCATAGATTTTGTTGGCGTCATGCTATAATTAGGCATGGCTACCGATGGAAAAAAAGTCTTATACCTTGGTGATGACAGTGCCTATTTCAAGGTTATCGCGGCTGAATTCCAACGACTCTACCCAGAGATCAAATTAGAACCGTTCTCTGGATCCAGCCCCGACACAATCCAAGGCCTTATTCTTAAAGTTCGTTTGCTTAAACCAGCTTTAGTGTTTGTCGATTTCTCTAAGAACACAGATGACTATATTCACCTCGCACGATTACTTGTCCGAACAAATTCAAATAAGCCCTGTCCTGTGATTGGGCTGCATGATTTTCTCTCTCCAGCTGAACAGCTCAAAGAAGGTTATCTCACAGGTGTCCCTCTAAATTATATTAAAAGCGGGGAGGTCTTTGATGTGGTTTTTGGAGCAGTTAATCTGATTTCTCCTGGTCAAGCCAAAGAGCATGGCTTTGCTACCGCAAAAATGACCGAAGAAATTACGCCAAGTCATCTTTGCAAAATTGGATTTATTCATGGAAAAGGACTTCATTTCGAGAGTGCGATTAATTTTTCGCAAGGTGAAGAATTAAGAATTAAGCATCACTGGATTCAAAAGAAGCTCATACCTTCAACTCTTGTGAAAGTGAAAAAAACTTCGGGCAGTCTTTTGTATTACAGCAAATATGCGATTGATGTCGATTTTGGTTGGGTAGATCCTGTGATCACTTCTGATACTGATACTCAAGAGAGAATTGATGAGTTAAAAGGTGAGCGTGAGCACTCTGTGACGAAAGCCAAAAAAGCACTTGAAGGCTGGCTTACTGATAACCAGGATCGCTCTCAAGCCAAATCGATTCGAGTTTTAGTCGTCGATCGACTGCTCTCTTTTTATCAAGATCTTCCTCGCACTGATAAGTACGGCTACTCCCTTCGTATTCAACCGTTTATTCAAGATCTCTCCAAAGAGATCGATGCGCTTCAACCTCAGGTGATCGCTTTTGCCCTTGATTTACCACCTGAAAAAGGGGCCGCACCTTTAGAAGCACCAATGAATGATATGGATATGCTGAATAAAATTATCCAAATTTTAACTAATAAATTCACAGAACTCTCGCCCTATATCGTGGTCTTTAATGCACCTTCAAGCTCCAAAGAACTTCAGGAATCACTCAAATACCCACAATTGATGGCCTATGATGGACCGTTGAGCCCTGAAGTATTGCTTAAAATGGCTTCTTTATTTGAAAAGAAAATTCAAATCTCCACTGACACCATTACAACGGCAACGGGCAACAAAGTCTTTGTCAAAAAATCGAGCCCAATGTCGATTGGCGATATTGAGCAAGTGATTTCAATCACCCAGATATCTGAAACAGATGCGGTTTTTACATGTGAAAGAGATCTTCCCGAAGGTTCAACCTTGAGAATTGAGACTCCATTTGTAGGCTACTTCACTGTGGCCACCCATCCCCAACTGAGTAAACCACCTGCTTACTACGCACTCATTAATGGTATCGGCGAGACAGAGAAAAAATCACTGCGCCGTTATGTGAATGCTATTTTCTTTAAGGATCACGACGCTGCCAAATTGGCAGAAATGGAATCATTTCAAAATCTGAATAAAGCCAAATGGCAAGAGATGATCGATAAACAAAAGCTCGAGCTCGAAAAAGCAGAAGCCGATAAAAAGAAAGCTGAAATTGAGAAGGAAAAAGCAGAAGAAGAGAAATTGCAAGCTGCTCAAAAGACAGAGGAGCCTCAAGCTCCTGCTGAAGAAAAGAAAGAAGACTAAGCCCTTTTATAAACTTTCAAAAAACCTATTAAATCATCTTTTTTATAAATATATAAAACCCACAAATCAATAAATTGCAGTTGTCTTTTAAATGTTTCCTCGCTTTGAATCAAAATGGCTCTCACTTGTTCAGGCCCCATATCAATTTCGACCTTCACCTTCTTCTGTTTTAAATTTTCAATAAAGCTGAGCCATAACTCATTACGGATAAGTTCATTGGTTTTGATTTTTTTTGTTTTTAAATACTCATAAAACCAAAAGCCCAAAACACTTATAATGACTAAGAGAAAACCTGCAGAGTAAAACAAACTGAGATCCCACTTCAGTTTATGGGCCCAGTTTGATTGCGCCTCTCTATCAAACTCCTCGCTCCAAACAAGAAATTTAAAATTCATATGATCAATCCATCTTTGTGTATCTCTCATCCAGAGAGGCATCATTTTTGATGAAAATGACTGCTCTGAATTGGCCAAATCATAGAACTCATTGGAATTGAGCTCTATACGATTGGGAGCGATCCAAGACGTAGGATCAATTCTCATCCAGCTCCCATTCTCCCAAGACTCAAGCCATACGTGGGCATCATTTTCGCTGACTAAAAAAAATTCACCTTGAGAGTTAAATTCACCTCCCTGATAGCCAGAGACGAGTCGAGTAGGGAAGCCCCAGTACCTTAAAACAAGGGCGGAACTTGAAGCAAAGTGGGTGCACCACCCCTTTTTAATTTTAAAAAAGTCTTCAAGCCTCGCAATTTTTCCAGGAGAGAGGCTGTAGATAAAACCCTCGCGCTTAAAATAATCTTCTAAAAACTTTTTTGCCTCAATTAGTGAGGCGGGTTTTTGTTGAATGAAATAAGGTGGAATCTTCTTTTTTACGCCACTTATAAGATTCGTCTTCAATTCATCTTTTAAAATAGCTGAAACA
Organism: Bacteriovoracaceae bacterium; assembly: GCA_019752535.1. GTDB lineage: Bacteria > Bdellovibrionota > Bacteriovoracia > Bacteriovoracales > Bacteriovoracaceae > UBA6144. Next base: position 6,265 of record JAIEMA010000054.1, read on the forward strand.
AAACTACTGCTTGAAATGACTTTGTATCTTCTAATATTTTCATAAGGTGGCAGTTTTAGCGTTTTCGATCCAATCGATTCACCCTGCTTTGCATTTTTCTCCCACCACAAAGGCCAATCGAGTCCAAAAGCTCGCGATGAAGCTTTCTTGTGAATAATCTCTTGTTGCCACCATGCAGGTGAAGCAAGTCGAGCAGAATTTTTAAACTCAATCCAGTTTTCATCTTTAGGCAGCGAAAACCAATTCCAACCATCATGTCCACTGAGCGTGGCTCCTCTCCAATAGAGCTCATCCCTTAAAGGAATGGGATGGATCTTGGCATGAAAAGCATGCTCACCACTTAATTTAAGTTCGCTGATATCTCCAGGTCTGGCCTCATCGGAGAAGCCAACTTGTCCTTCAATCTTAGGAGCAGGTGGAGACCAAATTCCTGCACTAAATCGAGGAAGAAAGAAAAAAAGCAAAACAGCAAGGGGGAGAGATTTGAGTGTCCAGACTCCAAGGTCCTTCCAGCTGATTTTTACATCTTCACCCAAATTTTTTATCAACACCATGATGGCCAGGGCACAACCTGTGAGCGCCATTATAAAATAGAGAGGTGTTTTAACAAATAATGAGCCCGTCGCCCAAACTAGAAAACTTCCGAGGGCGAGCATTCTCCAGTCACGAGACTCCTGGGCTTCTAGAAGTTTGAGAGAGACCACAGCAAGTAATAAATTCAGTCCCATCTCAGGATTGACCTTAAAGCCGAACTTCAAAAAAACAAAACCAAAGACGAGAAAACCGAGCAGTTTGGGAAAAAGTTTATTCACTTTGAATTTAGAAATCTTAATAATGATGACAAGCAGAACTGTGACGATTGAAATAAGAGTGAGTTCTTCCCATAAGAAAAAAAGAAAAACAAACCAGCTCAACAGATATATTTTATAAACATCTCTAAGCATGGTCACTCGCTAATGCCCTTAAGCATTGTTGATGATGAAGAAGGTCGGAAGAGAGAGGAAATTCTCGACCATTTAAAATTAAGCTCCACTGATTTTGATTTTGAAAACACAAATTGATCTCATTGCTGAGGTAACTTCTCATCAGCTCAGATCGATCTCCAAATGGCCAAACAAAGTGTTGCTGTAGCTTCTTTTCTTCTTCGAATGTTTTTGTATGAAGCGGAAGACCCCGGGCAAAACTTTTCCAAGAAATACGATTTGAGGGATCACTTTCTTGAAAGCGTCTCAAGTCACCAGGAATGTCTCCGGATGGTGAAGTATGAGAATGAAGTGAGCCTAATTCAAAGTTTCTTTCCGTTTTAAAAGTATGACCTGAGACTTTGGCGGGATAAACCCAAGCCTCTATAGGTGCTTTCAAGTAACAGCGTGAGTGAAACAGACCCAAGGGATAGGTCGAACGAATCTGTACATACTGAGCAGACCAATAACCCCTTTTGGAAAAATGAAGAATCCCGCGAGCTTCATGATGACTTGTGAAATCAATTGATCCATTAGGTCCCATCCCATCCCAAAACAATTTAAGCTGATGTCTTTTCCTACTTTTTCTTGAATTCCACTTGGCTCTCCAGTGTGAAGCTGATCCCAAAAACTGATCTTCAATTACAAATTTTTCAAACTGAATGCCATCAAGATTAAAATGAGCTTCCATTAAAAAGATGATGGTCACCGCTGAGAGCAAAACTCCTAGGGCCAGGCAGATATTGTTCGAATAGCCCCAGCCCATCATCATTAATAAAAATAATGTCCCTAGCCACCACCAACCTTCAACCGTTGGCCATAAATAAACCTGAGGTTTTCTTCGAATTCGCTGCCAAATCCAGCTCTTTAGCTTCATTAGACGGCCAAGACTTTCTTCAAAAGATCGTTGGCCAGATTATACTCCTGCAAGCAACCCAATTCTTGGAAGGGGAGTCGATGCCCAATCACAGGAGCGAAGACAAATTGAATATCATCTGGGATCACAAAATCTCTATTATTCACCCATGCACAGGACTTAGCCGCTTTAATTAAATCTAGACCAGCACGAGGAGAGAGAAGTCTCACCTCATTTGAACTTCGTGAAGTCTCTAAAAGTCTCATGACGTAATCAATAATAGCTTCTGAGGTTTTTACTTTTTCGATTTCTAGCTGAAATTTTTCAAACATCACTGGTGAATAGATCGATGCTAAGTGCTCAATAATATCTCGACGCGAAGGACCTTTAAGCAAAACTTTCTCGTCTTCACGACTTGGAAGCCCCATGGATATTTTCATCAAAAAGCGATCCAGTTGTGATTCAGGTAAAGGAAAGGTTCCACTCATGCCTCTCGGATTTTGAGTGGCCATCACAGTAAAAATTTTCTTTAAAGGATAATCAACCCCTTCAATCGTAATATTTCTCTCTTCCATCGCCTGCAAAAGTGCGGATTGGGTTTTTGGGGGTGCACGATTGAGCTCGTCTGCTAAAACGATTTCAGCAAATATTGGACCAGGTTTAAAATGAAAATCATTTTTTTCAGGACGATAAATTGAAACACCTAATATATCTGCGGGAAGTAAGTCGTTGGTGAATTGGATGCGGCGAAAATCAAACCCCAAGGCTTTACCCATGAAGCGCACAAGCGTTGTTTTTCCCATTCCTGGAACGTCTTCAATTAACAAATGCCCCTGACTTAAAACAGTTATTAATGACAATAATGCTTCTTTAGCTTTTCCAGGTAAAACATCTGAGGCTTTTTCATAAAATGGCATTAATTCTGAACGTATTGATTTCATAGAATGGGAATCCTTTGCATTAACAGTATCTTAAAAAAGAGGTGAGGGAAGCGCCAATATTATGAGAGGCCGTTTACTAAATAAACGCTTCTCCCCTACGTATAATTCCCGACAAAAAAAGTTAAAAAATAATCACAAAAAAATTCCAATTCGCAGTAAAATAACTAGCGATTCAACTTGGGGGCCTTGATTGAAGAATTTAGCGAGCTACGGTGCAGATGAAAAACTTGTCGCGGAATACGAAAATCTCATTAGTGAAGCGATCTCTGAAGTTCAATCTTCTCAAAAAACTCATCTCAATATTGGTAAGCTCAATGCGAGACTTCAAATTCTCACCAAAGCAGCGGCCATTGATGGTCTTCCAGAACCATTGATCAATGAGCTCATAGACAGGGCGATTCCAGCGATAAAATAGCCGCTCCTTGGTCTCAGAACTCATCAAGATGAACCCAAAACAGAAAACCTAGTGAGAGCTGCTCAAGAGTCAGGATGGATCTAGGCTCGTTTAAGCGCTGACGCCATGCACGATAAGAAAGATTATCGTGCAGAAGGTGTGTATTAAGTTATTTAAAATTGGTCAGTTAGGCGATTTTGGGCAAAAAAAAAGCGCCCTGCACAGGCGCTTCTTGGTCCAAGTGTCGAACTTGAAATCCGTCTCAAGTGTCGATCATCCGTGATCTTTCTATTCTATGAACTTAAATTCATTCTAAAGATATCTTAGGGCATAAGCATAGATTTCTTTTTCTAACAAATAACTACATCGCCCCGACAAACTAAGGGAAAAGCTCTGTTTTCTCGAAAGCTTGCCAAGCTTTCTTAAAATGTCCAACTTGCCAGCGCTCTTCAACAAGCTTTTGCTTCAAAGTCGACATTTTCCATTTAGCCGGATCACCCTCATGAATAAGAATTGTAGCAATGGCATGAGAGAGAATAAAAACAGCGCCTAGCGGACTGATTTGAGATGCAGACAAAGCACGAGGAAAGCCAGTTCCATCAGGCATCTCATGATGTTCCAAAATAATTTTATCAGTATCTGGAGGAATGGATTTATGGCGCCTGATTTGCTGAGCTCCTTCAATAGGATGTTGAAGGAAATCCTTCATCTCTTTATCCAACCCCTCACGCATTCTTTCACCTTGCACACTCATCATCCAAATCTCTTCATCCTGATCAAGCCTAGGAAGGGCCATATCATGGAGCATGGATGCTGTAGCAATCTTGATGAAGGTTTGTTCAGAAATCCATCCCAGCTCACTGGCAATAGCACAGGCCACATGAGTGATGATTAAATTGTGACGAACCATCCAGGCATGTTCAGGACGAAAAATCTTCTCAATAAATTTTTTCACCTCAGGCTCTTTACGGACAAGCGCCAATGACTGTCGGATTGCCTCTTGGGCGACACGATTGATCTCTTCACGAAATCCATGCTCTTTCATGGCATGCCAAATGAATTCATTACTATCAGCAATTAAGGGAGCATCCTCAATTGTTGAGGTTGCTTTAAGAGCACTTAGCAAATCTTCAAAATGCCCCATGGCCTGTTTGACATCGTCAGTTAAGATGTAAAATTCTTTTAAACCTTTTGCTTCAAATTTTCTTTTCTCTTCCTCGCCAAAAGGGCTGCCCTTATGAAAAAGCTTGACCCAATTATTCTCTCCGAGCTTTAAAAAAAGATCTGCCGGACAAACTCCAAGTCTGAACACAAGGTAAGGTGAAAGTGGTAAAGGAAGATCCGCTGGCTTTCCAGAAATAGATCTCCAGAATGGTGCCTTCACCATACTTTTAATCTCGTGAACTAAGTTTGAAGATTGAATGACATAATTTGCCTTCACTCCAGCTTCGCCTTCACCAATTAAAACAATTTGAGTTTCAGGTGATTTGTCTCTCGCATAGTCGTAGGCTGATTTTAAGGAATCAGTAGTAAATTTTTGATTGAGAATAAAAACTTGAAATCCCGATTGCTTGAGTTTCGCCAAGGCATCTTCATCAGAAGTTGCCGTGACGATTTCACAAGAATTGAGCGATGAGAGGTAAAGCCCTATCAGCTCAGAGAGTTCAATTGTTTGTTCTAAAATCAAAATCTTCATTTTTATTTCTGAGCTTTCAAAGCCTCATCTCTTAAATCTTTTCTTAAAATTTTCCCAACATTCGTCTTTGGAAGTTCAGTCCTGAACTCCACTAGCTTAGGAACTTTGTAAGACGTTAAGCTCTCACGACAAAAAGCGATAACCTCTTCTTTAGTTAATGAGTCATCTTTTTTAACAATAAAGACCTTAATGGCTTCGCCTGACTTATCATCAGGGACTCCTACCGCAGCACACTCTAACACTTTTGGATTTTGACTGATGACATCTTCAAGTTCATTTGGATAAACATTGAACCCAGAGACAAGAATCATATCTTTTTTACGATCAACGATCTTTGCGAAACCTTCAGCGGTCATAAATCCGAGGTCACCTGTTCTAAAGAAATCATCAGTTGTCATGACTTTTGCCGTCTCTTCTGGACGCATCCAATAGCCTTTCATCACTTGAGGACCGCGGATACATAACTCCCCTACTTCACCAATCGGGAGCGTTTGCCCGTTGTCATCTTTAATTTCAAGATCAGTCGATGGAATAGGAAGACCAATAAATCCGTTATAATCTTTAAGAGTCATCGGATTGATACAAGCGGCTGGAGATGTTTCAGTTAGACCATAGGCCTCAACCAGCGGCTTTTTCGTAACCTCTTTCCATCTATCGGCCACGGCTTTTTGCACGGCCATTCCTCCGCCCAAAGCCACTTTCAAATGAGAGAAATCAAGTTGTCTGAATTCAGCATTATTGAGCAACCCATTAAAGAGAGTGTTCACTCCAGTGATCGCTGTAAATTTCCATTTTTTCATCTCTTTTACGAAACCAGGAATATCTCGTGGATTGGTAATGAGAATGTTCAGAGCGCCCACACTACAGAAAACAAAGCAGTTCGCCGTGAGAGAGAAGATATGGTAAAGCGGAAGTGGAGTGATCAAAATCTCTTGCCCGTCAGCAATATAGTTTTTAATCCAAGCCCGTGCTTGAAGCATATTAGCGACAATATTTTTCTGAGTCAGGATGGCACCCTTCGCCACACCTGTGGTTCCGCCCGTGTACTGCAAGAAAGCAATATCTTCATGCCCCATTTCTGGCTTTTTATATTTTGATTCATCACCCATAGAAAGGCAGGCTTTAAAATCTTGAGCATGCGAAAGCTTGTAGGCCGGGACCATCTTTTTCACATTCTTGATCACAAAATTCACAATCAGATTTTTAGGGAAGTTAAGCATATCACCGATCTGAGTTGTGATCACGTGCTTCACTGGAGTATTGCCAATGACCTTTTCTAAAGTTGAAGCAGAATTCGCAAAAATCACAATGGCTTTTGCCCCAGAATCTTTAAGCTGATGCTCAAGTTCTCTTGGAGTGTAAAGAGGGTTCACGTTTACTGCGATTAAACCCGCACGCAAAACTCCAAACAGCGCAATCGGGTATTGCAAAATATTTGGCATCATCAAAGCGACTCTGTCGCCCTTTTGAAGATGAAGTTCATTTTGTAAGTAACTTGCAAACTTTTTGCTGAGAGTATCGATTTGACCAAAAGTCAGAGTCGTTCCCATATTATGAAATGCAGGTCTGTCAGTGAACTTAGTAAATCCATATTCAAGAATTTCAGTAATGTTTTTAAATTCATTCACATCAATCGTGTGAGGAATACCAGCGTCGTAATTTTTGTACCAAATCTTTGTCATCTGCCTACTCCATTTGATTGTGAATTTTTTGAACGACTAGATCAAAAGTTTTATATAAATCCGCAGACGCGGCTTTCGCAAAGTATTCCTTATGACGAGCATGGACCTTCACTTCACTCCATTGCTCATTTCCCTCAACCCAGCAAGTCCAATGGACCTGCGCCTCATCACCGAACCATTTTGTAAATTTTTGAGACTTTTCGCGTATTTGTGTATCGAGCGCAGGAGTATGCTCCAAGTGTCTAAAAGTTATCTGTAGGCTCATCGGGCCCTCCTATGAGAATGTGTTAGACATTAAGTTTAGTCTTTTGACTCTCATGACTGAGAGTATAATATGGCTTTACGGAGACAAAATGTTAAAGCAACCTCTTCTTGAGCAATACTATCGGGCTTCCCAATCGGTACGTTTGATTACTTATCTTGCTGAGTACAAACTCCTTCACAATTTTACTAAGTTGTTTAAACCATGGGTTGAAGTCCCCGAGAGATACGAAGACAAAAGCCTTAGACCCTTCTTGATGGCCGACATACAAAAACTGTTTGATAGAGACGCGCAGCATTTCATATCCGGCAAAGTCCCATGGAGTCTATTAAATCCTGAATCTCCAATGGAGCACACGATAAGATATCTCGACATCCTAGTAACTGGGGTCAAGATGTCGAGACTAAGAAAGATCAAAGAATCAAAACCTAAAACTCAAAACACTGAACTCCCTGATTATTTTGTGAGAAATTTTCATTGGCAAATTGATGGATACCTCACAAATGATTCAGCAAAAATTTATGACCACCAAGTCGAAATTCTTTTCACGGGAACGGCTTCTGCCATGAGACGTCTGGCGTTGAAACCGATTTTAGAATATCTCTCTCAATTTAAAGGAAAGGCCGACATTCTTGAAATTGCTGCCGGGACCGGAGAGCTAAGTCACGCCGTTTCCCTTTCATGCCCTGATCACAACTTAACAATTACAGATCTCAGTGATCCTTATTTAAATCTCGCCAAGCAGAGGCTCAAAAATAGAATTGTAAATTTCATGACGGCCGCTTCAGAAGATTTACCGTTTAAAGATCAATCAATGGACATCATTTATGGTGTCTTCCTTTTCCATGAACTGCCTACCGCTATCAGAACAAAGTCGCTCAATGAGGCACTAAGAGTTCTTAAGCCTGGCGGATTATTTGTATTGGTGGATTCGATTCAAACCGATGACGTCCCAGAGTATGCCTGGGCCCTAGAAAAATTCCCTCAGGATTATCATGAACCGTTTTATAAGAGTTTCGTCAACTGGCCTCTCAAGAAAGCCTTTGAAGAGGCGGGATTCGATCAAGTGAATGAAGAGCGAGGCTTTTTCTCGAAATGTGTCTGGGGAACTAAGCCTTCTTAACAGCAAAACGAACTGAAGCCGGGAGAACTTCGGCCGGGATATCCCAAAAATCGGCCGAAGGCGCAAAAGCATAATTAGCGTAATAGAAGAAATAGCTAATATTTAGTCCGGCCTTCTTGAATTCTTCTTCAAGATCAAGGCTATCAATGATTTTTCGAACTGGTACCCATTCTCCAAACATCTGCCATAATATATTTTCTTGATCGAGCATATAGCCATCGGGGATGAATAATTTTTTTCGATGCACCATCGTCTCTCCGACCAAATAGCCATGATCTGAAAGATGCTCACGAACAAAATGCAGATACGAAATACGCTGTGGAGTCAAAGGCAAGCAGTGAAAGAGATGGGAATCAATCATTAAATCAAACTGACCGTCTAAACGAGCATCTGGTCTACCCAGATCCAAAAGTTCAGTCTTAATCTCTAGCCCCTGAGATTGAGAAAGCCGAGTGGAGACCTCTAAAGCATGAGGAGCGAAGTCAACTAAAGTGACTTTCGCCCCACGTCTGGCAAGCTGCATTGAAATGCCACCCATCCCACCGCCAAGCTCCACCACTTTTAATGATTCCCAACTGACATTTGCAAAAAATTTCTCTTTAATTTCATCAACTAATTGAAGGAGCCCGCGAGACTCTTTCTCGATTTTTTGACTCATTTCTTGCGTCATCGGTTGACGCAAAAATTTAGTATAGGCTTCATCGTAATAGGGAGCGAGGTCCATATTGTATCCTTCTCATCAAAGTGTAGAATGAGAAGGAGATTTTCGCAATTCCTAAGGATAAACATGCAGTATTCATTTATTTTGGTCAGGGGACTTATTCGGGAAGCGGCCCATTGGGGCAGCTTTATGGATGAATTAAAAAAAACATTCCCCCATTCCACTTTTAACTGTATTGATATCCCTGGTGCAGGAATTCATTTTAAAAAGACCACTCCCCTCTCCATTCACGAAATAGTGAAAGAGATGAGAGAAGACTTTAAAGCTCTCAATCTTCCAAAAGATAAACCCGTCGTCCTTATGGCCGTCTCTCTTGGAGGCATGATCGCCGCCCAGTGGTTGAAAGATTTCTCAAAAGATTTTCAATACGCCATTTTAATTAATACAAGCTATGGAGACTTTAGTCCCGTATGGAAGCGCTTAAAGCCTCAAGCGCTGGCTAAGCTTATTAAGGTCCCAACTCTGAAAGGCCTAGAGCGAGAGAGAAGAATCTTGGAAGTGGTAAGTAATCGCGATGACAAGTATGAAGAGAACTCTAAGCACTGGTACAACATCACCCGAGAGAGACCAGTGAGCCTGCCAAATACGATTAGACAACTTGTTGCTGCCACGAAATTTAAAACAGAAGGAATGATTCCTAAAATTCCAGTGCTGCTTTTAGGAGCGCCTCAAGATCGAATGGTGGATGTGAGTTGTACGAGAGCGATTGCGAAAGCTTGGAATGCACCGGCGATAGAGCATCCTACTGCCGGACATGATTTAACTACGGACGACCCTCAGTGGACTGCCCAGACGGTCCACGGATGGTTTGAATCTTTTTCAAAAAGTTAGCATAGCTAGCTGACCACTTACGAACTTGTGTCGGGATATCTTCTTTGACGACAATAAGTTCAAAGCCTTCGCCTTGCTTTTTAACTTGGTAGTAGATTGGTTTTTTATCGGCTCCGATCAATTCAACCAGAGCGACCCCATCCACAAATTTTAATTTTGATTGGTTATCTTGAATAACTTTTTGGATCGCCTCACGGCTCGCACCAGCTGGGATCTGAAGTGTGGTGACGTTTTGTGCAGCAACCTCTTGGCCACCTACCGTTAATTTCAGCTGATTGGCTTCAAGTAAAGCGGAAGAACTTGAGCCAAGGGAGCTGAGAGCTGCTTGCACTGTCGTCGGTCCAGAGCTACTTCCCCCTAAAGAGGATCCCGTATTACCAAAACCAGAGTTGATACCAGATGTTGATCCCCCACCACTTGAGCCGCCTGAAGTCGAGGAACCACTTGAGCCCACTGAGAATGAAGAGCCCGAAGTAGAACCCGTCACACTGGCAGGACTTCTATTAGGCTGATTGTTATTTTTATTAGCGCCCGCATTGTCAGCGACTTGAGACTCTGCTTCCTGCTGGGAAGAAGCGAGGGTTTCTCTTTCTTTTTTTAGTGCCGCTAATTCAGCTCTTAACGCTTTTAATTCTTCTTCAGCTGCAGATTTGAGAACCGGATCCTGGAGCGATTTTGAATCGTTCACTTTTTCAGTAATCTCAGTCTCTTTTGCAGCTATCGCTGCGTCTTTGTTCGCAATTTGCTGCGGAATAGTTTGAGTTGGAGTGATATAGCTTGCGACTTGAGAATTCGTCATTTGTGCTGAGCCTGAACTTGCAGCAGAGCCAATCGTAGCCGCTTTTAAAAATTGGGCCCCAAAGCTTGAATCAACTGGGGATTTGGATCCCTCAATTGAAGATTGAATCCCCGCCAAAATCTGATTTTGTGAATGACTGTTGGATGAAGCCAGCGTGCCCTTTTCATCTAAGACTGGCACCGGATTCGAAGTGCTACTCTGAGCAGCTTCAATTCCGCCATCAGTATCATCTAAGTCATTTTTCTTTAACCAAGAAATATAGGCTTTAGATGTAAGCCCATTTTCCTCTTGGTTTGATAAACAGGCCTGAGCAGCTGATTCACTTACATCACATTTTTGTTCTTTCAAAAATGCAGTGTAATTTTTGCAAACATCACCAATAATTGAATCTTCGACATCGTTTCTCCAGTAACTATCTGCAACTCTGCTCTGTATTGACTCGCCTGAGCGTCCTTTTAAAATCTGAAGATTTCCAAGCAAATCGATTACTCTTTCACTTTTGATCTCTGATTGCTTCTTGCATGTGACGTAATTATAAGACATACACTGTAAGGCAATCTCTTTATCTGATTTGCAATTTTGTGCATTTTCAATTCCACCAAGAGATCTGTCACGTTCAGCATCACCAAATGCACTAAGGACTTGTGCGCGATCATCTAAGAGAGTGTCATTGGCACAGGCGATCAAAGTTAGATCATGCTGAAGAAGGCCGCAGCGCCCTTCACTGACATCTTTAATATCATCGACATATTCTGTGGATTGCTTCTCAACTAATTCTTTAACATCTTCAGAATAAGAATTAATCTTTCTGATTAAATCTCTATTCGACATTTTTGGAGAGTTCAGTTTTGGCTCAGATAACTGCGTTGAGAATTTATTTATTTTACTCAATGTCTCTTTAAGTGAGTTTAGTCTCTTTAGTCTATCCGCCTCTGTCTCGCATGGTCTTGGATAAGAAAGCGTTGTAATTAGTAACTCTAATCCTGGGAAGAGCTTAAGCACCTTAGAGAAACCTTCATTGTTTTTAATGATCATTTCTGCACTAAAATTACCATCTGTTTTTTGAGCAGACTCAGCTTCAATTTTTTTAATCCATCGATTCGTTATATTGATCGAGTTATTCAACCCAACCCTCTCTGAGCGACTTTCTCCGTCTAGACTTGGAGTTTTGATATTACCCGTTTTCTCAAAGAATTTTGGAAGAAGAGAGAGGACCGCTGCTTGACCTTCATCTAAACAATTGAAGGCTTCTACTTTACCACTAGGTGCAACAACTATATTTCTTGATTTTGCACCGTTCATCATCCCTTTTAAAAAAGAATTTATAGGGATTTTTGTGAAATCAATGCCGTTCGCATCAAGCTTTGACGAGGTATTAATTAGACTTTGAGCTGCAATTCCGAATGCTTCCGGATCTCCTTTGCAGTTGATACGATCTGACATGCTTCGAATAACACTTTCAAGCATTTTAGACGGAGAGCAGACGTTGTCATTTTCGATTGTCATGGCTTTGTTGGAAAGCATGACTCCAATATTATCTATATAAGCTTCCGACCAACGCTTGAGTAAAGAGCGATAATTGACCGCCATCATATTCTTTTTTGCTTTCGGATAATCATTTTTAATTTTCTCGCCTAATGGACTCTTATTCGCAACGAGAGAGATTAAGCAGCCACAGTAGTCCTTTGAGAGGACATTGGGACAAGTGCTGTCTACAATTTTTCGAAATTCTTCAGGAAGATTACCTCTCTCAATTCCAAAGCATCTATCCTGCTCACTAGAGTTTGAAATGGTAGTCTTGAGAATGTATTGCTCTCCACTTTGAGCATGTTCAATTGAACCACTGCTTATATCAGTTGAATTATCCCCGCCATTGCCCGCACCAGTCGCAGTACCAGTTCCTTCACCTCGTACAGACACCGTTGTACTTAGACTTCCTCCAGAGCTATCTAATGTCGCTTGGTGATTCAGTCGAGTCTGCATATAGTTTTTTGAATTATTGGATGAATTTCCTGTCGTCGTGAACATCCCAAAAAGAAACCCACTTTGACCGCTACCAGAGACAGCTGCGTTGTTAGCGACCTTAGAACTGGTCCCACCACCCTGAGCAGAGCCATTCACTCTTATAACCTCGTTGCCTGCAAAAGCATGAGTCGCAAAAATAAAAGTGAGTAAGGCGATATTCATTTTAAGCATAAAATTCTCCACGACTCTTTTCGGTCAACCTTTGTGTTCTCTTGAGTTTCGCCGTATTCACGATCTTCTTGATCAGATTTTCAGAGACTTCACGATCAAACTTATTCATTTTAATGACTTATATGAATAAGCTGACCTATATAATAGGAGAGAGGAGTGCCTTCAATGAATGGCACTCACAAGGTAGGATAGATTTAAAGTTCATGGCTTAGCCCGATTGGCCTAATCGAGTCCAAACAAGATTGTAAGAGGTTACATGTCAGCCCCTAAAGGACATAAGTGGATAGAAACAGACGATGGCTCAAAGACGCTCTATTCAGAGCGCTTTGATGAAAATTGTCACTCCACATCTGGGGCCGTTGAGGAAACAAAAACTCACTATCTTAAAGGATGTGGGATTGAAGAACTCCTCCTCACCCACGATGACGTTTATATTTTAGAAGTGGGTTTTGGGGCCGGAGTGGGTTGGTTTGAAACAATGAAAGCTGCAAAAAAAATTCACCACGCTCGTCTACATTTTTATTCATTAGAAATTGATCCCGAGCTCCCCCTCTATCTATTACCCGATTCCGTCATCGATAATGGGATTCTTCATTGGATTGATGAGGACCACAGCTTAAAGGTGATTCTCGGAGACGCGCGCCTCGTCCTTCCTCAAATCAAAACTCAGTTACCAAAATTTCAAGCGATCTACCAAGATGCATTCTCGCCTAAAAAGAATCCAACCCTCTGGACAAAAGAGTGGTTTGAACTTTTAGGAAGTCTCTGTGCCCCACAAGCGAAACTCTCCACTTATTCTTCAAGTATCCCTGCACGAAAAGCTATGCATGAAGCGGGATGGGGAATTTTTCCAGGTGAGACCTTTGCTAGAAAGCGCTCTTCGACTCGAGCGATTTGGGGCGAGAGCTCATCACCTGAAATTCTTGAAAAACTCAATAATCATGCTGCTCCCGCTTTTAAGGATCAAGACCTATGATGAATTCATTTCTTCGCTCACTGCAACTCACCACTCCCGTCATCCAAGCAGGTATGGTTTGGGTTTCTGGCGGAAAGCTCGCTGCGGCCAGTGCCAATGCAGGGGCACTAGGCACGATTGGAGCAGGCTCCATGAAGCCTGATCTATTAAAATCTCAAATTCTTAAAGCACAAAGCCTGACAAAATTTCCCAATCGTTTAGCTGTAAACGTTCCCCTTTTATATGATAAGTGCGAAGAACAAATCCAAGTGGCGCTCGATTTAGGAATAAAGAATTTTATTACTTCTGCTGGATCACCAAAAAAATTCACAAAAAAAATCAAAGACTCTGGGGCCTATCTGATGCATGTCGTGGCCACACCAGAACTTGCCATCAAATGCCAAGAGGCCGGAGTGGATGCCGTAATAGCTGAAGGCTTTGAGGCCGGAGGCCATAACGGTAGAGATGAAATCACAACCATGGCCCTCATTCCTCAAGTGGTGGATGCTGTTCGCCTCCCTGTGATTGCCGCAGGTGGAATAGCCGATGGTCGAGGGATCGCAGCCGTACTGGCCCTTGGGGCTCAGGCCGTACAAATGGGGACACGCTTTGTCGCCACCGTTGAATCAAGTGCGCATCCAGATTTTAAAAATGCGATTCTTAAGGCCCGGGCCACTGATACAATGCTAATGATGAAATCTCTTGTTCCCGTAAGGCTTCTGAAAAATTCTTTTTATGAAGAAATAAAAAAAGCAGAAGAGGATTGTGCTTCAAAAGAGACCCTGGCTCAAATTTTGGGTCATGGCCGGGCAAAAAAAGGAATGCTTGAAGGTGATCTCACTCTTGGAGAGTTAGAAATTGGACAAATTGCAGGTCTAATTCAAAATGTGCCAACGGTAGATGAATTGATCAGGCAGTTAAAAGTTGAATACTCACAGGCCCGCAAACTCATGGAGTGGACATGAAAAAGTGGATCGCCCTCTTTGCCACTGTTCTTGGCTTAGGAATTCTATTTCTCACTCAAAATAGAGATCAAAATGATTCTTCACCAAAGAAATCCTTGAGCGCCACGAAAAGCATTCGTAGCATGAAAGCATCGCTACAAGAAAAAATCACCCACCAAAGCCAAGAAAAAATCAATGATCCTCTCAATGAGTGCGATGATCTCTTTGAGAAACTGAGTCTTATTACCTTTGATGAATTAAAAGACAGCATCAACTCAATTGAAAATTCCGTTGAATCAAATTGTAGAAATCAAATGAGCGAGAAATTGCAACCGATGCTCAAGATGCTCATGGCCTCTTGCAAACCTGGCGAAAAGTTTAGTGCAAAAGATTGTGAGCAATTTTATACACTTCTTCGCTCTCGAGCTATTGCAACAAGAATGGACAAGAAGCTCGCTTTAGAGAAATGGACGGAGTCTGAATTGATGAACTCCATCCTATGGAATTTTGTCGAGCAGCCTCACCCTGGAAAAGATAATCTCGCCTATAATTTAAAACTTATCAATGAACTTTTGGCACGCGTTCCAGACTCTTATGCCGCAAGCAAGGCCAAGTTTGTTCACTTACTGCTTCAAGAGCTACTCCATAAAGACATTTCCGGGTCAGAAGAACTTGAAGCCACATGGAGAAATCTTATGGAGTATGGTGCAGAGGAATCACTCCGTTATTTCCCTATCCTCAAACCGATGATGAGAGGAGATATGAAAAGTTTTAACCAGCAAGTTAAAATTTGGCAGCAGAATAATCCTCAAGACCCGATGGGCTACTACTATGGCGCTTATGCGTCTTGGAAAGGAGAAAATCGCAACTCCACGCTTAATCTTTTACAGAAAGCTTTAAGCCTTGATCCCAATAATGAGCAGATCAAAAACAGTCTCCAAGCTGCAAAAAAGGGCCGCTTTAGCGACCCTATTTTTACTCTTAATTTTGGTTTTAGCTTCGATGAGATTTAAGCTCTCTCTAAAGCAGCGATACGATCATCAAGACTAGGGTGAGTGGAGAGGAAGTTCATAAACCCTTTTTTTGAAGAAATCTTCATCGCTTTAATCGAGTCTTGTGAATCATCAACCCAATCCATTTTCGATTTAAGTTTACGAAGAGCCGCCACCATTTTGGCCCTTCCTGCAAATTGAGCTCCACCCTTATCGGCCCTGAATTCTCTTACGCGACTAAAATAAGCCACCACAAACATTCCTAGGAAGCTAAAGGCAATTTCAAAAACCATAATCATAATATGGAACATAAAGCCGCTAGCAACTGGACGCTCATCATCTGAATCACGATTGCCGGCCATGGCCTGCGAGAGAGCAAAGGCTGCAATTCGCGCAAAGAACATGACAAAGGCATTCACTACACCTTGGACAAGGGCCATCGTGACCATATCTCCATTGGCCACATGGGCGATCTCATGGGCCAGAACTCCCTCCACTTCATCCGCATTCATTTGTTGCAAAAGACCAGTTGAGACAGCGACAAGTGAATTATTTTTTGACGGGCCAGTCGCAAAGGCATTTACTTCAGGAGATTGATAGATCCCTACTTCAGGCATTTTTTCAATTCCCGCGACTTTAGCAAGTTGGTGCACCTTTCTGACCAAATCCCCATACTGTCCTCTCTCATCAATAATCTGAACACCCATCATGGTTTTAGCCATGAATTTAGACAGCAGAAGAGAAATTCCAGATCCTACAAATCCCCAAACGAGACAGAAGGTCATTAACGCCTGATAGTTAATTCCGTAGGCATCCAGCCAGCGTGAGCCACCGGTGAGTCCCAAGACTAAACTCACAGTCACCATGACTAAAATATTCGTTAGAACAAATAAGAAAATACGTTTCATCGACTCCTCCAAAAGAGTTATATGCTCTTAAGATGGGATGACTTGCCGCTCACGTCAAGGTTCGGCTGAGACAAGTCTTGAAAAACTCACGTTCATTCATATTTATGTTTCATAAAACTCAATTTTACTGAACAATAAACACTGACGTTTCTCCCTCACGGATGAGGTTCTTATGTTGAGTCTTTTACTCGCTTTTTTTGTCAATTTTTCTCTCGCTCAGTCTCAAAATGAATGCGGCTTTATCGACTTGAGAAACGAGAGCCTTGGGGCCAATCGAGATCAAGGCGAAATTTCTTGGTGCTACGCTTTTTCAAGTGCTGATCTTTTAGGTTACCGCTTTCAGACAAACGAAAAGTTCTCAGCCGCTGATGTGGCCTTGGGTCACAATCAAGGGGTCATTCCTTCGATTATCAAACGCATTCAAGATCTCTTTATCAAAAGAAAAGATCATGAAACATGGAGCATGCCCTATCAAACGGGTTTTTCAAAAATTGCTCTTCAGAGAGCTTTGAACACAGGCAGTTGTCCTGAGTCGGTTTTTCCCTCTGAAAATTGGATTAAGCATGATGCCGTTAAAGGGACAATAAAAGTCACTTTAAAGGAGGCGATGCTCGATGTGGCAAAACTTAAGGATCTCACAACGGCCGGTCTTCAGCTTGCAGACCTTCCCTTCTGGTACGAGCTTCCCAACATCACGCCAGAAATTTTTTATGAGACAGTGAAGAGTTATCATCGCCTTCATATTTTTCCACGCCTGCGCTCTCTTGCATGCGAGGGAAACAGGACTCCTTATCCAGAAAATCCAGAAGTCACAATGAAGTTTAGATCAGCAAGGATCTTCAAGACGATTGATGAGCAGCTTCAAAAAAATAATCCAGTTCTGCTTGATTATGGCTCAGATATTTTAAGAGATCACACCATCAGAAGAATTAAACTCTCCTCGCTTCACACTTCATTAATCCTAGGAAGAAGATGGAATCAAGGGAGTTGCGAATATCTCATTCGAGACAGCCATGGGACAGATTGTGAGGGGTACGATCCTGTTTATCAGTGTGAGTCAGGCAACCTATGGATTCCCGGTGAAAACTTGCACCGGAACATGACGAGTATCGTTTACATTGAACCATGATGACGCATAGCAAACGCAATCGAACTTGCTGAATAAAAACGCACAATGTTAGTCTCGAACTTCACAAACTTTAGTGAGGTTTTCATGACTAAGATCTTTGGCTTATGTCTTATATTTCTTTCGGTTAGTGCACTTGCAAACTTCGATGCGGTCGAAGAAGAAAATCGCTACAACGCCTTTGTTAACTTAATTGCTCAGTCAGAAGTAAAATTGCCTTTCGTTTTTGAAAGTGCGGAACAAAAACTTTTAGTTGATGCTCTGTGGGATTCACAAGAAGTCGGGAAGATGGATATCCGCGACTCACTCATGCAAATTACTGATGAGACTTACCCACTTAAAGAGCAACTGCGCCTCGCTGTCCTCACTTATCGCTCAGGCCTTCAGCAAGAAATCAATATTCTTGGGAACACAGTTCTTACAGAACTTCCTCTCGATTCAGAATTAGGAACTCTTGTTCTCTCACTTCGCTACGACTTGAATCAAATGGGCCTTGAGTATTTAGTGGAAGCAGCTAAAAAACTTTACCCTTTCCAAACACGTTGGGTGACTGCAAGTGAGCGTCCCGTTGGCGATCAAACCCAACTGGCGATTGATCTTTGGACTCATGAAGTGGATCTTTCTCGTCATGCTGGCGGCGCTTTTAATAATGGCATCAAAATTTTTATGTTTTGTCGCACACAAAGACTTCATGCCTGCTTAATGGCCGTGCGTGATTCTTCTAATCGTCCAGTTTATAACAATGATGGAACGATGTGGACTCAACCGGCCCTGGCTTCCTCTGCTCATGATCTTCCTTCATATCAGAGAAACGGAAACACTCCTGCTGGCATCCATCATATTGAAGGTGTCATGCCGACAGCAGATGCTCCGATGTCGTTTGGAAAATTTAGAAGATTGATTCTTGATTTTGTTGATAAGAGAAATAACGAAGCAGCTTCCCGTGAGTTACTTCCTCCCTCGTCTCTCTCTTCAGATTGGTGGAGACCGGCGACAATTGCTCGTGATATTGGCAGAAGTTTGTTGAGAATTCATGGAACAGGCAGATTAAATGAAGAGCCCACTTCTTCATGGTTCCCTTTCAGAAGAACTAGTGGATGCATAGCTAAGAGAGAAAATACTTACAATGGTATCGAATACCGCGACCAAGCGGAGCTTTTAGATACACTTGTTGCGGCTCGAGGCCTTGAAGTGAACTATCCAAATCAAGAGAAGATTCGCGGTATCCTTTATTTAATTGAACTCAATGACGAAGATCGCGCCGTCACACCAAACGATCTTAAAGATTTAGGAATCCAGTAATGATTTTTCTTCTACTCAGTCTATTATCAAGCGCTCATGCCTCACGAGTTATATCGGTGCAAGGGCGCTGTGAGATAAAAGTGGTTCCTGATCGTGGAACTGTCCAAATTAAGACTGAGAAGACAGCTAAAGATCCGGCCGATGCCGTCAATGAAGTCACAAAAAAGATTGAGGCGGCAAAAGCCAGAATCCAAAAAATGGGTTTAAAAGATTTAGAACTGAGAACCACTCACTTTCAAGTTTTTGAACAACGAGAGTGGGAAAATAATAAAAATGTTTTCAAAGGTCATCGCGCCTCTTTTGGCCTTGAGGTCACAACCTCTGATATCCAAAAGCTCGGCCATGTGATGGCCGATGCCGCTCAGCTGGGACTCACTGGAACTGAGGGTTTTAGAACTTTTCTCTCTCTTGAGAAATCTCAAAGTGAATATCTCAAATGCTTAGATATCGCCTCTCAAGATGCTATTAAAAAAGCCAAGCAGCTAGGAAAAAGTCTGAACGCCGAAGTAGGTGAAGTTGAATCTATTTCGGAGAGTCCAATGACGGTCTCAGGTCCACAGCCGATATATGCACAGGCGATGGATAGTATGAGAAGCATGGAAAAATCTGTCGCCACTCCAAGCATTGAAGCGGGCGAGCAAACCTTTGCGACTACCTTGCACGTCAATTTCAAACTCAGATGAATCTATCGACCAAAAGTGATGATTTAAAAGACTATCAACTCCTTGATAGTGGTGAAGGCATGAAACTTGAAATCATTTCAGGTATCCGCCTCCAGCGGCCCTCTCCCCAAGCTATTTGGAAAAAAAATCTTAAACCTGATGAATGGCTTAAAGCGACGAGTGTTTGCTCAAGAACAAAAGATGGCGGCGGTCAGTGGCAACATCATAAGCCCCTTCCAAAAGAGATGTGGCTTCGCCATGAAGCCAAGAGTGGAAATATAAAATGTAAATTGAAGCTCACTACTTTTGGTCACTGCGGGATTTTCTTTGAGCAGGTGCCGGTTTGGAATTGGCTTGAAGATCAAGTCCTAAGGTTAAAAGAAAAACTTGGTCGCGCTCCCAAAGTCGCGAACCTTTTTGGTTACACCGGGGCCGCGAGCTTAGTGATGGCGAAGGCCGGAGCAGAAGTGTGGCATGTGGATTCATCAAAAGGGGCCCTTGAGTGGGGACAAGAGAATGCTGAAGCCTCACAAATTAAGAACGTTCGATGGATGCAAGAAGACGCTCAGAAGTTTTTGATCACTCAATACAACAAAGGATTGCGCCTGGATGGTATGCTGGCCGATCCACCCAGTTGGGGACATGGAGCCAAGAAGGAAGTTTGGGAGTTCGAGAAACATATGGCGAGCTTCCTTGATAAGAGCCATGCCATTTTAAATAAAAATAATGCTTTTATGTTTTTATCTTCACACACCCATGGCGTCCAACAAGAAGCGCTCAAAAATGTGCTGGCGCAAGATGGACGCTGGAAAGATCTCGACTGCGGTGATCTGGGTGTGAGTCATGCCAATGATAAACGAATTCTACCTGCGGGGCTTTTTGCCCATGGGTCTTGTTAAACGTCGCTGATCTTTCCGCATCATCTTCATCTGCCTTCTCAATTCTCGCTTCTGTTGAATCTGGGCCCGTCTTAAAAATCTAAACTGCTGCTTTCTTTCTTTAAATTCCTTTCGTGCCCAGCCTTGTCCCCTTCGATGCTGGAAAGCTTCTCCCTTCACCACACGCTGCTTAAGTCCCTGCTGGTCTTGAGCTTCGACTTGCCCATCATAAACTTGAAGAGCACTGCCTTCACTTGATTCTTCCACTTCAAATTCGGTGCCTCGAACACCAAAAGTGGCATAGGGAGTTTTGACTCGAAATTCTTGTGGATTCTCTGTGGAGTCCACATTCACTCGCGCCTTTCCGCTTTCAAGTTTTAAAGATGTATCTGAGTCTGTGACATTCTCAAGAGAGAGAACTCCCTCGACGTTAATTTGATTGGCGGGAAAAAGAAGAATTTGAGCGCCACTTGATTCAAGTCGATCCCCTTGAAGAAGATCGTCGCCTGCTTTTAACTCTCCTCTCTGGGTTTTAATTTCACCTTCAAGAACTTCTCCCACAGAGGGATCTTGAGCGAGAGCAAATTGAATTAAGAGTAGAAGAATCATCACTAGCCTCCATGCTGGCGGTACCACTCTCCTAGTATAACAGCAGTCGCCGTTGAAACATTTAAGCTTTCCACAAGACCTGAGCCTGGAATATTAATTAAGTATTTTGCTCTCTTAAAAGCTTCTTGCGACAGCCCCTTTCCTTCAGCTCCCATCACAAAAAGCGAGCGCTCTGGTAAGTCTATCTCGTAAAGTGGATCACCTTTCTGACCGGCCGTCGCCATCATGGTGAGATCAAGTTTTTTAGTGAGCTCATGCAACTCAACCCATGAATCGACTGGATAGATCGCCACAGCTTCAGCTCCCCCTTCGGCCGTGCGATAGAAGGCTCCGTTTTGCCAATTCACATTCTTTCCAATCAGAAAAAGGGCCTTCACACCAAAATGAGCAGCCGAGCGGACGATGGCCCCGAGGTTATGAGGATTTTCCACCTCTTCAAGAGCAAGCCAAACACCAGGACCAGTGGCCAGATCCTTAAGTTCACTCTCTGAGACTCGCTTTTTCTTGCGAATCATCAAACAGACACCCTCATGATGAGAGGCTTCAGAAACTTTCTCTAGCTCTTCTTCCGTCACCACATGATAGGCAAGCTTTCGCTCCACACAATGTTTTACAAGTTCGGATAAGACCTTCAAGCGCTTTTCAGTGAGATACAACCTCACAATCGAGCTGGGGCGGCCTTTAAAAAGGGCCAAACAAGCGTTGAGACCATGTATTTTCATCTCAAGCTTGGGATCTGTTGTAATTTGAGTTTTCTTCGTCATGTCGCTTCCTATATCATGCCGCGCACATGGAACAAAGCCTCTATCTTGCCCCTTTTGAACATGAAAATGATCTCGCTCAAGAGCTCACTTTCAAAAACCTGCCCATCATTGAGCAGCAGGGTCGCTTATTCTTAGTTCAGGGTTCAAGGCGCGATATCGTTTGGGCCCAGGTGAGTTTCTATAATATTCAAAAGTTATCCATTACATCGATCAATGATGGCGCCAAACAACTTAAAAATTTAGGCCGCAACTGGGCTTTGTATTCCGTCACTCAGCACCGAAGAGCTGAGCTCATTCAAGAAGCTCTTCCCCACTATCCCACGAAGCCGATTGCTTTTTTGGCCCCAAGACCAGAGAAGCCCATGGGTGGCTGGACGCTTTGGGACAATGACACGATTTTAGCTTCAAGTGACACCTCCTCACTCTACCCTTTGGGGGAGATGACTTTTATCGAAGACCAAGTGAATCCTCCCTCTCGTGCGTACTTAAAACTTTGGGAATTTTTCACCTGTCACTCTCCAAGACTTCCAAGGGCCGATGAGCATCTCCTTGATATGGGTGCTTGTCCGGGTGGATGGACATGGGTGCTGCAAAGTTTTGGCGGACCTGTCACGGCCGTCGATAAAGCGCCGCTTGAAGAGAGAATCGCCAAGCTTCCGAGAGTCACCGTGAGAAAAGAGAGTGCCTTTGGAATTGATCCCAAAGATCTTCCTAAAGTCGATTGGTTCTTTTCAGACATCATCTGCTATCCGGCAAGACTTCTTGAGCTCGTGAAACGTCATGAGGCTCAAGGCGTGAAAAACTTTGTCTGCACTCTCAAATTTCAAGCTGAAACAGACCACGCGACGACTGAGCAATTTGTGCGTGAGCTTGGAGGAAAAGTGATTCATCAACACCACAATAAACATGAAGTGACATGGTTTAGGATTGAGGAATAAATGTTTAAACTGACTACTCCCATCAAATTGAAACTCTCACGTGATCTCTCAAAGCACATTAAGCGTGGCAACCCTTGGGTCTTCTCAGATGCACTGATGGATCGTCCTAAAAAATCTCCAGGGACTCTGGCCCATTTGTATTCTCCTAAAGATGAATTTCTGGGGACGGGATTTTACTGCCCAAATATTAATCTCGCCTTTCGCATGATCTCTTTGGGAGAGAAGAAAATTTTTACTGACACGATTGTTGAGCGCATGAATCGCTCTCTGCAACTCAAAAGACATCTCCACTCAGAAGGCCAAAACTCTTTTCGCCTTTTTAATGGCGAAGGGGATCTGCTCCCTGGACTTGTCTGTGATGTTTACTCGAACGTCGCTGTGATTAAACTTGATGGCGAAGCGGCCAATAGTTTTTGGGACCCGCAAGAGATAGCCAGCTGGCTCATGAAAGCTGATCTCGAACTCAAAACGGTTTATCTTAAACGCAGAAATAATGAAGAAGAGAAAGGGCAAATTCTTGTGGATGGTGGGATTGATCTCACGCGCCTGCAGTTTTATGAAAATGGCGCGCTCTTTGAAACTCATTTGATCGATGCCGCCAAGACAGGATTTT
>JAIEMA010000060.1 GCA_019752535.1 Bacteriovoracaceae bacterium
ATTCTTGAAAGTTTACTTTCAAAAGTAAATTCACCCCATATGGCCATCAAGATGAGAATTGAGGTCATGACTAAAAGAAGGGCGACGCCAGATTGGTTTTGGAGAAGTTTTTTCAATTAAAACCTCCCGTATTACCTGCCGTTGAGCCACCCTGGTAGCCATTGTTCGCTGACCCATTCGTACTGCCATCTGTATTTCCAGAATTGGTGCCGCCTTGAATTCCTGCGGTAGAAGCTCCTCCTGCATTGGGAGCAGGATCATTGGGAATGACTTTTGGCCATGGTGGTCTAAACCAACGGACGGTAGAGCGCTCGACATCATTAGTGTCTTTCCAAGTGACTTCAACTTTAATTCCACGAATGAGTGAATCACCACCAGGGATGGACTGAAGGCTCGTATCCCACTTTCTTGTTTGAGAGTTCCAAACGGTAAATTCTAATTTTTCTACATTTTCTAACAATGTGTCAGAGCGAGTATTGGTTAAATCCAGTTCTTCCTTCGACCAAGGATCATCGGGAAAAACTTGTCTGAGGATTGATTTGACTGTTTTCTCTTCACCGGCCGCATTGGTTATTGTGGTGTCGCCCAAATGATAGCGCACCCACATAAAGTCAGCTTGTTTTTGATTTTCTAATTTTCTGCGATTTGCAGTTGTATAAACAATGATGTCTGACTTATCTCTTAGCTGAAAACGAGGAATTGGTAGACCTTCTTTACTTGGCTGACTGAAGCGAGGATTGTTTTCGTAATGATAGGCCACCTCAACAATTGCGGGATTGGATTGAGGATTTAAGTTCCCAGCGAATTTTTGAGAATAATAGAGTGGGGACCATAGCTGTGAGAAATCCCAATCCATACGGGCCATGGCCGTTTCAATCTGAAGATTATCTCTATCCGTTTGGACAGTTCTATCTTTAGTATTTTGAGAGTTGTTAGTAATGGCGACCACGCCAAACATGACAAAGGCCAACAAAACGATGGCAATCATAATTTCTAAAAGGGTGAGGCCCTCTTCAGAATGATAGATTGAGTTGAATCGGCTCATCGTAGTTCGTTACCCAGCGGGAAAGAGTGTAGGAGTATTTAGTTTCTTTATTTGTAACAGTTAAGCGAACTTGCCAAATGACTTTCTCAATATTTTCTTTCAGTTTCGTGAAGACAAGGTTTTCAACCGTTTTGTTTCTCTGAGAGCTGTTTTTGTCATTGTAGTATTTATCATCATCACCAGAGGCTTCACTATCGTTACTTTCTTGAGCTGCATTGGAGGCGAAGATTTTTCCAAAGTCTGGGACTTTGAGCTTCTTCCACTCAATCGTCCAAGAGTAGTTTTTGAATTCGTCTTCTTCAAATGTCTTGGTTTCTTTGAGATCGACTAAAGCATTGGTGAGTTTGGGTGTATCAATCAATATTTCTTGCATCTTTTGATCGCAGAGCATGTGAAGTCGGAGTTGCTCTTCGCTTAAAGCGGAGTCAGAGACATTGTAACCTTGGGAGACGAGAAAGGCAGAAATGAAGATGGCGAATACAGTGATGGCGATCATTACTTCAAGTAATGAGAATCCTGATTGGTTTTTTTGATGAAAAAAACGATTCATTTTTCCAGCCAATTCTTTGCAATTTCCTCCATTTTAGTCTCTCGAAAATCTTCCGTTTTGCCAACGTTACCCTCTGTGGTAGGGGCAGGGTAAAACTCAGCTTTAGTCTTGTCTTGAAAAGGCTGAACTTCAAGAGAAGCGAGCTCATCTTGGGTACCAAAGAAGAAGAGGGCGCCATCTCTCTCGCCAGTGGGATAAAAATAAATGGAAGCAGACTGATCGCGAATGAGTTTCTTCTGAAAACTTGTCGCGGCCCCAAGGAATTCAACTTCCACAGAGAACTCCCGGGTAATTTCTGCAAATTCTTCAACGCTCGTGAATTGAGAGTCAATTTTGGCGAGCTTCTTCTTCTCTAACTCTTGCTCTTCAAGATTTAAACTTTTGTTCACATCTAAAACTGGAAGAACCATGTTCTCGCGTGGGCCGTATTCGACTTTGAATTCCACAGGAGTTTTATCAAGACTGATTTTTAGACGCACAATCGTGTTTCGAAGAACGGCTTCATTGCTCGCAAAGCGAACAGCTCGATCAATATCATCAACAGCATGCTGGAGATCTTGGTGACGTCTTGAATTCTCTGAGGAGGGGACTGCGAGAAAAATAAGGGCCGCTAAGAGAAGAGCGACCAGGATCTCAATCAGTGAGAAGCCCTGGTCGTTTGATAAATTCTTAGAAGTCTTTTGAGCTAATATCTGCATCGTAACCTTCACCACCTTCAGCATTGTCTGCTCCTAGCGAAGTGATAGTGAATGTTTTGCCATCAGACTCATAGAGATACTCTGCATCCCATGGATCTACAGGAATTTTTCCGCCATCAATATAGCCAGCAGGTGAGTAGCGTTTGCAGTCTCGACCCCCGCCCTCTGGTTTGTTGATGAGTGCATCCAAACCTTGATCCGTTGTCGGAAAGAAGCCGCAATCGCGGCGGAATTCTTTTAAACGATCACTTAAACTTTTAATTTGGATCTTCGTCGTTTGAACTTTTCCGTCTTGAAGATTTTCAAACACTTTTCCGGCCACAAATGTACCAGCTAAGCCTAATAAGGTTAGTGCAATTAGGATTTCTAAAATACTCATACCAGCTTGATTCATTCTCACAAAAGACTCCTTCAAGAAAAAACTACTTTACACTATTGAGGCTCATCATCGGCACAACAACCGAGAAAACAATGAAAGCCACACCCAATCCAAGACACACCATCATGATGGGTTCGAGAACCGAAGTGAGACCACCGATTTTGGATTCTACCTGTTCCTCGTAGTTTTCGGAAACGATTTTAAGCATTGGCTCTAATTCACCTGACTTTTCGCCGAGGCGAATCATATGAGTCACCATGGCCGGAAAGTGACCTGAGTTAACTAATGGAGTCACGATACTTGCCCCTTCTGATACAGAAATTCGGGCTTTCTCAACAGCATCTTTCATATGAACATTGGGAATCAAATTCTTTACAATAGTCAGGGCCGTGAGAATAGGAACACCTGAGTTGAGCAGCGTGGCAAGTGTGCTACAAAAACGACTCACGTTGATCATTTTGACTAAAATACCAATCACGGGAAGCTTGAGTTGGAAGGCGTGCCATTGAGATTCTCCTTTGGGAGACTTAATGTAGCGCTTCACGAAAGTATAAAGACCAAAAAGGGCAAGAATCACGGCCCACCAGTAATCTTGCATGAAGTTAGAGATCCAGATGGTGATCTTCGTTTGAAGAGGGAGCTCTTTTTTCATGGAAATAAAAATCTTGGCAATTTTTGGAATAACGAAAATAAAAATCACGTTCATCATGACGAAACCAAAAAATCCCATAATTACGGGATAGGTCATGGCACTTTTGATTTTATTTCTTAATTTCATTTGTGATTCTGTAAAATCGGCCAAACGTAAGAGAACAATTTCAAGTGTTCCTGAGGCCTCACCTGCGCTCACCATGTTGGCATAGACCGAAGTGAAAATTTTTGGATGAGCACCGAGTGCATCAGCAAGAGAGGCACCTTCATTTACTTTTTGCTTCACTTCACTCATCACAATTCGAAGTGTTTCATTATCCACTTGCTCAACCAGAGCAGAGAGAGCTTCTGCAACGGGTATTTTCGCTTTAATGAGAGTTGCGAATTGGCGAGTCATGAGAGCTAAGTCTTCAACCGTGACTCTTGATTGAAAACGAGAGAGTGCAGTGCTTCCCCCACCGGCCGGAGCAGAACGCTGCTCCTTAATATCCACGAGCATGACACCCATGGCGCGGACTTTTTGTTTCGCTGAAGCAATCGAATCAATATTCAGAGTACCCTTAATCTCTTTTCCAGATCGATCAAGGGCCTTGTAATTGTAAATAGGCATTAGCTTTTATCTTCTTCTTCAGAGTTGATCGCGCGGATGATTTCTTCCACCGATGTCGTTCCTTCAAAAATTTTATCTAAAGCATCTTGTCTTAAGGTGCGCATACCTGAACGAATAGCGGCTTTTTTAATAGTCGCTGAATCAGTCTTTTGAATGATTAAGGCACGAATCTCATCATTGATGAGAAGAAGTTCCGACACCACCGTACGTCCTGAATAACCAGTCCCGTGACACTTGGGACATCCCACAGCTTTATAAACCGATGAGCCTTTAGGGGGCTTATCGATATCAAGGGCGACTTTTTCAAACTCAGACATCTCGGCTGCGATTTTGCAGTTGGGACAAAGAGTTCTGACAAGTCTTTGAGCGAGAATTCCAACAAGTGAGGATGAAATCAAGAAGGGTTGTACACCCATATCAATCAAACGTGTGGGAGCCGAAGAGGCATCGTTGGTGTGAAGAGTTGAGAGCACGAAGTGACCCGTCAACGAGGCGTTAATCGCCATTTCTGCCGTTTCTTTATCGCGGGTTTCTCCCACCATCACGACATCCGGGTTTTGGCGTAAAATTGATCGCAGCGCGATCGCAAAGGACAGATCAATTTTATGATTCACCTGAATTTGAGAAATACCTGGAAGCTCATATTCGACTGGATCTTCAACGGTGATAATCATTTTATCTGGAGTATTGATTCGCTCTAGCACTGCAAAGAGAGTTGTCGTCTTACCGTGACCAGTTGGACCCGTTACATAAAGAACGCCATGCTTGTGACCAGAGAGCTCGATGAGACCTTCTAGAACTTTGCCGCGAAAGCCTAAATTTTCAAGGCGAAGAACAGTATTATTCTTCTCCAGAATACGCATAACAATACGTTCGCCGGCTTGAATGGGAATAGTCGAGAGACGAATATCAATATCTTTACCAGCAATCTTAATTTTAATACGACCATCTTGAGGAAGACGCTTTTCAGCAATATCAAGTTTCGCCATAACCTTAATACGCGAAGAGACGGCCGCATGAGTTCTCTTCGGTTGGCGTAAAACTTCTTGCATCACACCATTCACTCGGAAGCGGTAAACAGTTTCTTTATCATAAGGTTCAATATGAATATCTGAAGCTCGCTCTTTAACAGCTCTAAAAATAATTGAATTCACAAAGCGAATCACTGGAGCTTCATCGGCCGTGGCATCAAGAATATCAATCGGTCCATCGAGGTCTAAATTCTCTTCAAATTGCTCATCACCAATATCATCAACTAAGTTTCTATTCGCCTTCTCATAAACGCGATTAATCGCATCTTGAATGCGAAGGGGAGTGGTGACGACAGTTTTAACTTCTTTCTTAAAAATGGCATGCAAATCATTAACGGCATTAAAGTTAAACGGATTAGCGAGGGCCACCGTCACGGTGTAATCAGTCTCAAGAATCGGGAGCACTTCGTGGTGTTTGGCATAATTGATGGAAATATCTTTGACGATATTAGGATCAATCTCATCAATTTTAAGTTCATTCAAATACGGGATATCAATTTGATGGCAGATGACTTTAATGATGTCGTGAGGATGAATGTAGTTTTTCTTTAGTAGAATATCGCCCAGAAGACCACCATCAATTCGTTGAAGCTCAAGGGCTTCATCGAGTTGTTGACGAGTCAAAGAGGTATGTTTGACGAGTAGCTCGCCAATTTTTTCCTTTTGATTCTCGACCTTCTCTAATAAGTCTTCAGAAAGTCCCATGTATCCTCACTCAATACTTTTTTTGATATCTTGATAATTTGGAAGATCCATATCATCTTCAATCTCAGGAGCTGTCTCTAGCGAATTGGTGTTTTCATTTAAGTTTCTGTAATGAGCCGCATCTTCTTCATCATAGAGTGGAGCGGCCATCTGGTTTTCAACTTTGGCTTTCAGGTCTTTCATTTGCTTATCGGCCGGATCCTTATCATCGCCTTCAAAGATTCCTTTCATGCCAGTTTCTCTCTGCTTCATGACATCAAGAGTGTGCTTTGAGGCAGTCTTTGTGTAAGGAGCAAGAATTCTTGGAGTCATAAAGAAGAGAAGATTAATTTTATCTAAGCGGCGCGCTTTAGATTTAAACAACCAGCCCAGGACAGGGATATCACCCAGAAGAGGAACTTTTGAGAATGTGACAGTTTCTCTATCTCTTAAGAGTCCGCCCATCGCAATCGTGTCGCGGTCTCTGACCATCACTTCAGTGACGGCCGAGCGAACGGTTGTAGGAACACCGTTACCAGCAGTAGAGATTGACGGATCAACTGCTTTGAAATCGTCGATTCGCTGATTGATCTTAAGCTTCACAAAACGCGTCACTTTATTAATCTGAGGAGTGATCTTTAAAGAGAGTTTGGCTTCCTGAGTAGTGGTATTGAATGATGTTTGACCACCAGTTCCTACAGTTGAGTTTTTGATAGGTACTGTTTCACCCACTTCAAACGTTGCTTCAGTATTGTCCAGGGCAAGAATCTGCGGAGTCGCAAGGACGTTTGAGTTTTGATGACTAGCGACTGCTTTAATCAGTGCGTTCACACTATTAAGTTGGACCGGAGTCGTAGATCCTGGAAGCGTCACTGAGCGAGTTCCGCCCACACCTACGCCTGTAAAGAAGCCACCGATGCTGGTAGGATTTCCACCTAAGAGATTCCAGAGGTCTGACCCTCCAAGTCCTGCTCTTTGAGCGTTTCCAGTTCCATAAGCTCCCACAAATGTTGTTCCAAAAGCTTTATCCTTTGAAACGTTCGCTTCAAGGATCATCCCTTCGACATATACTTGATCACGTGGAATATCTAAGCGAGACACCACATCTTTAAGAGTCAACCAGTCGGTTGGAGAAGCAGTGACGACGAGGGCGTTATTGTTTTTATCGGCCGTAATTTTCACTTCTGCAGAGAAGATCGCGTTATCAGCTACGCCTCCAGAAGAAGAGAAGCGAGGAGGTGCTGCTCCACCGGCTCCTGCTTGCTGAATGTTTCCTGTGACAATGCTAGAGAGAGTTTTAGCGAGCTCTTCAGAGTCACCATAATTTAGATAATACACATGCACTCGACCAGATCCACTTGAAACAAGTTTCACATCGAGTTTGCCAATAAGATCTCTTAACTGCTTAGCCCCTTCTGCATTGGCCATGGCAATAATACTGTTGGTACGAGGTTCAGCAATGATTCGGCTAATAACCGCAGTGGAAGTGGATTCACCTCCAGCGCCTGCAAAGCGAGGAGAGGCAGTGGCTCCCGGTCTGCCAGCAGCCGCGTTTCCGCCGCCTTTGAGAATTGAATCAAGAAGTTTCGCAATTTCTTGAGCAGAAGAATTTTTCACGCGCACAATTTGAAGAGTCTCTTCATGTCCTGGAACATCGAGGAACTTCACCATTTTTACGAGACGATTAATGTTTGTCCCTGTATCGGCCATGATGACTGTGTTGGTTTGTTTGATATCAATGATTCTTCCGTAGCGGCTCATGAAGGGACGGAAGTTACGTGCGATCTCAGCAGCTGAAACACTTTTAAGTGCAATCACTCGCATGACATAGTTTTCAGTATCTGGCGTGTAGTTGCCGGTATAAATTTTGGTCGGCGTATAGCGAATATCACGAGCGTTGATAACTTTGTAGAAGGCTCCGGACTTCACTAAAGTATAGCCGGCCATATTGAGGGCAGTGAGATAAGCCTTCCACGCATCACCTACAGTAATTGCTGTCGGTGCAATGATGCTGACTTTGCCTTTTACATCTTTATCGAGAATCAAATTGATTCCAGTAAGCTTTTGCATATGTTTTGTCAGTTCCATGATGTCAGTATCAGGGAAGTCAAAACTCTCAACGATCTCTGGACCAAAAGCCGTTTCAGGGTTGAGGTTTACATATTTAGCTTTAGCTTTAGCATCTTTGGAAACAGTTCCCGTGCGAACACGAGAGCCAAAAGTTGAAATATTGGCTTCATCTTCGTTCGCTGGCTCATCATCATCACCAATAGCGACAGGATCAACCTCGTCATTATCTCCAGAGTTCGCCGCTTCAATTGTCGCAGCGTCTTCAGGAGTCATCATGTCAGCTTCATCTTGAGTCGCTAAATCCATTGGTTTTTGCGGTCCAATCTGAGTGGGTTGAGCCGTTGAAGCTTCACCGTCCGGATTGCTGAATCTTGATCGTGAGCGGTATTTGTTGAATTGGGCATTTGCATCCAACGTGACCAGCACGGCCAAAAGAGTAATAGGCTTTATGAAGCGAGGTTTTTTGAGGCTCATGTTTCTCATCCTTGGAAACTTATTTCTTCATCTGGTAATCCATTTGAGATTCTTCGCCATCCCGGCGAACACCCAATTGGAGTTGGTCTAAATTCTTTATTCTTCCAAACAAACCCATGACTTCATTTAAGTCTGAGATAGGTTTGCCGTTAATTGAGGTAATAATGTCTTCGTTTTGAATGCCAAGATACGAGAATATTCCACCGGCTTCAATTTCAGTTATTTTAAACGCCAAAGTGCCGTCTGGGTTTTGAATCTTAATCGCTCTCGCTTGAGTCAGAACAGATGAAATATCTTTCAATTTTTCATCAAGAAGATCTTTCGCAATTATGTATTTATTGCCTTGATTCTCAATGCCCTTAATTTTTTGCTGTTGCTTGAAGTTATTGGCCTCGGCAGAACTCATGATATTGATCGGAGAGCGGGTGTCTCTCATCTTGTCATTAGAGACGGACTCACAGGCACCTGTTTCAAGATTTTTGATAATCATCTCTAGGCGAGCGATGCGAGAAATTTTCGCCATCCCATCGATCGTGTCACCCTCACGAACTTGCTTGAGGTCTCGGCTGGATCTGACTTGAACGGCCGCAATGCTCTTCACACTGTCTTGAAGAACAACGGCATTCACCAATTTAATTGGAAGTGAAGTTCTTGAGTCTGCGACTTCACAGCGAGCGTCACTTTGAAGTTTAGGTCCAGTGTTTGTTTTTGTTTTAAAGGGATCAGAAGCCTTTACCTGATTGAGATCACTGGCTTTAAAGTCATCAATTTCCTCAACAGAAATTTGTGAAACAACAGGGGGAAATTCGGGTCTTCCTCTCAAAAGGAGAGCCGCAATTTTACCAGATGAATAAGTCGCAACAAGTAAGAATGATGCGAGAAAAAAGCGATGATGATGAGTGAGATTTTCTTTCGCAATAATCTTTTCAGTAAAAGCCGCCCAATCAGTCTGTTGAATTTTTTTACTAATTCCAGATTTCGTAAAGAGCTGCTTTAAAGCCACTTTGCTCTTTTCTAAGAGGGGTTTGATCGCTGATTTAATTTTATAAGTGTAGGGAGTAAGACGATTAATCTTCTGCAATTTGAGATTAGGTGCGGAGACATCGCTTCTCTCAACTGGTTGATCCATTAGGGGAGTGGATGGAATTTCTTCAGCTTCAAGTTCAGAAATATCGACATCACCTGTTCGGTCATGTTCAGCGGCGTTAGGCTTTTTGCGCGACGGAATCTTGGCGCGAATTTTACCCAGGAAGTCTTTGAATTTATTTACCATCGATTTATTGTGACCCATTTGCAACGCCACTAGCAAGGGAAATGGTCAGGCGCGAAAAATGGAGAAAAACAGTCAGAGAATTTCTTTTAAAAAACTGACGGATGTAGGTAGGCGCAGACTCAATAAGCGTTCTATAATAAATCGATTTTCTCAATGTAAATAAAGGAAGGGCCATGAGCACAGAAGCGAACAAAGAAATTCATTCAATCGTTAAAGGTATGTTCTTTGGAGAGATTCATGAGGATGATGTATTTCCTTTTCCAAAATTGAGTGATGCTCAAGTTGAAATGGCCAAAGAAATGATTAATGCAGTTGAGCGCTTTGCTCAAGAAAGCATCGATTCAGTAAAATTGGACCGTGAAGCGAAAATTTCTCCTGAAACTTTGGCCGGGCTAGCGGGCTTAGGTCTGTGTGGTTTGGGTGTTCCGGAAGAATTCGGTGGATTGGGTCTTGATTACACACTTTATGCTCGCGTCTTTTCAGAAATAGCAGGAATTGATGGAGCTGTAGCGACTACTTTAGGAGCGCACCAATCGATTGGTTATAAGGCGCTTATTAATGAAGGGAATGAAGAGCAAAAAAAGAAGTGGCTTCCAAAACTTGCTAGCGGAGAGGTTTTCGCTGCTTTTTGTTTAACTGAACCTGGTTCAGGATCGGACGCTTATTCGATTAAAACGAAAGCCGTCAAAGACGCTGATGGAAATTACATTATCAACGGTCAAAAACTTTGGATCACCAACGGCGGAATGGCCGGCTTCTATTCAGTGTTTGCCAAAACAGAGCATGAAGACAATGGGAAGAAAGTAGAAAAGATCACATGCTTTATCGTTGAGAAAGATATGCCAGGAGTCTCTTTCGGAGAGAAAGAGGACAAGATGGGTATCCGCGCCTCAGAAACGCGTGCTGTCTATTTTGATAACGTCAAAGTTCCGGCCAGCAACATTATTGGTGAGCTAGGTAAAGGCTTTAAAATTGCCATGAATGTTTTGAACACTGGTCGTCTCTCTTTGGGCTCGGGCTCAGTGGGCGGAA
This sequence comes from Bacteriovoracaceae bacterium, assembly GCA_019752535.1. GTDB lineage: Bacteria > Bdellovibrionota > Bacteriovoracia > Bacteriovoracales > Bacteriovoracaceae > UBA6144. The sequence continues at coordinate 10,498 of JAIEMA010000060.1, forward strand.
TGAAGATGATTTTAAAACTTGCCGTTGCTCAAGCGAAGACTCGCAAGCAGTTTGATGATTTCATTATTAATTATGGATTAATCCAAGAAAAGATCAGCTCGATTGCATGTGCCATCTACGCTGCAGAGTCAGTTGTCTATATGTCGACTGGAAAAATGAATCAAGGACTGGAAGATTTCTCAATGGAGTCGGCCGTTTGCAAAGTCTACTGCTCTGAGAAGCTTTGGGATTCAATCGATAAGGCGATGCAAATTGCAGCGGGTAATGGATACATGCGTGAGTATCCTTATGAGAGAATCATGAGAGATGTGCGTATTAATCTCATCTTTGAAGGTACGAATGAAATTCTTCGAATCTTCTTGGCCCTATCAGGAATTAAGGGCCCTTCTGATCAATTGAAAGAACTTGGAAAAGCAGCAGATGTTTCAAAGGTTCTCCAAGATCCAATTAAGTCTGTGGGTGTGCTTGCCGATTTCGCGAAGAAGCGAGTGGGCAAGATGATTGGGACAAAAACTTTAACGAAAGTTCACCCTGATCTTTTTGGTCATGCGGATCATTTCACAAGAATGCTTAATGATTTCTCTATTGCAGTTGAAAACACAATCTTCAAACTCGGAAAAAATATTATCGGTAATGAGCTGGCCCAAATGAGAATTGCAAACATGGCCATGGAACTTTATGCGATGGTTTGTGTTCTTTCTCGAACCACTTCAATCCTTGAGAATCCAAGTATCTCAGCTAGCGATAAGAAATATGTCACAACGATGACTGAAGTGATTTGTCGTGATTCTCGTCAGAAGTTTACAAAGAACCATAAGCGTTTAGGTGAAACGTATGACACTTTAATTCCTGAAGTGTCTAAAGCCGTTGCTGAGCGTGATGGGTACGGACTTGATATCATTAATTTCTAAATTTAAAAGAAGGACGAGTTTTCTCGTCCTTCTTTTAGTCATCTCTTGCAGTTCTTCGAAAGCTCCTGAAGCTATTCCAAGTGAAGCCGAGCTCGAGGAAACTCTTTCTTCTTTATCAAAAGAAGGGTCAAAACCGATAGATTTTGGTCCAACTCTCTCAACAGGGAGTAATCGTTTTGTTGATAAGACTCTAGATTATGGTTTGCAAGATGTTGAAGGCGTCACTTTTGCCATGATTGATCTTAATCGCGATTTGATCGATGACCTTGTTGTTCTCCCAGGCTATTTCTCACAACCTCGCTTCTTTATTTTTGATGTCAATGAGATGAAATTCAAAGAGGCAGACTACGAGCCGGTGAAAGAAGTTTTGCAAGCAAGCTTTTTAGTCTTTGCTGATTTTAACAGAGACGGCATCACTGATATGGCGGTGGGAGTCTTGAATCAAAGAGGAGAATTTACAAAGCTTCCGGTGACTCTCTGGAATGGTTCTTATAATCAAAATCAAAAATTGATATTCACTAAAAACTTAAAGTTTCCCGAGCTTCCAGCTGAACCGGCCAGTTCTATTGTGGCCGTGGACGTGAATCTGGATGGAAGACTTGATCTCTTCATTGGGAATTGGTTTCATGAACACGATAAGAATCTTCTCCCCACGGCCGATAGACTCCTGATTAACTATCCTGATGGATGGGTTGATCACTCCGATTGGCTCACGGGTGAATCTAATAAATCGAGTGATGATCTTTATCCGCCTCTCTCGAAACCGACCTATGGGGCTTCAAGTTGTGACGTTGATCAAGATGGATGGCCCGATATCCTGACTGCAAATTCTGTCGGCCACTATAACAAATTATGGATGAATCGCTCAAAACCAACTTCTGAAGCTCGCCGTTTTGAAGATATGGGCAAAGAGTCAGGCATGGCCGCAGATCCACAAGGTATTCTGGTTCCCACTGGTGGAGGAAGAAGTTTTTCAGCAGTCTGTGCCGATTATAATGATGATGGTGTGATGGATTTGTTTTTAGGAGAGCTCACTCATGGTTGGGATAATCTCTCGGTTGATCGCTCGAGTGTTCTTACTGGGAATAAAATAACTTATCCACCTTCGTTTCTTCGCACAGAGTACATGTCCGATGCGGCCGCTGATAATTGGAATCAAGGTGATAAGAGAGCCCAATGGGTGGATCTCAACTTGGATGGACTCGTCGATATACTTGTCGATAATTCTGGATTTCCTCCTGATTCAAGACTTGTCGCCTTTGCACAAGATGAAACCAGAGCTTTTCTGAATGTGGCCCATCAATGGGGCATGGATATTGTGAATCCAACGGGAACCATTGTTGCGGACTTTAATAATGATGGTAAGCCTGACATCCTAACAGGCCAATCTAACATACGACGCTCATCTATGAAAAATCGTCTGTATGTTTTAGAGAATCAACTCTCTTTGCCGGGAAGGCGTGCGATTAAATTTTATCTACAGGGCAAAGAGGCAAACCAGCAGGGATTGGGTGCTATGGTGATGCTTTATACCGAGAGAGAAGGAAAGAAAGTGATTCAGCGTCGCTGGAATGAATTCTCACAAGGTGGAATCCCATCTCAAAATCCGGCCGGAGTTCATTTTGGAGTCGATGCCACGACAAAAATCTTAGGTGTGAAAGTTCGCTGGCCAATCAAGCAAACTCGCTCAGTTCTCAGAGGTAAAGCTCTTGAGAGACTTTATTCAATCCATGACACTCCAAACGCAGAGTTTCAAATTTACACTCTTTGCGAGAATGGAAGTATTCAACCTGGAAGATTTAATTGCCCTTAGAGAGCTTTCTTTTTAATGAGATCTACTAAACCTTTAAGCGGTTCTGGTAAAACTTGAAAGTTTAAAGTGCTGCAGAAAACTCCAGTCTTCGCCAAGCCTTTAACCTCGTAAGTTTTAAGATTATCAGTGGGTTTAAGGAGATGATCAGGAACGATCGCGATGCCGACACCTTTTTTCACTAAATTCACCACGGCCGTAATGGAATTGACGGCAATAATTTGGCGAGAGTGCTTCTTATAAACGTGCATAAGATTATCGTTCTCGTTATACATGACCCAAGGAAAGTCAGAGGCATCTTTAGGGTTCATCTCCGTCTTAGAAATCAGAACCATTTTTTCATCAAATAATCGAAGAGAACTAACGAGCTCGTTTTGAATATTTTCATTCGAGAACACCAGATCATACGTACCGTTTAAAAGTTTTTCTTTTAATTTCTCGATGGCCTGAACTTCCACAACAAGTGAGAGGCCTTTGCTCTTTGAATAATCGATAATAATATCGTTAAACCAGTTCTCTAAGAGACCATGCAAGATGCCAACGCGTAAGGTACGATTGACTTGACCCAAGAACACACTTTCGATGTCCTTTTCAAATTTTTCTAAAAGACCGAGAAGGGATTCTCCCTTCTCAGTGAGAATGACTTTTTTTGAAGAACGAATAATGAGCTGTTGGCCCACGGCATCTTCTAAGAGTTTGATTTGGCGACTGACGGCACTTTGAGCAATGTTGAGCTCTTCGGCCGCGCGAGAGAAATTGAGATGGCGAGCAGTGACGATAAAAGCTCTTAAGTAGCGATAGTCTAAATCAACTTCTCTCATCGTTTCTCCAGATTTGGGACCATAGTCGTGTCTTTAAAAAATTTACCTTTATAGCGATCACCAGCAAAGTTTTCGACAATAAAACCCTCGTCATTAATTTCAGGTTTCAGTTGGTAATCAAGTTTGAGTTTTTGAGTATAAAATGCGGTGAAAGGGTCCATCAAAATAGTGGTGCCCTGCGCCTGAAGCTTAATGTCATCACTTAAAGGCTCTGAAAAACCAGTTTCATAAGTAAATCCGCCACAACCTTTGCCGCCGATTTTAATTCGGAAACTCATTCCAGAAAGCGTATAATCGTTTTGTTGAATCAACTGAATTTGGGCCTGGGCCGCTTCAGTGATCTCCATTTCTATTTCCATGGCGCCATTATAGGAGAGTCCCCCATGAAAGTCAGCTACTTGGTCGAGATTACACAGCCGGAACTTCATCTCGTAAAGGTCACGCTAACCAGTGAAAATAAGGGCAATGGGCCAGTCGAAATCTTCCTTCCCTCATGGAGTCCGGGGTCCTATCTCATGCGCGAGTACTCAAGGCACATCCGTTGGGTACGGGCCACTCAGAGTAATGGGGAAGTTTTGTGGGTTGAGCAGACGGCCAAGGGAACTTGGATTGTGGATTGGAATAAGTCTCAATTAAAAAATGTGAAGAGTGAATTTAGTTTTAGTTATGAGATTTATCTTCATGAACTCACTGTACGCACTTCTCATGTCGATAACACCCATGCCTTTCTCCATGGCCCAAGTTATTTGATGGCGATCGTGGGTGGAGAGAAAAATCCCACCATCGAATTCAGATTTCCGCCACTGTGGTCAAAACTTTCAACTTCTATGGATGAAGTGAAAGGGATGCCTCGTGAGAAATTTATTTATGAAGCCAGTGATTACGATGTGCTGATCGATCACCCTGTCGAGATCGGATGCCAAGAGACAGATGGATTCATGCTTAAAGGTGTGCCTCATGGATTGGCTTTCTATGGAGAGCAGTATCCTCATGGTCAGGATCTAAAAAAGGATATGATGACGGCGATCAATGAAGTCGCCGAGACGATGGGAGAGATTCCGTTTACTCATTATCAATTTATCACTCATTTTGCTCCAAAACTTTATGGTGGACTTGAACATTTGAATTCAACTGCGCTTCATTTTGATGGCAGACGTTTAAATGTGAGAAAAGATTATCTCGCCTTCCTTAGTCTCACAGCGCATGAGTATTTTCATGCTTGGAATGTGAAGCGCATAAGACCTAAAGCACTTGGCCCGTTTGATTATCGCAATGAAGGTTATACCTCTATGCTCTGGCTTGCTGAGGGGCTTACTAGTTTCATGGATGATCTTTTCATCTATCGATCGGGTCTTGCAACGCTTGAAGATTATCTCGAGATGATTAAAGGGAATTTTGAAAATTATTTTTCAACACCAGGAAGAAAATTTCACTCACTAGAGGATAGTTCATTCAACGCTTGGATTAAGCTTTATCGTCCGGATGAAAATTCTAAGAACTCAAGCATCTCGTATTATCTTAAGGGTGGACTGGTGTTTATGATTCTTCACACCCAACTCAAGGCGAAAGGTAAGAGTGTGGATGATCTCTTGAAGCTTCTTTGGAATGATTATAAGACTCGTCCCGAAACAGGAGTGACTAAAGAGCAAGTTTACTCCATGGTAAAAGAGCTTGGAGGGGATGAGATACTCGCTAACTTTCAGACCATGATTGAAACGACTCAGGACCTTGATCTTGAAGGTGCGGTTAAAAAAATGGGACTTGAGCTCGTGTTTAACGATGGAGCACCTGTTTGGTTGGGAGCGGATTTTGATTCCTCAGGTGAGCGCTCGATTGTTCGCTCTGTGAATTTAGACTCGCCGGCCGCCAAATCAGGGCTCAATGCTGGTGATGAAATTATTGCCATTAATGGACTTCGAGTTCTTAAAGAAGACACAGATAAGTGGTCTCAGCATCTTAAAGCCGATCACTCTTATGAGTTGATTGTCTCTCGCTTAGGGAAACTGACAAAACTGGATGTCATGTTTGAGAAGGGTCCTCGAACCATTAAAGAAATCAAAATTGTGGATCGCAGTCTTGCAGAAAAAATGCTTATGAGAGTGAAGGCTTAAATCTCCACTCCATGCTTTTTGGCGACGCGATCAAAATACTGCATGCACTGTTTGGCGTAGTCGCGCTTCTGGACATAATTTCCAGGAAAGAAGCTCTTCTTAAAGCCATAAGCGACTATGTCTTTCAAGCGTCTCACGGGCATTTCAAAATTATCAACGGCCAAGCGGTACTCACGAGAGACCGTTGTATTTGAGACTAGACGATTATCTGTGCAAATGGTGAGGGCCATGCGGTTGTCTTGCATCATTTTGAACGGATGATTTTTAATATTTTTTAGTTCTGGATTTGTTTGCAAATTTGAAGTCAGACAAACTTCAATCATGACTCTTTTGTCGGCCACATAAGAAGCTAAGTCAGTCACATATTTTTTCTTATCAGTGATAGTGGGATCAACAATTTTATTTTCATCAAAAAGGTAATAACCGTGACCTAGGCGATCAGCGTAGCAATCTGTGATGGCCTGAAAAATACTTTCCGCGCCATAAGCCTCACCCGCATGAACAGTCTTATGCATAAAGTGCTTATGAGCGAAGGCATAAACCTCTTTGAACTTTCCAGGTGGATAGCCATCTTCTTGGCCCGCCAGATCGATTCCTACAATGGGAAGTCCTTGTTCATCGCGCATCTTCACGGCTGCTTTCACAAGTTGCAAAGCTGCCTCTGTGATGACTTCCATCTCTTTAGAGTATTCCATCATTTTAAAGAAGCGAGTGTAGAAAGGTGAGTAGCCCTTTGGCCCAAACTTTCTCATTGAACAGAGAATCAGACCGTAGTGAAATTCTGGCTTCTCGCCATTTTTAACTTCAGGTTTTGAATTGTATTCTTTCTTGGCACGCTCAAACCCTTTGCAGCTTGCCGTAAGCACTGCCTCCATCGTGAGCCCTTGCTCCATATCCATGAGAAGCTGAGGGGCAAAACGTGGTTCAATGTAATTCACACCTTCGTTTTGATTATCAATCGCGAGCTCATATGAAACTTGTTCGATATTTTCTAAGCTTCGAAGAACAGCACAGGTGTATTGAAATCCATTAAGGTACTCACCAAGATTGGCATAGGCATCTTTAAAAACGAGTTCTCTTAATCCTTGCTCTGTTTGTGAAGGCAGATTGATTTTGGCTTTTTTGGCCATCTCGATAAGAGTAGGAATGCGCAGGGACCCATCAAGGTGGAGATGGAGGTCGGATTTGGGCATTTCTTGGATAAACGCGTCAGAGTATTTGTTCATCCAAGTAAAATACCCAAATCCAGAGGATAAGAAAAGTTAGTTCTGAACGACTTTGAATTCGACAGTCACTTCATTATCAATGAGCTTATCGCCAAGGTCTTTAAAGTAGTTACCTGAGTTATAAACCATATCGAATTTTGTGCGGTCAAACTTCAACACACCTGTGTACGCCATACCGTCTTTCTTAATATCAAACTTAACAGGGTTTGTTTTGCCCTTAACTGTAAGGTCAGCAGTCACTGCATTTCCTTTAACGCTTTTGATTTTAAGTGTAGCTGTAGGGAATTTTTCAACGTTAAAGAAATCTGGGCTCTTTAAATGGCCTTCAAGTTTAGCTTTCCAATCGCCTTCAAGATCAGTTGCTGAAAGTTGAGTCAAATCGATAACGAATTCTCCACCAGTGATGGCATCTTTTTTTACATCAAGAGTAGCGCTCTTGAGAGGTACTAAACCAGTGTGAGGACCTGCGACTTTTTTTCCAGTCCATTTAAATTCGCTTTTTGCAAGATCGATTCCAGCAAAGGCATTGAGAGAGAGTAACATTACGGCCGAAAGTAACAATTTCATAAAATCTCCTTGAGAGGTTATTGATAAAGGACAGATCTCATAGAGATCGATCCCGCCTGTATTTCTTCATAGGGAAAACTTAACTCTTCATCTTCATAGCTTAAACCCAAAGTGTAGAGCAGAGGGTAGTAGTGCTCTAACGTGGGATGAGCCACTTGAAATAATTTTTTATATTGAGGCTTTTCATTCCATAGCCACGCATAGTCTCTTTTTGTAAGGGCTTCTTTTGTCCTCTCATCAAATTCAACGGCCCAATCTCTGGGTTTTGCTTCCCTTCTAAAATCTAAGTCGCGCAAGTTGTGAGTGATATTACCACTCCCAATTAAAAGATAACCTTCATCTCGAAGATGGCGAAATTTTTCTGCTTGCTTGAAATGCTCTTTCATGGAGTAACGAGAACTCAAACTAATTTGTGACACAGGAATTTTGGCTTCGGGGTACATGTGCGTCAGCACACTCCAGCATCCATGATCATAACCCCATTGGTCATCATCTCCTAAATTCGGCTCTTTAAATTCCAGTCCTGGAGCATTGTATTGAATTTGATAGAGTGCTTCGGGAAAACCATGAAAGTCGTGAATGGTTTTTGGAGCTTCAACATTGAGTTTCTTTGAAGTTGCAGTCATCCAGTGAGCCGAGAGACAAATAATTCCCTTGGGAGTGGGGAATTGTTTGGCGAGAGTTTGAAGGTGCTGACTCCATGAGTTGTCCTCAAGAGCATTCATGGGTGAGCCATGGCCAATAAATAAAACAGGTAATCTCTCGTTTCTCATGACAAGAGTATCGATAAAAATCAATTGTCTCATAAGTAGACAATATCGGGCATCTGTGTTGCAATTTATGCAACAATGGGGCTATATGCTTGATATTGATCTTAACCGACTATTTGTGTTTAAAGTGGTTGTCTTGACCGGAAGCTTTTCAAAAGCAGGTCTACAGCTTCGTATCCCTAAATCGCGCGTTAGTCGACAAATTGCTTCGCTTGAAAATGAGTTGGGTGTTCCGCTTATTTATCGCACCACAAGATCATTTCAACTCACTCAAGCGGGAAAAGATCTTTTTCAGAAAGCTCTGCCTTCTCTCAATGATCTTGAAAATGTACTGCAAAGTGTAGGCGATACAAAAACGGATATGCAGGGGTTGTTGCGTTTTACAGTGCCTGAAGATTTAGGCGTAGAACTGATGGCCAATATCTGTCATGAGTTCACACTGACCCATCCAAAAGTACAACTGGATATGATTGTTGATAATCGAACGGTTGATCTTGTGAAAGAGGGAGTGGATCTAGCCTTACGGATAGGAAAAGCAAAAGATAGTAGTCTCACTGGTAAAAAAGTAGGTGCCGTTAAGCTAGAATTGTATGCGGGCGCAAGTCTCTTTCAAAAACATGCGCGGCCCACAAAATTAGAAGATCTTCATTCAATGCCCTTTCTCTCTTTTTTTGGGCCTGATCAGCAGAATTTTAAAATCAAAGGCCCCAAATCGACATTTGTCATTAAGGCCCAGCCGATAATGAACTGTAATAGTTTTTTTGTGCTCAAGAAAATGGCCCTTCTTGGAGATGGGTACACGCTTCTTCCTTCGTATATTGCCAGAAGCGAGATTGCCAGAGGCGAGCTCATTCATCTTTTTAAAGATTGGAGCTTTGAAGAAGTTCCAGTGCAATTGCTCTATCCACCACAAAAAAATATGCCACCAAGACTGAGGGCCTTTATTGATTTCCTTTCAAGAAAACTTCAAGAGAAGCTTGAATGAAAATATTAGTCACAGGTTTTGAGCCCTTTGATGGCGACTCAGTGAATCCCTCAGCTGATTTTGTGAATTCGTTGGATTCACGGTTTGAAAAAATGATTTTGCCAGTCGAGTTTGAGACTTGCTTTAAGCTGATTCAAGAGAGAATTGAAAAACTTAATCCTGATTATGTGATTATGTTTGGATTGGCGAAAAATAGAATGGAAATTACTTTAGAGAAAATTGGCATCAATTGGATGGATGCAAGAATTCCAGATAACCGAGGCTATCAGCCAAAAGCCAAAAAAATTGTAGAGTTGGGGCCTGATGGGATTTTTACAAGACTCCCTATAGAGAAAATGATTGAGAAAGCGGGAGCAGGAAAGATTTCAACAACGGCCGGAGAATATGTTTGCAATTATTTGATGTATCGTGTGCTTGAAGCGAATCCAAATTTAAAGGCGGGGTTTATTCATCTGCCAATAAGGCCTGATTTTAAAATCCTGGAGGCGATGATCGAGTCATGCCTCCAGGATGGATAACTATTTTCTACGGTTTCCAGTCATACGAAGAATAAAGATAAAGAGATTCACAAAATCAAGATAAAGCTTCAATGCGCCCATGATGGCACCTTTCTGAAATTTCTCTCCATCTCTTTGATCTGGGGCCATCTTTTTGATCGCTTGAGTGTCGTAAGCTGTAAGTCCTGCGAAAACGACAATTCCTACGAGACCATAAACTTGACTGGCCACTGAGCCCATCAGGCTTGGGAAGAAGAGAGTGATGATACTAAAACCAACCAATCCAAAGAGTCCCATTGAGCAGAAGGATCCGACAGGGCCCAAGTCGCGCTTAGTAACAAATCCAAAAGCTGAAAGACCGGCGAAACCAAAAGCCGTCGTCATGAAGGCACTTTGAATACTCTCAGCTGTATAAATAAGCGAGAGAACAGATAGTGTTGCTCCATTAATTCCTGCATAAATCAAAAACATGCTTGTCGCCATTGCCGCAGACATACGATTGATACCAGCCGATAACCAAATCACGAGTCCAAACTCAGCAATGATCATTCCGTAAAAAAGAATTTTGTTGGTGACGATCGCCATGAGTATTTCGGGCTGACTGCTCACATACGTCGCCATTGCGGCCGTCGCAAGAATTCCAATAGTCATCCAAAGATAAACTTTAGACATGTAGTTAGAGACGGCGAGTTGAGCGGTAGGATTCTGATAAGTCGGTTGCATAAAAACCTCACTTGTTTGTATGCATTAACCTTACGCCTCTATCCACGCCCTTGCAATAATGCATCTGTCATCTTTCTCTAATGTCCAAAGTCCATGAAATGGTGAGCTTTCAAGCTCAAATCGTCCCTGATGAATGATGATTCTATTCAGCCAGATATCACTTTGCGCTAACGCGGGAAGAGCTTTGTAGGCTGCTTCCTTTAGCGACCATAATTCAAGGGTAGGAATTTTCGTGTCCGTTTTGTGAGCTAATCTTGATTTGACCTGAGAGGGAACAGCACGATTGACGAATTCAATATCCACGCCGAGCCCACGAAAAAGATTGCTGGGCTCCAACCAAGCACAAGCTAAATCCTTAGTGTGAGAAAGTGAGAAACGCCAAGCCGGAAGATGAGCGAGTTCATGATGGCTTTTAAAAATGCAGTTTCTGGGATCAAGTTTTATAGAATGCTTCTCAAAAGCTCTGGCCAAACAAATGCGTGCCAAGGCCCATTCACGCTGTCTATTTGCGTGAACCTGAGGCATACGAGAGATCGCTTCGTTCAGCCAAAGTTGTTGCTCTTCTAAAGAGGCTTCATCCCATTGAAGTTGTGTCACATTATTCAATGCAAATCCTCTTCTCGAATCGCCTCACCCTTAGGCTTTTTAATAATTTTTTTAACGACTCCATATTCGAGCACGATGATTTGAGTCGCCAAGCGAAGTGTCTCAAGACGATGGGCAATAAAGAGTGTTGTTCTGCCTTGAAAAAGTTCGTCAATGTGTTTCAGCCATTCTTCTTCGCTCAGTTGATCTAGGTTTGCCGTGGCTTCGTCAAAGACTAAAAGTCTCGGATCTTGAAGAAGAGCGCGACAGAGTAGCAAGAGCTGTTTCTCACCCTGAGAGAAGGGAAGGGTCTCAGCTTTCACAACCATATCGAGACCACCCTTAAGGGACTGAGCTTTATCCCAAAGCCCTACGCGCTTGAGTCGATCAATTATCTGCTCATCTTGAATCTCTTCTCTCCAGAGGCGGATATTTTCTCGAAGTGTATCCGTAAAGAGAAAAAGATCTTGAGAGACATGACTTATCCATCGCGACCGCCTCATCGCTCCAATGTCGCAGAGATTTTCTTCCCCCCAAAAAATTGTTCCTGATTGAATGGGGTAGAGTGAAAGAATTAAGTGGGCAAGAGTTGTTTTCCCGGAACCAGTCCTTCCCACCAAAGCCGTGACTTCGCCTTCAGGCAAGGTGAGAGTTAAGTCTTTAAAGAGGGATTTATCTTCTCGGTAATGGAAGTGAACGTTTCTGAATAAAATATCACCTTTAGGTGGAAGAGGATTTATGGGCTCATTCCACTCTGCGTTCAATTCTTTTTGAGGCAATATCGCACGCAATCTTTTGGCCGAGCCTAAAGCAGTGACTAAGGTGTTAAGTTTTTCAGAGATCTCAAAGAATGGACCAAAGATCAAAGCCACGTAGGTGCACATGGCAATAAAATTTCCAATTGTTAATTGGTTGTTTTTGAGTTGATGGACTCCTATCGCAATAATGAAGGCATAGGTGACACCCATGACTAAGATATGCACTGAAGAAAAACTTCCCCAAATAAGGATCGCTCTCGTCGTCTGTCGGACATAGGTTTGCTGAATTCTTTTGTGACGCCTCGACCACTTACTACTAAAAGGCTGAGAATGCAGGATAGAGAGATTATTCATTGTATCTGCACTGTGGGAGGAGAGTTTAGAGAGGGTATTTCTCATTTCTCTGCCCCAGCGCATCTGAGCCTGTGAGACATTGAGCATATAGACTGCCATCGGAATGAGTGTCAGAACGACAATAGCAGCGGCATAGAATGAAATAGAAGCCATGACAAAAACGCAGCCGATGACAACAACAATATCACTTATAACAGTAAAGAAATTAGCAGTGAAAAATGAAGATAAATTTGAGATGTCATTCACGCATCGACTGATCAGTCGACCTGATGAGTTTTTATCAAAAAAGGCGAGGGGAAATACTCCCAATTTGTAAAAGACATCCTCTCTTAACTGCTTGGTCATTTTTTGACCGGCCTTGGTGACTATCCATTTGTAATTTAAGTCAGCCGTGATCTTGAGAATGATTATTGAAAGCAGAGCTGTGATCCAAAAAGCTTTTTTATCCTGATGATTCACGAGGATTTCATCAATACTCATGGCCACCATTTTAGGGATGGCTATGGCACAAAGAGTGGCGATGGAGAAGAGACAAAGGCCTAAAAGCAGTTTGCCCTTAAAAGGAGAAATCCATGGCCACAACCATTTCGCATCTGAACTGGCACCGTCCCATTCTTTTGATTTTGTAAAATTAAGTCCAAGTGGGGAGAATTTATATTTTGTCTCTTCATCTTCTTGAAGGATTAAGGATTCCATTGGGGATTCTCCTTCTTTGAGAGTTCAATTTCTCTCTCAAGTAAGCTTGCAAATAAATGATGATGACTTTTTATTTCAGCATAGTTGCCTTGATGAGTGATCTTCCCATTATCCAATACAAAAATTTTATCAAATTGAGTCAGTGAGCTTAATCTGTGTGTCGCGAGAATTAGGATTGCTCCAGGGTCAAGCATCCTCAAAGAGTCGATGACTTTTCTCTCGGTTGCTGTATCAAGAGCACTGATGGCATCATCCCAAAGATAAATGCGAGCTCCTGAATGGAAGGAGCGCGCAATGAGAGTGCGCTGTTTTTGGCCTCCAGAGAGATTCATGCCTTTTTCACCAATCATGGTGTTCAAGCCCTCAGGGAATAAAGTGACATCACTGGCGAGATCAGCTTTCTCCATCGCGGCCCAAAGAGCTCCTGGCTCAAGAGGGTGATGAGGAGAAATATTCATCGCAAGTGTTTTACTAAATATCTGCGGCGTTTGAGGAATATAAGATAAAGTTTTCCATAAACTTCTTCTATCCATCTCAGAATAATTCAATCCATCAAATTTAAATTCTTTGTATTGAAGTGATGAGTCTTCCCATAAGCCAGCCAGGCATTGAAGTAGTACACTCTTCCCACTGCCAACTTCCCCTACGAGAGCGATATGTTCACCACTTTTTATATCGAGACTAATCTGATGAAGAAGATTCTCGCCTTCTGGTGTGCTGAGACATAATTGCTCTAATTTGATTCGATTGATTTTAGGGTTAACGACTTGGCTTCCTTGTTTCTTTAAAGGGAGTGAATCGATTTGGTGATATCTTTTTTGACCTGCGCGGGCTTGCTGATACAAATTCATTAAGTAACTTATGGCCATGAGTGGCCATAAAAGTTTATCCAAGAGTTGAAGCGATATTGTCAGAGTTCCTAAGCTTTGGGCCATGGCCCCATAGCCCTGAAAGGCAAGGATTAAGACCAAAAGATAGCTCAATTGCATAACGGCCTGAAGTGTTCCATCCAGTCCAAGCTCAAGGCGAGCGATATTTAATTGTTTTCCGATAAGAAATTTTAAAATGTGTTCATATTTTTTTCGTCTGACCTCGATCAAACCTTCAGAGCGAAAAAAACGGGCGCCAGAAGACTCTTCAAAAACATATTGAGACAGTTCTCCTAGTTTATCTGAAACAGCGGAGTAACCTCTTTCAAGTGGTTTATGGATAAGGAATATGGTCAGAGCTAAAATAAGAAATGGAGTTAGAATAAAAAAAGCACTTGTGCCTAAGGTGTAAAAAAAGACTGTCGGAATAAAAACCAGGTAAGCGAGTGAATCAAATAAAACTAAAACACCTGGCCCCATGAACATGCGAATATTGGCGATATCTTGAGAGAGGGTAGAGACAACATCCCCCACTTTTAAGCGCGAAGCCCGGGCATAATCTGCCGTCAGGAGTTTCTCATACGCTTCTTGTCTAAGTTCTGCCTCAAGGGTTCTCGACGGCATCATGAGAAAAAGTCGCCAGGCCATGCGCAGGATTGAAATAGTCAGATAGCAGGCAATCATAGCTGAGCAGACGGCGAGTAAATTGATCACTTGTGGACTGCGTTGCACCTGATCAGTCACATGTTTCACTATGAGAGCAGGGAGCATATCCACGCCATCGAGTATAACGACAGAGAGAATCCCGCCTATATAAGACCAGGGTCTGCGGCGAGCGAGACTTAAAATAAAGCGACCAAAATGGGGAACACTTTCTTGTGTCACGGGGCTTCCTGAGCGCTTGAGTCAACAGTCGGGTTAAAATAAATTTTTCTTCCCTCTCTGCATCTAAGGCACTTTTACATTAAAATAAAGCACGTCAACAAGTCTATTACCCTTAAGAGGAGAAAATATTTTTATGGGATCACTTCGTAATCAGACAAAGCTCCAAGTCTACTCACGCCTTCCTAGAAAGTGTGATGTCCCTGTTAATGAGCAAGGCCGCTATTTAAAAGTTTCTCAGTATTACGGAGAAAATGTTTTTAATTATCACCTTTCAAAAAACCTTACTCAAGAAGATAAGGAAAGTCTTAACCAAGTCTTGAATGGGAAAAAACAAATTAACAAAGAGCTTGCTACAAAAGTGGCGAACTCAGTTCTTGAGTGGGCGATCTCGAAGGGGGCGACTCATTTTTGTCACTGGTTCCAACCTTTGACTGGAGCCACGGCTGAAAAGCATGATGCCTTTTTGAATTTTGATAACGAGCGTCCGATGGAGAGTTTGTCGGCGTCTCAGTTGATGCAAGGTGAGCCGGATGCTTCTTCATTCCCGCACGGTGGATCACGCGCCACATTTGAAGCTCGTGGTTACACAACTTGGGATTTGACTTCACCTATCTTTATTCGTGAATCTACAAATGGTAAGACTCTTGTGATTCCTACGGCGTTCGTGAGTTATCACGGCGATGCTCTCGATACAAAAACTCCGCTTTTGCGCTCAGATTTAAAAGTCGCAGAAGTCGTGAAGAAATTCTGTCACCTCACTGGTGAGAAGAGTGTTCAGCGCGTCTTCACGACGTGTGGAGCGGAACAAGAGTATTTCCTAGTCGATAAGTCATTCTTCTTCTCTCGTCCGGATCTAGTCATGACTGGGCGTGCTCTTATGGGATCTCTCACATCTCGTAACCAGCAGCTCGAAGATCATTACTTTGGTTTGATTGAAGACCGTGTTCTTGCCTATATGCAAGAAGTTGAAATTGAACTCTATAGAATGGGAATTCCTGCAAAAACACGCCACAACGAAGTGGCACCAGGTCAATTCGAACTTGCTCCGATCTTTAAAGATGCGAACGTTGCGGCCGATAATAATCAGATGGTCATGACTATCCTTCGCACGGTGGCTTTGAAGCATGATTTTGTCTGCCTATTGCATGAAAAACCATTTGCTGGCGTGAACGGATCAGGAAAACATTTGAACTGGTCTATCGCTACTGACACAGGCATGAACCTTCTAGAGCCAAGTCATACTCCTCATGAAAACTACCGCTTCCTTGCTGTTGTTGCGACTGTGGTAGAAGCTTTCTATCGTCATGCTGATGTGATTCGTATGGGAATTGCAAGTCATGGTAATGATCACCGCTTGGGTGCTAACGAAGCTCCACCTTCGATCATGTCTGTTTTCTTGGGTGATACGATCACTAAAATTCTTGATTCTCTCATCTCTGGCGGAAGCTACACACCTGATCTCAAGAGAACTCTTGATTTGGGGGCAAGTCAGCTCGCCTCTTTGAATAAAGATAATACTGATAGAAACCGTACTTCATCATTTGCTTTCACTGGTAACAAGTTCGAGTTCCGCGCTTGCGGCTCTTCGGCTTCGATTGCTTACCCGCTTTCAATTTTGAATGCTGCAGTCGCTGATGTCTTTGCTGAAACAAATGCCTTTATCGAAAAGGAATTGGCAGCAGGCAAGAGTGCTGATGAGGCGATGATTGCCATCACGATGAAATGGTACTCGCATGCGAAGAGTGTTGTCTTTAATGGCGATGGCTACTCTGATGAATGGGTTGTAGAGGCTCAAAAACGTGGGCTCTCAAACAATCGCACGACTCCAGAAGCTTTGACTGTCTTTAAAGATGCTAAAAAAATCGCATTCTTAAGTCAGACTGGAGTTTTCAGAGAAGGTGAGATTCAAACTCGCGCGAACGTGATGCTCGAGCGCTACATTAAGTGTCGCGAGATCGAATTCCATACTCAAAGTGCGATGGTGAGCAAGCAGATCCTTCCTTGCGCTTTAGCTTACAAAAATGAGCTCGCCAATTCGATCAATACCATTAAGACGGCCGGAGGTGACGTATCAGTTGAGACGGAACTTCTTAAGCGTCTAGGAGAAACGGCAAAGAGCTTAATCACAAAGAGTGAAACGCTTGTGAGCTCACTTCACAAGTACCATAAGACTCTTGATGAAAGCGCTTGTGCCGATAAAATTGCGAGAGAGTTGATGCCTCTATCAACCGATATCGCCACACTCTGTAATCAAATTGAAGAGATCGTGCCGGAAGATTCATGGCCGATTCCGAAGTTCTACGACATGTTGTTTATTCGCTAGTACGAAAAAGCCCCTCGAATGAGGGGCTTTTTTTATTTCATTTTTTCTCTTCAGTGTGCTCATCATCTCCTACAGCTTTGGCCGGATCATGTTCTGGGTGATGAGACTTGTGATCGTGCTTCTTGTGATGTTCATCATCATGCTTGTGATCAGGCTTGCCTTTGTGATGGTGTTCTTTGTCATGCATCTCAGGCGCTGCTGGCTTTTTCGTTTGAGCGAACGCACTGGATAGGCATGTAGTAATAAAGATGGTCAGAATCAATTTCATTGAAGCTCCTTGTTTGGCTTTAGTTTTATGTCTTAGTTTTAAACTTTTTGAGTATCGTAATAAATCGTCTGAACACGTTCTGTTCAAAACGTGTTTCCGCTCTTAAAAAATACATATCAAGCATTGGGTCTTCTTCATTCATCACATAGCGAACGAAATCTTGAGTCACAATAAAGAGTTGGGTCAGGGGAGAGAGCTTCTCTGCCGCAACTTTTGTTGGAAAGCCAACACCGCCTGGCATTTCATGGTGCTGAAGAACGAGAACGTCTGTCTCCGAAGGAGCGAACTTGAAGGATGACTTTACCAATTGCGCCGCATCTTTTGTGTGCGAGAGGTAAAGTTTTTGGTCTTCTTCACTGAGCGTTTTTCTCATTTCTTCAAAAGCCGCAAGGTTTGGAATCCTTTGAAGATGAGGCTTCGTTGCAAGAGTAATATCATGAAGGACAGAAGCATACACGAGTTTCTCAAGCGTTGTCTTCGAGTGCCACTCCATCTGTTTTGCAATAAAGCAGCTGATAATGCTCGTGAGCTGCAAGCTTTTTGCGAAGTAGCTGACTTCTTCTGATTGATTTTTGATCAGATTAATGAGCCTTGCTGCTTTTACATCTTTTTGAACGACATCCATCACTTTGCTCATAATGAGTTCAATTTCTTTTTTAAACTCAGGATCGAGGTGCAATTCATCACAGATGCGTATGATTTTTTGGTCAAAGGCTTCTTCAGGGGATGACTCTGGGCTTCGAAGAATAAACTGAAAGTTTTTATTCGATAAAAAAATATGAAACTGAACCTGAATTTGTTTAACGATCCAGTCACAAGTGGGGCGCTCAAGCCATAAATACGTCACTCCCTTTGCACGATACTTGTCTATATCTTCTCTGGACGCTCCACCGCTTTGAAAGAGTTTTACAAGTTTTCCAGAGGGGAGTTTTAAGTAGAGATCTCTATCAACACCATTTAAGGCTTCAAGTCCATCAAGATGGACTCTACACATCTCTTGTGTATTATCATGGACGATCTTTCCAAATGATTCTCGGGTTAAATCAAAGACTCTATTCCAAAGCATTTCTTTTTGAACAATATGAAATGTAGGAAGGCTTTCAAAATAAGCACTGGATTGACCATGAATCTTTTCGGCCAGAACTAAAAATTGCACAGGCTTTTTGCTCTCTTTGATATAAGAGATAAAATCTTCCACGAGAAAAGCGTCAGGCACAT
>JAIEMA010000067.1 GCA_019752535.1 Bacteriovoracaceae bacterium
TGTTGATTGACTAACGAAGAAGCCAAGTCTGTTTCATCAGAGAGGTCTTCCTCGGAAATGTGTAAGTCTTCTGAATTATTGAGTAATCCGCCATTTAGGATCTGCTGACGATGCTTCAGTAGCAGAGTTTTAAATGCTTCGAGTTTTTTCTTGTCCATACAGACTCCTTCTTACGGTCACTTGGGCTTTATAGCCTAGACCTTAATATTCTAAGCTTGAGCAAGACCCAGCTCAAGTGAAGGGACATATCGGCAAGAAAGGCCAAAAAATC
Source organism: Bacteriovoracaceae bacterium (assembly GCA_019752535.1). Classification (GTDB taxonomy): domain Bacteria; phylum Bdellovibrionota; class Bacteriovoracia; order Bacteriovoracales; family Bacteriovoracaceae; genus UBA6144. Next base: position 272 of record JAIEMA010000067.1, read on the forward strand.
GAGCCAAAAGGGTAAAAAATTACTCGATTTAGGGACTCTCTTTGACAGAAATGGGGGCGCCTCGTTAAAGTGGCAATAGACCCTTATTTTTTTGTTGAGGTTACCTTGCTGTTAAACAGGGCCACTACAATTGTACTCTGCTTCATTACGCTATTCGCCATGGCATTGACCGGCTGTGGGAAGAAAGCTGAAGTGCAGTCAAAGCCGCCAATCCGCGAAATCGACCCTATTGAAGGGGAGATGGAGAAGCTGCTACAGAAGCAAACTGTTGAATGTGAAAATGGAATCTCATGCCCGGGTGGTATGGCCAAGGTCGCGGTGATTGATCGTAACAAACTTCGCTTCTGCACTGGCTTTCTAGTTAACTCAGTCACACTCGCTACTTCTGCCTCATGTCTGACTGAGAGTTTGAGATTATCTACCGACGATACTCGCTGTGAGAAAGACTTCCACGTCTTTTTTCCTCGCTTTGGTTTTGAAGATCAAAAAAGAGTGGGATGCAAACGTATTCTTCTCTCAAGTCCCCTGACTGGGAAAGATGCCACTTTATGGCGCAATGACATCACCTATATTGAACTCAGCGAGCCGGTTTATCGCCGCTCTTTTAGACTTTCAAGACAAGGCATAGAAGACACGAAATTTGTCTCAATCTGGAAAGTCGATGCTCAAAATGATGAAGTAGGCATTATTCGTAAAGAAGATTGCCAGGCGATTCAAAAAAGTTACGTGAATCCATTAGCTGAGAATCAATTCTCACCAGTGATTACTTTGTCAGGGTGTGACTTTGTTAAAGGCAATACTGGTGGAGTGGTTATTGGAAACCAAGGCAAATGGCGCGGCATCGTCTCTCAGCCGATAGACAAGACGATGGATGATTTTTTACGTAACTCAGGTCTTTTGATCGAGCCTCTTGCTCCTATTCTTCATGTCTCAAACGGGGCTTGTCTTCCTTCTGTTTTAGATAGTGATCCAGTTCTTGAACGTGAATGCTTTAAGGACTTAGATGTCAGTCAGGTGGATGTCCGTCGCTCTGAAATGCTCAATACTGATCAACCTTACCAGACGAATAGAAGTGCGATTCAAGATCAAATCAATGCTGTTAGACCTTACTTCGTTTGGGATGCGAAATTGATCAAAAGTAATACTGAAAATAGCTATACCGTGAAGATCTCGCCAAAATGCATGAATAAAGTTTCAACTTGGATTGATCAGGTGGGAAGAGGCTCGAAGAAATCGACCTATTCAATGGTTCTTCCTGATTGGAAATTGGTTTTAGGGTTTGATCGCAGCTCTCGTCTGGTGAGCCGCATGGATGAGACTTTACAGCAGAAAATTTTCGTTCAATTCTCTCCCAAAAATGCATGGAATAATAATAAAACCGAAGTCAATGTTTGGCGCCAAGGAACTCAGGGTGACAGCTACGATATTGAACTTTGTAATCCACTTGAAGAAGAGAACAATTAAAAGATTATTGTTTTAATTGTCTCCAAGATTTTCCACTTCTATTTGATCTATTCTTTTGCCACTCTTCAACCGCACTTAAATGATCTTTGTAATTTGTCGTAAAGATATGGCGTCCATCATTCTTTGAAACGAAAAACAAATAATCCGTCGATGCAGGATTCATGACAGCTTGAATCGCTTCAATCGAAGGATTTGAAATCGGGCCTAATGGAAGAGCAGGGATCTTATAAGTGTTGTAGGGAGTGAGCTTCAGTAAATCATCTTTTCTAATATTCCCTTTATAATTTTCCCACATTCCATAAATAGTGGTGGGGTCACTCTCAAGGCGCATTCTTTTCTTTAAGCGATTGAGAAAGACCGAAGCAATCTGTGGTCTCTCTTCTTTCGCTCCAGTTTCTTTTTCAACCACGGAGGCGAGTATCACCACTTCATGTGGTTTTAAGAAGGCATGGCCTTGAGTGAGACCTGCGATTTGCTTTTTAAAAAGCTGCACCATTGAAATGAGAATCTCTCTTTCACTGGTTCCTGGAGCAAACTTATAGGTCTCAGGATAGAGGTATCCCTCAAGCGTTGGTCCTTCTATTTCAAGCGAGGAGACAAACGCAGAATCTTTCATGAGTTCAATATATTTCTCTTTATCGCCAAAACCTGCTGCAGAAAAGAGAGCTGCAACTTCATACATGTTTTTCCCTTCGGGAATTGTCACACTCGCAAGGTTAGGCTTTCCGTAAATGAGAATATTGAGCACATCTTCCATTTTACTTTCAGCGGGAATGGTAAAAGGGCCTGAGCGAAGTTTGCCCATCACTCCCTGATAGCGAGCTAGCCAATGAAAAAGTCTAGGATTTGAAATAAGGCCTTCTTTGGAGAGTCGAGCATTGACTGCTCCAAAGGTGTCACCAGGTTTAACAGTAAAAGTGGTTTCTGGTCCTTCATATTTTTTTTGATAGAGAAACCAGACAGTTCCAGCTGTAAGAGTGGCGGCCATGAGTGGTGCGACCACTAAGGTGAAGAGTAGAGTTTTTTTCAACATCCACTGATTATATATTCTTGTGGCCCTTTGAGCGTAAAAAATCTTCAAGGATTACAGTGGCAGAAACGGCATCAATCTCAGAGAGATTCACTTGGAAATTATAGCGGGGTGATTTTTTCATTCGCTCTTCAGCTTCAAAGGTAGAAAGTGTTTCATCCTGTTCATGAACGCGCAGTGAGCAAACACTGACGAGATTATTCAAGAAATCTCTCGCTTTATGCGTCATTGAACCGGGCTTTCCATCAGTAAAAAAAGGCACGCCGACAATGATTTCATCAATGGATTCATCATCAAGAATTTTTTTTAAATCCTTCCACACAATCTCAAACACTCCGCCCTTAATCCGACCCCAGGCTAAAATCATAGGATCGACACCGACGTGATAGGTGGCGATACCAATAAATTTTTCGCCCCAATCAATAGCCAGAAGTCTTTTGTGTTGGAATTCCATGCCGTTTTCTACACCGCTAACTCAAAGGCGTCAAAGGAGAGTTGAGGAGTCTCAATCTCATTATTAAATCTCACACCAACGCCGATCAATCTTACCGGTCTTGGATCTTGCGACCATCGTTCGAGAAAAAGAGACCATGCACTTTCATCATTGATGGGAATTTTCGCCCTCTCAATCGTTGTTTGCTTAAAGTCGTGATATTTAATTTTGACTTGAAGTCCGTGAATCTTTTTTTCAGGATAATCTTCAAGGCTTCCCTTTAAATCGTTAATTAAATCCACAAGGGCCAGTCGCATTTGAGTGGGATCCTTTAAATCATTGGCAAAGGTATTCTCCACACTCAATGATTTTCTCTCCCAAGATGTTTCAACTTCTCGATCATCAAGACCGCGACAGGATTCATAGAGCATCTCTCCGAGTCGACCAAAACGAGAGACAAGTTCAAAGCGAGTGAGAGGTAAAATATCAGAACAAAGAGTAAAGCCTTCATTTTTTAAAAACTCTGAAGTCACTTTTCCAATACCATGAATTTTTGAGAGTGGAAGAGGAGTCATAAACTCCATGATTTTATCTGGTGAAACAGTAAACTGCCCGTTAGGTTTCTTGACCTCTGAGGCGAGTTTTGCGAGAAGCTTATTAGGTGCAATCCCAGCTGAAGCAGTGAGTTTGGTTTGATCAAAAATCTTTTGACGTATTTCTTTCGCTAATAAAGTGGCACTACCTAGAGGAAGAAAACTATCAGTGACATCAAGATAGGCTTCATCTAGAGATATACTTTGAACTTGATCCGTATACTGGTGACAGATATCCATCACAATATCTGAGGCTTCTTTATAAAGAGAGAAGTGGTGGTTGACGATTTTGAGTTTAGGACAAAGTTTTAAGGCCATCGCCGAAGACATCGCCGAGCGCACACCAAATTTTCTGGCTTCATAATTACAAGTAGAGATCACACCACGCTTTGTGGGTGAACCACCTACGGCCATCGGTATGCCTACAAGGCTCGGGTCCTCACGCATTTCAACAGCGGCAAAGAAGCAATCCATATCGAGATGAATTATTTTTCTCATTATTTGATTGTACGGAAAATATACGGAAATATCAAATGGGCTAAATTGCTGATATTATATAGATCTAATGATTTTACTCTTACTGATTTGATTGACAGGATTCTGGTTAAAAGACAAAATGGTCTCACCTGAATCAATCACCCCAAAATAAATCCGATTTCAATCAATTCATGATGAAAATTATAAACCAATAGATCACCGTTTTGTTTCAGCAGGAGAAGACATGCACTTAAGTGAGATGCGCGAAAAAGACATCGAAGAATTAACCAAGATGGCCGAAGAGGCCCAGATCGAAAACCCCGCCAACCTAAAAAAGCACGAACTCATCTTCGGCCTTCTCACAAAGAAAGCTAAAGAGAACGAAGAAATTTTCGGTGACGGTGTCTTAGAGATTCTTCCCGATGGATTTGGATTCTTAAGATCTCCTTCATACAACTATCTTCCAGGCGCCGATGATATTTATGTTTCACCTTCTCAGATTCGCCGTTTCGGTCTTCGTACCGGTGATACAGTTGAAGGTCAGATTCGCCCACCAAAAGATGGCGAGCGCTATTTTGCTTTACTCAAAGTTGATCACATCAACTTCCAGTCACCAGAAAATCGTCGCTCAACTGTTCTCTTCGATAACCTCACTCCACTTTATCCAAATAAGCGCATCAACCTTGAAAACTTACCAACGAGCTATTCAACTCGAATCATCGACTTGTTTGTTCCACAAGGTTTCGGTCAACGCTGTTTGATCGTCGCTCCACCGAAAGCGGGTAAGACTGTTTTGATGCAAGATATCGCTAACGCGATTGCTGATAATCATCCTGAAGTCAAACTCATCGTTCTCTTGATTGATGAGCGTCCGGAAGAAGTGACAGACATGAAGCGCTCAGTGCGTGCAGAAGTGGTTTCATCAACGTTTGATGAACCAGCCACTCGTCACGTTCAAGTGGCAGAGATGGTTATTGAAAAAGCTAAGCGTCTTGTTGAAGCTAAACAGCACGTGGTGATTCTGCTCGATTCGATTACTCGTCTGGCCCGCGCTTACAATACGGTTGTTCCACCATCTGGAAAAATTCTCTCGGGTGGTGTGGATTCAAACGCACTTCATAAGCCGAAGAGATTCTTTGGTGCCGCTAGAAATATTGAAAATGGTGGATCACTTACGATCATCGCCACTTCACTTATCGATACTGGATCAAGAATGGATGAAGTTATCTTTGAAGAATTCAAAGGAACTGGTAATTCAGAAATTCAACTTGATCGCAAGCTCATGGAGAAGCGCATATTCCCATGTCTTGATATCAATAAATCAGGAACTCGTAAGGAAGATCTCCTTATGGAGCAAAAAGATCTTCAACGTGTCTTCGTCCTTCGTCGCGTGTTGCAACCGATGAACACGATGGACTCGATGGAATTTATCCTGGAGAGAATTAAAGACACGAAATCCAATATGGCTTTCCTTGATAAGATGAACGGCTAATATGAAATTTTGGCGCAGATTCACTCTTCTTGTCTCAAAACAGTACGCCGCCATTGGTGGCCAGGCCGTTATTGAGGGAGTGATGATGCGTTCTCCGAACGCTTTTGTCGTTGCGGTTCGTACACCTGATGGCTCGATCCGTTTAAGACGTGATCAATGGTTTGGATTAAATAAGAAATTTGCTTTCTTGAGAAAGCCCTTTTTAAGAGGGGTTCTCATGCTTGTTGAAACCATGGCCAATGGTATTGTGTCGCTTAATTATTCAGCTAACGTCTCAATGGATGCAGAGCTTAAGGCTAAAGCCATTAAGAAGGGTAAAACTGAAGAGCAGTATGAAGCGGAGAAGAAAAAATCAGAGAAAGTAGATCTCGCCACGTTTTTAACGATGGCCGTCTCGCTTGGTTTTGGAATTGGTCTCTTCGTTTTTGTACCTCATGCACTCACAGCTTATTTAGGTGATCTGTTGGGGCAAGATTGGGGATTGAATAGTTTTGCCTTCCACACTGTGGATGGAATAATTAAAGCCTCTATTTTTATTCTGTATATTTGGATCATTGGTTTCATGCCAGATGTCCGAAGAGTTTTTCAGTACCACGGAGCTGAGCATAAATCGATTTCAACTTTCGAAGCCGAACTCCCACTCACTGTAGAGAATGCACGTAAATTTACAACTCAGCATCCACGTTGTGGGACTTCATTTCTCTTCTTTCTTATTTTAGTCTCTATCATTTTATTTTCAGTGGTCTTTACAGTTATTCCTGTGGGCGTGGGACTTCATCCCATTCTCCGTCATGCGATGGCCGCTGCTTTTAAAGTGATTTTAATGCTTCCTGTGGCCGGGGTGAGTTATGAACTCATTAAGGCGGCCGGTAAATGTTCTACCGCATGGTGGGCACGTGCGATGAGTGCTCCAGGAATGCTGCTCCAGAAACTCACCACTCGTGAGCCTGAAGATGCCCAATTGGAAGTAGCGCTCGCTTCAATTAAAGCGGTTCTTTATTTAGAAGAAAAATATGATCTTAAGGCAGCCGACAAAAGAGTTCTCTCTGTAGAAGAGATTGATCTTCGCGCCTTAACAGAAATCGAAGATACGAATTCTCATCTTAAAGATTTCTTAGAATAAGTGGAGTAGAGCTGTGTTCGATAAAATCGAAGCCGTCGTCAGACGTTATGAAACCCTTACTGAGCGCCTTGGCGATCCCTCGCTCTATGATCGCGCCGACGAGATGAGACAGATTAATCAGGAACGCTCTGGCATTGAGCCTCTGGTTATTAAGTACCGTGATTATAAAAAACTCGTGACTGATATCGCTGGAAATAAAGAAATTCTTCAGACTGAAAAAGACGAAGACATGCGTGAGATGGCCAAGGAAGAATTAGCCGAGCTTGAAGCCCAGCTTCCGGCGATTGAGCAAGAGTTAAAATTACTTCTTCTCCCGAAAGATCCCGCAGACGACAAAAACGTTGTTCTTGAAATACGCGCAGGCGCGGGCGGAGATGAGGCCAGTATTTTCGTTGGTGAAGTTTGGCGCATGTATCGTCAGTACGCGAGCTCTCAGGGGTGGAGAGTTGAAGTTCAATCTATCTCTGAAGGCGATCGAGGAATTAAAGAAATTATTGCCCTCATTAGCGGAGACAAGGTTTATTCTCGCTTAAAATATGAGTCGGGTGTTCACCGAGTGCAACGTGTGCCAGAGACAGAAGCTCAAGGCCGTGTGCACACTTCTACAATCACAGTCGCCATCATGCCTGAAGCCGATGAAGTGGGCGATGTTGAAATTAATATGAACGATGTTCGTATTGATGTGTACCGCTCTGGAGGTTCGGGTGGTCAGTCGGTGAATACGACTGACTCAGCTGTACGATTAACTCACATGCCCTCTGGGATTGTGATCGCTATGCAAGATGAGAGATCGCAGTTAAAAAACAAAGATAAGGCCTTCAAAATTTTGCGCGCCAAGCTTTATGATATGGAAGTTCAAAAGCGCCATAATGAAATTGCCACAACCAGAAAGGGTCTTGTCGGAACGGGTGATCGCTCAGAGCGCATTCGGACTTACAATTTTCCTCAAGGTCGCGTATCAGATCATAGAATTAATCTCACTCTCTTTAATATCAGCGCCATCATGAATGGCGACATCGATGAAGTCATAGAACCTCTTATCGCTCACAACCAAGCTATTCTTCTTCAGGGCGAAGGCGACCTCTAATGGACTGGCGTGCTTTTTATCTCAAGCACAAAGAGACTTTAGAATCCCATTATCCGGGACTCACTAAAGAGAGATTCCTGAGAGAAGCTGAAGAGATCGATGATGATGGAGAAAGTTTTCTTAAAGGTGTTCCATTTGTCTATCAACTCGGTTACTGCGAGTTTGCAGGATTTAATTTCAGAATCACTGAAGACGTCCTCATCCCAAGACCTGAAACCGAGCAACTTTTTGAACTTGTCTCACTTGAAATAAAAAAACATGATTCCTGGAAGCGGATCATAGATGTGGGTGCTGGAAGCGGATGCCTGGGACTCTCTCTCGCCAAAACTTTTCCGTATTTACAACTCTCAATGAGTGATATTTCTGAAGAGGCCCTGCTTGTGGCCGAGACGAATGCTTATCATTTAGGTGTCCAGACAAATATTTTACGATCTGACTTGTTTCAAAAGATAACGGGTCTCTTTGATATCATTGTTTCTAATCCACCCTACATTCCCAAATCCTCGAAGACGGTTCATCCTCAAACTCATGAATATGAACCTCATGTCGCTTTATATGTAGAAGATTCTGAGTATGAGAAGTTTTTCACACGTTTGTTTAGTGATGTCGCTCGTCACATCACTGCAGACGGCATGTTCTTTATGGAAGGGCATGAAGAGAAATTGCAGGACTGTCTTGGTTGGGCGAAAAAATGTAAATTGCAAGATGTTCAGGTCTTAAAGGACTGGGCAGGTGTTGATCGTTTTCTTGTGGCCCATGCTCCCAAAGCTCCAATTGGTTAATGACTATTTTTTTGAATAATCCAAACCTCTCCAACGCTTAAAAAATTCTCGTTAGAATTTGGCTTAATCATTTCAACTATTTCTTTTCTAATTTCATCTTCCGATTGAGATTTCAATTTTTCTTCAACGGAAGAGAGACTCATCGTGTAGTTAATGACTTGATCTTGAGTCAGTTGGATTTGATTTGAGTAAGGAATTTGATGAAGACTTTCGAACTCAAAAAAACTGATCTCATTAATAATTTTGGGTTGGTTTTTAAACGGTGAAGGAAATTTTTCATAAAAAGACAGTAAGCATTCATGTTTGAGCGCATGAGTGTATATCACCAGATAGCCCTTGGGTTTTAAAACACGAGAAGCTTCAAGGTAGAAATGTTGTCTGTGGAACCAGTGAAAGGCCTGGCCAACTGTCATAAATTCTAAACTTTCATCTGGAAAATTAAGCTGCTCTGCTTTGGATTTTTGGTAAATCAGATTAGGGGCGCCGTAGGCGTGCTGAAGCATGGCACGAGAAACATCTATTCCAACGACACACTCAGCTATCTCAAGTAAGGCGCGAGAGGACTGCCCTGTGCCGCAGGCCACATCAAGGGCAAGAGGGAATTTGTGCTTCATCTTGAGGGTATCTCTGACTAGAGAAATCACGTATGGATGAAAATAGGGCCTCGCCTCGCTATAGAGAGCAGCCAGATTTAAGTTTTGGAAAAAATCACCCATAGAAGGATTCTAGCCCAAACAATAAGCTTAGAGCTAGAATAGGTTGCATCACTTTTAAGAATGGGAATTTTATGGATAAACTTATTGTTTCTGGACCTCATAAATTGAGTGGAAGTGTCAAAGTCTCAAGTGCCAAGAATGCGACTTTGCCCATTCTAGCTGCCACACTCCTGTTTGATTCTCCTGTTTTGCTCGCAGACATTCCTAAACTTAATGACGTTCAAACGATGTTAAAGCTCATGGAGAGCTTAGGTTTAAAAATCACTCGTGATCAAAAGAATCTCACGATTGACGCCTCCGATGTCAGCAATCTTGTGGCCGATTATGCTTTAGTCAAAACCATGCGGGCCTCTGTTCTCGTTTTAGGACCTATGCTCTCTCGATACGGGAAGGCCAAAGTCTCTCTTCCAGGTGGCTGTGCTATTGGGGCCAGACCGGTTGATATTCATCTTACAGGCCTTGAGAAAATGGGAGCGAGCATTCAAATTGATAAGGGCTACATCATCGCTGAATGTAAACGTCTCAAGGGTGGGGAAGTGACTCTTTCATTCCCTTCAGTGGGAGCTACCGAAAATATTATGATGGCCGCGGTCTACGCTGAAGGCGAGACGATTATAGAAAATGCAGCTAGAGAACCAGAGATTGTGGATCTGGCTAATTTTCTCATTCATATGGGGGTCCCAGTAGAGGGCGCAGGCACTTCAAGAATTAAAATCATAGGGACAACACCTCAAAAAAAATATGCATCAAATAAGCCATACCGCCCGATTGGAGATCGTATTGAAGCGGCGACATTTATCATTGCTGCTTTAATGGCAAAATCTTCAATTAAGGTTTTAGGTTTTGAGCCCTGGACTCTCGATTCTGTTTTAGAAACACTTGAAAAAATGGGAGCTAAATTTAAGAGACTCCCAGATGGTGTGGAGGTTCTAGAGAGTGGAAGATTAAAAGGTGCTGTCATCGAGACTGCACCATTCCCTGGTTTTCCAACAGACGTCCAAGCTCAAATGATGTCACTGATGTGTTTGTGTGAAGGCAATTCAGTGATTACTGAACAAATTTTTGAAAACAGATATATGCATGTTCCAGAACTCATACGTATGGGATGTCAGATCACTCTCAAGGGGAATGCGGCCATGGTAGAGGGTGTAGAATCTCTGTCAGCTGCACCAGTGATGTGTACAGATCTAAGAGCTTCTGCGGCTTTAGTTTTAGCCGCTCTTCAGGCTCAGGGTGAATCTGAGATTCAACGTGTGTACCACTTGGATCGCGGTTATGAAGATCTTGAAGGAAAGTTCAAAGGGCTGGGTGCAAAAATTGAGAGGGTAAAATAATGGATTGCTTGTTTTGTAAAATATTTCAGGGTCAAATCCCTTCAAAGAAAGTTTATGAAGATGAAAATGTTTTTGCCTTCGAAGACATTCATCCACTAGCAAAAACTCATATTCTTTTCATACATAAAAAGCACACCACGAACGTGAATGGTCTCTCTACTATTCATGTGGGACAAGTCTTTACCGCTATTAAAAATTGGACATCAGGACAGAAGATTGAGAAAGAAGGATTTCGTGTCGTCACCAATACAGGACCTGATGCAGGTCAAACTGTCTTTCATGCGCACTTTCATGTGTTAGGCGGAGAGAAGCTTGGCGGTTTTGGTAAATGAATTTACCTGATCAAAGAAAACCTTATTTTGATTTTTTTAAAAACTTCGAGTCACCACTCTTAAACATTTGTTGGGAAATTGAAGTCAATGATTTTACCGGCAAATGCAAAATAGCCGAAATTTCTAGTTATCACTTTTTAGTTCATTCACTGACTAAAGCTTGTTTGAATGTAGAGGCTTTTTTGTGGAGAACGGATAGAGAGCATCAACCAATAAGGGTAGACTCTCTGACACCTTCATTTACTGTCATGAAGCCCGATGGGAATTTCAATTTTTGTACACTTCCATTCGAGGATAATATTTTTGATTTTAATCATTCATGTGAGTTGGCAAAAAAAGCAAGTCAAGAGTCCCAGGGCTTGAGTTCAGATGAAGAGGGAAGAGTCGATTATATTTTTATCACTTCTATTCCTTGGATGAGATTCACGTCAATTCAGCATCCTGTGCATAATCTAAAGCGAGTCAACGTCCCAAGTTTTGCCTTTGGGAAATTCATTAAAGAGAATGGGAAAATTAAAATTCCATTTGCCGTTCAGGGGCATCACGGCTTCATTGATGGCATACATATGCATCAATTAGAGCGGGAGCTGATAAAAAATCTCAACAGCGATTTTTAGTGACCCTGTAATCCCTTAAAGAAAGCAAAGAGTAAGCTTCTCTGAAGTTGAGAGAGACTTGTGACTCTTCCCATGATGATCAGCGGACTTTTCTCAATCATCACGGTTGCGACAAAGCGGGCTTTGGTGGCATCCCACTCAGTGATTTCGAATTGCTCATTCCACTTATCAAGGTATTTCTCCATGAGCTGTTGCTCTTTGCCTGCACCGGTCATGAAATTAGCTTTTTTTGTTCCAGAGAGAAGGGATTGGGTGAGTTTTGGCTTCTGCTCTTTTTGCCCCTCTTCATTTTTTTGCTCTGATTGAACGACATCATTAAAAACGAGAGTGAGATCAACGGCCGAAAGATTTCTTTTGAGCCAGTACCACAGCTCCTCATGAAAGCTCATTCGATCTTTATGCCAAAGAACTCTCATGTGAGTGGTGAAAGCAAAAATCTCTTCAAGAGATTTAAAATTATTTGAAATCTGCCAGCGACTAATGGCTTTTTCACAAAGTTCTTTAAATTGAAATGCCGGCACGTCTTCAAAGACACTGTAAGTGAGATCGAAGTTTGAGCTCTCAAAAATGGGGTAATGAGTTTTCTCTTTATCTAAAAGGCTCAACAATTGCTCAAAGTGCTCATTTTGGCCGACGAATAACCCCTGAAGGTTTTGATCTGGTAAATCGGTCGCATCAATTAAGCGTGTGGAGATCTGGTTTTGTTCCCAATCCAGATCTTTGAGTAAAATTTGAGAAGATGAGCGTACAAAGCCCAGAGTTAGTTGCATGGAGTCTCCTTAGCGCAGTATGATAATTGTATGCGCCTAGTGATACTCAGCCTAGCTATGATGGCCCTTTTTGTGAACCCTGCTCAGGGGCAAGATGAGCGTTTTTGGCGCAAATTATTATCTGGGGAGCTGGTTGAAGAGGCCAAGAAGGTCGAAGTTGAGCCGAAGTGGGTTTTTTCGAGCCCAAACTATCACCTCGATCTCAATAGTGATGGCAGAGAAGAGTCTTTGGTCATCCTGAAGCGGGACGGTATCGATTGGCTCGACGTTGTGGGTCACGATAAGTCAATTTTGTTTAAAGCAAAACTCTGGGCGATGGGTGTCGCTTCATCGCTTTATAGAGTGAGACTCATCTCACTTTCAAAATCGGTTCGTGTTCTTGTGCTTTATTTGTATGAAGGAAAGACTGAATCTAAAACTTTGCAGGCCAGCGCACGTCTATATTTCCTCACTTTTGAGAATAACGATTTTTCCACTTTTAAGCTTACTCCAGGGCCGCGCTATTGGCATGAGTTTGAAGGTCAGCGCGAGCAATATTGGCGACGCCTCTATAGCATCAATGTGAAAGATTATGATGGTGACGGGACTAAAGATTTAGCCGTTGAATTTAATCACATGCAAAATGTCTGGCTCTACAAAGGAAATGGGAGCTGGCTCTCTCTTTAAGAAGCCTTCTTAATGTCATCATCCTTCTTCGTTTCACGCACTGGAAGTGGAGTAACGTTTGAAGGAAGATCCGCAACGGGAGTAGCAGTTGTTGAGGCAGTCTTAAGATGTCTCATCGTCAGCATCCAAGTGACAAATGGAAGAGCGAGTACAACAAGCACACCTAACCAAGTAGCGATTGGCCATGAGCCATTAGTGGTCTTGGGAGATGAAATATTTTTTTGTTGAACGATAGCTTGAGCGGGTTGATTTGGCTTTTTAGCAAATTCCTTAACATCGTCTTGGAAATTAAAAAGTGCCTCTGTGCCCTCTGGGGTCACGTCAGGTGTTTCACTTTCAATACCTACAAAGTCTTCCACGGCCGGCTTTCTTGCGTGGGCCGCACCAGATAGGGTTAAGACTATGGCTAAAACTAAGAATATCAATGACTTCATATGCGCCTCCGGCATTGACCTCTTATCGTCTCTTTAGCTCAAGATCTTGAATCATTCTTTTATCACTCTCTTCTTCAAGTTTTTTAATGATTTGACCGATAGGGGACAAAGGAACTCCATCTTCAGGACTCTATTATGACGAAGACAGTATTCACTTGGTTTATCTTATCTGCGACTTGGGTCTTAGTGGCCTGGAATTGGGGACGTTTTGATGTGTCCATTCCACAGAAATTGTCTCAAACATGGGGCTACGAGAAAGCCGCTTTAGAATTAGCCTCAAAGAATCGTTTACTTGAAGCCAAGATCTCAACTCTTGAAGTGAAGATCGGCATGCTTGAAACTGAAAAGAGTGCCTTAGTGGCTCAAGTTCAAAATGCCAAGCCTGAGCGCTCAATTGCGAGTGTTCCAAAATCAGAAGAAAGTGATCTCGTGAGTTATGATGTCTACAAGTGGACACCTGAAAAGCTTTTAGCGATTGGTGAGAAAGAACTTTATTTTAAAAATTATGAAAAGAGTGCTCAATTCTACCACGAGCTTATCACTCGTTTTCCTAAACATAAAATTGTCGATGATAAAGCTTTATTTGGAGCAGGAATCGCTTCTTACGAAGCCAAACATCATGATTGGGCCATTAGCCATCTCACTGTGCTTGTAGAGAAGTACCCCAAATCTAATTTTTATCGTGGAGCAAAGTTATGGACTGCGCTCTCTCAATATAACACTGGAAACCATAGAAAGTTTGCAAGTACTGTCGAAGAGTTTCGCCAGAAATACCGCAACACCGACGAATGGAAAATTTTGAGTAAATATTATGAAGACATCAATTACAAGTTTAAAAAGTAGCTCTCTCCTTCTTGCTCTTTTGCTGGCACCTACATTGGCCCACGCGAAGCTGATTGGGAAAGTGCATGCGATTAAGGGCAATGCCTTTATCATTCAAAATCAGAAAACTTTGGCCCTGGCTAAAGATATGGATATTGAGGAAGGGGCACAAGTGATGGTGAGTGATGATTCACAAGTCACACTCGGTGATTTCTATGATCGCAGATTTCATGTGTCATCTGGTTCTCACATCGTCTTAAACGATATGAATGTGATTCTTCAAAAAGGAAGTCTTTGGAGTCAATCACTGACGACAAATACGAAAATGACTCTCTCTACAGCAAACTTACTCATTAGCAGTTATAAGGGTGAATACATTGTGACTTACTCCACTGCTGAAAAGAAAAGTCAGCTCACTGTTGTGACTGGAGAAGTCGATGTGGCCAGTCCACGAGAGCCGGCCTTTCGTTACGCTGTCTCCGCCGGCCAGTTCACGATGGCCATTCCTGACGTCAATGACGGCTACCCAAGAACTCCTACTAAAGTGGGATATGAATCACTCATGGCCGCTGTTCATTTATTCCCAGGAATCAAATCTCAGGATGCTGGTGTGGCCCAAGCTCAAGCAAAACCTCAGGCGAGTGAAGCCGATCGCTCTATCGCGTCTGTAAATGAGAAGAAGGGTGAGATCATTTTTATGACCACTATCATAGAAGCTAAAAGGGAGCCCGCCTCTGCAGCAGGGGAGGCTCAAAAATACTTTGTAAAAAAATTCACTAAGAAGAAGCTTGTCTCAACGCCAGCTAAAGTAAGAGTTATTGGTTTTCAAGAGGTTAAGAGCGCTTCCTCGCGCAAGCCTGCGTCATCACAAAAGGTGCAAACGCAAGCTCCTGAAATCCGCGTTAACGATTCGGAATTCCTCAAATCTTACGAGCAGTTAAGAAGCCAGCAGCCGAAGAATCCTCAAGAAGTGCAAAGATTAATTGACGATCTGAATAGCTACTAAGCTCCAGGCTCTATTCCACTTAGACTAGCCTCATGAGTAAAACCCCCTGACTTACAGGGGCTTAGGCAAGCTCAAATTTCTAATCCCACCGCAAGATAACTTAAGTTAACTGAATTAGTGAATATTGTTTAGAATGTCTTATTAGATTAATTGGAGCGGGCCATGCACGTCACCATTATTGACGACAATAAAGATGTTCTAGAGACGTATAAGACTGCGCTGGAAGGCAAATTCCAGTGTGAGACTTTCTATGAACCTGAGAAAGCCATAGAGTTTGTTAAGCAGAACCACACAGATGCTATCTTGCTCGATCTCCACATTCCTCAAAAAGACGGTTTTCAAGTCTATGAAGAAATTCGTCGCTCTAAAAACTTTATCCCTATTCTCTTTTTAACTGGAGATGGCACACTTCCGGCAAAGCTTAAGGGTCTAGAGATGGGAGCGGATGACTTCATCACTAAGCCTGTTGAAATTGAAGAGCTCGCCGCTAGGATTCGCAATCGTATTCATTTAACGAAGAAAAACTTCCAGCTTAATAAGACGATTCAATTTAAAGATCTTGTTATTGATCTCGATGCTCACCAAGTATTAGTGGCGGGCCATGCAGTGAAGCTTACACCAAAGGAATATCAGCTTCTTTTAGTGCTAGCGCAAAATCCTAATCGAGTGATCCACAAGGACGATCTCATCACAATGCTTTGGAAAGATGTACATGTTGAGGTTAATAACCTCGACACTCACTTCTCTAACCTGCGTCGAAAGCTTAAACCCTTCTCAAATCATGTCAAAACCCTGAAAAATTTAGGGTATGTTCTCCGCATCTAAGCTTCTGGCTTGCTAAATCCACATCAAGTGGCCATAACTTTAAGGCATATCTACCAAAGGGTATGCTCCATGTTTTATTCAGAATCTGATGCTTTAACCTATGATGACGTCTTAATAGTCCCCGGATACTCCGAGGTGCTACCAGGTGACGTTGAACTCAAATCTCGCTTCTCGCGCAATATTCCGGTCAATGTGCCTATTGCTTCATCGGCCATGGATACAGTGACTGAGTCTCGAACTGCAATCGTCATGGCCCAAGAAGGCGGCATCGGTGTGATCCATAAAAACCTCTCTCCAGAAGAGCAGGCGTTTGAAGTGGAGAAGGTGAAGAAGTACGAATCTGGGATGGTGCTTGATCCGTTTACGGCGAAGCCTGATCAAACGCTGGCACATGTCTTTGAGATGATGAAGAAATATAAAATTAGCGGCTTTCCCGTCGTTGATGATTCTCATCGCTTAGTAGGTATGATTACGAATCGCGATCTTCGCTTCCAATCGGATGCAACAAAAAAAGTTAAAGACGTCATGACCTTCAATGAACTTGTGGTGGCCCCCGAAGGCACCACCTTTGAGGCAGCTAAGCAAATTCTCCAACAACACCGTATTGAAAAACTTCCTGTCGTCAATAAAGAGGGAGTTCTCAAAGGACTCATCACAATCAGTGATATTGAAAAAACAATTCAATATCCACGATCAAATAAAGACTCTCATGGCCGCTTAAGAGTGGCTGCCGCTGTGGGCGTGGGAGAGAAAGAACTTAAACGGGCGGAGCTTCTCATTAAAGCTCATGTCGATGCCATCGTTATTGATACAGCTCACGGACACTCAAAAGGTGTCATCGAGATGGTGAAAGCCATTAAGGCCCTTAAGTCTTCAGCTGATGTAGTGGCCGGAAATGTCGCGACGGCAAAAGCCTGTGAAGATTTAATTGCTGCTGGTGTGGACGGAATCAAAGTAGGGATTGGCCCAGGATCAATTTGTACCACTCGTGTGATTGCGGGAATTGGTGTTCCTCAAATGCAGGCGCTGCTTGATTGCCGTGAACCTTGTGAGAAGGCGGGCGTTCCCTTTATCGCCGATGGAGGAATTAAATTCTCTGGCGATATCGTGAAAGCGCTAGCGGCTGGGGCCGGAACGGTGATGATTGGGTCTCTGTTTGCTGGAACTGATGAAGCTCCAGGAGAGATGGTCTTGTATCAGGGGCGCGCGTACAAAATTTATCGCGGCATGGGTTCAATGGGAGCTATGGAGCGCGGATCAAAAGATCGCTACGGACAGGGAGCGGTTGAAGAAGTGTCAAAACTTGTTCCAGAAGGGATTGAAGGTCAGGTTCCTTATCGCGGACCTCTTTCGCAAAACTTGTTCCAGCTCGCAGGCGGTATTCGCTCCGGTATGGGTTATGTAGGATCTAAAAATATAAATGAGCTTCGTGAAAAAGCGCGCTTCTTAAAAATCACAGGGGCCTCTCTTAAAGAGAGTCATCCTCATGATGTGACAATCACTAAAGAAGCTCCTAACTATCGCCCAAGCTAGAAGGTTTTATGTCGATTTGGATTGTTGATTTTGGCTCTCAGTACACACAACTGATTACTCGTACAATGAGAGAACTTGGATTCGCCAGTGAGATCATGACTCTTGAAGATTCTCTTGAGCGACTCAAAACGAGCAAGCCTTCAGCTCTTGTTCTATCCGGTGGTCCTCAAAGTGTATTTGAAGACACAACTGACTACTCCCCATTCTTTTCAGTCTCTGATTTGCCTATTTTGGGAGTCTGCTATGGAATGCAAATCCTTGGTCAGTACTTCGGTGGAAAAGTGGAGAAGGGCATACAAGGTGAATATGGCCCGGCCACAGTTCACGGTGTAGATGGATTTAAAATTCCTGGTTGTCCTGAAAATCATGATGTGTGGATGAGTCACTCTGATCATGTCTCTCTCGTACCAAAAGACTTTAAAGCGATTCTTAAAAGTCACAATGGGTTAATAGCGGGGATCAAACATAATTCTCGTTCCATTATGGGCCTTCAGTTTCATCCTGAGGTTCAGCACACAGTTCATGGCAAAGACGTTTTAAAATATTTCCTCAAAGATGTGGCGAAGCTCTCTCAGGATTGGAATGGCAAAGCGATGCTTCAAGGCTGCCTTGATGAAGTCTCAAAGGTTAAGGGGAAAAAAGTTTTGTGCGCATTTTCAGGCGGTGTGGATTCTCTCGTCGCTGCGACTCTCACTCATAAAGTTTTAGGCAGTGATCTCTACTGCTTCTTTGTAGATAATGGATTACTTCGCCCGCAAGACTTGCATCACATCCAATTACTCAAAGAGAAGACTCCGCTTAATATTGAAATCATTGATGCGAAAGAAACGTTCTTATCGAATCTTAAAGGCATTAATGATCCTGAACAGAAAAGAAAAATCATCGGGCGCACATTTATCGATGTCTTTGAAGTGAAGGTTAAACAATTTGCTGATGATCATGGGATCCATTTTGATTATTTACTTCAGGGAACTCTCTACCCCGATGTGATTGAATCTCTCTCGCCACATAAGAAGGGGGGGAAATCTTCAACCATCAAATCTCATCACAATGTTGGGGGATTGCCAGAGAGAATGAAGCTACAGCTTCTCGAACCGTTACGCTTTCTTTTCAAAGATGAAGTCAGAGCGATGGGCGCTGATCTTGGATTAGAGCGTGAATGGGTTTGGCGTCACCCGTTTCCAGGTCCTGGTATCGGAGTGAGAGTCTTGGGTGCAGTCGATGAGAAAAGTGTTCTTAAGGTTCAACTCTCTGATCAAATTCTTTTTGAAGAACTGAAAAACAATCGCCTCTATGATTCGACTTGGCAGGCTTTTACTGTGCTTCTTCCTGTTAAAACAGTAGGAGTTAAAGGCGATGGCCGTGTGTATGAAGAAGTCATTGCTCTTCGTCTAGTCAACTCACAAGACGGGATGACAGCGACAGTGACAGAGATTCCGTGGAGTGTTCTGGGAAAAATTACGACGAGAATTTGTAATGAAGTCTCTGGAGTTACTCGTGTGGTCTATGATCTGACTCCGAAGCCACCCGGCACGATTGAATGGGAATAATTAAATCTTAGGACTCAGATCCACCCAGCCCCAATCATAATCAAGAGCATAAGGCCTTTGAGTAAGGACAATTTTATAATTGATCAATGTTTTGCTCGATCGAGGAGGAAGAACTTCGACGAAAGGGTAGCGATAGATCAATTCTACATTTTCAATTCTTTGAATTTGAATCACAACCTTGACTGGATATTCAGTGGGATTAATCGCGATGATACTTTTCTCATCACTAAAAACACAAACCTCTTCTTTGGGAGTGGAGGCCGGGCAGTCCATCAGCACGACATGCTTTGGTTGAGCAGGAAAAAGGAGTATAGCTATTGAAAATAGCCCAAAAATTAAACCCATTAATGAATGTTACCAATAATCCCGTAATGGTGAAAGAAACTCTTAACAAGGGTCATTCCATCGCTTTGAACGAGAGCCATTTCATTGAGATCACTGATTTTAGCAGTTTCCATACAAAAGTAATTTGAACCTTCAGCATGGGGTTGAGTTCCCAAAAAAGGCAATGTTTTGTGGCGAACCAAGTCATTTGAGAGACCCGAGCCGATTTCTTCCAATTCTGAGGATAATGATTTTACGACTTGGCAGTGACTGACGGCCAAATTGAGTTTTTGACCACTCTTAAGACCAAAGCTCTCTTTTTTTATTTCGACTATTCTCTGACCTGTGATTTTTGTTTCATCGGGGTAGTAAAACCCGACATCAGCTCCAAAAGTATGACAGAGGAGTTGATGGCCAAAACAGATGCCTAAAACTGGTTTTGATTCTTGAAGTTTTTGTTTAAGAAAAAGGGCCAAAGGTGCATGCCACGGAAGATTTTGCGAGATATGTGAAGCACTGCCTAAAACCATATAAGCATCAGAGCTATCTTTCTCCAGAGTTGTTAAACCCTGAATATGTGGTTGGTGATAACTCAATTTAGCAGGCAGAAGATCCACTAAACGATTAAAGCATTGCAGAGAGGGGGAAATAATAAAGGGGTCAATGACGGCTATTTTTTTCATCTGCAAACGACCTTTAAAATGCTATGTTTTGGTCCATTTTGACATGAGGAGATAGAGCATGAAAAGCATTTGGTTGCTGGGGCTGTTATTTTTTGGCTGTACACGAAAGTACGCTGATTATGATGTCATCAATAAATTAAAATTTCGCGATAATCCTCAGGAGCGTCCCGTTGCACCTGTCATGCAGATCAGCCACAAAGACGATGTTGAAGAATGTTTTAATCAGTGGCTCTTTTTCTCCAATGCTGAGACTGAAAAAAATCGATACCTTCCAGCTTTAGTTCAAGTCTTATGCCCGGGCTCTGAATGGTTAGTTGATACTCGTATTACTCAACAGTGGTGGACAACAATTATCTTTACTCGTGCCTGTGTGAATGTTGAAGCTCACTGCCCAGTTAAGAAACCTAAGGAGATGAAATGAAATTTTTAATTTTAATTTTTTTAACGTTTTCACTGGCCCACGCAAATTGTGAACTTAATTTCAAAACGGCCAATATTTGTGCTGATCTGAATTGGACGAAAGGTCCAGCTGTGAACCAAGAGTCTGCCTTTGTTTTAAAATTTGATAAATCTTTTAAGCCCTATCAACTCAAAGTCGATCTTTGGATGCTAATGGGAAATCACGGTCATGGGACTAGACCGCTTGTGATGAATGAGGTCAGCGATTCAGAGGTGATCTTTTCTCAGGGATGGTTTGTGATGAAAGGGCCATGGCTTGTGAGAGGTTTTTTAATGAATGAAGCCGGCTCTATTGTTGAGAGCGCTCAGTGGGAAATTAAACTTTGAAGTGGATTGTTTTAATTCTTCTTTTGAGTGGTTGTGGCGACAGCCCACTTTTGAATCACAAAAATGCCGAAAGCATCGGAAGAATGGTTCGCAATACTGAAGGCTTGAGTTTTACAAAACTTGGGATTGATTTAACTCTTCGCTGGTCGTCTGGTTGTCCCTCTTTTGATGGATGCTCATTACAGATTGATCTCTCTGAACCATTACCTTCTGGAAGTGAACTTTTTGGAGAGTTATGGATGCCTTCAATGGGCCATGGTTCCTCTCCATTCACGATCAAACAGATAGGCCCCTCAAGTTGGGTCTTCTCCGATATTTATTTTATTATGGCCGGGGATTGGCAGCTAAAGATTAAAGTTAAAAACGATGGGAGATCACAGGATGAAATTCGTCTTGATTATCTTCTTTAGTTTATATTTAACAGATCTAAAAGCTGCCAGTTGTTGTGTGGCCAATGCTGGTTTACCTCAATTGATTACACTTCCAGCGAAATGGCAGATCACTTCTCAGCTTTCTCACTCACAAGTGATCGCGGATACAAATCCGAAGGGCTCCACCGTTTTTAGAGGCGATAACAATAAAGAACAAGTCACAACACTGGCCGGATCAGTCGCTTGGGCCAAAGGTCTATGGCAGCTCAATTCGAGTTTTGCCTGGGCTCAAAAGAATCGCCGCCTTGGTGATCAGGAAGCAAGTTCTGTGGGAGCTAGTGACCCAAGTGTTGCTGTCGTGAGGGAAATTCCAACTGGTCATTTTGGTCACCGAATCTGGAGTTTTCTTCGTCACGTTTTTCCAGCGGCCAATTCCATTTATGATTCGCAAAATGCCTTGGCCACCCAATCTCTTGGAGCAGGAAGACCTCAAACGGGATTGGGTGCTCTTTATGTTTGGAATGGTCGATTCTTTGATGCCCAAATGGTCTCAGAGATTCATCTCGGACATGGAAATACTAGAGGTCAAACCCATCTCGGTGCTCAGCCGGGAGGCTCTATTGGAGCTGGGGGTGGATGGGTGAAGAAGAAATGGAGAACAGGTGTAATGCTTACTTCACGCTTTGAAGGCGCCAGCCAAATTACTCAAGACGGTGAAAAAAGCTCCACGAGTCGAATTCAAGTCTGGGATTCTAATTTCTCCCTTGGTCGTCAGCTAGATGCTTTCTCAAACATTGCGATTAGCTATAATGATCAGACTCTTTTTGGGCCAGCTCGTAATACGACACTCACACGTTCGGGAACATTCTTGTGGCAATACCGATGGTGATTTTTCTTTGGTTTTTATTCGTCACAAATGTGTTTGCCTTTCATCAGGTCGATCAAATTGTTGATACGAAATCTCTCATCGTAAAGCTTGATCCGGAGCATTTTTTCATCACCGGAGATCGAGTCGTTATTTTATCAAAACAAGATGGATCGATGAGTGCGATTGGACGAGTGAAGAGCGTTTCTCAAAATGAATTTCCTGAAACAGCTGTCATCGATATTTTAGAAGTCATTGGTGATCGATTAGTGTTAGCTGGTGATCCGGTGGAGAGACTCACGGTTGAGGCGCTTGAAAAGTATCATGTGGACGGTCATATCTCCCTCTTATTAAGTCAGGATGGGCATGTTCCTGCCAAATATAAAGATTTGGCCTATCTTGGAGTTTTTAACTCTGACGGACATACTCTCGCGAAGGGAGAGTGGCTCGCTTCAATTCCTCAGGTTCAATACGGTGTGAACGAAAGTTTTACGTTAAAAGTGAACAATGGACTTTATCTTGATGGATTTGCCAACTTGGGGGCCAAAGCTCGTCTAATGAGAAATCATTGGGGGCATCTCACATTAAATAGTACAGTCAGTCGACAAATCAATCAAAACGATTGGGTGGTGCTGGCAGGTTTAGTATTAACATTACCTTCCAACGAAAAATTTCAAACTCACTTAGTGATCAATGCTCTGATCGATGGAATCGAAGAAGAGAATCCAGAAGTCAAAAAACTCAATCTCTTTCCGGCTTCAGACGTTCGAACAATTTATGAATTTGTGACGGAAGACTGGAATCGAGTTCTGTTTGGACCACTCTTTAATTTTGAAACCCAAACTGTGGGTGGAACCATCAGTTATATGTGGATATGGGATACTTTCCATTTAAACATAGGCGTGGGATCAAAAGACGTAAGCCAGCTTCGCTTTGGCAAAGAAGGCTACTACGGTCTGTTTGATTTCTTTTGGCGCTTCTAAATTACCATTTATAAATACTGCTCGCCCAAGTAAAGCCTGAACCGAAAGCGGCAGATGCCACAGTCATACCTTTCTTAAGCACACCAGCTTTCTGAGCTTCATACATCCCGATTGGAATTGTCGCGGCAGTAGTGTTTCCGTATTTTTGTATGGTGTTGAAAACTTTTTCAGCAGGGATCTTTAATTCTTGAGCGACCATTTCATTAATGCGCAGATTCGCCTGATGAAAGAGAAAGAGATCAATCTCTTCAAGTTTCATATTGTTTTTAACTAGACCCTCATGAATCACTTCGGCCATTCGGCGTATGGCATGAGCAAAGACTTTTTTTCCATTCATCTTTGGATAATGAAGATTCTCTTCAATCATGAACGCAGCCATTCGCTCTGCCCCCATGGCCATACCTGGAGCAGGAAGCCAAAGCTCTTTAGCATGCGCCCCTTCAGCATGAAGGTGAGTACTTAAAATACGAGATGCATTTTTTTCATCCGTTCTCTTCAAAATCACAGCACCTGCACCATCGCCAAATAAAACGGCAACGTCGCGACCTCGGGTGGTTTTATCCATTCCTTTGGAATGAATTTCCGCGCCCACAAGCAAAACAGTTTTATACATCCCAGTTTTAATAAACTGGTCTGCAATAGATAAGCCATAGAGAAAACCACTACAGGCTTGGCGAATATCTAGGCTCGCGCATCCAGCAAGACCGAGTTTCTCTTGAAGGAATACACCGGTGCCTGGGAAATCATGATCAGGTGAGAGTGTGGCAAATATGATGAGTTCAATTTCTTCTTTTTTTATTCCCGCTTTCTCAATCGCTTCTTCTGTCGCTTTGAGAGCGAGGTCAGAGGTTGTGACTTCTGGTGTGACCCATCTGCGCTCTTTAATTCCAGAGCGCTGAGTGATCCACTCATCGGTTGTTTCCATAAATTTTGAGAGATCGTTGTTTGTCACCACACCTGGAGGAACGCACATACCGACAGAAACAATCTCAGAAGCAAAGTTCATACAAACTCCTTAAAGTAATTCCTCTAGATTGTATGAGTAAGATTGAATCGCGCCAAGGCTTCTTAGACTTACGAGTTTACTCAGTTTAAAGAGTAAACTCGCTAAATTGAGAGATGGCTTTGTGTGAACGAGGCGTCATGGCTTCACGAAAGAGCTGAACCGTTTGCATTCCAGCTGCTTGAGCTGCGTCAAGTTCCTCTGAAATATCAGAGAAAAAGACGATATCGTCTGCGGGAGAATGAAGAAGATCCGCAATTTTTAAGTAGCTCTCTTTTTCACGCTTATGTCCCACTTTGGTATCAAAGTAGTCGGCAATCAAGGAAGTGAGATCGCCAGAGAGTGAATTTTTGAAAATAAGTTTTTGAGCGGCCACTGATCCAGAAGAGTAGATGGCGATTTTGTATCCTTTGGAGTGAGCAAGCTGCCAAAAGGGGAGAACATCTGGATAGACATGTCCTTTAAATCTATTGGTCTCGTAGCCTACTTTCCAAATCTCCCCTTGAAGGTTTTTGAGCGGTGGGGCTTTTCGATCAGTCGTAATCCACAATTTCAAAGCTTGAATGACATCATCAATTGAGGCCTCAATGTTTTGCTCGCTTTTAAGAATCGCGCGTGCCTCTTCAATCGCTGGATGTTGGGGATGAGCACGCACGTAGCTTTCAATGTGTTCAAAAGAATAAGGAAAAAGAACTTTGTGCACAAAGTGAATATCAGTGGTGGTTCCTTCAATATCAAATAAAAGAGTTTTCATTTTATGTATTTTTTCTCTTTTCCTGATTCAGTATATTCAGCGACCCAGCCTTCTTTTGTTTGAAAGACTCGAATGGCCTTAACAAAATAGGTCGGAGCGAGATCAAACCAATGCTTATAGCCTTTAGGAACAGAGATAAAATCTCCTTTTTGGCAAAGAAGAGAGAAGACCTCATCGAGGTGAAAGAAAAATTCTCCCTCACCATCCACAAAAAAGCGCACTTCATCTTCTGAGTGAGTGTGCTCAGCTAAAAACTTCATGCGAATAGCTTCAATGTTAGGAGTTTCTTTATGGACATTGATGACATCAGCACTCAGGTAGCCGTGTTTATGCATATAGGGCTTCAGCTCATGAGAGAAAGCTTCAAGAATAGTTTCTTGATCGTCATGAATACTTAATGGCTTTGAAGCTTCCCATTGCTCGAAAATTATTCCTCTCTCATTGAGGAAGTTTTTAATGTCTGAGACATTCGTGACTTTTTTATTTCCTTGATCCAAGAGATTTAATATCGCCATGATTTATTCTCCTAACTTTTTGAGCTCGAACAAAAACTCAAAGGTTTCGATGTGACGCTTGGCTTCGGCGACCGTTTTTCCCCATGTATAGAGACCGTGACCCGCTATGAGAAAGCCATAAGGATTTGCCTGCCAATGAGGCTCCATCTCTGAAATGATATCTGGAATGTGTTGGTGATTATTCACAATAGGAAGGATCACCGTTGTAAGATGAGTGGTTGTTCCAGAGAGACCTTTCAAGAGTTCGTAGTCTTGAAATTTGATCTCCCAATTTTTGACAAGTTTTTGAGAGAGCCATGTTCCAAGAATCGAGTGAGTGTGCAGGACACAGTTGATTTCAGGGAAACGTTTGTAGATGGCTGTGTGAATTTCCATTTCAGCGGAAGATTTAATTCCAGGGCCCTGATACTCTGGATAAATTTTACCGGCCTCATTGATGACAATGAGATCAGTTAATTCAAACTTTGATTTATCCACTCCTGAGCGAGAGAGAAGAAATTTATTTTCCGCTTCCAATCGAATGGAGTAATTGGATGAAGTCGCTGGTGTCCAACCTTTTTGAGAAAAAAAGTGGATAGCATGAACCAAATCTTGGGCATTTTTTTGGTCATTAAAACTGAGTTTTTGAGACATATTTCACCTGTAAAGATCAATCTTTGATAACTAAAATTCTCTCGAGCGAAAAGTCATTATTTGTTAAGTAAATAACGCTTGGCGCATCATGAGGTTACTTGGACTTGGAGCGTGGCGTACTTTTGTCATTAATTACTAAAAATGTCATACTCAAAATTCAAAAATAGCCAGGAAGGCTTCATTCGAGAGAGCACCAATGAAAAACCCCTTCCTGGGTAGTGATTTTATCACTTCCCATCCAGATAGTTTTGTTCATCTTCACTTGCATACCCAATACAGTTTGCTCGATGGGGCCATTCGCCTTGATGACCTCTTCAAAAAGGCTAAAGAGATTGGTCTTCCGGCCATCGCGTCTACCGATCACGGCAACATGTTTGGCGCAATCGATTTCTACACTCGCGCTATTCAGTCTGGGATAAAACCAATTCTTGGCTCTGAGATTTATTTCACACCGGGCTCTCGCTTTGATCGCAGACCTCCTAAGAATGCGAAGACACTCGACTCGCAGGATGAGACAGAAGGAAAGCATCAGATTCATCACTTGATCCTTTTATGTAAAAACCTCACTGGTTATCAAAATCTCTGCAAACTTTTAACCAAGGCTTATCAAGAAGGATTTTATTATAAGCCTAGAGCAGATGTGGAATTGCTGAGAGAGTATTCCGAAGGTCTCATCGCCACTTCTGCATGCCTTAAGGGTGAAGTGGGATTCAACCTCTTTACGGGTCAAGATGAGCGCGCTTACGCCGCGGCCATGAAGTTTAAAGAAATTTATGGAGATGATTTTTATCTTGAGATTCAAGAGAATGGAATTCCTGAACAAGTAGAAGTGAATCGCAAGGTTGTGGCCTTCGCCAAAGAAAATAATATTCAGCTCGTCGCGACTAATGATTGTCACTACCTTGAACGAGAAGATGCCTCTGCACAAGAAGTGCTAATGTGCATTCAAACGGGCAAAACCTTTGAAGATGAAAAGCGCATGAAGCTGACGACTTCAGAGTTTTATCTGAAGAGCCCGGAAGAGATGAGAAAAGCCTTCAGCTACATCCAAGAAGCTTGCGACAATACTTTGAAGATTGCTGATAAATGCAATCTTGAGCTTCGCTGGCAAGATGAAAATGGAAAACAAATTTATCATCTTCCTAAATTCGCCATTCCTACTGAGGAGACGGAGGCAGAATATTTTGCCCGTCAGGCCCTTGAGGGGTTAAAGAGCCGTTTTGCTGGACCTCACTTTAGAGAGTTGCGTGTAAAAGAAAATTGGGAAACTGAACTTCTTCCAAAGTACATTGATCGCTTGAACGAAGAAGTTGGTCTGATTAAGCAGATGGGCTTTACT
>JAIEMA010000072.1 GCA_019752535.1 Bacteriovoracaceae bacterium
GGACAGCTTCAAATAATGTAAGGCTTCCGGCAGGACCAGATAATCAGGTTTTGACGACAGATTCTTCCACTCCTGAAGGTGTTAAATGGGCTCCTCAGGCCTTTGTATTCCCTTTTATTGAAGTTACAAGCACTTCTCAAACGATGGCAGTCAATACCGGCTATATTGCAAATAATTCTGCGCTTGTAACCACAATTCTCCCTTCTACATCAGTTGTGGGGGATCTTGTCTGGATAGTAGGAAAGGGTGCTGGCGGATGGAAGATTGCTCAAAATGCCGGGCAAACGATTCATTTCGGTAATCAAGACACTACAACTGGAGTGGGAGGGCATTTAGATTCTTCTAATCAATATGATGCCATTCAGCTTCTCTGCACTTCAGCAAATACAGATTGGACATGCACGGGTATTTCTCAAGGCAATATTGGCGTAATTTGATATTCAGAAAAGTAAGATAAAAATGGTTAGGTTGATTGATGGCTAAAAAATTTCCAAAATGGCGCGTAGGATTATCCTTCACGCAATATTTTATGGTAGAAGTCGAAGCTCCTACTGAAGAAATGGCCATAGAAAGAGCTTGGAGGGGCGCTTGTTGTGAAAGTGATAAAGTGGAGACTGGAAGTGCTTCAGCAGTAACTTCTGTGTTTATATGCGATAGAGATACCAAAGACTTTGCCCATTATATTCCTGAAGTCTATCCGAGTGAGGATAGCAATAAATAAGACTAGAAATCATAAATATGGAAACTGCTGAGTTTCTTTAGGCGGAGCACTCATACATGAGTTTTTATAATTATAAGGCTTGCTCTGCTCCTGATCTTCCTTGCTTTTTGCTTTTTCTGCTTCACTGTAAGCAATGGCGACCGCCTGCTTTCTCTTATACCCTTCCCCTATGAGCTTCTTTATATTTTCATGAATGTTTTTTTCGCTGCTTCCTTGAATCAGAGGCATATCAATCTCCGGCATGTTTAAAAATTAATTTTATCATGTACCAATCTGAATCACAAGACGAAATAGTTAATTGATTTGAGAATTCGTTTATGTGATAAAAATTGTTGTAAAAAAGAAAGGAAATTCTGGCAAAATTAGGCCGCACGAATGCAAAAACTCATTCTAATTATACTCATTTTTTTCTCACTTACCCATCTTTAAAATTCAAATATTTATCTTTATAAAGATGTCATGCTTTTCATTAGGATAGCGAGATGGGCGTTTCGTTTTCATACAATCCTCTCATGAACAATGTTTATAAATCAGGGTCTGCCAGTTTGTATTGGAACTGTAAATAATATCATTGTAGGTGGAAACGATTTTAAAATTAATGTGACTTCTCCCAATTCGGGAGCCACAACCAATACACAACGAATTGACATTTTGGGATATTATTTATAGTGAAAATAATAGTAATTTTTTAGATATTACTTAAAGTTCTCGCCAGGTAGGTGTAATCGATTTCAAAGACTTCAAAAACACCTTGAAAAACCTCCCTTGTCTAACTTATAGATAATCCTTGTAAAGATACATAAATTGTGAAATCTTGGAGTGTCCGGCAAGCATAGTCAGCCCTAGAGGATAAAAAATTAAGTATGTTTTTTGATAAATCAAGAAGAAGGAATGTGTGGTTAATCCTTGGAGCTTGCTTTCTCATCTTCCTAGGTTTTTTTTCATGGAATCGGTGGCAAGATGAAGGGCCGATAAAAATCATAGAGAAACATTTAGAAGCATTGCGCAGTAATAAGACTCCTGAAGCCTATGCTTTCACTGCGCGCAAGTTTCAATCAACAGTGCCACTTTCTGATTTTCGCGAACTCCTAAAAGCTAATAGTGTGCTCACATCCTATATTGATAGGCAAATTTCCCTAGTAGATTTCAATGAGAATGAAGCCTTTCTATTAACAATTCTCACTCGTTCAGATAAAGACTTAACTGGCGTGAAATATACTGTAGTTAAAGAAGATGGTGTATGGAAGATATTAAAAATATGGATAGATAATACTGCCTCTAATAACTTTGCTTCATCGGTTGACTCCACAGAATGGCTGCACTCAATCGATATGCAATTGATGGCGTTACGTTCTAAAGATATTGAAAATGCCTACAACAAGGCAACATCTAAAGGATTTAGGGATTTCTCTTCCTTAGATGGTTTCAGGCAATTCGTTGATTTCAACTCCATTTTATCTTCACATAAAAATTACGTGTTAGGAAAACAAGCAATTCGCACTGATAACATTATAGTTGATATTATACTAAATCCAGATAATGAAGCCATTCCAATACAATATACTATGGGGAAAGAAGACGGCCAATGGAAGATCTTGCACCTAGATATGACGATAGCAAACCTTTCAAAATTTCAGGAATTATTAAAAGATACCAATACGCATGCACCGATAAAAAAGCAGCTTGCTGCATTGAAGGATCGTGATATCTTACAAGCTTACAGCGATCCTACATCTCCAGCATTTCGCAAAGATGTCTCATTCGAAGTTTTTCAAGAACTCATACATCAATATCCTATTCTTATGGATTATCAAAGTATAGAATTTAAAAACCCTAGACTAGACAATGGGACCTGTTTCTTGATTGTTGAACTGAAAGGTAAAGATGACAGCATATACACTCTCGAATACACCTTAGCTCTTGAAGATAATCAATGGAAGATCTGGACGTTCCGAGGATGGTCATCATGAAAGCTTTGAGACTCCTTCAAAGATAGATAGATTTCGCTCTTATAGATCATCATCATCATCAGTGTTCAAGAATTAAAGCTTTTTAATTTCCCTAAGAAAATCTTTGATAGAAATCTTTCCTTCTCCTCGTTGCACATTCATTTGAAATAGCATAGATCTATGTCTAAACTCTGCTATTTTGTCTTGTTTTTAAGCCAAAAACTTCCAAAAAAATGTATTTGTTGGCCTAAAAATAAGACATAAAGTATTTATTTTTATTCGATAAATCTCTGAAGCGCATTTTAGGAATGTTCTATGATAAACACTCCTAAAATGCAGTTTTTGATTAACTTATTTGCAACCACAATTGCTTCCACATGAGCAGTTATAGCCACACTGGCAATTCGGCCCACATTGACAAGCTTGTGAAGAGCACTGGCATCCTGATCTAGAAAAACATCCACAGTGTCTTTCTTGAGTGCATGTACAGTTTTGGCACTTGCAATTTGTCATTGTTGGGGCAGCAGTAAGAAAATTAACTGCCATAAGGGAAGCTCCTAAGAAGCCTAGTAACATTTTCATATTTTTCTCCTTTTTTTGTTTTGATAAGGGTCTAAAATGTAATTTGTTCAAAGTGTTTAAAGAACGGGAAAAACCTATATTAAGCTGTAGAGACCATTTCCACGGACCATTGCTGCGCGTATCATGAATCCAAATAGGTCCCTGTCTCAATGCTGATTTTCACATTTTTATTTACATCTGCAATTGATCCCACATGAGCAATGGTTGCCGCATCCGCAATATTTTTCTGGGTTACATTGACAGATTTTATGGTTGGTTGTAGTCGAGGGGTCAGCAATAATATAGCCGCTAACTAAAAGAAAAGCAGCACCCAAAACGGCCAACAATTTCAGCGTTCTCTTCATTTGCTCTTTTTGAGTAATCACTGTGGTGTCATAATCAAGGGAAACCTCATTAATCAATTCCATTCAAGCCTCCATTTTGTTAAGATCATTCAAATCTTTTAATCAATTCTCTAATCTCGTCAATTTTTTTTCTCTGTTCATCTTGATCATGAGAGATGCAGGCTTGAGTGACACAGCTGGACAGGTGAGTATCTAGAATACGAAGTTCAAGATTTTTTATAGCCGAACGTATTGCTCGTATTTGCGTTAAGATATCTGGGCAATACCTCCCATCTTCAATCATTTTTTTTATTCCTTCGATTTGTCCGCTAATGCGATTCAAATTAGGCAATTCTGCTTTATGGGAAGGATGTTTGGGAAGGTCTACTTGAGTATTGCAACATTGCTTTTCGTTCATAAATTCCTAAAGTGTTGGTCTTAACTTTTTATCTATACTATACCCGTGTATGGTATATGTCTATTAAAAAAGCAAGTTTTTCTTTCCATGACAGTGTTTTTTAAATTTTTTTACCTATGACATTGATAGTGGTGACCAGCGCAGATGTCTAAAAATGGAAGAGAACTTCTCTAAAAAGTCCAGCCAGCATTTAATTCGAGCAAATAATCATTTTTTCTTTGATGCCCAAATAGATGCTGCTGAACCGGACATCCAATGCCAAGCTGAAAAATGAGATTTTCGGAAGATACCCATAAAGAAGGAGTTAAATAAATGACATTTCCTCCAGAATTGGGATCAATAACACCATGAATTTTATCTTTCCACGAATAAGTTCCATCAAACTCTACTATCCAAGCAAATAGCCATTCTTTAGTATTTGCGATCCTTCTTCCCACGCCAAATTGGTATAAAAATTGATCTCCAAATTGTGTTCGATGGCTAGATGTCGTTAAAATTCCACCAGAAGAAGCGAAGTAGTACCAGTCAATCCCCGTGCGAGAATATGTTCCCCCGATGAAAAAGCTATTTGATCCAATCCCAGTTGGAGGATTTTTCTTGGTTGATCCCGTAGGAATGGTCACATTAGTCACAACGGTTGCTTGATCAAAATATGTCTTGTAAGATTTAGTGTAAAAGGCATATTCAAGTTGAATACTTACATCTCCAGGTCCTGAAGAATGATGATCATCCTGTCTATATCGTACAGCAATCGGAGCGCTAATAAATAGCGATAAGCTATCTGTAAAACCGTATAATATACTGGGAACAAGATTTATAAAATATTCATCATCTCCTTTAAATTCATTGGCTAACAGAAAAGCTTGTGCTTGTTTTTTGTTGAGGATGTTCTGGCCAAACGAAACCATACCATTTGGTTGCTGAGAAGGAGGAAATGCTAAGATGCCAATCTTGAGGGTTTTTTCAGCTTCTTCATTTCCAGCTTGCGTTTGTTCTGTTTCGCTTTGGTTTGATTTGTCATCTACATGTTTATTTAATTTTTCTTTTTCTGAATTTGTGCTTTCAGGAATCGAAGCGGATAAACTTAAGGAAAAAGTCATGAAAAACAGATAAATACTCAGAAAAAAACGCTTCATAGTTATGCTTGCCCTTTTATAAATTATTAACCACCACACATATGGAAGCAAATTTTTAACCTAAATGTTGATTAATCCTGGAAGAATAAATACCGTTACATCTTCATACTATGCATATTTCCCTTAGGTTGCATGGATAAATCGCCCCAATAAGCTGCTGTAGAAATACCTATTGCTAAAATTAGTATGGAAAGTAAAGCAACAAAAAATTTATTTTGTGTAGATACACTACTTTTCATCATTTCCATACTTCGGTCGTTAGATGTTGTACTTATATTTAAAATATGTTCTGTCTGTTCAGGCATCTGATTCATTGTTGTCTTACCCAATATTTCACCCCCTTTACCTAATGCTCGTTCTGTGCCCATGCCGTGTTTCAGTTTATTTTTCACAAGCCACCAATTGACTGGAAATGCAAATATTCCTCCCACCAACGATGCTAATGACATTATGCCCCAGAAGCGCAAAGAAGTAGCCTCCATATTTAACGGATCAAGAGTCATTAAGATAATCATTACTGGTAGCATGCCTGCCATAACAAAATTCATGGATAAAAATTCCGGGTACCAAGTTTTATGTACCGCTTCAATATAGCTTCCACCAAACATATCTTTCATAAAAAGAGCCTGAAAAATAAAGAGCCCAAATACAAAACCAGCGATGTATTCCAATACGCTATCTATACCCATAGCTAAATTGAGTTGTGTAGTTATAAAAGCTGCAACTATAACTCCAGTAGCATCTCCGGCCATACAATGAATAGATGAACCGACAGTTTGTTTCCAAAGGGGTGCAATGAATTTTTCATGTGCATAGGGTGCGGGTTCGCGGCACGAAAAAACATAAATAATTAGTCCAAAAATGCCCGTATATAATGTAACCATTACCCATCCCCATTTCATTACTTTCATTTCTGGGGTATTGGTCATCAGGTCATAAGCAACGAATGCAACGGATAGTCCAGTTAATAAAAACCAAATTATGAGAAATATTTGCATACTATATCCTTAAATTCATTGAGTAATTTAAATGTGTAATAAAACAATTACAAACCTCAATATTAACAAAGTTCTGTATTAGTCAATTGCTGCTTTTAATCCAAGCGCTAGCAATACCCCTCCCATAACTTTTCCAATGTAGTATTGTACATAGGCTAGTCGAGACTTTAGTATTGAATGCGATAATAAAAAGGCCAAAAAACAATACCAGCTTAAGGCGATTAACCAAACCTCGATTGCATATGCAATTTGGATGATAAGAGGGGTATAGGGATCAATCAATAGGGAAAAAAAGCTCAGAAAAAATAAGGTTGCTTGGGGATTTAATACATTCGTGAAAAAACCCATCTTTAAAGCTTTCATTGCATTCAGATCGCTCTCTGGCACAATCTCTATACCATTAGTTGGAATAGACCGCTTGCTGAGAAGCAATCTTAGACCTAAATAGATGAGGTATGCTGCGCCAATATATTTGATGATATTGAAGAGGAATGCAGATTTGACTATAAAAAAACTTAAAGCGATAAAGCAATAAGCGATATGTATAAAAACACCTAAAGATACTCCAAAGGCCGTATAAATACCTGTTTTTCTGGAGTATGTCAGGCTATTTTTTGTGACTACTACGATGTTAGGTCCTGGACTAATGGCTCCTAGAATCGCTACTACAGTAGTCGTAACAAATCCTGATGTTTCATGCATATCTTTTAAATTCCTCTTTAATGCTCTGAGAAGGGAACGTATTGGCGGTATTGCTATTTTTCTCGTTCACGTCCAAGATCATCAAATTTTTTTGTGTAAGAAGCCTTAGAGAGTAAGTCTAAGGCTTCTTAGAAACATTTAGTAAATGGTAAACTTCCGCCAAAAGCCAAGATTTTTTTTAATGGTGGCTATGAGCAGTTGAACAAGACTCAGAACACCGAGTACAAACTTCTGCGCATTCTTGACAGTGGTCAACTTTCATCTTCTTGCATTCTTCTGCACATCTTCGACATATTTGTGCACAAAGATCCATGATTTGATGCTGAAACTCTGATTGGTTACTTTGAGCTTTTATTGCTAGAGAACATACATCAGCACATTCAGCGCATAAAGCCGCTGTTTTCTTTTGACCTTGATCAATGCACATTTTGGAACAAGCTGCACAAACGCTCATGCATTCCATTAGTTTTTGCATTTCTTTAGAATCTGTTTGAGGAAATGAAGCATGTGATGAACAGCAGCCTTTATTGTTTTCTTTGTTATTTCCTTTATTTTCCATAAAAACTCCTTTTTGGTTTAGTTAAAGAGGAGGATGCATGTGGTACGGTCCAAATGTCATTCCGCCTCCGAGATATCCTGTGATATTTACCAGCAGGAACAAGAGAAAAAGACTGGTATAATAGATTTTACTTCTTCCTAAACGTTCCCGAAGAAAAGCCACAAAGATTGCAAAAATAGCGGTGGAAATTCCAGCCCACATATGCCACCAAATGAAATCAGCTAGTATACCGCTATAAGAAGCTGTATAGCTATAAGTCAGGCCTAATAATGCTGTAGGTACTGAAAAAACAGCCGCCGCAATTAACATAAATCGAGAAGCATAATCAAAAATGGGCCTTTGGAACCAAGAAAATAGAAGCTCAGAAATAGCTGTCATTGCGATTAAAGCAATAGGAAAGTGGAGAAAAATAAAATGAAAACTTCCGACCCATTGCATCCATGTTAAAGGTCTACCACCAAAATGCTTAACAGTCGGCTGACCTGAGGAGGGAGTGATGCTTTCTTGTTGAGTTTTGCTCTCCTCCATGCTTTTATGCCCTTCATGGCCAAAAAGAACTGAAAAGCACAACATACACAATAAACACAAAATTAATTGCTTGTTCATTTAGTGTCCCCCGTGTTGTTGCATTTGATTTTCCTTCATGTTGGGCATATCCGTATCATGGGACATCCCCTGCATATTTGGACTCATATTTTTCATCTGTCCCATTTGCCCACCATGCATATGTCCACCCATATGGCCGCCCATACTGTCTTCAGGTTTACTCTGCATCCAATTGGTATTTTCTTGACCATGAGGTTCTTTTTGATCCTCTTCTTGGCTAAACCAGCTGACCGTGTTCATATTATGGGGTGAATTTTGCATTTGCATACCTTTCATGTCTTGCATATCATGATCCATCGATCCCATACTTTGTTTCATTCCACCAGGATTCATCGTATTCATATTATGATCTGGATGTTTCATCTGGTTCATATTTTTTCCATTGTTAACGGATTCAGCGACCGTACCTGGAGGATGCTGGTACCAACCTGGATCGGCATAACTCGTTAAATTATCCCTCACTTTGAAAATAGTGAACATGCCACCCATTTCAATTACTCCAAAAGGTCCAGGACTCCCAATAGGTGAGAGATTTGACGGATATTTCATTTTGAATCCCATATCCATCATCTCATTAGATCCGTACATTTCAAACATATCTCCCATTCCATTGATATTCATTAAGCCCATAAAGTCTGGGAAAAATTGTTTAATTCGCTCTTCGATCCCCTTCTTATTTATTCCCGTTAAATTTGGAAGATCATGCTGCATTTGATTCATAGTATGATGGGATTTATGGCAATGAATAGCCCAATCTCCTGGATTATCTGCTATGAACTCAATATCCCGTGTTTCTCCAGGAGCAACAAGCACTGTAACTTCGCTATATTGGGCTGCTGGAGGAAGTCTTTTACCCCCCCTTCTTGTCACCAAAAACTCATGCCCGTGTAAATGAATTGGATGGGTGTTCATCATGACATTTCCAAAACGAATACGTACACGATCACCTGTTTTCATAACTAATGACTCAATACTTGGATATAGAACGCTGTTGAAAGTAAAGATATTAAAGTCGAGCATTTCAAAAGGAATAGGAGTTTCAGCACCCATGGGGACACGCCATTCGTGTAAAAAGATAGCAAAGTCACGATCAATTTTGGGATCATCCCCATCTCGTGGATGGATGATGAAAAAACCTTCCATGCCGAGAGCTATTTGAAACATTTCATCTGAATGAGGGTGGTACATAAATGTACCATTCTGCTTTAGAGTAAATTCGTATTTGAATGTTTCCCCTGGTGGAATGGCTTTTTGATTCAAACCTGCTACCCCATCCATCCCATTGGGTAAAATAATTCCATGCCAGTGAACGGATGTAGGTTCGTTGAGTTTATTCGTTACAAGAATTCTGACTCGATCTCCTTCTACGGCTTCAATTGTTGGACCTGGACTTGATCCATTATAACCCCAACAGTTCACCCAAAAGCCTGGAGAAAATTCCCTTCGAATTGGCTCAGCGATAAGATGAAAGACTTTTACATCACCATCCATTGTCCATGGAAGAGAACCTACATTAGGAGTAATGACAGACGGATATTTTAAGGCTCCCTTTGAAGATTGATCTTCATTTTTGGCGCCTTCCTGACTTTTTTGAGTGTTTTGTTTATTTTGCTCTATTTGATCGGTTTGATTTTTCTCCATCATTTGCTTATGGTCTTGCATAGGCATATTTTGCATCGAATGATCCATTGATTGATCCATCGCGTCATTCATTTGCATGTTTTGATACTGCATTTTAGAATGATCCATCCCCTGCATTTGAGAATGCTTCATTCCATTCATTGGTTCTTCAATAGGCTTGTTAGATTGGTCCATTTTAGAGGTAGGAGAACTCATATCGTGATTCATTTGACCATACAAGGCACAGGTGGTAAGTAGTCCTAAAAAGGTAAAATATTGTTTCATTCTATGGCTCCTTCGATGCAACCGTCTTTTGATAATAAGCGAAATAAATAACCACCCAATGCTTTATCAAGTTGGACTCTTGCCACCCAATAATCTTTAAGAATTTCAAAATAGTTTCGATTTGCTTCAAGTTCCTGGCGTTTATTTTCTATAAGACGATCAATGCCTAGCCCCATGACATTATATAACTCTTCAGATGAATTGATAATTTCATTTTGCAAAGGAATTATCCTAATTCGATAATCATTTATCATTCCTAAATCACTCATTAAGAGTTTATGTGCCTCTCTTACTTCTGAAAGAATGCGTATTTCTAAAGTTTCATAACGATCTTGAGCTTGTCTAAGTTGAGCAAAAATACGCATACGTGCTGCCTGCCCGAAATTGAAAATCGGAATTTCCCCAGATAATCCAAAACCAACTAAATTCAACCTATCCGGATCTCGTTCACCGGCAACGCCCGCCTTTAGATTTGTATATGTCCACCAGTCCTTAAGCCCTAGCATTCTACGTAAACGAATGACTTCAAATCGTGCTTCTTGTAAATCCATTCTCTCGGCTAAGGCAATAGATTCTAAAGCACAAATGTCATATCCTTCATAGTCAATATCTTGAGGAATTTCTGGTAAAATAAGGCAAATTTCTTCACTAAGACCTAAAAGTCTATTTAATTTTTCACTGAGACGAATAATTGTTGTCTGTTCCTTAGCAATTTCCAATTTAGCTTCTAAAAATCTTGCTTGGACTTGTTGAAAATCAAGGCGATTCACATTCCCAATTATTTTTTGCCTTGAAGCTATTTCACCATGAATGCTTGTCAACTCAACAATTGGTCTAATATACTTAAGCTTTTGCTGTTCGCCTAAAAGTTCATAATAAGTTTGTCTAACCTCAAAAGCTAAATCCAAAATCTCATTTGTTACTCTGCGTTTTGCCTGCTCAAATTCTGCTGCTGCTAGCCTTGTGCGAAGAGGAATCAAGAAAATATCTAAAAAAGTAGCGGTAACGAGGTATTCAATATTGGTCACTAGATTTTTTTTATAAGGATATCTCACCTCTACAGAAAAATCTGGGTTAGAAAGAAGTCCTGCTTCAACTAGATCTGCATGAGCAATTCCCAACTCTTCAAAAATAGATTGGACCTTGGGGTTTTTAAGAAGAGCAATTTGTATAGCCGCTTCAGGAGTAAGTTCATTTTCGAGCAAGCATTGAATCGCACTATTTATTTGATCATCTGGACAGCCTTGATACCATTCAACATGTTTATCAATTTTAGAATTGATTAAACAATCAACGCCATTATCATTTGCTTGTGGTACCCTTGTACAACCAAAACAAAGAAGGCAGAGTATACTAGAGGCACCAATAGTGCGAAAGCCAGACATTTATGACCCTGTGTTAAATTTTATTTTATTAAGCTCGACTCTGTTGATTTTTCTTGTAGCTTCTTTTCCTTAAGTTCCTGTATTCCTCTCACTACCAAATCATGCAGGAAATCTTTCATGGGTATCATAGCTTCAGCACACGCAGCTTTTAGCAAAGCATGTTCATGTACAGATATATCAAAACTCAGTCTGACAACATCGTCTCTCATGGAAACCACCTCCTTGCTTGGAAAGCATTTGGTTAATCTCTTCATAAGTGAAATAATATTTATATACAACCATGTAAATATATATGTATGCATGCTGCCATTAATTTTACACCATTTTCCAAAAGGATAAGGATTAAATTATCGAATTTGAAGCCTCTCAAGGGGGGGGTTAACCAATTAGGGAAACAGCTGTTTCCCTAATTCATATGCTCTTAAATCTGGTAATTCCATCTTCGTTGTTGGCATATGCGTGTAAAATGAACATACGCACTTTACTTCATGTATGTTCAATATGTAGATGCAAAAAAATGAAAAAATCTGACAGAATGAAATTTTTTAATCTCAGAGGAGCAAGCTGCATTAGATGAATATAAATTTTTTTAGACCATCTGGAAGGCCAAAGCATAAATTTGGCGCGATTCCCTGTGAGAGGGATGGTAAAAAGTTTCCCTCAAAATTGGAGCGTCGCTATTACGATAAGCTGCAAATCCTTCAAAAGGCAGGAGAGGTTTTATTTTTTCTAAGGCAAATTCCTTTTGACCTCCCAGGAAAAGTCCGATATGTATGTGATTTTCAGGTTTTTTATGCTAATGGCGAAATAAGCTTTGTCGATACCAAGGGAAAAGATACTGCTTTAAGTCAGACAAAGCGAAAGATGGTTGAGGATTTATATCCAATCACCATTGAAATCGTCAGCAAAGTTTAAATCAAGCCATCAGGCTTCTACTCAATTACCCTGTCTACTCACCCTTCTCAATTACTCTCTTAAATCTTAGCTACCGATTTCCTGTCGTTTTTTACCGATTTGGTAATTAGGAAAAAATCGGTTTACAGGTCTTGTACAAGAAAAAAATTAAATCAGAGAGAAGGAAAATGACAAAGAGCGAAACTAAGAAGGTAGAGGTTCAAACGAATAAAATTGAGACTCTATCACCAGAATCTGAAAACATTTTAGAGGATTTGGTTTGGCATACGGAAGCCAGAAAGATCAAAGACTTGAAAGATCATGAAAAAAATCCTCGCAAAATTACAAAAGATCAGATGGAAAAACTAAAGCAATCATTGAAAAGCTTTAACTATGTGGAGACCATTGTCGTCAACTTGGATAATACTATTTTGGCTGGCCACATGAGAGTCAAAGCAATGAAAGCTCTCGGCCGCGGAAAAGAAGAAATTGAAGTCCGAGTTCCAAACAGACAGCTGACTTCGAGGGAAGCTGAAGAATACCTTATCCGCAGCAATAAGAATTCTGGAGAATGGGATTGGGAGCGTTTAGCTAATGAATGGGAGGTAGCAGACTTGTTCAATTGGGGATTTACAGAAACTGAACTTCAGTTCAAAGACCCCGAAAAGATTGAAGCAATTGATGACGGCTATGAAGAAGAATTGCCAGATGAACCCAAGTCCAAGCCGGGCGATATTTATGATTTGGGAAAACATCGGCTGATCTGTGGATCCGCCACAATTTATGGCGATATAGAGAAGGTACTTGAATCGGAACTGATTGATCTTGTCATTACAGATCCTCCTTATAATGTGGCTTATAAAGGAGGCACAAAAGAGAAGCTTACCATTAAAAATGACGATCTCTCAAATGAGGACTTCGAATCCCTTTTGCGAGATTTCTATGTGAATGCTTTCGTATTCATGAAAGAAGGAGCGGGGATCTACGTATTTCATGCCGATTCCGAAGGAGAAAGATTCCGCCGGTTTTTCCGAGAGGCGAACTTAAAAATGGCTCAGTGCCTTATCTGGATTAAAAACTCTCTTGTTCTTGGACGCCAAGATTATCAATGGCAGCATGAGCCGGTTCTTTTCGGAGGCAAGGAATACAGCGATCATGATCCTGTGCTTTACGGCTGGAAAGGGGGAGAGAAGCATCACTGGTATAATAACAGAAAGCAAACCACTCTTCTTAAATTCGACAGGCCGCAGAGAAATACGGAGCATCCGACCATGAAACCTATCCCATTAATTGGTTATCTTATCAATAACAGCTCAAAGAAGGACGATCTTGTCTTTGATTTCTTTCTTGGATCTGGAACAACGCTAATCGCAGCAGAACAGCTGGATCGCAGATGTTTTGGTTGCGAGCTCGATCCAAAATATTGCGATGTCATTGTCGATCGTTATAAGAAGTACAAGCTACATAGAAATGAACCATGCAACATTAAGTTGAATGGTGAAGATTATGCCTAGAAAACCTACGGGCCGGCCAAACGGTCGTCCTAAGAAAACAGTCAAACCACCAGTGGATCCGCAATCCCCTCCTGCCGAATGGAAAGGAATTGTGCCTGCAAAAGAGATCAATCTTGATCAAGTGCTCTATTGGACAGAAATGCAAGCTACAGCTGAAGAAATTGCGGGCTCTTTCCGGGTCAGCGTCGATACGCTGGATCGAAGGTTGAGGGAGGCTTTTGGTATGGGTTTTGCGGAGCTAAGAAAAAGGTGCAATGGGCGTCATAAACTCTCCCTCCGCCGTTATCAATTTCAGCAAGCTGAGCGCAGTGCGACCATGGCTATCTGGCTTGGTAAAATCTGGCTTGGCCAAAGAGAAACGATTGTCACGGAAACAATCGTTAAAGGAGAAGATCCTGTCCAGATTTACATTCCCGATAATGGTAGAGGCGACTGTATAGAAGAAAAAGTGGAGGATCCCAATGCCTAAAATCATGCCTCAGAAAGGCCCTCAATACCAATTCTTGAATGCTTCGGCGGATATCGTCATTTATGGTGGAGCTGCTGGGGGTGGCAAAACGTGGGCTCTTTTAATGGAATGCCTGCGACATAGAAATGTTTCCGGATTCTCTGCTGTGATATTTCGAAGAAATAGCACTCAAGTCCGCAATCCAGGCGGCTTATGGGATACAAGCTGCGAACTTTTTGTTCATGCGAACGGCACTCCTAAAGAGTCAACTCTTGAATGGGATTTCCAAGGAAATGGCAAAGTCAAATTCGCTCACCTTGAGCATGATAAAACACGTTTTGACTGGCAAGGCTCTCAGATTCCCCTTGTTGGATTTGATGAGCTTACTCATTTTTCCTGGCAACAATTTGTCTATATGCTCTCAAGGAATCGGTCAACTTGCGGAGTGAAACCATATATTCGAGCCACTACCAACCCGGATACTGATTCCTGGGTTCGACAATTTATTTCCTGGTGGATTGATGAAAAATCAGGATATCCAATCCCCTCACGCAGCGGAAAAACTCGCTGGTTCTTTATTAAAAATGACGAAACAATTTGGGGGTCAAGCCGCGAAGAATTGATAGAAAAGGATCAAACTTGTCTACCTAAGAGTGTTTCCTTTGTGGCATCAACCGTGCATGATAATAAAATTCTGCTTGAGAAAGATCCGGGATACCTAGCAAACCTTAAAGCCCTACCCCGTTTTGAAAGAGAGCAGCTGCTCATGGGAAACTGGAACGTCAGACCGACAGCTGGCATGTTTTTCCAAAGGAGCTTCTTTGAGGTTGTCAAAGCCATTCCAAAGGGAGGCTTAAGAGCCGTTCGCTACTGGGATCGGGCGGCAACGAAAAAGACAGAAAGCAATGATCCTGATTATACTGTTGGCCTTCGCCTTGAAAAGGATAAAAATAATATCCTGTACATCACTGATATGGTAAGAATTCAGCAGAGTCCTTTAGGTGTTCAAAACGCTATCAAGAATACTGCAAGCCAGGACGGCATTTCAGTGCGGATCGGCATCGAACAAGATCCTGGGCAAGCAGGGATAAGCGAAGCCGATTATCTCGTGAGATCATTGCAGGGATATAATGTAAAGACATTCAAAGCTACTCAGGACAAGGTAACGCGGGCCCTTCCCGTTTCATCGCAAGCAGAGGCTGGGAATATCAAAATCCTGCATGCACCATGGAACGAAGACTTTTTAAGAGAGGTAGAGAATTTCCCTGAAGGAAATCATGATGATATTGTAGATGCTCTAAGTGGAGCCTTTTTGATGTTGACAGATTCGACGTATGACTTGACGGCTCTCACTACATTGTAGCTCCGTTGATCCAAATGTAACCCAAACACCCAGTTAGTTTAATTGGGTGTTTATATTACACAAAGACAGACTGTCCATTAACAACTTCTTTTTCGTATAGAGCCAAAATAGCATCACAGGCAATGATTGATCGGTCAATCTTTCTGTCTTTGCGCAAACGATGGATATAAAGCTCGGTAAATGCCTGCTCGGCTTCTTCTGTGAGATAAATGGTAGCTTTTATTTTTTTCTTGTTTCGGCGCTTGGTCATTTGTTCATCTAGGCTGCCGGTCTCTTTGGCGGCTTGATGCATTAGCTCTTGAACTTCTTCACTCATATTATTCCTAGCCTCTTTAATGATATGTCAATAAGAGGTATAAGAGATTCTACCGTTAATGGTCAATGGATTTATAGCAACACGTATTAAATGACGTAAATGATACATAATAGCCAAAGCAATTTAATGTAAAATACCATCAACCGCCAAAACTTTCAGTTGCCATGAAAGGTTTTTCGAGCTACATTTTCTTGTTTATAATGGCTCTTATAAACAAGATGAGCAGAAGTAAATAGTTTTTATTTGAGATTCACTCAATCAATCTTAAACAGTTTAAATGAGTGAAAACAGCATGCATGGATTGCAGATTTGAATTCAGCCAATGTTGAGCGAAGGTTAAAAAATATAGTAGGAATCCAATGACACTAATGACACAATTAATCGAAACATCAGTCTTTTCTCCCTTGGAGACGTATGAACAGGCAAAAACTTTTCAAACAAATTTAGTCTGGAAAAAGTTAGACGAAATTACAGTAGAAGAAGCGATCTCTTATTGGCTATCCACTCTTAGCCAAAAAACACAGATTAACTACAGGTCTGGCATTCGCAAGCTGATTGAGTTGGGATTGTTGGATCCCCTTATGACTTTGCAGGCTTTTGCGTTGGTCAACCATGAGGTTATCATTGATCGCATAAAACTCATCCAAAATTGGGCGGAATCGAGTCGACAGGCACGTGCGGCTTGCTATATCTCCTTTACAGGTTTTTTAAGTCGACGCCTCCAGGGTATTGTGAAGAAGGCTATTCCAAATAGAGAGGGAAGCTCAAAAACATTTTTCAATATATATGACAAAGTTAAAACCCATGCAATGA
The DNA here is from genome assembly GCA_019752535.1 of Bacteriovoracaceae bacterium. Taxonomy (GTDB): domain Bacteria; phylum Bdellovibrionota; class Bacteriovoracia; order Bacteriovoracales; family Bacteriovoracaceae; genus UBA6144. Next base: position 16,633 of record JAIEMA010000072.1, read on the forward strand.
CACAGGCACAGTGGATCTCATTCTTTAAAAAGCTAGAGGAAATTAATAACAGGGATTGTTTAATAGGTAAGATCATCTTGCAAGGCGGAAAACGCGTTAACGAAGTATTGTCTTTGCAAACTCACCAGATAGATTGGAGTCGTTGTGAGATTACTTTTACTCAATCTAAAATGCGTAAACTTCAGAAAGAGACGGTTATCACCTATTCAGAAAGTATCATGAAGCGGCTTCAACAATATATTGGAGGCCGAACAGACCATGTATTTATCACTAGGTCGGGAAAGCCCGTCATGATCAATCAATTGGCCATGACCTTTGCGAAAGCGGGAGCGGCAGCTGGGATTCCTTTTAAAGTTTCTCCTCACGTATTGAGAGCCTCTGCTGTTACCTATCTTAAACAACAAGGATTTCAAGACAGTGATATCATGCGCATAACTGGACACTCGAAGTCTGAACTGGTATATGCCTATGACAAGTCCGCTCGTGCGGACAATGCAAGCAAAAAAGTAAATTTAATATCCTAATGATGAGGAATAACAATTGGGAAACAGCTGTTTCCCAATTTCATGGATTCAAATCATGCAATACCTGTTGCACAAATTCCATGTGCATTGTCTCAATGCAACTGATATAGAAGAAAAGATCTGGGAAAGTTTTTCTCTTTGATTATGAAAAGCTATCTGTGTTAAACAAAAATTATTTATTTACACATAGACTCAAGGTCCCGCATGCTGCTGCAAGATACACAAACAATTAACGCAAGTACTTCACTGATAAGTCCTAAGATATCAGTTGACATGAGTCGTGTTGCGACCATTATTCTTGCTGGAGGAAACGGCACACGACTTGAGCCTCTTACAATGACGCGCTGTAAGCCAGCTGTTTGTTTTGGCGGCAAGTATCGTTTAATTGATATCCCTGTGTCCAATGCCATTCATTCGGGCTGTTCGAAAATTTTCATCATTAGCCAATATCTCTCAGCTTCACTTCATCAACATATCTTTAATACTTATCATCCAGGAGCATTTTCTTCAACTGCTATTGAACTTTTATCAGCAGAACAAAAACATGGATGTAAGTCCTGGTTCCAGGGGACCGCATGTGCCATCCGACAAAATCTAAATTATTTAACCGAAATCCCTGCAGAATATTTCCTCATTCTATCTGGCGATCAAATTTACAACATGAATTTCCAACATATGATCCAATTTGCAAAGGAGTCTGATGCCGATCTCGTGGTCGCAGCATTGCCTGTGAATGAGGATGATGCAAAACGCATGGGGATCATGAAGTTAGACAAACATAACTTCATTACAGAATTTTATGAGAAACCCCAAGAAATAGAACTCTTAAATCATTTGCGCCTTCCGACATCAACTCTAGAACAGATTGCTCGAGACGATTGCGATGATCGGGAATTTTTGGGCTCGATGGGAATCTATGTATTCAAACGACAGGCTTTATTAGACCTGCTGCTATGTGATCCACGAGAAGATTTTGGCAAACATCTTATTCCAACAAAGGTAAGCCAAGGGAATATTGCCGCTTATCTCCATAATGGCTATTGGGAAGACATCGGTACAATTGAATCATTTTTTAAAGCCAATATTGCTTTGACAGCTTCTAACCCAGAATTTAATTGTTGTGAAGATAAAAAACATATCTTCTTTAGACAATATTACTTGTCAGCTCCGAAGATTGAAAACTCTACGATGGCAAATTCCATTATCTGCGAAGGTTCCTTTGTTGAAGCCGCCGAAGTTACAAATAGCATCCTTGGGTTGCGATCGGTTATCAAGCAAGGCTCCATCATAAGGCACAGTTATATCATGGGGAATGATTTCTATACTTCTCCCAAGTCAGATGATATTTCAAATACTCTCCTAATTGGAGAAAACTGCATCATCGATCATGCTATCATCGACAAAAATGTACATATAGGAAAGAACGTGCAGTTGATAAACAAAAATAAATTGATGAACTACAGTAGCGATAAAATTTGTATTCGAGATGGAATTATTATTGTACCGCGTGGGACTCATTTACCGGATGGATTTATTTTGTGATGTGTAGGAAATATTCAGAACAATTCCATTCACTGCTTGAAATTTGCATAAATTAGATGGAATAAGAAAATTTAAAAAGGAGATATGTATGGTGCTTACAAAAAATGCGTCCACAAAGCAATCCGAAACAAATACAACAACTTCTAGTTCTTCTAAATCTAACGAGAAAAAGAACGCCAAGCTTACTCGTGTTGTGGTTCATTGTGATGTGGGATTCAATAATAACATTTTCATTAGAGGAAATGGGGCAAACCTCAGTTGGGATAAGGGAATAATGTTACAGAATACAGGTCCTGATGAATGGGTGTGGGAAACTGATCGATCATTTAATTCATGCGAATTCAAACTATTACTCAATGACTCTCAATATGAGCAAGGAGATAACCACACACTGACCTGCGGAAATTGTCCTGAGTATACGCCTCGATTTTAATTAATGATTGTAAAAAGATGTATATTTGTGCTGGGTTCATTATTACTAAAGGGAAAAGTTTTGATGTTTGACAGCGAAGAATTCATTAATAGTCTTTCAGATAAAGAAAAGGAAGTCTTGATGGATTTATTGAAATTAAATGCCGTGCTTTCATTCAACGAGAAAGGAATGGTTCAAATTTTTACTACTGAAGATGGTCTTAAATTTATAGACATGGGGGATGAACTTATTCGATCGCTTGAACGTAAGGAGTTAATATCTCTCATTGATAGTGAGGCATGGGAAGTTAGAGAATTTAGACTTAGTCTTGATGGACAGAAAATTGCTAAGAATTTAGTAAAGGATAGTCGGTAGGTTCATAGGATTCGAGTGATTACCATCGCGAAATTAAAAAATTGAATATATTTATTTTTGCTGGCATAGGTTGGCTTAGAGTGTTTAGAAAAAGGAGACTTTATGGCAATGTTTTTGGGACATATTGCAGTAATTTTAGAAATGTTCGCATTAGCAACAGGGATTGTACTTGTCCAATTAATTAAAGAAAACAAGGGATTTAGCTCTCTTGCTGGCTGGATATTGGTCATTTTTGGAATACTCGGGGTAATTTGTACTGGGTATTACATGTTGCAATACTTTTACATAGGTGATTTCGCGCACGCCTACCCACAAATGATGATGTCAGGGAAATCCTCATAAAGCGAACTTATTTCATGAGGTAATTATGGACCATTCTGATCATCAATCAAGATTAACCTGGAAATCTCCGACATATATCGCATTGTTTGGATTTTTAGTTGTTATTGGCTTTTTCCTTATCACAGAGCATGGGGCTCATCTTTTGGGGATATTGCCATGGTTGATATTACTTGCATGTCCATTAATGCACATCTTTCATGGACATGGGCATCATCATGGAGGCGACAGTGATGATAAAGATCGGGAAAATCAAGAAACACATCATCATTGAATAGGAGTTAGCCATGGATCATGAAGCCCCAGCTTATGGCTTATGGAGTTTAGTCATTATCAATTCGTTGATTTTTATTATCTTTGCTTTCAGCTTCACTAGGCCAAAAAAGAGCCGAGATTGGGTTTCTTTTGGGGGCTTTTCTGCATTTATAATAGCTCTCTTTGTTGAAATGTATGGCTTCCCTTTAACGATATTCCTTCTTTCAGGTTGGCTTTCAAAAAATTATCCTACGGTGCATTTGTTTTCTCACGATAGCGGTCATTTGCTACACACTTTGTTCGGAATGAAGGGAAATCCGCATTTTGACATCTTTCATATCCTCAGTCTAATATTTATTTTCATCGGCATTTATATAATAGGATCTGCTTGGGCAGTTTTACTTCAAGCTCAAAAACACCATAAATTAGCAACAACAGGACTTTATGCTCGAATACGACACCCGCAATATGTTGGCTTTATCATGATCATGTTTGGTTTTCTTCTTCAGTGGCCAACGATTTTAACCCTTATTATGTTTCCCATTTTGGTCATCATGTATGTTCGGCTCGCTAAAATAGAAGAGCGCGATATGTACGCGGAATTTGGAAAAGAATACGAAGCATATGTTGCAAAAACTCCTGCTTTCATTCCTCGACTAGGGGGATAAAAACGGAAATATGAGCACCGAAAAACTAACCATAGATGCTGAACTAGAAAAACTGCAACGCGATACATTCGAATATTTTTTACATGAAACAAATCCCTCCAACGGTCTCGTAATTGACAAAACAGCAGCGAATTGGCCTGCGAGTATAGCTGCCACCGGCCTTGCGTTGTCGGCGTATCCAGTCGGGGTAGAGCGCGGATTCATATCACGTGCCGCCGCGGTAGAGCGAACGCTTGCGACATTGCGTTTTTTTTGGAACAGCCCACAAGGCCCCGAGCTTGATGCAACCGGGTATAAGGGATTTTATTATCATTTTCTTGACATGAAGACCGGTCGTCGCGCTTGGCAATGCGAACTGTCGACAGTAGATACCGCTTTTTTACTCGCCGGCGCATTGACATCTGGGATTTATTTCGACGCTAATACAGCTGACGAGAGCGAAATCCGCACGCTTGCCGATGCGCTTTATCGACGCGCCGATTGGCAATGGGCGCAAAATCAAGGTGCAACGGTAACGCACGGATGGAAGCCAGAAAGTGGCTTCCTAAACTACCGATGGGAAGGATATGATGAAGCTATGTTGCTCTACGTTTTAGGTCTCGGTTCCCCCACCCATCCCTTACCAGAAAGCAGCTATGCAACATGGACATCTTCCTATCGGTGGGAGCATTATTATGATTATGAATATCTCTACGCTGGACCGCTGTTCACGCATCAGCTCTCCCATACTTGGTTAGACTTTCGTGGCATTCAGGATGCCTTCATGCGCCTCAAAGGTATTGACTACTTCGAGAACAGTCGACGTGCTACTTATGTGCAGCAACGCTATGCGATCGAGAACCCGCTTAAATTTGACGACTACTGTGAATGTTGTTGGGGAATTACGGCGAGCGAGGGACCAGGTTTCACAACTATCAAGTTGGGAGGGATTGAACGTACGTTTTACGATTATCTGGGGCGCGGAGTGCCATATGGACCAGATGACGGCACGCTCTCACCCTGGGCAGTTGTTGCATCCTTACCTTTCGCACCCGAAATCGTATTGCCATCGCTCCACCATTGTATCCATCAAGCGAAATTGACGAAATTTAACCGGTATGGTTTTAAGGCAGCGTTCAATCCAACACATCCAGGAGAGCCAGGTAATCCTTATGGCTTTTGGGTATCGCCTTGGCATTTCGGACTCAACCAAGGACCGATCGTCATAATGATCGAGAATTATCGCAGCGGCTTGCTGTGGCAATTAATGCGAAACTGTTCCTACATCAAAACTGGCTTGCGGCGTGCAGGTTTTTGTGGAGGATGGTTGTGAAGGTCAATTTTTGACTTTCTTAAGCCTTAGTGAATTCAAAATGACAGAAACAGAACTAAAAGCCATGGCTGCACTAGCGATAATGGGATTTAAAAGAAGGCCAATAAAGGGAAATAAGATGCCAGCGGCAACAGGAATTCCTGCTGCGTTATAGATAAAAGCAAAGAAGAGATTTTGCCTAATGTTGCGCATTGTCGCTCGACTTAAGGTAATGGCTTTTACGATGCCCGTGAGATCACCCTTTACTAAAGTCACTCCTGCACTTTCCATTGCTACATCAGTTCCTGTTCCCATGGCAATTCCTACATCGGCAGCAGCAAGAGCTGGCGAGTCGTTTATTCCATCCCCTGCCATTGCTACTATTTGTTTTGCGCTTTTGAGTTGCTGAACTAAGATGTTTTTATCTTTTGGATTCACACGGGCATGGACTTCATCTATATTCAATTTTCTGGCTACGGCTTTAGCGGTGTATTCGTTATCGCCTGTCAGCATGATGACTTTTATGCCAAGTCGATGTAAATCTTCTATTGCTTTTGGGGTGGAGGCTTTAATTGGGTCGGCGACAACAATAAACCCAACTGCTTTTCCATCAATTGCTACAAAAATGGCTGTCTGAGCTTGTTCTTGTGCTTCTTTCGCTTGAGCCTGCAAACTTGCAATGCCAGTGATATGGTTTTCTTCCAATAAATTTGGTTTGCCCACAAATACTTTCTTTCCCTCAACTATACCTATGACTCCGCCACCAGTAACGGAGTTAAATTGCTCGACTTCTGGAATATTTAAATTTCTTTCTTGGGCTCCTTGCACAATAGCCAATGCAAGTGGGTGCTCGCTATTTTTTTCAACCGAAGCCGCTAATCTTAAAAGTTCATTTTCTTGTCCACTAGAGGAGGCTACAATCTGGGTAATTTTAGGCTTTCCTTCAGTGAGCGTGCCTGTTTTATCCATCATCACTGTGTTGACCTTCTCAAGCGTTTCTAAAGCCTCAGCATTTTTGATCAGGACGCCCATTTCAGCTCCCCTTCCAATTCCGACCATGATAGACATGGGGGTAGCTAAACCAAGCGCGCATGGGCAAGCAATGATCAATACGGCAACAGCATTGACTAAGGCAAAAACAAAACGAGGTTCTGGCCCGATCGATCCCCAGACAATAAATGTGATAATCGCCACTAAAACGACAACAGGCACAAAATATCCGGAAATCACATCAGCTAGTTTTTGAATGGGTGCTTTGCTTCTTTGGGCTTCGGATACCATTTGCACAATTCTTGCTAATAGGGTTTCACTACCAACTCGTTTAGCTTCCATTGAAAAACTGCCAGTCTGATTAATTGTGCTTCCAGTGACGTTGTCTTTAGCTTTCTTTTCAACAGGTATCGGTTCGCCTGTAATCATTGATTCATCCACAAAGCTAGATCCCTCAATCACTACGCCGTCAACCGGAATTTTTTCGCCCGGTTTCACTCTCAACATATCTCCAACTTTTACTTGGTCAATGGAAACCTCTTGTTCTTGACCATTGATTAAAAGATGAGCAGTCTTAGCGGCTCGACCTAGCAAGGCTTTAATTGCCTGACTTGTCTGGCTCTTGGCTTTAAGCTCTAGTACCTGCCCTAGAAGGACAAGAACAGTAATCACCGAAGCTGCTTCAAAATAAATAAAAAGTTCGCCCTTTTCTTTAAATGAGTCTGGAAACCAGTTAGGAAATAAGACAGCAATGGCACTGTAAAAATAGGCAGCTCCAACGCCTAAAGCAATCAAAGAAAACATGTTCAAAGAACGGTTAAGTAATGAATACCAGGCCTTTTCAAAAAAAGGCCATCCGCACCAAAGAACAATGGGTGTGCTTATGATGAATTGAATCCAATGAGAAACATGATCGGACACGATATTTTCAAGGCTTAAAAATGGCAGCATTTTACTTGCGGCTAGTATTAAAACAGGAATCGTTAAAACAGCACCGATCCAAAATCTATGCAACATGTCTCGATATTCTGAATCATCAACTTCCGCAGTGGTTTCTTTTGGTTCTAAAGTCATTCCGCAAATAGGGCAAAGACCGGGATGATCTTGCTGAATTTCTGGATGCATCGGACAAGTGTAGATGATTTTATGAGAAGATGGTTTTGGAATCTTTTCTAAGGTCATTCCACATTTTGGACATATTCCAGGTTTATCTTGTCTAATTTCAGGGTGCATTGGGCAAGTGTAAATGTCGCCGTTTAAAATATTGGAATCTGCAGATGAGTTGGCTTTCATTTTGGAATCAGAACCTGATCAATAATGTAGACAACGCCATTAGGATATTCAAGATTTGGTTTCACTATAGCTGCATTGTTAATAATCACTTTGTCATTATCAACTTTGATGCGAAGATGCTGGCCCTCGAGGGTCATTAATCCTTTATCTTTTTTCATCTCATCCAAAGTCATTTTACCAAAGACTACGTGATATTTTAAAATGGCCATTAATTTTTCTTTATTGCCTGGTTTAATCAAATCCTCCAATTTCCCAGAAGGTAATTTTGTAAATGCTTCATTAGAAGGGGCAAACAACGTTAAAGGGCCTTGGCCTTCTAGAACGTCGACAAGATCGGTATTAACGATAATTTTTGCTAAGGTACTTAAAGATGGATTCTCCAAGACTTCGTCTAAAATTGTTTTCGGATGTTCAATCTTAGAAGAAATTTCATTGGATCCTACCAAAGGATAAATAAATAAGAATGAACTTAATATAAAAAAAGCTCTAATCACTTTACCCATATATTTCCTTTATTCACTCTTGCTGTTCGCATTTAAAAAATTGTAAACACTTAAAAAAAATAGACATTTACCCTTTACCCAAACGTATACGCAATTTTAAAGCAGGTCAATCAAAAAATTCTTTATATTTTTCTATGACAAGCTAGACTCCTAAGAATTTGGCATAAGGTCTCGAATATTTTTTGCTAAGATGTCACTAAGATCAATTTTATTGCTCTTATGCGGAATGGTATTGCAGGTGACAACAGATGCTGCTCCAGAATTCATTAATTCTTCATATGCATTGCCGGCAAATACAGCGTGCACGCCAATACAAACAGGAGGTTTCATCCCTGCTTTTCTTAGATGTCCGATTGTCTCAATCATAGTTCTAGCAGTTGAAATAATGTCATCCACAAGTACTGGAGTATGGTCTTTGTAGTTTTCTACTTCAGGTATAGAGACTTCCACATCCCGATCGCCATGTCGGATTTTTTGTAATACAGTAAAAGGGGCCCCAGCATTTTTGGCGACTTCAGATACCCATTGTGCGCTTTCACTGTCTGGTCCAATAAGAATCGGTTTCTCCACATTTACTTTGATCCATTGTGAAATATGGGAAGCTGCATGGATCACTTTGTTTGGTATCTGATAGACTTCCGAAAGGGAACTTCTACGATGTAAGTGTGGGTCAACGGTTGTAAGTGTGTCAGCAAAGCTCGAAATCAATTTTCCAAAATAAGTAGATGTGATTCCTTCTCCAGCTTGGAAGCGTTTATCTTGTCGCATATAAGCCAGGTAAGGAGCTACAAGACAAGTGCAATTTGCTCCCAGATCTTTAGCGGTTTGACTAAGGAAGTACAAGGGCAGAAGTTTTTCATCGGGTTCATTTAATGTGCAGACAAGAACTACGCACCTTCCTTTTACATCTGAGTTGAGCTTTACATAGCTTTCTCCATCCGGAAACTGTCGAATCGTAGACTCCCCAATTTCCGCACCTAGAAGTTTAGCAAGTTTTTGGCTCATTGTTTCGTTTCCTGGAAGGGAGAAAAGTATCATTTTTATGAAGCCTCAATTTTGATGATATCTGCATTAGCTTTTAAATATTCCAGAGCATATGACAGTTCCCCTGGTGATTCAGAATATATCTCGAACAAATCTTGTCCTTTATTCACTTTAAGGCCTAATGACGCAAATAAATAGATGCCGGCTGTGGCTGCATCGGGGGCGCCAGCAAGCTTTGCAACCTTGGCAATCTTTCGGTTATCTATAGACGTAATCAAACCCGGTTTATCAGCTTTTATTATCTGTCTATAGGGTGCAGTTTCAGGTGTTTTTAATCCTCCCTGAGCCATACATATCCGTTGAAATTTTTCCCATGCTTTGCCTGAATGCAAAATTTCTTCCGCCAGTGTTTCGCCTTGACCTTTTAACGCTTTTCCTCCCATTTCGAGCAACCTACCGGCTAAGAGTATAGCTTTTTGTCGAAGATCTTTCGGAGCTTTAACATCATTTTGCAGAACGGCCAGCACATCAAGGGCTTCCAATGAGGGACCAATGCCACGGCCTATAGGTTGTCTGCCATCAGTAATTACTGTAGCTACATTCAGGCCAATCGCCATGCCAACGGCGATCATTTTTTCAGAAAGTAGCTTTGCAACCTCTTCAGATCTTACCTTTGCTGTTGGCCCCACAGGTATGTCTATAACCACATGCGTAGAGCCTGCTGCAGCTTTTTTTGATAATACAGAAGCAATC